>CACMRF010000007.1 GCA_902615995.1 uncultured SAR116 cluster alpha proteobacterium | reverse complement strand
AATATTAATTGAAATCAGCTTATGGGGTGATGTACATGGTGATGCACAAATTATAAAAATTTAGCTAAAATTTTATTAACATTTCTATGTCAATATTTTAATCTCATAATTAAATTTTCTAAGATTAATTTTTTAAGAGAGTGAAAATGGATAAAGTTAATGGGTTTTTATTAATAGCTGATATAAGTGGATTTACAGAATTTATAAAAATACATAATATGAAAAAAAAACCCTTAATAGGTAGTAAACTTGCTTCTTATTGGGAAAGTCACGCTGAAATAATTATTAAAGATTTATTAGAAACAATTATCACTTCATTTGAACCTATTATGAAGTTAAATAAAATTGAGGGAGATGCGGCTTTTTTTTATGTTGAAAGTTTAAAGCCTAAAGATGAAGCTTTTAATATTTTGCGTTTTATGAAACTAGCTAATGATAACTTTAAATGTAAACTTTCTAAATTACAATTTGTTCAGAGTTGTCCATGTGACCCGTGCCAGCAGGCAAAAAATCTAAGTTTAAAAATAGTAGTTCATTATGGAAGTTTTCATATAACTAAAATTAGAGATTTTACAGAGTTATCTGGCGAAAGTGTAATTCTAATACATAGACTTCTGAAAAATTCAATTAAGTCTGATGAGTATTGGTTATTAACGAATCAATTTTCTAAATTTATAGAAACGTATCAAGATTATCAAATTGAGAAAATCAGTCAGAAGGTTGAAAATTTTGGAAAAATTGATTTAGATTTTGTGAACTTTAATGAAACTTACGAAACTTATGCAAAAAAAAGTATTTTGAGTAAAATATTTAATTTTCCAAAAATGTTGATGTATTACAAACAATAGTTTTAAAAAAATTATTTTAATCACAATCACCGAGCCACAAGGTCATAAAGTCAGAATGAAATAATTTTCAAGCATTATCATTAACATTTTTAAGTGAAACGTCTGTTATTTGTTATGCAATGGTTGATATAACTCAGATTGACGGACATTATTAAATAATTATTTCAAAAAAGTAATTTTTAATTCTTTTTAAATTTGGTTAATTGTTTAAACTTTGTAAATAAAAAGCTTTTTCAAAAAAGGAGTAATTAATGATAGTTAAAATGGAAATTGATTTGGAGAGAGGTTTTGCTCCATGGAAAGAAATGTTTATTGATAATGAATATAAATTAAATGAACATGGGGGAAAATTAGTATTTGCTGGTACTGAAAAAGATAATGATAATAAATTGACAGTTATTATGGATTTTGAAACTCCAGAAGCTTTACATAATTTTGCTGGTGATAAAGAATTAACCAAAATTAGAGCTGCTTCAGGAGCAAAATTGGAAACTGCAATTGCAAAAGTGATGAGTTCAGATTCATTTACAAAAACTTAATATTTATTAAATTTTATAATCAATAGGAAAATATAATATGTCACTCTCCAAAAAGGCTTTGATAATTGGTGTAGGCAGTGGATTAAGTTTATCTCTTGCAAGGTTATTTCATAAAAATGGAATGTCTGTCTCTTTAGTAGCAAGAAATATTAATAAACTTGATAATGTTAAGAAAGAATTAGAGGCAAATGTTTTTAAGTGCGATGTATCATCTTCAATTGATGTTAAAAATTTATTTAGCAAATTAGATGATATAAATGAAGAACCAGATTTGGTTATTTATAATCCATCTTCAAGAGTAAGAGGACCTATTGAAGAATTAGATGTAGAAAATACAAGACATGCATTAAACATTACATCATTTGGTGCTTTTTTAGTTGCACAACAATCAGTTAAAAGAATGAAGAAAAAAGGTTCAGGAAGTATTTTTTTTACTGGAGCATCTGCCAGTACAAAGGGCTTTCCGAATTCATCAGTATTCGCAATGGGTAAGTTTGCTTTAAGAGGTTTAGCACAATCATTAGCACGTGAATTACATCCACAAAATATTCATATAGGTCACTTTATAATAGATGGAAGCATAGTATCTGAGAATAGACCATATGAAAATGATGAAGATAAATTATGTCCTGATGAGATTGCAAAAAGATATTTAGAATTTTATAATCAAAAAAGAAGTGTATGGTCTTGGGAATTGGAAATAAGACCTTGGCTAGAAAAATTTTAAGATTTTAGTGTCTATTAAAAAAAAATTTACTATTTCAATGGGTTATACAGCAGCATCAGTGTAAACAGAATCAATGGTGCATGAGATAAGGTTATAGTGGGTGTAGGCTTCTGTGTGATTTAGGAGCTAAACTCTCAAGTCCTGAAGGACAATGTTTCTACTTGCCTCTATAACAGGGTCTGCGGCTTGAAGTTCTTTCATAATATTTTTGGTAAAATTTTCTAATTCATTTTGACATTGTTTAAATGAGGTTGGACTTTCATACTCAAAAAGAACAGACATCTTAAATGTTCCTTTTACATTCCAGATTTGATTAAGACAAAATCTCATACATCCTTTTTTTTTAAGTTTATCAAACAGTGCTGTACCATTATCTTCCCAAATTCTTTTAAAAAGAAGCATTTGCGCTTCTGTCTTAAAAGTAAAGGTATTATAGGTCATTAAATTTGCTTTTATATCCAATAGAAACTCCAAATCTATAAAGATTCACAATATATTAAAATATCAATTAAAGCTATCTGTGTTAAATAAAAAGGCAAAAAATTTTTTCCACTTTGTTTTTTACACTCCCTGAATTCACTTAGCTACTACTCCAAACACTCAAGAAACTAACAACACCCCTATACAGACTTATGTATGCTCTATTAAATTAGTTAACACACTCACACCCCAATCTGTCACACACACCAACTATATACATATACCCATACCCCTATGGCACATGCCCGGGGAGTGAGAACATTTAAAGTGTTACATATAAATGTATTAATAAAGTTTGTAGAGTTCTTCAAATGAGTTCATTAAGAATCTTAATCTTTAGAAATTGAACAATATTATTCTGAACTATGATTGAAACCACAATGATGCCTGTTGAAACTAGCTCCAAAAGGAGTTAGTGCATCAATTAAGTCTTGTTTAGAATTGCCAAAAACTAACCATTTTTTAATATCAACATGTTGCATAACTTCTTCGGCTATAGGGCTTGACATATGGTTATTTAAACGTTGCATAGCACCATCACTGTCAATAAATGACTCTACTAATGTTGCTTCTTTATTATCGTCAGACAAATACCATTCATAACTTATAGTTTTTACTTCCTTTAAATCAAACACGTATTTTGCGGCACGGTCATTTGCCCATTTTCTAAATTCGTTAGCATCAGACTTGATACTACATTGAATAGTAAATATTATTTTTTGTGATTTTGTATTAAGTTCACCCATCATTTTTCCTTTGTTAATTTAAATTAATTATAAAAGTACATGATAAGTAAATAACATATTTAGATGGAAATTATTTAATTTATATCAAAAAATATAGTTCCACTCTTTTACCATTCCTTCAGCTGTTCAAGCTATATATAAATAGCCTACATAACTAATCCCTGACTTATACAGACTCACACAGACACTGTAAGCACATCGGATGCACAATTGACTCTGATTACATTAGTCCTGCTAAATATCTTTTTATGAGACATTAAACTGGTTGTTCTATGTAAGTAGTAGGTATTGTCTCAAATGACTAAGTAAATGTTAATTTTTCGCGGCATATGTCTTAGCAGCTGTCGCATTAAATTCTAAAGCTACACACTCAGTATCACCTTCAACCCAACCATCGTGACCAGGTTCAATTACATACACATCACCTGCAACAAAAGTTTCAACGGTACCATCATTATGCTTCGCAGACATGGAGCCGGATAGTACAGTTCCAACATGACGTGCTTGACAACTTTCACCACCTACTAAAGGTTTAATACAAGTTGACCAACTCCAACCAGGTTGAAGTACCATTTTGGCAGCTGCAACACCACCTAAATCACATACATGGACATTTGCTTTATCTGGACTTCGTAACTCGTCTGGATTATTAAAAGATTTCTTTACTATCCCTGACATTATTTTCTCCTTTTATCATTTAATTTATGTTCATCCAAAACCATTTAAAAAGCAACGCTTTTAAAAAAAACTTGGTTAAGCGAAATTTTTAAATACATTGAATAAAATATCATTATTAAATAACCCCATCTGCTGCATACCCTAATTATACATATATACCCCACCATCCCTGACTCATACAGACTCACACAGCCACTATAACCACACCTTATGTACCAGTTGACTCTACTTACACTGACACTACTGTATGACTCTCTATGACTCATTAAACTGGTTAACACACTCACACCCCAATCTGTCACACACACCAACTATATACATCTACCCATACCCCCATGGCACATGCCCGGGGAGTGAGAACACTTAAAGTGTTACATATAAATGTATTAATAAAGGGAGTATTATTAGCACCTAGGATGTACCACTTACCCTATACCAGTAACGGTTAATTTTAGTGATGCACAAACTGATGCACATTTCGTGCGTATTGACATTACAGTAATAAATCATAATCTAAGGTAGAGCTTATGTAACAATGTGATTGGTGCATAGGATAGGAATACTTGTCCTCTAGAGCGCACCACTTCCTGTTAAATTATCAGCTTAACTCATTGATGTGCAAGTATATTTTGTTTAGTGCGTCAAGGGGGTAGACCATATGGTAAACCATTTAAATGTATCATATTTGTATAAAAAGTGTGGCGTTTATTATTTCAGTAAACGTGTTCCAAATGATTTAAAAAGTCATTATAAGACCAGTCGTATTGTTATTTGTTTGAGAACAAAATCAAATATTTCAGCTATACGTTCTAAAAAATCAATACTTCAAAAGTTAGATGATTATTGGACATCAGTTAGAATAACTCAGATGAAAATTCCTGCTATTCATTTGATTAATGATAATGATAGAAAAATCAAATCATCTAATCTGCCATTACTTAGTGAAGCATTGGATACTTATTTGAAGTTAAAAGGAATTGATAAAGGTAAAACTTTTATAAGAGGTGCTAAAAGGAATATTCAAAATGTAATAGATTTTATAGGTGATTTATCAATTGATAATTATCAAACAAAAGATGCATCTGCTTTCAGAGATTATTTATTAGATAAAGGATTATTAGTATCAACTGTGAAAAGAATATTTTCATCAATTCGTTCAATTATAAATCTGTGTATTAGAGAAGGGGGCTATAATTGCATTAATGCCTTTAGTAAAACTTATATGCCTGATATTGGTGGAAGTAAAATCAGAAAATCAATAAAGTCTATTGAATTAAGATAAATAATAATTAAGTCATTCTAATGTCAAATCTGTTCAGAATTATTTTAAGTCCACTAATAAAATCTCAGGTAAGATTATATATTTTTTTTGGTATTCTCACAGGTTTGTATCAATTAATCTTATTTACTAAATATTAGGAGTTAAAAATGTTGGGATTAGGAATGATAAAAGGAACTATTATTGGAATGGGCATAGGGTTGCTAACCGGACTAGCATTAAAAGAAATGTGCAAAATGAAGAAAACAACTAGTTCTGATAACATTGATAAAAATAATGAGAAATTTGATACATGATAAGTACTTTATTTACATCTCTATTAGCAATATGGTTGTTGATATTATCAGCAAGAGTGATTGCACTTAGAGGTGCTTCGTTTTTAAAATTTTTTGCATTTAATAACTTTGGTGAAAAAGCTCTTTCTAGGTCTGTTAGAGCTCAAGGTAATTTTATTGAATATACTCCATTTTTTTTAATATTACTTTTAATTGCAGAATTTAATGGCTCACATCCTCACTTTTTGTACTTAGTTTCTGGTTTATTTTTAATATCAAGGTTAATGCATGGAATAGGGTTTGGGTTTATGAGGCATAGTCCTTTTTTAAGGGTTGGAGGAACTACACTAACTTTCCTTAGTATATTAATGATTGCTGTGTTTAATATTTATGAGGTTATCGGTTCTTTTTAAATTATGGATTTAACAAAGTATAAATGGAAATGTAGAATTCTTTTACTCAATACTACTTGCTATAGAGATAATAATTATAAAAGAAGTAAAGAACTTTACCAAGAGTACATAAAAGAATTCCACAAAAGACATATTAAACTTATGTCAAATAGAAAAAAAGGGCTTAGTTTTTCAATTAAACTAATAGGTTACGACGGTACCTTAAAAAAGGAATTTGATACCTTAGTACCCGAAGATATATTTGAGCTTATTGATTCAATGCCAATGAGTAATAAGTCAAAATCAAATAAAATAGAACCTTTAAACTTATCTTTATATTCAGATTACAAACCTGAAACAACTTTAAAAGGTCTTGGTTTCAAGAATAAAGAAAAGGCAATATATACTCTTAACGCTATAAAAGGAAGAGACACAAAGTATCAAGTCAATGTAGTATCAACAATGTTAGGAAGAGCAAAAAAACACCCTAATAAAACACCTGAAATGGATGATGCAATTTTGGTTTTTGAGAAATGGTTGTTGGATTATAAGATATCAAAAGACAATGCTAATTAGTATAGTTAACACACTCACACCCCAATCTATCACACCCATCAACTATATACATCTACCCATACCCCCATGGCTTATGCGTGGGGGAGAATTACAAATACTTGGAATTTTATAGCTGATTATGATATAATTCCAATGTAATTAAAATTAAAAGTCGTAACTATTATCAAAGGAGTTCTGTAATGAATGAATTAATAGATAATAAGGGTGCTTGTTGCAAAGACACTTGTTGTGCAGAGGGCTGCTGTAGTGATGGTTGTAACACTGGAGAATGTAGCAATAGTTGTTGCAGTGACGGGTGCTGTAGTGAGTCAGTAAACTGTTGTGCAGATTAACACCCATTTTTTTATTTCATCACATATACAGTGGCATTATACATCTTTCTGCTCAGAACATTTTAAAAAATCTTTTTTCTAAATCATAACACTCGTTAAAACTTGGACTTGAGTTATAAAACTATATGAAAATACATATAATAATTGACATTGATAATCATTATTATTATCATTATTAATATGACATCAAAATTTTTACTTTTCTCGGAACTAAATATTACAGAACAAATTATTTTATCCGGAATAAGAACTTGGGCAAATAATATTAAATTTAATAAAGACCCAATTTTACCACTTAAATGTTTTTATAAACAGTTTAATATAGTGAATTTTTCAACTCTTACTGATGAGTTGATGAGTACAATTTGTATTGGTTATAAAGTTCACTTAGACTTAAGATGTAATTGTAATATGATAATCTCTGACCACGAACAGGCTATATTAGAGATGTTATACTATTCTCAAATTAAATTTCATGATTTAGAAAGAAAAACATTAAGTATTATTGTTAAGGATAAATATATAAGAGAAGTTATGTTTGTTAATAAAAAGATTAATAAACTTTTAATAAAGAATAAATATGAATTTGAATGTAGAGATAGTTACTTCAATTCAAATGTTAAATGTTTTAATTAACATTTTTAAAAATTTATAGCTAGGTTAATAAAGATACACACCCCAATCTGTCACACACACCAACTATATACATCTACCCATACCCCCATGGCTCATGCGTGGGGTGTAAACATTTAAAATGTAAGGCAGTATAATGTCTTTTAAGAGGATATTAATGACACCTACAATGTTTACAGTTACCTATACTAAGAACGCTAATTTTAGGAGTAGACCATATGGTAGACCATTTGTACCTGTTGACACAGACTCTGTAATCCATAAACTGTTGGTAATGCTTGTGCTGCAATATTGATGGTGCACATGAAGTGTATACAGAGCGTCTAGAGCTCAGCATTCTTCTTCAATGTGATGTGATAAAGCATTGAAATATATGTTTTTATTGTAATCATATTAAGTGGTGATGTATATAGTGATGCACAATCTGATGTAAGTTTCTTTCGTATTGACATCATAGGATTATTAAATATTCTAAGTTCTATTTAGAATGAAATTATTTTATTTAGCATTATCATTAATATTTTTTTTTATACCTTTTTCTATTTTAGGTGAAACAATGAGTGACTTAATTTGGAATAATGGACTTTATTACAAAAAAGGTTCGAAAAATCCATTTGATGGAATAGTTACTGGGGAAATTAATGGTACATTTAAAAATGGAAAAAGACATGGAAAATGGACAAGATATTATAATAATGGGAGAGTGTTTTCTATATCAAATTATTATTTAGGTCTAAAAAATGGAAGCTTTATTACATTAAGTAAAAACGGTCAATACATAGAAAAAGGAAAATATAAGAATAATTTAGAAGATGGGCTTTGGTTAAGATTTTTTGAAAATGGTAAAATTAATTATAAAGGTAAATTTATTAATGGTAAAAAAACAGGTGTTTGGGTTGGGTATTATTACAACGGACAATTAGAGTATAAAGGTAGTTTTAAAAATGGAAAAAAAGACGGTATTTGGGAGTTTTACTCGTCAAATGGTATGAAATATAATGAATTTTCAGGTATCTATAAAAATGGAAATAAAATAAGTAAAGCTTTATAATGATTTTGCTAAATCAACTTCAACTTTATGCGAAGCAAATATTAAATGATTACGACAAAAAAAAACCTAGTGTTTTGTTTAAGAATAATATTAACATAACTATTGCAGATGCCTATAAAATTCAATCTCTTGTGACAAAACTCAGAATTAAAAGAGGTGAAAAAGTCATAGGTTATAAAATTGGTAGTGTTCAAAAACAAACACAAAAAAAATATGGGTTTTCACATCCAGCTTGGGGCAGGTTGTGGGAAAATGAGTTGCATTTTAATGGTGCACAGTTAAACAAAAATAATTATTCAAATCCAGCAATGGAAGCTGAGTTTGGAATAAAATTAAAAAGAAACCTAGAGCCAGAATATATTAGTTTAGAATATATATTGGATTCTATTGAAACAATTCATCCCATAATTGAAATACATAACTTAATATTTTATGGAAAAAAACCCCATGGAGCAGAACATATTTCAAATAATGCAATTAATGCTGGTATAGTTTGTGGCGCTGGAATTAAAAAACCAAAAGTTAATGAGATAACTGACCTAAAATTAATTTATGACAAAAAAATCATAGAGGAATGGACTAATAAAATATGGCCTTTAGACTTAATGTCAAAGATTGAATGGTTTGTAAAAGAACAGGCTAAAATAAATAATATAATAAAAAAAAATGACCTCATTTTAACTGGCGCATATGGTCCTCCAATTCCAATAGACGACGTGAATTTAATTGAAGTACATTCGTCCTTATTTGGAAATGTATCTGCTAATTTTAAATAGAAGTTATATTATGATAACTTCATTAAAAAAGTTTATAAAATATTTCAATAACTTTTCATCGACATCTATCTCCATCATCTTAATGATTATATCTGGATTTAGTTTCATTGTAATGCATAGTGCTGCTAAATATTTATCTGATGAAATTCATGTTTTTGAAATTACCTTTTTAAGATGTGTACTTGTTATATTTGTTCTTGCGCCTTTAATTTTTAAGCAGGGATTAAATACCTTTATTACTAAACAACCAAAACTTCAAATTTACAGGATTATTACAAATTCAATTGCCATGCTATGTTTTTTTTATGGACTAACTTTAACAACTTTATCTCAAGTTACGGCTTTAAATTTATCAGTACCAATTTTTACAACGTTATTGGCAATTGTTTTTTTAAAAGAAAAAATTAGATTAAGAAGAATTATAGCTTTATGTGTTGGATTTATAGGATGTATCATTGTTTTAAGACCAGATATTTCAATTAATTTAGGTGGACTTTTGATACTTATATCATCTTTTATATGGTCCATATCTCTAATATTTATTAAGAAATTAACAGAAACAGACTCTGCAGTTACAATATCACTATATGCTGGTGTTGGAATGATACCTGCTACTTTTGTTGCTGCTTATCCTTATCTTACAATTCCGAATGTTAATCAATTCCTAATTATTATTTTTATAGCAGTCACTGGAACTATTGCTCAAACTCTATTAAATAGTGCATTTAAGAGAGGAAGCTTAACTATATTATTACCATTAGATTTTCTTAAATTAGTTTGGGCAGTTTTAATAGGTTACATAGTTTTTATAGAGAGTACACCATTTACACTATGGTTAGGAGGATTACTTATTGTTGGTTCATCATCTTATATTGCGTGGAGGGAAAAAAAGTAATTTTTATTTCTTTTTAAATTTTAATAATTGATTAGGCTTTATAATTTAAGAGAGTTTTTCAAAAAAAGTAGGTAGATAGATTCTTAATAATATAAGGCGGGGTAAATGGAAAGGTTTTAGTAAAAATATTTTATATAAATGGAGGTAACAAATTTGACTTAGCCTACTATTTAAAATCCCAAGTCCAAATCTATAATTCAAAATTAAAACAATAAATCTTTAGGGTTCTTGCAATCTATTCCTTTAGTTATTTCATTTAAAATTTGATTACTCATTTGCAAGGTAGGTGCAATCTTTTTAAGTGATTCATTACTCATTGGCAAATCCTTGAACAGTTTTATCGTTTCTTGATAATTAGCTTCGTGAAATTCTTTTCTTGTATACCATTTGTTTATTTTTAAAAATGGAATTAATGGAATTGCTTTTGTAAGTCTATACTTATCTTCTGTACAATCATATTCAGCATACCCATATATTTTTACAATGACATTTGAAGAGTTAATTGAATTATCACAACCTTGAAATACAGTAAGTATTAAACATAAGAATAGAATTATAAATGCTCTTAAATACGACATACAGCTATAATAATGAAATTTTATAAGAATGTACACTCTAGTGAAACCAACTAAAACCTTCAAACATAGCTAACCCAAAAACAGAATGTCGTGCTAACAAAATAAGCGAAGTTAAGAAAGGCATAGCAGTTTTTCTTGCAAGCACTCCCTGACCAGTAAAAGGCATGAAAATGAATAATGGGGCAATCGTTGTTAATGCACCGAACAATAGTCCATTTCTATAGGATAACTCTACTAATGGATAACTAATGAAGAATATATAAAACACAACAGCCCAAATGACAGCAATTAAATAATGGAAGGCCCATCCAATTTTTACTTCATGAGCAATTGGCATAGCATCTGATATCTGTGGATTAAAAATCACACCTCGCGTGACTATGTAAAAAAACCAACGACCAGCAATACCCCATGAAGGTTCGGGAATTTTAAATAAAATCAATAAGAGACGGCCAAACATATCCAATGCAATACAAGAAAAAAATCCTGCTATAACAATACTCAGAAAATCAATCATTGGACAAATGTTATTATAATAAGTTAACTAGCAAAAAAATATATTTATATTTAATATGTTATCATATCATGATGAAGTGGAATAGTGCGCTCTTGTGGACAAATATTCCTATCCTTTGCACCAATCACATTGTTACATAAGCTCTACCAAGATTAGGATTTATTAATGTAATGTCAATTTGTCTTAGAACAAAATCAAATATTTCAGCTATTCTCCTAAGAAATTAATCCTTCAAAAGTTAAACGACAGTGAAATAGTTATATTATAAAGTTAACAAATAAAGTTTCATACAATAAAGAAGAAGCATTTGGTTAGTTCAATAGCAAAGAATATCAACTAATTGAAGTAACGTATTTTACGAAATCAATTTAATTTGATGATGTTGACGGCTAACATTTAATTAAATATCATATTACTATGTTTTCTAGAATTCATACTATGAAATTTCAAAATGAATTGGCAAAAGTATCTATGAAAAGTACTTTAAAATCTATTCCCAATAATGCCTACAAAGAAGGGTTATGTTATACAACATTAGTTGATGTTAATAAAACCACATTGTATTTTGTCAATACATGGGTTGATGAAAAAGCATCTGATAAATTTCATAAAACAAATATAGATATTGTGAAACAAATCAAAGATATGGGTGTTAATTTAGTTATAGATGGAGGGAAATCTGAAACTATATATGAGGATAATTCACTTTTAGATTTTTTTAATAAGCCGTGAATATCATTTATACCAAAATTAATATATTTAAATTTCCAAATAAAGTTGCAATAGACTCTTTTAGATTATTTTTATTTATTTTTTTGTTATTATTTAACAATTCTGCTTTAGGTAAGAAATTAGATGATATCAAATTATTTTGTATAAATAATACATGTTCAAAAGTGATTAAAAAAATTAATGTGGGAAAATTTTATTTTAAAGCAAGAAACTGTGAAACAAAAGACTATAGAAAATGCCAAATATGGTTTGGTACGCCAAAAAACAAATTAAGAGCTGGATGGGTAAAGTATTATAGAATAATTAATGGTCCCATGCCCCTAAATTTAAATTGTATTATGGGTCAACCAATTTGGTATCAAGATTTGCCTTTCCCTGATAAATTTACTAAAAACTATGAAGGAATAAAAACATTAAAAGATTTAAATTTTCAAAATAAAGAGAAAATCTACTTTAATAGACCTGTAAATGAACCTTTTAAATTTTTTTCATCAAGAGATAAGTCTTTTGGCATACTTATTAGTAAAAGAGATAAAAAAGAAAAAAACAAAAATGATATTTATATTTTTGATATAGAAACTGAAAGAATGAGAAAAATTGAAAGTGAATGTAGTTAAATCATTATTATTTTAAGTTTTTAGACTAAGAACATTCAATTGTAATATTTAACGATAAATACTTTACAGAGAGTTTTTATTTTTAATATATTTTAATAAGTAATTCTAATTTATTTACAAGAAGGATTTGTTTTGACTAGTAAAGCTGTTTACATGATTGGTGATGTGGATATAAAAAATATAGAAAAATACAAAAAATATATGGAAAAAGTTAAACCTATGATTGAAAGCTATGGTGGCGAATATTTAATTCGAGGTGGAGAAATAAATTCTTTGGAAACAAATTTATGGAAACCTACTAGAATGGTATTAGTAAAGTTTCCAAACAAGAAATTAGCGATGGAATGGTATAATAGCGACGAATATAGACCATATAAAAACATAAGATTAGAAAATGCTATTTCAAACATTCTAATGGTTGAAGGGCTATAATGGCTATAAAAGAAACTATAATTTTGATTTTTAATATTTGAAATACGCACATGGGATGATCATAAATAAAAAAACAACTTTTCTGAATTCACTTTACATGGATTTTTTAACAGTAAATGAACTAGACTTATTTCTAAAATCCCTTGATGAAATCTGGACTAATGAACTTTATTCAAAATTAAAGCAAAATGGATTAATACGTCATGTGATTTCAAAAGTATGGAATAAAGGTCAACATAGGATTACTCAAGTTTTTGAATATGAAAGTCAAGATTCTTTTAAAAAATGTGAAAACATTTTAAATGATGCATTCACACCTAAAAATTGTCCTGTTCTTGCAAAGTTTGTTTTTAAAATATTTAATAACAGAGGTATAGTTGTATCGGAGTACAAAAGTTATTAAAATTAAACTATAGACCTATGAATCTTTAAATTTAGGTGATTTAAATCAAAAATTTTACATATTACTTTATTTTGATAAAAGTTAATGTTTTTTAATGAATTATTTTACACACTAATACCCCAATCTGTTACACACACCAACTATATACATCTACCCATACCCACGTATCTCATGCCCGAATTGAGTTAAATTTATACAAATTTTATAATTTTTTGTTTTATGCTTAAAAACGATATAAATATTTATAAATTTTATGTTAATATAATGTTTTACTAATGGATATAATAATGACTACATCAAAACTAATTAATTATACAACAAGAGAATTTGTTTCTGAAAATGAGTTAGAATTATATGCGGCTAAACAAGATCAAATATTTTCTCCTGAAGTGATCGAAGAGTTTAAAAAAGCAGGCATGTTAAGAAGAGTTTTGACAAGAATTTGGAATAAAGAAGGCGTAGCAAGAGTTGGTATATTATTTGAATACAAAGATGAAAAAGCTTTTGTAGCTTGTCAAACATTATTAGATAAATATCATGCACCAAAAGTAAAAACTTTTGTAAATAAAGTTGTCGGAAGCAGGGGTATTGTGCTTCATGAATTTACGGCAGATGATTTTAAATAATAAATAATTTTAATTTTAATTATCAAAATTAACTAATACTTAGTCTAACTTGTCGACCGAACTATAAATTTAAGTCTAAATGTGCTGAGTAATAAATAATTATCTTTTTTAAAAACGTGATTAATCAATACGGGTTGCCCCACTTTCAGTTTTTATAATTTTTCCGTTTGATAAGGTATGAACTGCCATTATAGCTTCTTTGGTATTGTCAGGAAAATTACCTATATTGTGAATTACTAAAATCTCTTCATTTTCATAAACACATCTGTTATTTTTAAAGTTAAGTTTTCCTTCTTTCATTGCATTAAACATACCTGTTACAACAGGTATCCATTCAGATTTAGTAACTTCTTGATTTGACTGATGTCTTACAAATACGTAATCATCATGAAGTAGATCTAAATAATCATTTATATTACAATCATCTATTGCTTTAACCATTTTATTAAATATTGACATTAAATTCCCTTCAAAAAAACACTAATTTATAAAAGCTCTCACCGTTGCGAATATCGCAACTGCATATACTAACATGAAAATTAATAATGAGTTTATTGAAAAACCTTTCATAAAACTTGATTTAGCCATTTGTGAAGCTTGGTAAATTAAATCTGGCCATGTGTAGGAAACAAAATCACCTTGAGTAAAAATTACTTTTATTTTGTTTTTTTCATCTACAACTGGTAATCTTCTAAATCTATCGTTAGACATTATTCTTAACCAATCTATTACATTATCAGTTTCATTTGCAACTCTGGGGTTTTTTGTCATTATTTTTTCTAATTTAGTATTTTTTGGTGATAATCCAGCATTAACAAGTTTTTTAACAATATCTCTTTCAGTTACTACGCCAATAACTTTCTCTTGTTTATCAACAATTATTACTGAACCATAATTTTTTTCAGACATTACAGTTACTGCATTTGAAACTTTATCATCTGCTAAAAAAGTTACAGGCTTAGGTTTTGTTTTAAATTCAGGTCTATCGATTAATCTAGTTCCTGCTCGTCCCATCTAATGCTCCTTGTTGAAAATTTTGATAACTTGATTATGAGATGTTATGTGTTAATTATTTTGATAATTACAATATAAACTCAATATAAATTAACTCATGTGTTTAATAAATTTTCAAAGTAGCACAATCTTATGCACTTTATATCATGTTGACTTCATATTAATAAATCTTAAGCTAAACTATGATATTACTAGAATTATTTAATTAATAAATATTTTTATGGATAAAATAAAACAATATATTGGATTATTAATCTGCTGTATAATTATAATTGGTGCTATTTCTCATGTTGGATTTAATTATTATAATGATATTTTAAGCTTTTTATTTGTTGCTGGTGGAAGTATTGGTTATGGATTTCTAAAAAACGAGAAAGATAAGTTTATAATAAATTGTGGTAACGGTGCTATTTATTTTGGTTGGCTTGGAACACTAATTGGTTTAATAGCTTTAACTGCTGGGAAATGGGATAATTGGGGTGATATTGAAAAAACAGGACTTGCTCTATCTGTAGCAATGTTAACTTTACTGTATGGTTATATTATCAAATTGATTACACTTGTTTTTAGGAATTAATTTAACTTATTTTTTTTTGAATAGCCTACGATAACGATTTGCTGTAGCAATATTAAGTATCGTCAAAAAGAGTAACCAAAATGCTAATACTAAGTATTCTTTTCTATCAACATCTAATCTGTAAAACAATGCTAGACCAACAATACACATGTTAAATATATACACTTTTACAAAATTGATTGGATAGACTTGTTTTGTAAGACCTAATACATATTGAAGACCATAATAAGCAACTGTTAAAAAAAGAGCTATTCTTAGAGTTTGCCATCTGTGATAGGCAATTTCACCTTCTTCTATTAAAGTGAATGGAAACTGTATTGAAACACCTACTAAACCACATATCACAACACTTAAAAGCCATATTACCATTGCTGCGACAAGTAATTTTGCAAATATTCTCATAACAAAAATTTATCAGACTTTTTTTTAAAAACCTAACAAATATTTTTTATGTCGTAATTAAAAGAAGGAGAACATTATTAATTTTTTTAGGAAAGTTTAACTGAGTTTATAAATAATTTTTCTCAAGATCATAAATCAATTAATTAATTAATGATAAAAAAATCTTTTGGAACACTTTATGAAATATTTTAACTAGAGGGACTTATGATGAGGTTTTTATTGGTTTAGTAATTAATTTAAATAGTTGGTGCTGTAAAAATGGTTATTATGTCAACGGTAGTTTTTGTCCAAACAGTAATTTTAATAGAAATAGATTTTAATAAAATTGCGAAGAAAGCGTTAGAAATGACAAGGTTTTATAACTTATCAAATTCATAAATTTTGAAATATAAAACTTTATAAAAATATTAAATTATTTTATTAATTAAGAATTTAATAATATAATCAATAAGTTATAGTGTTTATATAACTTAATATGAATTTAGATGGAATCTTTCTAAATCTTTTTTTACATTATCAATTCTGTTATTAAGCAATCTATGGTTCTTAATTTTTCTATAATGTCTTCTTAATCTTTTTGATATATTTTCAACTGCTTCGTCAAGTGCTAAAGTTGCAATTTTAGAACGCCCTAATGTTTCAAATTTGATGTTATTATCAATTAAAATATCTAATTTGACCTTAAAAAAAACATTTCTTTTTTCTAAAACTGTATTAGCGCTAATTGGATTAGCTGAGTATTTTAAGAAAACAGACGAAAGTTTTTTAATATTATATTTTTGAAAAAAAGAACCAAGCTCAATATTTTTGCCAGTGGCTTTTATATTGAAATAATCTTCCATAATAAAATAATAACATATCTATAATTTAAAAAAAACGAAAAATAATTAATAATATTATTTTACTTAAAGTTATGAAATTTAAATAAATTTAATTTTCTATTTTATTAGTAATGACATTCAAGTGATCAAATGATAGCTTTTATATTTATTTGTGAGGGTTATAATGGAAAATAATTTGATAAATGCAGCATATTATAGAGGTAATAAAACATTTTCAGTTGAACAGGTGAAATTAAAGGAACCTGGACCAGACGAAGTTGCAGTCAAAATTGCATATGTTGGAATATGTGGAACTGACATGCATGTGTATTTTGGCCACATGGATAAAAGAGTGGGGTTTGAAAGAATTATAGGACATGAAATGTCAGGATATGTTCATCAAGTTGGTTCAAAGGTAAAAGATTTTCAAGTTGGTCAGCCAGTTGTTGTGCGACCACTTGATCATTGTGGAGAATGTCCAGCTTGTAAATCAAGATACAATCATATATGCCATAATCTTAAATTCTTAGGTTTAGATACTGATGGAGCCTTGCAAGAGATATGGAATGTTCCTTCACATACCTTACATCACCTTCCTGAAAAACTTAGAATGGATTACGCTGCTTTGATTGAACCAGTTGCTGTGGCTTGCCATGATGTAAGACTTTCACGTTTAAAAAAAGATGAGGATGTATTGGTAATTGGAGGAGGACCAATTGGAGTTTTAGTTGCTATGGTTGCTCGAGATACCGGAGGTAGAGTAATAATTTCTGAAGTAAATTCTTTTCGGTTAAAAATTGCCCAGAAATTGGGTTTTGAAACAATCAATCCAAATAAAAATAATTTGATAGAAGAGATTAATAAGAAAACAAATCAGAAAGGAGCAGATGTAGTTTTTGAAGTTTCAGGTTCTCAAAATGGTGTCGATGTAATGACAGATTGTGTAGCAACAAGAGGTAGGATTGTAATGGTAGCAATTCACGCTGAAAAACCAGTTGTTGATATGTTTCGTTTTTTCTGGAGAGAATTAGAGTTGATTGGAGTTCGTGTTTATGAAAAGGAAGATTATGAAAAAGCAATTAAAATATTAGAATCTGGTGGGATTGATGCAAATACAATAATCACTGATGTAAACAATTTAGATGAAGTTCAAACTGCTTTTAATAATTTATCTAATAGTCCAACTGCACTCAAAAGTTTAATAAAAGTAGGAGATTAATTAATGTCATTTTTAAATATTTTTGATTTAACTGGAAAATTAGCTCTTGTTACAGGCGCCAGTCGTGGCATTGGTAGAGGAATAGCCGAAGCGCTAGCCGGAGCTGGAGCTGACATTTTGGGTGTCAGTGCGTCATTATCACCAACGGGAAGTGATGTTGAGACTGCAATTAAAAAAATTGGAAAAAATTTTGAAGGTTTTAAAGTTGACTTTTCTAAAAGAGACCAGCTTCTTAATTTTGTTGAAAATTTAAAAAATAAAAAAATAATACCAGATATACTCATTAATAATGCAGGCACTATAAGACGTAATTCAGCTGAAAATCACCCTACCGAATGGTGGGATGAAGTAATAGAGGTTAATTTATCTTCTCAATTTCTTTTAAGTAGAGAAATAGGACGCGAAATGATAAATAGGGGATCCGGAAAAATTATCTTTATAGCTTCTCTTTTAACTTTTCAAGGTGGAGTTAATGTTCCAGGTTATGCTGCTTCTAAAGGTGGCATTGGTCAATTGACAAAAGCACTTGCAAACGAGTGGGCTTCGAAAGGAATAAATGTTAATGCAATTGCCCCTGGCTATATAGCAACAGATAATACAGAAGCTCTAAGAAATGATAAGGATAGATATAAGGCTATTTTAGAAAGAATTCCTCAGGGAAGATGGGGTACGCCAGATGATTTTGCAGGTCCTTCAGTGTTTTTAGCCTCTGACGCGTCTAATTATGTTAATGGTGAAATACTTACCGTAGATGGTGGTTGGATGGGTAGATAAAATTTTTTATAAAAATGCATGCAATTATAATTTTTATTCATGTACTTAAGTACTTAAATAAAATCTTTAAGAATAAATAACCCCCAAAAAAATATCCCTATCCAAATAATTGCCTTTTTTTGTTTATTAGACATATCTATATTTTATATTAATCTATCATTATTGAAATATATTTATAAAAATTTAAACTACTAACGAGTTTTGAAATTAAATTATGGCGAAATCTAAATTAATGATTGATAATTCTAGAGTTAGAGTTACAGAATGGGAGTTTGATCCAGGTGACGAAACAGGCCAACATATTCACGAATACGATTATGTTGTTGTCCCAATGAAAGATGGAATTTTAAAAATTATTAACGACGATGGTTCTGTCACATTATCAGAATTAAAAAAAGGAGTTAGTTATTTTAGGGAAAAGGGTGTGAACCATAATGTAATCAATGAAAATAAATTTCATTACAGTTTTGTAGAAATTGAAATAAAATAATTTAAATATATGTTGAAATTTGTACTAACCTTCATAAATAATCCCTAAACAATTTATAAATTAATTTATTAAATCAGATCTATGAAAAGCATTTTACAAACTCAAGGATTACATCACATTACATTAAATGGTGCTGATAAAAAAACTTCTATAAATTTTTGGCAAAACATTCTAGGCATGCGATTTATTTTTGAACAACCAAATTTAGATGATCTTAGCATAAATCATTTGTATTTTGATTGCGGAGATGGAACAACTGTAACAGTTTTTACTGATGAAAAAAGAAAATCAAAAAAATCTAAATTTCAAAATGAAATTGGTTCTTTGCATCATGTGGCTTTTTGGGTAAGTCAAAGTACAATAAGAATTGCTGAAAAAAATCTTTCTGAAAACGGGTTTGCAAATACTGGAATAAAGGACAGAGGTTTTATGGATTCAATATATTTTAGAGATCCGTTAGGACTTTTAATAGAGTTGGCAAGTTATAAATTTGATCCTCCATTTGGTTGTTCCCATGCAAGTGTTCTTGAAATGGCTCATAAACTAAGAATCAAAAGAGGTGCATTAAATATTGAAGATGTTGATGTATCTTTGGCTATAAGAAAATTAAGCCAATCATAATTTTTGAAACTTGAATTAAAAAATAAATTAATTTATTTTCAATTATGATTCGGGGTCCAGGAAAGTTGTTATTTATACATATAGCTGAAAAAGCTTCTTCAAACATGAAAGAGCTTAAAGAAGCTATTTTGGTTGAAGGAAAGGGGATTAAAGGTGATAGATATTTTAATAATACTGGAAAGTATTCAAATATCCCTGATATCAGAGATGTAACGATAATAGAAAATGAGGTTTTAATTGCCCTTAAGGAAAATCAGCTACCATTACAAAAAGATAAAATCACATTAAAACCTAATGAGCATAGAAGAAATTTAACTTCTCAAGGTGTGCCACTAAATTATTTGGTAGGAAAAAGAATTAAAATTGGCGAAGTCATTTTAGAGGGTGGAAGATTAAATTTTCCTTGCAAATATTTATCTGACTTACTTAACAAACCTCTCTTATTACCTCTTTATAACCGTTCAGGTTTAAACTGCAAAATAATAAAAGGAGGTAGAATTAGAGTTAATGATGAAATTAAACCAGTTTAATTAATTTAAAACAATTATGCTGTTTAAAAATTTAAGATATATCATAATTTTTTTTATATTATTGTTAATACCTATTTTATTCTTTAGCGATTTAAAAAACTTTTTTACATTAGGTTATGTACAGGAAAATTTAATAAATTTTCGTTTATTATATAAAGAAAATATTCTTTTATTTAGTTTAATTTTTTCTTTAATTTATATTTTGACTTCAGCATTATCTTTACCGTTTGCTACATTGTTAACATTGCTCTCAGGATATATATTTGGCCTTGCCTTAGGAACATTTATAGTATCTTTATGTAGTACAATTGGTGCATCAATTGCTTTTTTAACGTCTAAATTTCTATTTTATAGTTATATACAAAATAGATATAAAAAACAACTGGTTACAATTAATAAAGAATTTATCAATGAAGGGATTTTCTATATTTTTGCATTAAGATTAGTTCCTGTTTTTCCTTTTTTTGTGGTAAACATTGTCACATCGTTATTGCCTATCAAATTAAGTACTTTTTTTTGGGTTAGTATATTAGGGATGTTTCCTGCTACATTTGTTTATGTTAATGCGGGTAATGAGTTATCTAAAATAAACTCTTTTTCAGACATCCTTTCTTTTCAAGTTTTAATATCTTTTTCACTAATTGGAATTTTACCACTTACAATAAAGTTTTTTTTAAAAAAAATTAGAAGAAAAAAATAATTTTATAGTGTTAAATTCATATTGATTTATTAATTTTTTTTAAATTATTTACATCTGGAATAATTGAAGTTTTAATTTAGAGTTATTTTATGAATAAATTAATTTTAAATTGTTTTTCTATCATTGTGACTTGTTTTTTAAATATTAGCACAAGTTATTGTAATGATGAAACTATGCAGAAAATCTCATACTTTCTAATTGATAAGACAGAAGTTACAATTGGCAAATTTAAAGTATATGCCAAAGAAACAAATTTTATTTCTATGGCTGAAAAAAATGGAGGTGGACTTGTATATGAAAATGGATGGGTTAAAAAAAATGGTTGGAACTGGAGAAGGCCATATGGCTTGTCAGCTTTAGACAATGAACCAGTTGTTCATATCAATTTTAATGAAGCAGAAAATTATTGTAAATGGAATAAAAAAAGAATTCCTACACTTAAAGAATGGGAATTAGCCGCATATACTGAGTTTAGATCTAATAATAAGGATGGTTATAAATTTAAAAAAACTTATCCCTATCCAACTGGTGAAAACACATTAGGTCTTAATTGTTTGAATGATTGTAACTTTAATTACCCTTCAAAATATTCAAAATTTTTATTACGTGGTTATGGCCATGTATTAACTTTTTCAACAAAAAATGGGGTTAATGGATTATACGATATGGGCGGAAATGTTTGGGAATGGGTTGATATTAAAGATAGCTTTTACAAAGGCACTAAGGGAGGATCTTGGTGGTATGGAAAAAATCAAATGATTAGAGGTTATACTGCAACAAAACCAAAAAATATGTCAGCTGTATATATTGGTTTTAGATGTATAAAAGATTTTAAAAATTAAAATTGGATATATTTAATTTTATATATATCATTTTATTAAGGTGAGGTATGGGTCTTGATTTTTTAACAAGTAAATTTATAATTAACGAACACGATTTTAAAACTCCAATTATAGTAACAGGTGCTGGTGGATGTATTGGAAGTTGGGTTTTATCAATTTTAACCAAATCAAAGATTCCATGTGTAGGTTTTGATCTATCTGAATCAAAAAGAAGATTAAATTTGATATTGGGAGATGACGCAGAAAATGTCCCCTGGGAAAAAAATGATGTTACTAATTATCCTGAGCTTCTTAATTTAGTAAAAAAATATAACCCTTCAGCAATAATTCACTTAGCAGGTTTGCAAGTGCCTTTTTGCGCAGCAGATCCTGCTTTAGGTGCAAGAGTAAATGTGGAGGGTACAATTAATGTATTTGAAGTTTGTAGAGAGATTGGGTTAAGAAGAATAGTTTATGCATCATCAGTAGCTTCTTTAGGCATGCCTCCTGGTGGAGAGTGGAAAGAAACATTTTATGGTGTTTATAAACAAGCTAATGAACACACAGCTTATGTTTATAACGCAGATCTTCAAATACCTTCAATTGGGATTAGACCAAATATTGTATATGGATTAACAAGAGATCAAGGTGTAAGTTCAAAAAATACAATTGCAATTCAATCAGCTGTATTAGACGAAGAATATGATATTCCGTATAAGGGTAAATATAGCTGGTTGTATGCAGGTGAAGCTGCATCAGCATTTATTTATTCTGTAATGAAGGAATTTACTAAAGCTTATGTTTTTAATTTGAATGGTCAATGTGAAACTATTGAAAATGGTCTTGCTATATTAAAATCACTTAAACCTGAAGCTAAGGTAACTTGTTCAGGTCAAAACTTTCCTTTTCCTCCTGACTTAAGTGATGAGCCACTCAGAAAATTAATAGGAAATTACCCTTCGTATTCTGTTGAAGAAGGAATTAGTGATACATACAATTCTTTTAAAAAACTTAGAGAGTTAGGTCGTTGTCCAGAAATAAATAAGGTTAACTAAGTGGACATCTCAAATAATCAGATTAAATCTTATAAAGAAGAAGGTGCTATTCTTTTAAAAGGTGTTTTTATTGATTGGGTTGAAACTTTAGAAATTGGAATTGAAAAATTAATTAAAAATCCGAGTCCAAAAGAAAGATCATACTTACCTGAAGATGGTACTGCAAAATTTTTTCAAGATTTATGTAACTGGAATAGGATTGATGAATTTAAAGATTTTATTTTTAATTCTGATATTGGAAAAATTTCTTCGTCTTTAATGAACTCACAATTTACTCGCTTTTTTCATGATCATGTTTTAGTAAAAGAGCCTGGGTCATCTTTAGCTACTCCATGGCATCAAGATCTTCCATATTATTGTGTTGATGGAGTTCAAAATGTAAGTTTTTGGATACCATTAGATCCAATATCAAAAGAAATATGTTTGAAGTGCATATCTAAATCCCATTTAACAGGTAAAATTCATAGACCTAAAAGATTTAACGGAAATGATTTATATGAAAATGATAACACTGAAGAAATGCCAGATATAGAAAGTAATTTAGATTCTTATAATATTCTTGCTTGGGAGATGAATCCAGGTGACGCAATAGCTTTTGATTTTAGAATAATTCATGGTGCAAGTGCCAATTTTAATGAAAGTTTAAGAAGACGTGTTTTTTCGGCAAGGTGTGTTGGTGAAAAGACACGTTTTGTAGATAGAAAAGGTAAAGGTTCACCACCTTTTGATTATATAAAGTTAAATACAGGAGATAAATTAGACGTTGAGGATTTTCCTGTTTTATATGAAAGTTAAATTATGTCATTAATAAAAAAAGTTGAACTTCATGAATTTAAATTTCCTGTTAATAATTTAGGTAATTTAACTGGTGCAAATAGTGTAGGTGCATTTGGGTATTCAAAAGGTGAGGTCAGTGAATTAAAAAAGTTTGCTATTAAAATAATTACAGATGACGGAACTGTTGGTGAATATGTAACTCACTGGTGTTCAACAGCTTCAACTTTTGCACAATCATGTATGCTTGCTCCAAAATTACTTGGAAGACACGCTGAAGAAAGAGAGGGCATTTACGATGATTTTAAGCGTGAATTAAGACAGTTTGATCATATGGGGCATGGGCCAATTGATATTGCTTTGTGGGATTGGTTTGGCAAAAAATATAAATGTTCAGTAAAAAATATGTTGGGTGGTTTTAAAAATAAACTTCCAGCATATGCTAGTACATATCATGGTGATAGGAATGGTGGATTGTACTGCAAAGAAGCATATGCAGATTTTGCTGAAAAATGTTATGATATTGGATATAAAGCCTTCAAAATTCATGGATGGAATGAAGGAAATGTCAAAGAAGAAATTGATAATATTTTACATGTCGCTAAAAAAGTTGGTCACAAAATGACATTAATGCTAGATCCTGCTTGTGAATTAAGAACTTTTGCAGACGCTTTGGCTGTTGGCAGAGCGTGTGATGAAGCAAATTACTTTTGGCTTGAGGACCCATATAGAGATTCCGGTGTGTCAGCTTTTGGGCATAAAAAGCTCAGAAGTTTTATAAAAACACCAATACTTCTAACTGAACATATAAGAGGTGTTGAGCCTAAAGCAGATTTTATTTTAGCAGGAGGCACAGATTTTTTAAGAATGGATCCTGAATATGATATGGGGATAACTGGAGGTATGAAGATTGCGCATCTAGCGGAATCTTTAGGCGTTGATGTTGAAATTCATGCATGTGGACCAGCTCACAGAATTATGATGTCTGCAATAAGAAATACTAATTACTATGAAGTGGCTTTAGTTGGTCCAGACTGTGATAATGCCATACCGCCTGTATACTTATGTGGATATACTGATATGCTTGATTGTGTAGATGATAAAGGGTTTGTAGATGTTCCTGATGGCGAAGGTCTTGGTGTAGTATACGATTGGAGTTATATTAATAAAAATAAAACTCATTTTAAAAATTTTGAAATTTAATTAAATAGTTAATAATTTTCTTACTTTTTTGTTTCATGTATTCATTAAAGGGATATAATACTCATTAGAAAATGAACTAATGAAAAGTTAGTTTTTTTAAAGACGCCAGGAAGTTCTTTTAATGTATTACATCGCCTATGGATCAAATTTAAATTTTAAATTAATGAACTCTCGGTGTCCTAGAGCAAAACCTTTATTTTATCTAAATGGGTTTAGAGTAAATAAACTTTTTGGATGGAGGTTATCTTTCAATAGATATGCAAATATTATAAAAGATAAGAATAGTTTTGTCCCAATTGGATTGTGGAAAATTACAAAACATTGTGAAAAAGAATTAGATATTTACGAAAATTTTCCAATGTTGTACTCAAAAATCTATTTAAAATATAAATCAATTAAAACAATGACTTATGTAATGAATTCAAATAAATTATTAAAGCCTTCGAATACTTATTTAAAATTGATTTATCAAGGGTATGAAGATTTTAATTTAGATTTAAATCATCTAAAAAATATTTAATTTTTATTTACAAATTTATTGTATAAATTAAATTCTCTATGTGGAGGAATGACATGATCAAAATTATTATAGGAATTATAATTGGAATTGGACTGTCTACTTATTATCCTGAAATTTCCAGTACATTAAAAGACTTTTTTTTAGATAGTGGTGCTAGGGATAGTATTGTTGAAACATTAAAGGAAGTTAAATAATTTAGTTTATTTAACCTTAAAAAGGACTTATTATGTATAAACCACCAAAAAAATGGGAGTGGAATAAAGAAAATGGCGGAAAATTTTCTAAAATAAATAGACCAATATCAGGTTCTACCTTTGATAGAGATTTGCCAATCGGTAAACATAACCTTCAACTATATTCACAAGGAACACCAAATGGTGTCAAAATTACAATTTTACTTGAAGAGCTTTTAGAGCTTAACATTCAAGAAGCAGATTATGATGCGTGGCTAATTGAAATTAGTAAAGGTGATCAGTTTTCTTCTGGTTTTGTAAAAGCTAATCCTAATTCAAAAATACCTACATTAGTTGATTACACAAATAATAAACCAATATTTGTTTTTGAGTCAGGTTCAATTCTTTTATATTTGGCTGAAAAATTTAACCATTTTTTACCACTTGAAACTGAATTAAAAGTTGAATGCATGAACTGGTTGTTTTGGCAAATGAGTAGTGCACCATATTTAGGTGGAGGATTTGGTCATTTTTATAATTATGCTCCTGAAAAGCTTGAATATCCAATCGATAGATTTGCCATGGAAACTAAAAGACAGTTGGATTTACTAAATAAACATTTAGAAAACAAAAATTTTATATGTGGAGATCAATATACAATTTCAGACATTGCAATTTGGTCTTGGTATGGTCAATTAACTTTAGGTAAATTATATTCTGCTGCAGAGTTTTTAGACGTATCTTCATATAAGAATGTATTAAGGTGGGCAGAAAATATTAATTTAAGACCCGCCGTAAGAAGAGGAAAAATAGTTAATAAAGTTAGTGGTAATCCAAGTTTTCAATTAAGAGAGAGACATTCATCAGATGATTTTAAAAAAATTAATCTATAATTCTAGTTCATTACTTCTAGAGTTTTAATAATATCGTTAATTTCATTATATTTATTAATTTGATACAATATATCAGTTTCATTTTTTGTATAAGGCTTAAATGTTAGAGAATTGTTATCACTAAAAGAATAAATAATTGTATTTAAGAGTTTATCTATATTTTGATGAAGTGAATTAAAAATATTTTTATTAATATTTTTATTTTGAACCATTAAACTGTTTACGTCATATAATTTGTCATTTATCTGATTACTAAAGTTAGAGTTATATTGTTTTAATGAACTATAAATAATATTATCCAGATCGAAGTTTAATTTAGATATTTTAGAATTTAATTTAGATTTTTCGTTTATTTTTTTTAAATAACTCGATGGTTTTGCAATATTATCATCTGGTAATCCACCTTCACCATCACTTTCGTGATTATTAAAATTTGATGATATAATTTTGTTAGATGTCTCTGTGACTGTTTGTTCAGTGCTTGTATTTGAAACCTTATTGTAGGTATCTGTACTTGGAACACAATCACCATCACCACTTGATGGACATGATGTCACATGATATGAAAAATTAAATAATAACAAAAATGACAATAATATAATTCTCATATAAAAAAAACGACATTTAAACATAATGTTTAAGCAATTCAAAATTTAAATCACTACTTTAGATCTTTTAAAACAAAAAAATATGTAGAACATTATCATTACATTGATAAAATTCCAAAAAATACTATTTAAAAAGCCTAAAGAGTAAGAATTGGTATAATCATAAATCTTTCCTGACATCCATCCTCCAATTGACATTCCTATAATTGTAAAAAAAATTATCAATCCAATTCTTTCTGCAGCATCTTTATTAGGCAAATACTTTTTAACTATTAAAGCATAACTTGGAACAATACCTCCTTGTGATAAGCCAAATAAAATAGAAACTACATATAATCCAGTTAAAGTATTGAATGGAATAAATAGAATTAAGGTTATCATCTGCAAAGTTGAACCAATTAATAAAGTTTTTAATGGTCCAATTATATCTGAAATATATCCAAACATTATTCTGCTTAATACCGCACAAAATAGCATTATTGATAAAATTTTTCCTCCAGTAATGATGCTTAAACCTTGATCAATACATAATGGAATAATATGAACCTGTGGTGTTGACATGCCAACACAACAGCCGATTGAAGCAATCATTAACAATCTTTGGAAGCTGTTATCTGAAAAAGGTATTCGTACTTTATTTTTTAATTTATCATAGTTATTTATAAAAGATTTTTTATCATAATTTATTTTAAATATGACAAAACATAAAATTGGGACAGTTGTTGTGCATACCAATGCTATCAATATGTGTGCTTCTCTCCATTTTTGTTCTGATAGTAAAAATGTTAAAAAAAATGGCCATATAGCACCTGCAAAATGTTGTGCACTTGCAGTAATTGAAACAGCTAAGCCTTTGTTTTTTTTAAAAAAATAACTAATATCGTTCATCATAGGTCCAAAAAAAACTGCAGATGAAAAGCCTAATCCAAATTGTATTATTGATAGAATATAAAAATTTGGTGAAAGCACTGAAACAAAATAAAGAGCAATTAATATTGTGAAACCAAATTTAATAGGTTTCTTTATTCCATATTTATCAGAAAATTTTCCAACTATAATATTTCCTATGCCAAATCCAAACATAGTAAGAACATAGGGTATAGTTACTGAAGATCTTGAAATTTGGAATTCTGTTTCCATGCTTGGTAAAATCATTACAACAGACCACATTCCTATAAAGCCTAATGCGCACAATATAAATACTAATAATAATCTTATCCAAGCAAGGCTAGAATCTTCTTTAACGATTATACTTTTCATAAATATCTTTTTTTATACTTTGAAGTATCCTAATATATTTAAATGTTAACTAAACATCAAATACAAGATTATAACAAGAATGGTTTTATTATTATTGAAGAGCTTTTAGCTAAAGATGATATCAACAAAACACGTGCTTTAATCGATCAATTTATAGAAGATTCTAGAGAGATTAATGAAAGTGATAATATTTTTGATTTAGAAGAAGGCCACTCAAAAGACAATCCAAGATTAACTAGAGTTAAACAACCACATCTAATAAATATCCATTTTTTAAACTTGATTAAAAAATCATTAATTACCAAAGTCTTAAAAGATTTATTAGGTGATAATATTCTTTTGAAATCTAGTAAATTAAATACAAAGTTTGAGAAAGGTGGATCTGCAGTTGAATGGCATCAAGATTGGGCATTTTATCCACATACAAATGACGATGTGCTTGCTGTAGGAGTTATGTTGGATGACGTAAATTTATCTAATGGTCCGTTGATGGTAATTCCTGAAACTCATAAAGGCCCTGTTCTTAATCATAATAATTCAGATGGTGTATTTTGTGGAGCAATTGACCCAAAAGATAAAGATTTTAATTTTAATGATGCAATTCCACTTACTGGAAAAGCAGGTTCAATATCAATTCATCATGCAAGATTACTTCATGGCTCGGCTATAAATAAAAGCTCATCCAGAAGAATGATGTTGTTTTATGAATTAAGTGCAGCTGATTCTTGGCCGTTAGTGGGTGCACCATCTTATATGAAGTTTACTTCACCTAATGACTTATGGAAACAAATGAAATCTCAATTAATTTCGGGAAAGATTTCTACTTGCCCAAGAATGGAAAATATACCTGTAAGAATACCTTTACCTCCACCCAGTGATCACGGCTCAATATTCAAGATACAAAAAACAGGTAACTCAAAATCTGCTTTTATGTAGTTTTGATTTCAATTTTTTTTGGTTGAATAATCTCAGGATCCCGTTTAAAAAGCTTAATATTTAACATGCCTTGTGAAAGTATAGCTTCAGTAACTTCCATTAAAGGATCTAAGTTAAATTTTTTCTCAAAAGGTCTAAGAGCAATACCTTTATGGATTATATTCTGAACATTATTTTGAATTTTTTTTCCTGTTATAGATAGAATATTCTGCAAAAAAACTATTTCAATTTCATTTTCATTAAAGCCAGCTACCGCCAAATTGATTTCATAATTTTTTTCGTCTGTTTTAATAACATCAAATGCAGGGTAGTTAGAGTTTTTATTATGATTTATTCTTGATATTTCATCAAATAATTCGTCAAAACCAATAAATGATTTAAAAACTAATGGTGGTAAAGAGTTTAAAGACATAAATAAAACCTATTGTTAAAAAAGTTTAAATATATTATCTCTAGAGGATGATAATTACAAGATTGTTAAAAAACAAATTATATTTGAGTGCTTATCTTTTGTTATTTATCTTTACTAAAAGTAATCAATCTTTTTCTCATGAATGCATTTTAAAAGATACTACACCTAAAGAAATTACTATTTACAACTCATGTTTATCTCAAAAAAATAGTCAGTACAATATAGATGCTAAAAAGTTTGAAGAAATGGAACAAAAAATTATAAAGCTTGAAAATGAAAATTTATTATTAAAAAAAAAATTATTAGTTTTTAAGAGGAAAATTTATGATTTTTTGAATAACATGTAATAATCAAAAAATTTATTATGAGGTAAAGTATGAATCTTTTTAATTTAGATAAAAAAGTTGCTCTTATAACTGGTGGTAATGGAGGGATCGGTTATGCAATGGCAAAAGCCATGGGTGATGCTGGCGCAAAAATAATTATTGCTGGAAGAAATAAAGACAAAAATACTCTTTCTGTTGATAAATTAAAAAATATTAATATTAAAGCAATAGCTATAGAAGTTGATGTTGATGACGAACTTTCTTGTCAAAATATGGTTAATCAAGTTATAGATAAATTTCAAAAAATAGATATTTTAGTAAATAATGCTGGAACAAATATTAGAAAAAGACCTGAGGAATATTCATTAAAAGAGTGGACATCAATTATTAATACGAATCTCGTCAGTATGTTTATCTGTTCAAAAGCTTGTTATGAGCATTTTATTAAAAATAAATCTGGAAAAATTATTAATATTGGATCAATGCATTCTTTGTTTGGAGCTCCATTAGGCAGTGCATATTCTGCAAGTAAAGGAGGGGTAGTGCAGCTTACTAAAAGTTTTGCTAATACTTGGGCATCAAAAAATATTCAAGTTAATGCTGTCTTGCCTGGGTATATTGATACAGAATTAACAAAACAAGCACGTTTAGATATCCCTGGTTTGGAACAAAGAGTTACAGAGCGGACACCTGCTGGAAGATGGGGAGATCCGGATGATTTAGGAGGTATTGCTGTGTTTTTAGCATCAGAAGCATCTAATTACATTACAGGAACTGCAATCCCAGTAGATGGTGGATATTCTATAAATGGTTAATCTTTACTTGAAATTTAAATTATTTTTTATATGTTTTTACTATGTCAGATAATATAGATGTAGTAATTTATAAACCAACTAAGTCTGCGATGCAGTCAGGTTTGGCAACAAATAAATTTTGGATTTTAAAATTTATTAGTTATTCAAAAACTAACTTGGATCCTTTGATGGGTTGGTCTGGTAGTGATGATACTTCAAAGCAAATTGTTTTAAAATTTAATTCAAAGGAAGAAGCAATTGATTATGCTGATCTTCATGATTTAAAATTTAGGATTTTAAAAAATAATACTAAAACAATTAAGCCAAAATCATATGCAGACAACTTTAGTTTTAAAAGAAAAGGTTTGTGGTCTCATTAAGAACTTTTAATTATGGTGAGCCAGAGAGGATTCGAACCCCTGACCTATTGCTTAGAAGGCAATTGCTCTATCCAGCTGAGCTACTGGCCCACAATTAGTTTTTAATTCAAAGCTTAATTAAATACAAGACATAATGTTTGATTTAAAATTCTAATAATAAATACTCCTGCTGTTGCAGGTTATTCTATTTGGTATTTTACTTTTATCTTCAATGTCCAATCCAACACTAAGTATGATTGGTGTTAAAGTAGAAGTCACTTTATCTAAATTCCATGCAAAGTCTGTAGTTTTATAAAAACTTTTGTCCTCCCATAAAACATAAGAACCGCTCTTTTGCGCAAGGACATTTCCAATATATTTAAATTTACCATCTATTCTTCGAAAAACTATATCTGAGGTATCGTTATCATTTCGTGAAAAAATAAACTCGAATTTTTCATTATTTATTTTATTGATACAAATGAATCCAAAGTTTGGCAATGTAACTTCATAAGATTTTGCAGTGTTAACTGAAAAAAGAAAAAAAGTAGTAATTACAATTGTTATTTTATTTTTTATCTTCATCTTTGATCACTTCATAATCACCTTCAATAATGTCTTCATTTTTAACATTTGTTTTCATAGTATGTTTAAAATTTGAATTATAATTACCTTTAAAATTAAAGTTATTTCCTGATCTTAGAGTATTGATATTAAATACTTTTTTAAATAAGTTTGGAGTAATGAAAAGTAATCCTGGCAAACAAATCAATGTTGCTATTAACCAGTGCCATTCTAGAACATGTATCATTCCAAAAAATGATCCTATATACAATGGCAGTATGACTTTAAAGTAAACTGAAATTATAGTAATTAAAAGAGCAACTATAGTTCCATAAAAAAATTTAATACCAATAAAGCCCATTACAATATTAAATAAAATGGATAAAATGCTTAAAAAAATAAAAATAAGGCCAAATTTTATTATATTAAATAAGTTCATAACTATTTTTTAATATTAACTGATCCATCGAATTTTTTTAAATAAAAATGTTTTTTCCCAGTCCAAAAGCAGTTCTTTTTATCAGGCATTGCTTCTATGAAATTTATATAATTTTTAAGTTTGAATCTCTGACTACATCCTAAAAAAGTTAAAATTAAATTTGAATCTTGAAACTTGACTTGATCTGATCTGCCTACTGTAACATTTATAGATTTTGTATTAGATTGAAAACATTGTCCAATCTTATTTTTTTTACATTTAGTCTCTTTGCTTGAAATATTTTTTATATTAATAGCAACATTTCCTTTGAAGTTAAAGCCATCGTCATCAAGCATTTCACATTGATCCTTTGGTGGAACTGTTTTTTCAGAAAATTCACATTCAAACCAATATCCTTTAAGTACTAGGTTCTCTTTTGCATAAGCAAACTTTGGTAAAAGCATTAAAATCAAAATTATAATTAAATTTTTCATTTTTTTCCTTTTAAGTAATTTAACAAAAACATAGGATAACTTATATGAAAATTAAACCATTAAAAAAAAATAGTGAATTTGTTGCCTTTGTAAGTGACATTAATTTAAAGAAAAAATTAAGTAAAAAAGTAATTAATACTCTACAAAAAAGTATAGATAAATTTGGAGTGCTTGTATTTAGAAATCAATCATTAACCGATGACGAGCAAGTCAAATTTTCTGAATATTTTGGAAATATTGAGCATTCTGGAAAAAAATCAAATATAACAAAAGTCAGTGATCGTAGGCTGTCTACAAAATTAGCTGATGTTTCAAATATTGATAAAAAATCAAATCTATTTAAAAAAAATGATCCTAGGAGAATATTTAATTTAGGTAATCGTTTATGGCATTCAGATAGTTCATTTAAAAAAATACCTGCAAAATATTCTTTGTTATCCTCGAAAACAATTGTCAAAAAAGGTGGAAATACAGAATTTTCTGACATGAGATTAGCTTATGAAAACCTTGAAGATGATATCAGAACTAAAATTGAAACTTTATATTGTGAGCATTCATTAATTTACTCAAGGCAAAGACTTGGGTTTGATATGGAAAAAGAATTATCAAAAAGCGAAATAAAAAACTTTAAACCAGTTCTTCAACCATTAGTAAGAAAAATTAAAGAAAATGATAGAAAAACAATTTATTTATCAAGTCATATTGGAAAAATCAAAGGATGGTTAAGACCTGATACAATGTGTTTTATAGATGATTTAATTGAATATGCAACTCAAAAAAAGTTTAAGTATGTGCATAAATGGAAAGTTAATGATTTAATCATGTGGGATAATCGACAAACAATGCATCGTGTAAGATCTTTTGATGATGTTAATGAAACAAGGGATATGAGAAGAACTACAATTGAAGGAGAAGAGGCTTTTATTTGAATTTATTTCTCATTTTTGTAAATGAATCTTTTACATCATCTAAAATATCCTCTACATTTTCAATTCCGACATAAATTCTTAAATATTCTCCTTTAGGTATATAACTTGTATTAATTGTCCTATTGGATTTTACATTAGCCATTGTCATTAAGCTCTCGTAACCACCCCAAGAAGCTCCTTTTCCAAATAAAAGACAATTATCTGCAAAAAATTCAGCCATTTTAGTTGTTATATAATCCTCAAATTCAATACCAAATATCCCACATGCACCACTAAAATCTCTTTTCCATAATTTATGATCAGGATGTTCTTTTAACGCAGGGTGGTAAACTTTTTTAACCTCCTTTTGATTAGTTAGAAAATGTGCAAGTTTTATTGAGTTTTCCTGGGATTGTTTAAGTCTTAATGGCAGAGTTCTCAATCCTCTTAATGCTAAAAAAATATCATCGGGCCCAACACATTGCCCAGAATTTCTTTTCCATCTATTTATTGAGTTAAGATGTTTTTTATTACATACAGTTACACCCATCATAACGTCTGAATGACCACCAATATATTTTGTTATTGCTTCAACAACAATATCGACACCAAATTTAAGAGCATTAAAATATAGTGCTGTTCCCCATGTATTATCTATTATAGTAGTAATTTTGTATTTTTTAGCTAATTTTACTACTTTATTAATATCTATTATTTCAAATGTATAACTTCCTGGGCTTTCTAAATATATTATTTTAGTATTTTTTTTAATCTTACTTTCTAAATTTGAAAGATCTCTTGAATCATAAAAATCATGCTCAATTTGAAATCTTTTAAATTCTTCTTCAACAAATCTCCTTGCAGAGCCATATACACAATCAGGTATTAAAGCATGATCAAATGATTTTAAAATGCCCATAAAGCTATTTGTAATTGCTGACATGCCTGAAGGAGCTAAAACACAACCATCTGCATCATACAGCTCGGAAATAGCTTCTTCTAATGCTTCAGATGTTGGTGTGCCATTTCTTCCGTATGTATATTTTTTTCCACTTCTGTTTTTATAACTTTTCATAGAGGTGGAAAGAATCGTGCTTGCATGATAAACAGGTGGATTGACTATACCATGATTTTCTTCAGGTTTTAATCCAGCATGTGCAGCAATTGTTTCGATTTTTTGCAATTTTTTCTTTTTCATACCAGTTTAGTTCTAAAATTACGATTTTCCTTGAATAATTAATAACATCATGTACAAAATTAATCATTAATTCATGAAATGTCATGACAATTTTTATGGAGGACTATAAATGAAAATAAAAGCACTTTTAGCGGCTTCTGTCGCTGGAGTAATGTTTGCAGGATCTGTTCTTGCAGGCACACTTGACGACGTCAGGGCTAGAGGTAAGTTAAACTGTATTATTAACACTGGTTTAGCTGGTTTTGCTGCACCTGATGATAAAGGAAATTGGCAAGGATTTGATGTTGATTTTTGTAAGGCTGTTGCAGCTGCAGTTTTAGGTGACGCAAATAAAGTGTCATATACTACTGCTACAGGTAAAACAAGATTTACAAAATTAGCTGCTGGTGAAGGTGAAATCCTTTCTAGAAATACAACTTGGACTTTTTCAAGAGATGTTGATTTAGCTCAAACTTTTATAGGTGTTAACTACTATGACGGCCAAGGTTTCATGGTACCAAAAAAATTAGGAGTAAAATCTGCTAAAGAATTAGATGGCGCATCTGTATGTATTCAAACAGGTACTACTACTGAATTAAACTTAGCTGAATTTTTTGCTGGTAATAACATGAAGTATAATCCAGTGCCAATTGAAACTAATGCTGAAGCACAAGAGCTTTATAAAGCTGGTAGATGTGATGTTTACACAACTGATGCATCTGGACTATATGCTACAAAAATGAGTTTTGATAATCCTGAAGCTCATGTTGTTTTACCAGAGATAGTTTCAAAAGAGCCTTTAGGCCCTGTTGTAAGACATGGCGATGATCAATGGGCTGATATTGTGTCTTGGGTGTTAAGAGCAATGATGTCTGCTGAAGAAAAAGGTATTACATCAAAAAACGTCAAGAAATTAGCTGCACAGGACAATAAAGATAAAGAAATTAATAGACTTCTTGGTAAAGACCCTTTACAGGGATTGTCTAAACTTGGTCTTTCTGCTGACTGGGCGGTAAATGTAATTAGTCAAGTTGGTAATTATGCTGAAAGTTTTGAGAGAAACTTATACCCTCTAACAATTGTAAGAGGTATGAATGCACTTTACAAAGATGGTGGATTACATTATATCCCACCAATTAAATAAGCTAAAAATCTAACGATTAAAAACGCCTCATTTAGAGGCGTTTTTTTTTATTTATTTTAATGTAATATTAGAAAAATTGTATTAGAGTATTTTGATTGTAAGGTCTAAAATATGTTAAATCTTTTGAAAATTTGGAGAAACGAAAAGTCTCGTGAAATAATTGTCCAGATTATTGTTTTGATTATATTTGGATGGTTTATTTCTTGGCTTGTTGGAAATGTTTCTGGTAATTTTGAAAGATTAGGGAAAGATCTCAGTTTTGAATTTCTTTTTATTCCAGCTGGATATGACATTAATCAATATTTAATTTCTTATAACAACAGGGATTCTCATTTAAGAGCTGCTATAGTTGGATTACTTAATACTGGGTTAGTAGCTATTTGTGGAATAGTTATAGCAACAATTTTTGGTCTTTTTTTAGGGGTTTTAAGATTATCGAAAAATTGGTTAGCTAATAGAATTGCTTATTGGTATGTAGAATTTACTAGAAATGTACCAATTTTACTTCATATTTTATTATGGCATGGAATAATTATTAATACTTTGCCTCATCCAAAACAAGCGATTGACATTTTTGATGTTTCTTACTTAACGAATAGGGGTTTCTATATACCAAAACCTATTGCTGAATCTGGAATTGAACTATTTTATTTATTTACTGTAATTGCTATTATTTTTGCGGTTTTATTTAGTAGATATTCTAAAAAAAGACAAGAATTAACTGGAAAACAATTCCCAGTTTTTTGGATAAATTTAATGGTAATTATTGTATTTCCATGCATAGCACTAGCATTTAATAACTTTCCAATTTCTTTTAGTATTCCAGAGTTAAAAGGGTTTAATTTTAGAGGTGGTTTACATTTAAGTCCTGAATTAATAGCGTTAACATTTGCTTTGGCAATATATACCGCGGCGTTTATTGCAGAAATTGTTAGAGCAGGGATTTTGGCAATTCATAAAGGACAAAGAGAAGCTGCAGAATCTATTGGACTAAAGCCAGATAAAGTAATGAATTTAGTGATTTTACCTCAGGCTAGACGTGTTATAATTCCACCTTTAACAAGTCAGTATTTAAATTTAACAAAAAATTCATCATTAGCTATAGCTATTGGTTATATGGATTTAGTTGCAACCTTGGGTGGTATCTCTTTAAACCAAACTGGAAGAGAAATGGAAACTATGGTTTTAGTTTTACTTATTTATTTATGTATTTCTCTAAGTATATCTTCATTAATGAATTGGTATAATTATAGAGTTAAACTGGTGGATAGATAATGGCTTTTGATAAAAATAATTACGCTCCTGGAACTCATCCTGATTTACCTCCACCACCAGGTACAGTTGGAGTAGTTGGCTGGTTAAAAAATAATCTTTTTTCTTCATTAAGTAATTCTATTTTAACATTGCTATCTATGTATCTTTTGTATCTTTTAATTGAGGGTGGCTTAAGTTGGTTTGTAGTAGATGCAGTTGTAAATGCTAATGATAAACCAGGTTGTAGAAAAATAGCTGATGGCGCTTGCTGGGCAGTAATTGTGAAAAGATTTGATCAATTTATTTATGGTTTTTATCCTCTGGCTGAAAGATGGAGAATAGATGTATCCTTTTTTTTATTATTTGTTGCGGCAGCACCATTACTTTATCCTGACATAAAATTTAGAAAATACATGCTTGTATTTAGTTGTTTATATCCTTTTATTGCTTTTATCTTAATCAAAGGAGGGTTGTTTAATCTATTAATGATTGAAACAAATCTTTTTGGTGGAGCAATGCTTACGGTAATTATAGGAGTTACTAGTATTGCGTGTTCTTTACCTTTGGGAATACTTTTGGCTTTAGGTAGGCAGTCAAGATTAAAGTTAGTAAAAGTAATAAGCGTTTGTTTTATTGAATTTATGAGAGGAGTGCCATTAATAACTTTATTATTTGTTGCATCAACAATGTTAAATTATTTCTTGCCACCTGGCACAAACTTCAATCTACTTATTAGAGTAATCATAATGATGACTTTCTTTTCAGCAGCTTATATTGCTGAAGTGATAAGAGGCGGTATTCAAGCTATTCCAAAAGGACAGTATGAAGCAGCTGATGCAATAGGTTTGACATATTGGCAGACAACAAGGTTTATTACTCTTCCACAAGCGCTAAAAATTTCAATACCAGGTATTGTTAACACATTTATTGGTCTTTATAAGGATACAACATTGGTTGTAATTATAGGTCTTTTAGACCCTCTTGGTATAGGTAGAGCGGCACTTGCAGATACTAAATGGAATGGATTATCAACTGAAACGTATTTGTTTGTAGCTGTTATATTTTTTATCAGTTGTTTTGCAATGTCTAGATATTCATTATGGCTAGAAAAAAAATTAAGTACAGATCATAACTAATTGTTTTAAAGGAATAAATATGAATAGTAAAAATAAAAATTATGTAATTAAAATAAATGAAATGCATAAATGGTTTGGATCATTTCATGTTCTAAAAAATATAAACCTTGAAGTAGGGCAAGGTGAAAGAATTGTTATTTGTGGTCCATCAGGGTCTGGAAAATCAACTTTAATTAGATGTATTAATAGATTAGAAGTTCATCAAGAAGGACATATTTCGGTTAATGGTATTGAGTTGTCAGGCGATTTAAAGAATCTTGAAGCTATAAGAAGCGATGTAGGGATGGTATTCCAATCTTTCAATTTATTTCCACATTTGTCGGTATTAGAGAATTGCACACTTGCACCAATTTGGGTAAGAAAAATGCCTAAGAAAGATGCTGAAGAGTTGGCAATGGAATATCTTGAAAGAGTGAAAATTCCTGAGCAAGCAAAAAAATTTCCAGGTCAATTATCTGGTGGTCAACAACAAAGAGTTGCTATCGCACGTGCATTATGTATGAAACCAAAGATTATGTTATTCGATGAACCCACATCAGCCTTAGACCCTGAAATGATTAAAGAAGTATTAGATACAATGATTGAATTAGCTGAAACGGGCATGACAATGTTAGTTGTAACTCATGAAATGGGATTTGCAAAAAAAGTTGCTGATAGAGTAATATTTATGGATGAAGGTGAAATAATAGAGCAAAATACTCCAAAATTATTCTTTACTAAACCAACAAACGATAGAACTAAACTGTTTTTGAGTCAGATTTTAAATCATTAAAGCTTATTAATTTTCATTTTTTTTGAAGCCCATTCAGACCAAGAGCCGTCATAAATTGGAATATCCTCATTACCTATTCTGTAATAAGATAATGCTATTACACACGCAGATACTCCAGATCCACAGGTAGTTATAACTTTTTCATTTTCAGTTAAATTTAAATCATTAATTAATTTTTTAAAATCAGATTTAGAAATTAAATTACCATTTTTATCTAATAATTTAGATGCTGGAATATTTAAAGAATTAGGTATATGTCCAGATTCTAAATTTGGTCTAGGTTCTTTACCACTTCCAGAAAATCTTTCAAATGATCTTGCGTCAAGTATTGGAAAGAATTTGTTATCAGAAATATTTTTCATTTCTTTAATTTTAATTAATAAGTTTTTATTTTCTTCAGTTGCTTTAAATTTCCCAAAAGACATATTTGAAACTTCATTAGTTGTTACAAAACCATTTTCTTTCCATGATTTAATGCCACCAGATAAAATAAAAATTTCTTTATGACCAAAATATCTTAATAAAAACCAACATCTAGCTGATGATAATAGTGGAGAATTATCATATATAATCACAATATCATTATTATTTAATCCAAGTTTTTGCATATGTGTTTCAAAAATATATTTGGTTGGAAACATATGTGGAAGATCATTATTTGGATCTGAAATCTTATCAATATCAAAAAAAACCGCATCTTCAATATGTTCATTGTTATATTCATCAATTGCATTAATGCCTGTATTTGGAAGAAAATATGATGAATCAAATATAATTATATTTTGTTTGGTTTTTTTTAATTCATTTACTTCTTTAGCTGATAAAAAAATATCTTTCATTTCACTCCATCCAACTTGGAAAAGGTAAATCTTTTGATTTTAAAAAACCTTTATTCCATATTTTTGATTGGTACCTCTGACCAGAGTCACATAAAATTGTAACAATATTATGACCAGTGCCAAGTTTTTCTGCCATTTTTATAGCACCACATACATTAATGCCACTTGACCCACCTAAAAACAAACCTTCTTCTTTCAGTAGTTTAAAAATCATTTCTAAAGCTTCTTTATCGTTAATCCTAACGGCGTCATCAACAACAAGTTGTTTTAAATTTTCTGTAATTCTACCTTGTCCAATTCCTTCAGTAATGGAATTACCTTCTGCTTTAAGTTCATCTTTTTTGTAATAATTATATAGTGCAGAACCATAAGGATCTGATAAAAATATTTTAATATCTTCCTTTTTTTCTTTCAAATATTTACTTACTCCAGCTAAAGTACCACCAGTCCCCACTGCACATGTGAAACCATCAACTTTTCCATCAAGTTGAGACCAGATTTCTGGCCCAGTAGTATCAAAGTGTCCATTCATATTTGATATATTATCAAATTGATTTGCCCATAAAACACCATTTCGTTCAGATTTATTAAGTTCATTAGCTAAAGTTTCTGATTGTCGGATATAATTGTCAGGGTTTGAATATGGTAGTGCCGGCACTAGTTTTAATTCGCAACCAATGAGATTTAATGCGTCTTTTTTCTCTTGGCTCTGAGTTTCTGGCATTACAATAATTGTTTTAAAACCCATTGAATTCCCAACCAAACCAAGGCCAATACCAGTGTTTCCTGCTGTTCCTTCTACAATTGTGCCACCATCTTTGAGTTTGCCATATTTAATTGCATCTAGAATAATGGCTTTAGCTGCTCTATCTTTTATAGACCCTCCAGGATTAAGAAACTCTGCTTTTCCATAAATATTACATCCTGTAATTTTACTTGGATAATTAAGCTTTATAAGTGGTGTATTACCAATAGCTTCTACAAAATTGTTATTAATATTCATTTAAATACAAAATAAGATTTATGGCTCCCCGGGAGGGATTCGAACCCCCGACCGATCGGTTAACAGCCGATTGCTCTACCACTGAGCTACCGAGGAACTGCTTCTCTAAAATACACAAAAATATAAATATGTATATAAAAAATTTATAGATTTAAAATTTTATTAGCTAATAAATTTAATTCACTTTTGGTTACTTTATTAAAAGTAAAGTTTTTGATAATTTTTTGATTTTTCTTCTTATAATTTGATACGTATGCTGGGTCATAATGGTTCGTTAACAAACTTTCTGTTAATTGTTTCCAATCTTTATTTTTTATATGCTGCTTCCAGTCAGCAATTATTTTTTTTGATAATCGTCTTTTTAATCCATTTATCAAAGGCTTAAAAAAATTATTATCTAACTGAGCATATTTATAATCGTTTAATAAAAATTTAACTCTACTTTCAAAAGTAGTTTCAATATTTATTTTTTTTGAACTTAACATTTTTTTCCATAATGGTTGAGGTATATGTAAATTACCAATTTTGCTACTTTCAGCTTCTAAGTAAATATTTTTTCTTAAATTTATATTTTTAAAAGCATCATATAATAGACTTTCAAAAAGTTTTTGAGATGGTTGGTTGTTATTTAAATCTTTACCTAATAAAGAGCCTTTGTGACAAGCAATACCTTCTAAGTCTATGATTTGTCCATTTTTTAATTTTATTTCATTTAATAATTTAGTTTTACCTGTTCCGGTTTTTCCTGAAATTAAAATAATCTTTAACTTTGGAGATAATTTTTGCAATTTTTTTGTGATATCGCTCCTATAGTATTTATATCCACCTTCTAATTGACTTACACGCCATCCTATTTCTTGCATGATTAGACATAATGCTTTAGATCTCTGTCCACCACGCCAGCAATAAACAAGTGGTCTCCATGCTCCATTTTTATTTTTTAGGTTTTTTATTAAATATTCTGAAATATTTTTAGAAACTAATGAAGATCCCAAAACTTTTGCCTCAAAAGGAGATTTATTTTTATAAATAATTCCAATTGTTTTTCTTTCTTTATCATCTAAAACTGGAAGATTTATAGCACCTGGAATGTGATCTTCATTAAATTCAGACGGAGATCTAACATCAATTATAGTATCATATTTTTTATCGTCCCAAATTTTGGTAATTGAAATTGTATTCATTAAATAACTCTTAAATGACTATGTGAATTGTCTATATAACCAATTTTACTAAATACAATCTCATTTTTTTCTAAAATATTTTTTATTTTTAAATAACTTTTTTGAGAAATTATTAATGCTATACCACCCACAGTTTGTGGATCAAAAAATATTTTATTTATTAAATCATTATTATTAAAGAAAATTTTATTTTTTCCATAATTAAAATTTTGTTCATAAAATGAAGAATTTACATTTTTTCGCAGACACTCATTTACACCTTCAAATAATTTAATTTTATCTTTTAAAATGGTAATACCTTTAATATTTTTATTTCTGTTAATTAAGTTAACTAAATGGTTTCCTAAACCAAAACCAGTAATATCCGTGGCTTCTAAAGGATTGATTTGATTTAATATTTTGCCTAATTTAATATTTCCATTTTCTAATTGTTTGCTAACATTCTTTATGTATTTACTACTAATTACGTTTGAGTTGACGCCAGCAAAAATTATTCCTGTTCCTAGTTTCTCTGTTAATATTACCACATCATGATTATTAATTTTTTTATTTGATCTTTTCAATTTCTTGCCAACAATTGAAAATCCTATTACAGGATTTTCATCTTGACCGATCATTGTGTGTCCTCCTGACAATATGCATGAATTTTCATTTAAAACTAATTTTGCTCCTTCTTGAATTTGTTTTAAATCTTCAGAATGAATACTTTGTGAGGATTTTGGAAGTTGTAGAATCATTAATGCAGACAAAGGTTTTGCAAAACTTGCATAAATATCACTTAACGCATGATTGGCTGATACTTTACCAAGAACGAATGGATCTGAAACAATTGATGTTATCATGTCTATTGAGTTAACATATGGACTTCCTTTAGTTATTTGACTGGCATCTTCAGAGGGCTTGGTGATATTTTTAGGAAGTGAGGATTTTAAAGTTGTTAAATTTACTTTTGATGCACACCCCTTACAATCCATGATATTATTTTTGTAATCTATTTTATTATATAATTTAAATTTATTTATAAATTTTAAATCAATATATTTCTTTAAATTTAAAATTAGTTTTGATGTAAAATGTAATTTATATTTGTAAGCTAAAGCTTTTCCGTTTGATAAACCAATTATGGATAAATAATATTTTTGAGGATGGTAATTAACTAATGGTTTGCCAAGGATAGTATTTCTAATATTTTTTGTTAATACTGATCCAGATTTTACGGCATAAACACCTGATTTTGTTAAACTTCTATTTGAAAAATTAATAATATCACCAGATGCAAATATATGATTAAAATTTGTTTGAAGTTTATTATTTGTTTGTATGAAACCTTCACTGGATAATACTAAGTTAGTTTTTTTTAACCATTTTGGGGGAACTCCATTTGTTGATAAAATTGCATTGTCAATTAAATAAACTTTAGATGATTTGGTAATAATTTTATTTTTACTTACCTCTGATACTTCATCTTTTAATATTACATTAATATTAGCTTCCCTAAGGTTCTTTAAAATTGAATTTTTGCTAGAGTTTGAATAATTGCTCATCAATCCACTTTTTCCAGTAAATAAAAATATATCAATTTCATTATATCTTTTTTTCAATGCTAAACTAATTTCTACTCCTGCAGGTCCTGATCCAATTATACCTATCTTCTTGCCTTCTAAATTGTTAATGATTTCATCATAGTTTATTTTAGATATAGGTTTTAATCTTAGGGCATATTTATCTGCATTTTTTATTTTTCTTGTATCATTGTTAATACCAATATTTATTGACAAGTAGTCAAAACTTAAAGGTGGTCTATTTTTAAAATATATTAGATTTTTATTACCATCAATTTTATTAACTTTACAATTTATAAACCTAAAATTTCCATGATAACAAATTTTGTATAAATCAATTTGAATTTCATTTAAAGAATAATGATTTTCAACAAAGCCAGGCAACATTCCAGAATAGGGAGTTTCATATACATCAGAAATTAAAGTTATTCTTAATCCATCAATTTTATCCATTGAAAATGATCTCAAAACATTTAAATGGGAATGGCCACCACCAATTAGAACTAAGTCTTTTTCAATTTGTTTTTTTGAACTGTTATTCATTTTACATTTGGAGGCCCGAAGCGGAATCGAACCGCTGTTAACGGCTTTGCAGGCCGCTGCATCACCACTCTGCCATCGGGCCATACCATCTTATAAAACAATTCCTTATAATTAACAAGAATGTCTTTTTAATAAAAAAAGTATTTATAAATAAAGACTTTAAATCATTAAATTTTTGATATAAATATTAAGGACAATATTTGGTATTATTATGGATTTCAGTTTTTTAAGAAAAAATATGGTTGATTGTCAATTAAAACCAAACAAGATTATTAACCTCAATCTCATTGACGCTTTTTTGAAAGTTCCTAGAGAAATTTTTGTTAATAAAAAAAATATAAATCAATGTTACTTGGATGTTAATATTAATTTAACAAAAAATAGATTCTTACTAAATCCTATGATTAGCGCCCGTTTAATTCAGAGTCTAAATATATCTAAAGATGATACTGTCTTAACAATTGGTAGTGGAGTTGGTTATAACTCTGTGATTTTATCATATTTATGTGATACAGTTATTGGAATTGAATCTATAAAAAGTTTTTATGATTTTTCTTCAGATATATTGATTAAACTTCAAGTAAACAACGTTGTTTTTATTAAAGCTAAAATTGAAAATGGATATTCTGATCAACAACCTTACGATTGTATAATTATTGAAGGTGGAGTAAATCATGTTCCTAATGAAATTTTAAATCAACTTTCTGAAAATGGTAGATTAGTTGCTGTTGAAATTAAAGAAGGTAATATTGGAAAAGCAACTAAGTATCAAAGATATGGTAAAGAATTTACGAAAAAATATTTATTTGATGCTTACGTACCAGTTTTTGACGGTTTCAAAAAAAACCAAAAATTTAATTTTTAATCTATATGCAAAAAAAAATAACATCTTCATTCTCATTTTTTTTCATTATCTTTTTAATTTGTTTAAGTTTTAAAATAAAAGCTGATGAAAATTTTTCATTTTCGAACGCTTATAAAAAAGCTTTTTCAAATAGTAATATGATTAAAAAAAATGAATTTTTATTAAACTCTAAAACTAATTTGATTAGTAATGCTTATTCAAATAAAGACTGGAATTTAGATTTTACTAGTTCACTGACATTAGATAATAAAAAATCAGATAACATTGGTGATTATGTAGATCAGAAAACAACTGTCAATACTATAAGTTTAGATAAAACTTTAATTGATTTTGGTTTCACTGATAAGAGTGTAGAAATCGCTTTAAATAATAAAAAAATAGCTTCTAATAATCTTCTTTTGGCTAAACAAAATTTATTTATTAATACACTGACAAGTTATCTAAATGTTTATAACTCTAACAAAATTTTAGATCTAAGAGTATCTAATGTTAACAGGTTCAAAACTGCAGTTAAAGCAGCAAAATTAAAGCTTTCAGCAGGAACTATTACACCAACGACAGTGTCTGAAGCTGAGGCAAGACTGGCAAGATCTGAATATGAGTTAGCTACAAGTAAGACTGAACAACTTAACTATGTGAATGAATTTAAAAGTCTAATCGGAGAAGATTTTAATTTAAAAAAAATGATTTTACCTGAATTTAAGTATTCTCTTCCTAAGTCAATTAAAGAAGCTGAAAGTTTAGCTCTTAATAGTAACTTAAACATCTTGAACATTACATTGGCTAAGAAAAACGCTGAACTTTTGAAAGCTAAACAATTAGCAAATAGTTACCCATCATTAGATTTGGATTTTTATTTAAAAAATAGTGAATCTGATTCTAATTCTTCAGTTAATGATTATTCAAGCTATGGAACAATACTCACATTTAAATCTTCACTATTAAGAAATAAATCTGAAACATCTCTAATCTTAAGCTTAGATGATGATTATAATAGTATTTTAGAGGAAGAAAAAGAATTAACTAGAGTAAGTAAATTAAAAACTCTTTCTTTATATAACAATTATATAAATTCTGATTTTAGCGTCATTGCTGCTAATAAAGAATATAATGCATCTAAGTTAGCTTTAAATGGTGTAAAAAAAGAAGAAGAGTTTGGATTAAGAACTTTATTGGATGTTTTAGATATAGAAGTTGACCTTATGAATTCAGAAGTACGATTATTAAAAAGTAAATCTGATCAATTGCTTAATAAGTACAAACTTTTGATAGATATTGGAAAATATAACTTTTAGGCATTGTTTAATGGATATATTTAATCATAAAGATTATGAAAAATTGTGGTATAATCGTTGGGTTGAAAATGGTTGTTTTAAAGCTGAAGTAAGTAGTAAAAAAGAACCATATACTATAATGATGCCTCCACCAAATGTTACGGGTTCGCTACATATTGGGCATGCATTAACTTTTACTCTTCAAGATATTTTAATTAGGTATTTTCGTATGAAAGGTCGTGATGTTCTATGGCAACCAGGAACAGACCATGCTGGCATTGCTACTCAAATGGTTGTTGAAAGGCAATTAAATGAAAAAGGTATTGATAGAAGAGACATTGGTAGAGATGAGTTTTTAAATAAAGTATGGGAATGGAAAGAACATTCTGGAGGTCAAATTACTAATCAACTTAGGGCACTTGGAGCTTCTCCAGATTGGGATAAAGAAAGATTTACTATGGATGATGGCTTGTCATCTGCAGTTAAAAAGGTTTTTGTAAAACTCTTTAACGAAGGTTTAATTTATAAAGATAAAAGGTTAGTAAATTGGGATACAAAACTGTTAACAGCTATTTCTGATTTAGAAGTAGAGCAAAGAGAAATGGAAAGTCAATTTTGGTATATTAAATATTCATTAGAAAATACAAAAGAGTTTATAGTTGTCGCAACAACAAGGCCAGAGACTATGTTAGGGGATGTTGCGGTTGCTGTAAATCCTAAAGATGAAAGATATAATCAATTTATTGGAAAAAATTTAATTTTACCAATTGTAAATAGAAGAATTCCAATAATATCAGATAATTATACTGAAATTGATAAAGGAACTGGCGCAGTAAAAATTACTCCCGCTCATGACTTCAATGACTTTGAGGTTGGCAAGAGGCATGGTTTAAAAAATATAAATATATTTGACCAAAATGGATTTTTAAATAAAAATGTTCCACCTGAATTCGAAGGATTAGATAGATTTGTTGCAAGAGAAAAAATTGTAAAATTATTAAACCAAAATAATTTAATTGAAAAGATAGAAACAATTATTAATGTTGTCCCTCATGGTGATAGATCAGGCACAATTATTGAGCCTTGGCTTATGGATCAATGGTATGTTAATGCAGAAGCATTAGCAAAACCTGCTTTAGAGTCTGTAAAATCTGGTGAAACTAAATTTGTGCCGAAGAGTTGGGAAAACACTTTTTTTGACTGGATGGAAAATATTCAGCCATGGTGTATATCGAGGCAACTTTGGTGGGGGCATAGGATACCAGCGTGGTACGGGCCAGATAATAAAGTATTTGTTGCTGAAAACTCTAAAGATGCCCAGAAATCTGCTGACCTACTTTATGGAAAAAAAGTTTTACTAAAGCAAGATGAAGATGTTTTAGACACATGGTTTTCTTCTGCTTTATGGCCGTTTTCAACACTTAATTGGCCTGAAGAAAGTGATTTATTAAAAAAATATTACCCATCAGATGTCTTGGTAACGGGGTTTGATATAATATTTTTTTGGGTAGCTAGAATGATGATGATGGGTATTCATTTTATGAAAGGTTTATCTCCATTTAAAGAAGTTTACATTCATGCTTTGGTTAGAGATGAAAAAGGGCAAAAAATGTCTAAGTCAAAGGGGAATGTGATGGACCCATTAGATTTATTAGAAAAATATAGCACTGATTCTTTAAGGTTCACTCTTTGTGCAATGGCCGCACAAGGTAGAGACATTAAATTATCAGAAGAAAGAATTATTGGCTACAGAAATTTTTCAACTAAAATAATTAATGCATGTAAATATTTAAAACTAAATGATTGCTATAATTTTCAGGATATAAATCTTAGTGATATTAAATTACCAATTAATATTTGGATATTAAACAAACTTATTGATGTATATGATAATGTAGAGAAAGCCATGATCAACTACAAATTTAATGAGTACTCTGATAGCATTTATAAATTTGTTTGGGGAGATTATTGTGATTGGTATTTAGAATTCTTAAAACCAGTTTTTAAGTCAAAAGTTTCAGAAGATATAAATGAAGTTAAATATGTATCTTCGTTTATAATGAAATCAGTTTTGAAGTTATTGCATCCCATAAAACCATATTTAACAGAAGAGTTAAATTTAAAGTTTTTTGATGATAGTGAAATGCTGATAACATCAAGTTGGCCAAAAAAGTTTAAATTAGATGTTGTAGATTTATCAGTTGAACAGTTGATTAATATAATAACTGCATTAAGAGCTTACAGAGTTAAAAATAAAGTTTCATTTAAAAATACTTTAAAAATTCATATCAAATCAAATAATTTGAAATATATTGAATTAGTCAAAAAAAATGATTTTTTACTTCAACATATTGGAAAATTAAATGAAATTATTTATGTAAATGACAATAAGTTTCTCGAAGATAATTTAGATTATGTTCAAACAGAAAAATTTATTTTAGGGATTGAAAAACAATCTAATAATTTAGATGAAAATCAAATAAAACTGCTAATTGAACAGAGAAATAAAGCTGAAGAAGATTTAACTAAAATTGAGAAGCTGTTATCCAATGTGTCATTTTTAGATAAGGCACCTAAAGAGGTTATTGTAAAAAATGAAAATTTAAAAAAACAATTTTTAACTAAAATTAAAGAAATAAATGAGATAATATCAAATTAAATTGGAGTGCATTATGAAAAAAAATAAATCAGTTTTAATAGATAAAAATCCTGGAAGAAACGCTCAAACATTTGGAATTGCAAGAGAACTAGGAACTAACCTTGATTATATTCATAATCCATCTGTTGGTGTTATTGGAAATGGTGGAGACTCACAATGTTATTTAGGAGTAAAACTAAAAGTTGATACAATTCATGATGCCCTTAAAAATAGAATTGATGAAAAAAATAGTAACTTCAAAATGCGGCTTGTTGCTCCAGAGTTTACAATTGCAACATCAGACGGAATGAGAAATGGTACACGTGAAATGCGATATTCTCTTATTGGTCGAGAAGTCACTAATGATGCTATTTGTGAACATTTAAGTGCTAGTGGTTTAGAAGGAACGATTGCTGTAGTTGCATGTGACAAACCTCCTGTTGGTACTTTATCGGCTTTGTTAGAGCATAACAGACCTGCAATTATAATGTCAGATGGAACTATTAGACCAGGAACTGATTCTATAACAAAAGAACCGTTAGATATAATATCAAGTTTTCAATTAGCAGGAAGTGATGATGAAGACTTAAAATGTAGGATAGCTAAAGAATCTTGTCCTGGTTATGGTAGTTGTGGAGGTATGTTTACCTACAATACCATGCAGACATTTATAGCTGTTGTTGGTATGCAGCCTCTCCATATGGTTTCACCAGCTTCTGATGACCCTAGAAGGTTAAAAGTCTTTCCAAATGAATTAGTAGATTTTCTTGTTAATATGATTAAAGAGGATATTAAACCACGTGATTTAGTAACTAGAGAATCAATAAGAAATGCAATGATTGTTTCTATGGCAGTAGGTGGTTCAACGAATGTTTTACTTCATGCTCCTGAAATTGCTAGATCAGCAGGATATTCTGATTTTGAAAGAGACATTATGAATATGAAAGAGTTTAATGATTTATCTCAAAATATTGTTCCAGTAGTTATAGATGCTAGACCCTTTGGTAAATACTCTATGGTTGATATTGATGAAAAAGGGGGCATCCAGGTTATAATTAAAAACTTACTGGATTCCGGATTATTAAATGGTGATACTTTAACTTGTACAGGGGAAACACTAAATGAACAAGTATTAAGATTAAATCCAGATAGCCCTGACAATGAAGTAATATATCATGTTAAGAACCCATTCAAAAAAACTGGTGGATTAAGACTTCTTGGTGGAAATTTATCACCTGAAAATACTGCTATACTGAAATTAGCTGGTGTTGAAAGAGGGCTTGAAAATAATATTTTCAAAGGGAAAGCAAGAATATTTAATGGCGAGAAAAAACTGCTAGAAAAATTAGATAATAATTCCGATTTTTTTAATGACTTAGATATGATTATTGTAAGGTATGAAGGACCCGTGGGTGCACCTGGCATGCCAGAAATGTTGGATCCAACCTCTAGAATTACTACCTTATGTAGAGAAAGAGATATAACATTAGCTTTAATGACAGATGCTAGATTTTCTGGTGGTTCTGTTGGTTTAGTTATTGGTCATGTTGGTCCTGAAGCTGCTTTAGGTGGACCAATTGCTTTAGTTGAAGAGGGTGACACAATTGAAGCAAATTTGAATACAAATGAACTTAATTGTGTTGAACTTTTAGATAAAGAAACATTTTTATCTAGAGAAAAAAAATGGAAAGATGAATTAGAGAAAAATGGTGGAATTCATCCTTTAGTTGGAGAAGTAGATACCCGTTTATTAGCTAGAATGAGAAATTTAGCAGTATCAGCTGTTTATGGTGCTGGAATGCACCCTAATGGTAAAGTTTGGGTTCATAATCCAAGGAAAAGTGTTTCTAATTCATTTAAACCAAAAAATAAATATTTGTAGCATAAATATCATAATTCGATCCATACTGGTGTGTGGTCACTTGGTTTAGTTTGTCCTCTAACATCTTTGTGTATACCAGAATTTTTTAATTCGTCCATAACACTTGATGTTAATAATATTAGATCAATTCTAATACCGTTATCTTTCTGCCAGGCACCACTTTGATAATCCCAATAACTAAATGCTTTTTTCGAACTGTTTTTTGCTCTAAAGGAATCATGAAAACCTAGGTGTAAAATTTGTCTTAATTTTTTTTTAACTTCTATTGTAAACAGAGCATCATCAGTCCAATCATCCTCATTATAACAATCAAGGTTTGATTGAATTATATTGAAATCCCCTCCAATGACAATTTTTTTATTGGTTTTAACTAGTGATTTGCAATAGGAATAAAAATTTTCTAACCAATCTAACTTATAAGTGTATTTTTCAGTATTTACAGGATTTCCATTAGGTACATAAACACAAATTATTTTATAATCTAATATATCTACTTCTAAAAATCTGGCTTGAGTATCTTCAAAAAAACTAAATTTTGGATTAGTCATCTCAAATTTACTTAAGACAGCAACACCATTATAAGATTTTTGACAATTTGCATAGATATTATATCCAAGATCTTCAATAGTTTTATAAGGAAAATTTTCTTCAACTGATTTTATTTCCTGCAATAGAATTACATCTATTGGGTGATTATTAAGATAATCAATCAAGTTATTTATTCTTGCATTGATAGAATTGACATTAAAACTGGATATATACATTTTAAATCAAATAGAAAAACTAGTACCACATCCACAATTAGCAGTTGAATTAGGGTTTTCAATTTTGAAAAAAGAACCACCTAATTCTTCAACAAAATCTAAACTACCTTCTTTAATAAATTCAATTGATGTTTTATCAATTAAATAATTTACATCAAAATCACAAAAGGTAATGTCGTCATGATTTATTTCTTTTGTAAAAGAAAAATCATATTGAAACCCTGAACATCCACCACCAAGAACTGAAATACGAAATAAAGAGCCAATTTCTTCGTTTTTTTGAAGCTCTTTAATTCTAGTAGCTGCATTATTTGTGAGTTTAAAATTATTC
>CACMRF010000006.1 GCA_902615995.1 uncultured SAR116 cluster alpha proteobacterium | reverse complement strand
GACCAACACCTTTTATTGGGCAATAGGAGTTGACAGCCCAGCATGATCCTGTGGAAGTTGAAATCACATCAAATAATTTTTTCAAGTCTAATCCTAATTTTTTTCCTAAATTGAAACTTTCACCGACGGCTATCATAGTAGAAGCAAGTAACATATTATTACAGATTTTAGCACTTTGCCCAGCTCCTTCAGGACCACACAAAATCGAATTTTTTCCCATAATATCAAACAAATATTTTATTTTATTATATATATCGACTTGGCCACCTACCATAAAAGTTAGTGTACCCTGGTCAGCGCCCATAACTCCACCTGATACAGGTGCATCTAGAGTAAACAAATTATTTTCTTTTGCTTCATTTTGAATATGCTTTGATGTTTTTACATCTATAGTAGAGCAATCAATTAAATATTGATTTGGCCTTGTATAACTCATTACATCCGTCCAAACTTTTTTTACAATAGTTCCATCTGGTAGCATAGTTATTATAATTTTGGATTCTTCAACAAGATTTTTAATATGATCTACAAGTTGTATTTTATGATTTTTAAAATTTTTATAGACATCTCTGTTTATATCATATCCTAAAACCTTAATTCCATTTTTCAATAAATTAATTGACATTCCTGTCCCCATGTTTCCAAGACCTATAAATCCAATTGTATTCATTTAGTTATCTCCTCTTTTAAGTTTTATTTGTAATGGGTTAGTTTGTGTTTTTAAAATTCTATTAAAGGTTAATTCGTTATTTAAAATTTGCAAATCATGTTTTAGATTTAGCAAGTAAGGATACCATTCTCTAGACAATGGACTTTTCCATCTCCATAAAAGGTTTTCTATATTTAATAAAAAATTTTCATTATAAGTTATTTTTTTTATTTTGTTTTCAAAGGTAAAACCAGGTGATAAAAAATATTTACAAATTTGAAAAAAGTCTTTAGGAACCCCATGGTTTGTCAAAATAGATTTCCAAATACTTATTTTGTTTTTTTTATTTTTAGTTTTATTTATAATTTCTAATATGAGATTGTCAGTAAAAATATTACCTGTTCCATTTATCATGGATTTTTCAATTAAATTTTTATTTTTCCAGGGTCCAATTATTAATCTTTTAGGACAATAATCATTTGCGTAAAAATTGTCCCAGTTAATTATAAGACCCTTTTTTATTTTATCTTTTATAATTTTAAAATCACTTTTAAAATTTTTTGATACAATATATTTGCCACAATAAAAAATAAATATATCTTTATTTAAAGTTTTTAGAAAATTTTTGATATAATATGGATTTTCTTTATTCAATTCATCAGAATAAATTCTTGGAACTGCAAATATGTTTTCTTTTATATTTTTAGATATTTCATTAATTATTTTTGCATGAAATACTCCTTCATTTTCTAAGCCAAACTTTTTTTCAAAATTGTTTGGGATATCATCAAATAATATAGAAGTGTATGATGCTCCATGTTCTAAGAAAAAGATTAACTTATCATTTATCAAATTTAAATCGTGTTTTTTTTCAGTAATTAATGATTCGAAATCGAAATCTAATCCTGGAGATATTCCAGCAATTACATTTATGTTATATTTCTTAGCAACATTGCAAAATAAATTAAAAGATTTTGCCCACTCTTTATTATATTTATTTCTCCAGTGCAATCTTTGATAAATATCTTCTTTTGGGCAATAAAAATAAAATTTCATATCATTATCTCTTAAAGTTTTGAGAATTTTTATTCTGTCATTCCAAGATAGTAATTTTCCGTAATAGCCCTCTATATACCCTTTTATATTTTTAAAATTTATTTTTTTCATATAATATAATTATAAATTATTTTTAAATGCATGCATATGAAACTTTTAGCAATTGGAGCACATCCTGATGATATAGAAATTTTTATGTATGGCTTTTTATCAGCATGTAAAAATAAAGGAGATGATATTTTTTTATTAGTTGCTACAGATGGATCTTTAGGAGGTGAAAATAATGGAGATCTTGTTTTGCAAAGAAAAAAAGAGTCTGAAAAAGGTTTGAATTTATTAGGTAAGCCAACTTTTTTAAATCTTCCTGATGGTTGTCTTGGAAATGATCAAAGCCATTTAGATAAACTAAGAAATCAATTAGATAAAATTAAACCTGATTTGATAGTTACACATTCTACTAAAGACTATCATTCAGACCATATTGCATTAAGTAGAATTGTTAAACAGATTGCAAGTCATTATATCCCAATTATTTTCTGCGATACCATGATGGGAATAAACTTCAATCCAAATTATTATGTTGATATTACAAAGTATATGGAAAATAAAATTAATGCGATTATTTGTCATAAAACTCAAAAACCAGATAGATTTATTCAATTAGCTAAATTAATGAATTCGTATAGATCTGCTCAATGTAATGCCCCTATGGGTAAATTCGCTGAAGCATATGAGTATAAAGGGACATTTCCTTTTACGGATATTAGAGAATTTTTACCTCCATCCCCTAAAGTTAGATCATTTTATATAAAAGCAATTAATGGTTTTTTATAGGGTAAAAGATTTTTCCAATTACTAAGGGTTTAGTCACGCCTGTAGTATGAGGAAATGTTACAGGAAGGTTTTTTATTTTTCTTGCAGAAATATAAGCAATCATTTCAGATTCTACAAAATCTTCATCTAATGATATTTCTTTTGGAAAAATAAATCTTGCATCTATAGTTTGTTTTAGCCTATTTATAAGATATTTATTATGTAAGCCACCTCCCACAATTACAAAGTCTTTGATTTTTTTTGGCAAAATATCTAAGGAGTTTTGTATAGATATTACTGTTAATTCAGTTAATGTAGCTAAAACGTCATTAGCTTTTAAATCATAACTTAATAATTCATTATATTCTTTTTTAAATGACATTATATCAAGCGACTTTGGATAAGATAATTTGTGAAATTTGTTAAGTTTAAATTTATTTATAAAATCTTCATTAATTATGCCAAAGGATGCTTTTTCTCCATTTTGATCATAATTCTTGTTAAATTTTGATCTCATATAAAGGTCAATCAAACCATTTCCTGGACCAACATCAAAACCGATTAGATGTTCTTTATCGTAATAGGTAATATTAGACACACCTCCTATATTTAAAAACAGAGAGGGTAATTCTAACTTATTTTTTTTTATTAAAAATTTATGAAATATTGGTGCTAATGGTGCTCCTTGACCACCTTTATTTATGTCGTCAGCTCTAAAACATGAAATAATTTTTAAATTTGTTAAATTAGATAATTTTTGAGGGTTCCCTAGCTGTAGTGAAATTTTCTTATTAGCATTATGTAAAACTGTTTGGCCGTGAAATCCAACAAAATCAATTTTATGATTGATAGCTATTTTTTTGATAGCTTGGCAATGTAAATTTGTAATAATTTCATCATAAGCGGTTGCGTCTTTTTTTTTTACAAAATCTGTTAAATATTTTTCTTGAATTTCAAATAATTTAATTTTTTCATTTTTATTATATTTAATATAGTGATTTGATATATTTTTTAGATATGTGTCCCCATCAGTTTCAACAAAACTAGCATCAATTCCATCCATACTAGTTCCAGACATAAGACCTATAATTTTTAACGTTTCACTCAATTTATTAATTTCCTTTCATCACACAATAATGTATGTTTACTCCATGAATAATTCTATCCCAATTACAGAAAGCTTATATAAAAAATCTAAACCAATTGACCAATTAAGTAATGAGAATGCTATACAATTATTTCTTAAAGAACAAATCGAAAGTGTAATTTCAATTAATTCTAATATAAAAACTATTTCTGAAATAATTGAAAGTTGTACAAAACATTTGATAAGAAATTCTAAGGGTAGGATAGTGTATTGTGGTGCAGGATCCTCTGGTAGAATAGGTGTCCAAGATGGAGCAGAACTTTATCCTACTTTTGGATGGCCAAAAAAAAGATCTGCTTACTTGATTGCTGGAAGAAACTTAGCTTTAACAGAATCTGTTGAAAATGCTGAAGATAACGAAGAGGACGCATTAATGCAAGTTAGTAATTTAAAGATTAATGAAAAAGATATAGTTTTTGGTATTGCTGCCAGTGGAAACACCCCATTTACCTGTAAAGCGCTCGAGGAAGCCAAAAAAAGAAAATCATTAACTATTGCAATTACTAATAATCCTGAAGGTAAAATTTTACAACATGGGACTTATAAATTAATTTTAGAAACTGGACCAGAAATTGTTGCAGGGTCAACAAGATTAAAAGCAGGTACTTCACAAAAAATTATCTTAAATTTATTTTCAACATTGATAATGGTAAACCTTGGAAAAGTTAAAAATGGACAAATGATTAACCTTGTTGCTACAAATAAAAAATTAAAAAAAAGACAAATAGAGATAAAAAAAAGTTTAAATGAATGAAAAAATAATTTTAATCACAGGCACATCTGGTTTTATAGGTTTCCATTTAGCAAAGTTGCTCTTAGATTCACATTATACTGTTATCGGTGTAGATGGTATGACTAATTATTATGATGTAAATCTAAAAAAAGAAAGAGAAAAAATTTTAAAAAAAAATAAAAATTTTTTTTCTTATAACTTTATGCTCGAAGATTTATCCAAAGTAATCAATTTATTTAACAAGTACAAACCAAATTTTGTAGTGCATTTGGCTGCACAAGCTGGTGTAAGATATTCTATCGAAAATCCATCATCATATATACAATCTAATATAATTGGGACATTTAATTTGCTAGAAGCTCTAAAAAAGTTTGAAGTTAAACATTTTCTAATGGCTTCTACTTCTTCAGTGTATGGGGCAAATGAAAAATTACCATTTATCGAAAATGATAAAACAGATCATCCAATATCAATTTATGCAGCTACTAAAAAATCGACAGAGGCTTTGTCTCACTCATATTCATATACATTTAATATTCCGACAACTATATTCAGATTTTTTACTGTTTATGGACCATGGGGAAGGCCCGACATGGCTTTATTTAAATTTACAAAATCAATTTTAGAAAAGAAAGAAATTCAAGTTTTCAATAATGGAAATATGGAGAGGGATTTTACATATGTAGATGATTTAGTTAATTCTATAAAAATTTTAATAAATAAAATACCAAAAGCTAAGAACTCAGAAAAAAATAATACTTTTTTAAATGATAGTTTATCGCGTGTTGCGCCCTGGAGAGTCATTAATATAGGTAACTCGCAACCAGTAAATTTGATGCAATTTATTGAAATTATTGAAAAAGAACTGGGAATGAAAGCAAATAAAAAATTAATGGGAATGCAAGTCGGAGATGTAAAGCGAACAGAATCAAATATTTCTTTATTAAAAAGTATTACAAAACAGTACCCTAAAACAAACGTAAAAAAAGGTGTTAAAGAGTTTATAAGTTGGTATAAACAATTTTATAAACTGGATTTATTAAAATAGCATTTTGAAAATTAAAGATTGTAAAATATCCGTTATTGGGCTTGGTTATGTTGGGTTACCTTTAGCAATAGCTTTTGGCTCAAAATTCAATACTACTGGAATAGATAATGACAATAAAAAAATAAAAAAATTAAAGAATTTTGATGATCCAACTAATCAAATCGGAGCTGATGAATTTTTGAATTCTTCAATGCTGAAATTTTCATGTGAATTCGATGAAATTAAAAACTGTGATGTTGTAATTGTCACAGTTCCCACTCCAATAGATAAAAACAATAAACCTGATTTATCTTTATTAAAAAATGCATGTGAATCAATTGGAAAAAATATTAAGAAAAATAGCATAGTTGTTTTTGAATCAACTGTTTATCCAGGTGCAACAGAAGAAATATGCATACCTATTTTGGAAAAAAAATCTGGTTTCAAGTGGAAAAAAGATTTTTTTGTTGGATATTCTCCTGAAAGAATAAATCCTGGAGATAAAGACCATGATTTAAAATCAATTGTTAAAGTTGTTTCTGCGGATAATGAAGAAAATTTAATTTTTTTAGAAAAATTATATAAAAAAATTATTGATGCTGGTATTTATAAAGCCTCTTCAATTAAAGTTGCTGAAGCGGCAAAAGTAATCGAAAATACTCAAAGGGATTTAAATATCGCTTTGATGAATGAATTGTCAATACTATTTAATAAATTAAATATTCCAACTCATGAAGTCCTAAAAGCTGCATCAACGAAGTGGAATTTCTTAAATTTTTTTCCAGGATTAGTTGGTGGGCACTGTATCGGAGTTGATCCTTACTATCTTACTCACAAAGCCAAGTCAATTGGCTATGATCCTGAAGTAATATTAGCTGGTAGAAAATTAAATGATAACATGTCTAACTATGTGTTAGATCAGATTTTAAAAGAGTTTAAGTTCAAAAATATTAAACCATCAAATTCGAAAATTCTTATTTTAGGGATTACGTTTAAAGAAAACTGTAATGATCTAAGAAATTCAAAAATATTAGATGTAATTCGTAATCTTATGAAAAAAAAATTTAATTTGTCGATCCATGATCCTCATGCAGACTTAGAAGAAGCTTTACATAATTATAATATTAATTTGATACCTTGGACAAAACTTGAAAAAAAATATGACTCTATAATTTTTTCGGTACCACATGAATTTTATTTACAAAAATCATTAAACATTTTAAATAAAATAAAAAAAGGTGGGCTTGTTTTTGATTTTAAATCAACCTTTTCTAAATTTAATATTGAAAATAAAGATTTTAAAATATGGTCACTTTAAAAATTAATTTGGAGATTTTTCATGAAAATGTTTGATGGTAAAACATTATTAATTACAGGTGGAACAGGATCCTTTGGGCATTTTTATATTAAAGAAGCGCTTGAAAATACATCTTTGAGCAAAATTATCATATATTCACGAGATGAAATGAAACAATGGAAAATGCAAGAAAAGTTTAATCATGATAAAAGATTGAGATTTTTTATTGGTGATGTAAGAGATAAAGATAGGCTTTACAGAGCTTTAAATGACGTTGACTACGTGATACATGCAGCTGCGTTAAAAATTGTTTCTTCAGCCGAATATAATCCTTTTGAATGTGTCAAAACTAATATTATTGGAGCAATGAATGTTATTGATTGTTGTATTGATAGAGAGGTCAAAAACGTAGTTGCGCTATCGACGGATAAAGCGTGTTCTCCTGCTAATTTGTATGGAGCTACAAAACTAGCTTCTGATAAACTATTTGTATCAGGAAATTTTTATGTTGGTTCAAAATCTACAAAATTTTCAGTTGTTCGCTATGGAAATGTAATGGGCTCTCGTGGATCTGTAATCCCATATTTCCTTAGGATAAAAGATTTAAATTTTCCTGTAACCGATGATAGAATGACAAGATTTATGATAAATTTGAAGCAGGCATGCGTTTTTGTTAATGATGCTTTTAATCAAATGAGTGGAGGTGAAATTTTTGTTAAAAAAATACCCTCTATAAATATAATTGATATTGTAAAAGCAGTATGTTCTAATCCAAAAATTAATATAGTTGGTTTAAGGCCCGGAGAGAAACTACATGAAAAAATGATTACTTTTGAAGATGCTCCTTATACTTATGAGTTTGATGATTTTTATGTTATTTATCCAAGTGTTCCAGAATGGAATGAAACATTTAAAAAGATAGGTGGACAAAAAGTAAAAGATAATTTTGAGTACTCAAGTAATAATAACTCTGAATGGATGGATTCTAAAGATTTAAAATTATGGATAAATGATAACAAGAACACTTTTGTAGATATATAAGAATTGAGATGATACCTTACGGAAAACAAATTATATCACAAAATGATATTGAGGAAGTAGTAGAAGTTTTAAAATCTGATTTTTTAACTCAAGGTCCCCAAGTTGAACTGTTTGAGAACAAGATTAAATCTATTTGTAATGTTAAGTTTGCAAGCGCTGTATCTAGTGCAACTGCAGCATTGCATATATCTTGTATTGCTCTAGGAATTAAAAAGGGCGATTTTGGATGGACTTCACCAAACTCTTTTGTAGCTTCTGCAAATTGTTTGAGATTATGTGATGCTGAAGTGGATTTTGTAGACATTGATCCAGAAACTTGGAATGTATCAATAAAGGCTCTTAAAGAAAAAATTTTTAAAGCCAAAAAAAATAATATTTTACCAAAAGTTTTTATTCCAGTCCATTTTGCTGGTGCAAGTTGTGATATGGAAGAGATTTATTATATCTGTAATGAGAACAAAATTAAAGTCATTGAAGATGCTTCTCACGCGATAGGAGGGTTTTACAAAAATTATCCAGTTGGATCTTCAAAATTTTCTGATATTTCAGTGTTTAGTTTTCATCCAGTTAAGATTATTACTTCTGCTGAAGGAGGTATGGTACTAACAAATAATGATGAGATTAATGAAAAAGTCAAACTGCTAAGGACTCATGGAGTAACTCGAAATGTAGATTTTTTAAAAAAGAGAAATCCTGAACCTTGGTATTATGAACAAAAAACTTTAGGTTTAAACTACAGAATGAACGATTTACAAGCTGCGCTTGGAAAAAGTCAAATTGATTCTCTCTGTGATTTTGTTCGTGTAAGAGAGAATTTAGCTAAAAAATACATTGAAAATTTAACTGGTTTGCATTTGCAACTTCCAAAAATAAATAAAGATATTAAATCTAGTTGGCATTTGTTTGTAGTAAGAATAAAAGATTATAAAACAAAAATAACTAAAAGAGAATTATTTGAAACTCTGAGATCAAAAAAAATTGGTGTTAATGTTCATTACATCCCAATTTATTTACATCCATATTATCAAAAATTAAATTTTAAAAAAAATTACTGTATAGAAGCGGAAAAGTATTACAAAGAAGCTATTACTTTACCCTTACACCCCTCCTTGAGTAGTAATGAACAAGACTATATAATCGATACTTTGAGAGAGCATGTAGTTTGAAAATTGGAATAGGTACAGTTCAATTTGGAATGAATTATGGAGTGTCAAATAAAAATGGAATGCCTACTCTATCAGAAATTAAATCTATTTTGGATATGGCTTATCAAAAAAATATTAAGTTATTAGATACAGGGTCTCTTTATGGAAAGTCTGAAAAAAATATTGGAAGTTTTTTAAAAAATAATAATGAATTTAAAATAGTTACTAAAACACCTTTTTTTTCGAACATACAAAAAAAAATAATATCTAAATATGTTATAGATTCTTTTTATAATTCTTGTGAAAAATTGAATATAAAAAAATTATATGGATGTTTAGTACATAATCCAAACGATTTGTTAGACGAGAAAGGCGAGATCATTTGGGATGAATTACTAAATTTAAAAAAAAAAAAATTCATAGAAAAAATAGGGGTTTCAGTTTATAATAAACGTCAATTAAATGGAATACTTAAAAAATTTACTATAGATATTGTACAATTACCTATATCATTAATTGATCAAAGATTTATTAGTTATGGGTACTTAAGAAAACTTAAATCTAAAGGTATCGAAATACATTCTAGATCTACTTTTCTTCAAGGAGCATTGTTAATGGATATTAATGAAATTCCAGACAGATTAATTGATTTAAAACCCTCTTTAATACAATTTAACAATTTAATTAAAAATAAAAATATTAGTCCTTTAGAGACTTGTCTAAATTTTATAAATCAAATAGATGAGGTGGATGTTGTCATTTGTGGTATACAATCTAGCGATCAATTAAGTCAATTAATTAATATTGCAAATTCCACAAAAAAATTATTAACTAAATCTGAAATTGAATCATGTGCATTCAATTCCAAAAATTTTGAAAATATATATCATTTACTTAGTTAAACAATTTTATGAAAAATTTAGCTATAATTCAAGCAAGACTGTCTTCCTCTAGATTACCTGGAAAAGTTTTGAAAAAAGTTTTAGGTAAGCCAATTATTCTTTATCAATTAGAAAGAGTGTTAAAGTCTAAGTTAATTAATAAAGTTATAATTGCGACAAGTATAGAAAAGTCAGACGATGATCTTTGTAAATTATGTCTTAAAAATAATATTGATTTTTATAGAGGAAGTTTAAATGACGTTCTTTCTAGATTCTATAACACATATAAACAATTTGGACCAAGTGAAAACATAATCAGATTGACTGGAGATTGCCCACTAATTGACCCAAAAATTATAGATAAAGTCATTTTAAAACATCTTAATTCAAATTTTGATTATACAAGTAATACTATACAACCATCATGGCCAGATGGCTTTGATGTTGAAGTTATAAATTCAAAAATACTAGAGGTAGTAAATGAAAACGCTAAAACACCTTATGATAGAGAGCATGTAACATCTTATATCTACAAAAATAAACAAACATTTAAATTACAGAATATTTCTAATTCTAAAGATTGGTCAAAAATAAGACTCACTTTGGATTTCAAAGAAGACTTTGAACTAATAAAGACAATTATATCTGAGCTCTATCCAACGAATGCAAATTTTAAAACAAGTGATATATTTAAATTTTTAAACAAAAATGCTGAATTAAGTAATTTAAATTCAATGCATTATAGAAACAGTTTTAAGGTCTAATCAGGAGCAAACATGCCAAATCAAACAGAAAACTTTATAGAAAAAGAAGCTGATGAGTGGTTTTTACGAAATAAATTGATATTAAATAAAAATTTAAAAGGAGTGTATAATATTCCAATAAACATGATAATAAATATACTAAAAAAAGGAGATTTTATTCTTGAAATTGGTTGTTCTAATGGCAGAAATCTTAATGAAATTTTCTTAAAGACTGAAGGAAATTGTTTTGGAATTGATCCATCAAACATTGCAATCTTAGAAGGGAAAAAAATGTTTCCCAAAATAAATTTAAATTTTGGTATCGCTAATGACTTGGATTTTGAAAATCAAAAATTTGATGTTGTTTGGTTTGGATTTTGTATGTATTTAATTGATAGATCTCTATTAATGAAAGCTGTTTCAGAAGCTGATAGAGTTCTTAAGGAGAATGGATTTTTAGTGATTACAGATTTTGATCCAATATATCCATTTAGAAACAAATATTTAGATATGGATCAAATACATTCTTATAAAGCTGATTATAGTAAATTATTTCTTGGAAATCCCTCATACTCTTTAGTAGAAAAAAAAAGTTATTCTCATAAAAGTTCTTGCTTTCATAGAGATCAAAATCAAAGAATAGCTACTTGGATTTTAAATAAATCTATTTTAAATGGATACGCTGAAAGGGCAGATAGTTGACAGATAGATATAAAAAATCAGAAATATTATATAGACAAGCTGAGAAATTAATACCTCTTGGATCACAAACGTTTTCAAAGAGTATTTTACAGTTTCCGCTTGGCGCTTCTCCTTTATTTGCAGATAAGGCTAAAGGCTGTTATTTATGGGATGTAGATGGAAATAAATATATTGATTTTATAAATTCTTTGGCATCCATTACTTTAGGTTATTCTGATAAAGATATAAATAATGCAGTAAAAAAGCAAATTGATAATGGTACAATTTTTTCACTTTCTCACTCATTAGAAAAAAAAGTTGCTCAATTAATTGTTAATATGGTTCCATCAGCTGAAAAAGTACGCTTTGGTAAAAATGGTTCTGACGCTACAGCAGCGTCTATTAGATTAGCTCGTGCATATACAAAAAAAGATCATATTGCTGTTTGTGGTTATCATGGCTGGCAAGATTGGTACATTGGATCAACATCCAGAAATAAGGGAGTTCCTAAATCTATTCAGAAATTAACTCATAAATTTATGTTTAATAACTTAGATTCTATTTCAAAAATATTTAAAAAATTCCCTAATAATGTTGCTGCAGTAATTTTAGAACCTATGAATGTGCAATATCCTGTTAACAATTTTTTAGATGAGCTTAAGGAGTTAACCCATAAAAATAAAGCACTCCTTATATTTGATGAAACCATTACAGGATTTAGATTTTCTAATGGTGGTGCTCAAAAATACTTTAATGTAAGCCCTGATTTGTCAACTTTTGGAAAAGGAATTGCAAATGGGTATCCTTTATCTGCTATTGTAGGGTCAGGAAAATACATGAGATTAATGGAAGAGATTTTCTTCTCAGCAACTTTTGGTGGAGAGACAATATCATTAACAGCATCAAATATAACTTTACAAAAATTAATAAAAAAACAAGTTTGTAGCTATTTACATAAATTAGGTCAATATTTGGAAAATAATTTAAAAAGTATGATTATTAAACATAATTTAGAAGAATTTTTATATATTTCAGGCCATCCAAGTTGGATTTTCTTAAATATAAAAGAAAGTGAAAAATTTGATCAATTAGAATTAAAGAGCTTAATTCAACAAGAATTTTTTGCGAGAGGATTTTTGTTTATAGGTTCTCATAATTTAAGTTTTTCTCATGGCAAAAAACATGTCGATCTTATTCTTAAAGCCTATGAAGAAATTTTTGAATTAATTTATCAAGCTATATTTAAAAATAAAATGCAAGTATTGTTAAAATGCAAACCAATAAAAGGTGTATTCAAAATTAGATAACTAAATTTTAATTTAAAAAATATTATGAAAACGATAAAAACAATACTTTATTTCTTATCAAATTATGAAAAAAAAATGACCTTTGGTCTATTAATTTTAGTAATAATTATGGCAGGTTTTGAAATGATTGGTGTAGCTTCAATAATGCCTTTTATGGCTTTGGTGTCAAAACCTTCAGTAATTGAAACTAATTATTATTTTAACTATTTATTCAATTTTTTTGAATTTAAAAAACATGAAAACTTTACATTTTTTATAGGCATTCTGGTTTTTACAACATTTCTGTTTTCAACCATGTTTAAAGCATTTACTACAAGTTTACTTTTAAGATATTCTCGCTTTAGAGAATATTCAATTACTAACAGATTAGTAAAAGCTTATTTAGGACAAAAATATGAATTTTTTCTAGAAAAAAACTCTTCTGACTTAACAAAGATGATTTTATCTGAGGTAACTCAAATTGTTAGTGGTGTCATGATGCCTTTAATTGATATATTTACAAAATTTTTTATTGTTACTGCGATTTTAATTTTACTAATAATTGTAGATCCAACTATTACAGCAGTAGGTGGATTGACTTTAGGAGCATTATATTTAGCAATTTATCTTTTCTTTAAAAAAAAACTTTCTTATCTTGGTATACTTAGAAAAAAAACCAATCAAATAAGATTTAGGACTCTTCTTGAAACTTTCAGAGCAATAAAAATAATCAAATTATTAGGTATAGAAAATTATTATTCAAAAATTTTTAAAAAATCAGCTCATGAATATGCTAAATCTCATTCATTAGCTTACATATTGGCACAGCTGCCAAGATACTTTATAGAAATAATTTCTTTTGGTGGTTTGTTAATGTTAGTTTTGATATTATTAAAAACTCATGAAAACATTCAAGAGATAATCCCAACATTATCATTATTTGCATTGGCTGGGTATAAGTTGATCCCAGGTATTCAAGGTATATATCATAATTTTATATCACTAAAATTTTCAGAATCAATTTTAGAACAATTGTTTTTTGAAACCAAACAATTAAAAAAACAATCAAAAATAATATCAGAAAAATCAAAAATTTTTTTTAATAAAAATATTGAATTTAAGAATGTTTGTTATAAATATCCTCAATCAGATAATATCATTTTAAAAAACTTAAATTTTGAGATTAAAAGAAATACTATCGTTGGATTTGTAGGTGAAACTGGAGCAGGAAAATCAACAATAATTGATTTAATTTCAGGCTTGCTTGAGCCTAGTAATGGAAAAATATACGTGGATAATTTAGAGATTAATCAAAAAAATTTAAGTACTTGGCAAAGTTTTATTGGTTATGTTCCTCAAGAGATATTTCTAAGTGATGATGATATTAAATCTAATATTGCAATCGGAGAAAATAAAGATCAAATTGATTTAAAAAAGATTCATAATGTTACTAAAATCGCATCAATTAATGATTATATCTATAATGAATTACCAGAAAAGTTAGATACATTTATAGGTGAACAAGGGGTAAGATTATCTGGTGGTCAAAAACAAAGACTTGGTATTGCAAGAGCATTATATAGAGATCCTAAACTTCTTATACTAGACGAAGCGACTTCATCGCTTGATAATATCAATGAACAAAATGTTATGAGTTCAATAAAAGAGATAAGTAAAAACATTACAATTATAATTATTGCGCATAGGCTAACTACAGTTAAAGAATGTGATGTGATACATTTTGTTAAAGATGGAACAATTGTTGATAGTGGTAATTTTGCAGAACTTATAAATCTAAATAAAGATTTTAAGAGAATGTCGAAAAACTTAATTAAAGGAAATAATTAAGGATGAAGCATTTATCTAAAGGTAGAACTCTTTTAAGTCTTATTGGAAGATTAAAGCACTTTAAAATTCCAACTTTAGAAGTTTTTGATAAAGAAAACTATAATCAAAATAAAAAATTAATTTTAAAAAACATTAAAAAAAATTTTTCTAGCAAAAAACTTATAATCCGATCATCAGCAGTCGATGAAGATCATGAAGGTTCTTCTATGGCAGGCCAATACTTGTCGATTCAAAACATAAATTCAAATAATTTGAAAGCAATAGAAAGTGCAATAGACAAAGTTTTTAAAAGTTATAAATCTGATTTAGATAAAGAAAATGAAATCATTATTCAGGAAATGATTTTTGACGTAGGAATGAGCGGTGTAATATTTACACATGATTTAAATAATGGAGCTCCATATTATGTCATTAACTATGATGATATTTCTGGATTAACTGATTCAGTTACTTCAGGTGGTGAGTACTCAAATAGAACATTATGCGTTCACAGAAATGGAGTAAAACATTTAAGATCAACAAGATTTAATTTTTTAATAAAATCTGTTAAGGAATTAGAATTAGTAATTGGTTCTGATTTTCTTGATATAGAATTTGCAATTGATCAAAATGAAAATACTTATTTGTTTCAAGTAAGATCCATTTCAACTCAAAAGAATTGGAATAGAGGAATTACTCAAAGAGTGGATCAAACTATCAATGAGATAAAACATTATGTTAAATCAAAACTAAAACCTCTCACAAATATTTTTGGTAAAACAACTGTTTATGGTCAAATGCCAGATTGGAATCCAGTAGAAATGTTAGGTAGAGTTCCAAAACCTCTTGGTTCATCATTATACAAAAAGATGATTACAAATAAAAATTGGCAGATTGCAAGGCATATGATGGGGTATCGAAAATTTGATTATCATCCGTTGATGATTAGCTTGGCAGGGCAATCCTATATAGATACAAGATTAAGTTTTAATTCTTTCTTGCCAACTAAATTATCAAAAGTTACTTGTAATAAATTAGTTAATTTTTGGATTGATAAATTATCAAAAAATCCTCATCTCCATGATAAAATTGAATTTGATATAGCTATTACTTGTTTTAGCTTCGATATTGAAAGAAAATTAAAGAAAATTCCAAAAAATTTATTATCTAAAAATGAAATTAAATTGTTTGTTAGTTCAACTAAATTACACTTTAAACAACTTATTGATGATCAATATAAAGGGTCAATAAAAAAAGCTCTTGATAAAATTAATTTACTAGAAAAAAAACAAAATCAATGGAAAAGATATAATAATAAAAAACTCTTAAATAGCTTTTTTCCTATGCTAGAATATTGTCAAGAATATGGAACAATTCCATTTGCAATTTTGGCAAGACATGGGTTTATTGCACAAACAATTCTTAGGTCTTTAGTGGAAATGAAAGTAATTAATGAAAAAGAATTGGTAAAATTTATATCAAGTATAAAAACTGTTGCAGGTGATTTAGTTGAAGATATAAAAAAATTACAGGATAAAAAGATTTCTCTTTCTACTTTCTTAAATAAGTTTGGTCATTTACGCCCAAACACTTACGATATTAGTAGCAAAAGATATGATCAAATGGATGATTTTTTTTATTCATATAAAGCATCAAAAAAACATAATATTAAAAATAGTTTTAAATTTAATAAAGTTATAGAAAAGAAAATCAACTTTCTATTAGATTTAAATGGTTTTAAAAATATTAATTCAGTTGAATTAATAAAATATATTAAAGATGCTATTGTTGGAAGAGAATATGGAAAGTTTGTATTTACAAAAACATTAAGTGATATTTTAGAAATATTATCTTGTTATGGTGAATCTTACGGTCTTAGTAAAGAAGAATTATCTTATATACCAATTGATGAAATTTTGAGTTCTATGAATGACATTGGCAGTTATTCAGTAGAGACAAGATTAAGAAATATCTACAAAACAGAATTAGAAAAATATAATGTTAACCTTGCAATAAGATTGCCACAAGTTATTTTTGATCAAGCGGGTATACAGGTTATTCCTTTTCAAGTAAGTATACCAAATTTTATTACCAAAAATAAAATTAATGCAGAAACATGCTTTTTAAATTTTAATTCAATCAATGTAAAATTAGATAGAAAAATTGTTTTAATAGAAAATGCTGACCCAGGTTTTGATTGGATATTTTCAAAAAATATTGCTGGTTTAATTACTAAGTATGGCGGTGCTAATTCCCATATGGCAATTAGATGCGCAGAATTTGATATTCCGGCAGCAATAGGGTGTGGAGAGCAAAGATTTGAATTGTTATTAAACTCGACTAGTATACATTTGGATTGTTCAGCTGGAAACATAAGTTCGATTTAGGAAGATAAAATGGTTATTTGGTTTATTGGTCTATCAGGATCAGGAAAAACATTATTTAGTAAAAAATTATATGATATTTTAAAACCCAATTTACCAAATCTTGTAAGAATTGATGGTGATTTAGTAAGAGAAATGTTTAATAACGATGTAGATCATACTATAAATGGAAGACTTAAAAACGCTCATAGAATATCTCATCTAACTAAATATTTATCTGATCAAAACATTCATGTAATCGCTGCAGTATTATCTAACTTTCCAGAATGGCAGTCATGGAACCGTTCTAATATTAAAGATTATTATGAAATTTATCTAAAGTCTAATATGGATACTCTTTATACGAGAGATAACAAAAACTTATATGGACCAGCTTTAGAAGGCAAGTTAAAAGATGTTGTTGGAGTGGATATTGCCTTTAGAGAACCGAAACAATCTGACCTAATAATAGATAATTCTATAGATAAAAGTATTCAAGAGATTTTTTCAACTATTTTGAAACAAAATTTTATAAAAACAATTTTGACAAATGAATTATAAATTTACCAAAAAGAATTTATTAGATTCTCCAGAAAGTTATATGTATTCAGAGTTTAAAGGGACAAATTTTTTGAATTCATATATTTTAAATAGACAAAGCAAAATTAATGAAATTTCAAATATTAATATCAATAATTTAAAAAAAATTAAAGAACATTCTGAAGCTAATTTAATAAGAATTTGTCAAGATAATTACGTCAAATTATCAGAATTTGATATTTGCGAAATGGGTGAAATAGATCAAATTTTAAATACAATTTTGCATGGTTTATTGAAAAAAAGTTCATCTAAAAAAAAAATTATTCTAATCATAAATATAATTTGTCAAAAATTTGAGATCTCAAAAAAGCTTAAAAATAATTACAGTGATAAAGCAAAAATTTCATATGTAAGTGATAAAAAATTGTATATTTACATAAAATTTTCAGCTGTTTTATGCCTAGTTTACAATGATACTCAAAATATTAGATATCTTAACACCTATCTAAAAGTAAATGACCTCATATTGTCATCTGCCAAGTTGAAGAATTTATCTAAATTATTTCTGAAAAATATGACTTTTTTGTTAATTAAAGAATTGGAATTTATAAAAATCTTAATAAATGATCACAGAGTAAATTTATAATGTATAATAATTTTGGATTAATTCTAGCAGATACAATTAGGTCAAAAGCTTATATAACCAATTTACTTAGAGAAAGATACTATCCGAAATGGATACTTATATTAGGAAATAATAAAAATAAAAAATTACCTGGAGGGCTTTCTAAAAACTTTTTGAGTACTCAAAATGAAAAAGATTATTGGACAAAATTTGATTTTGATCATTCAAAATCATTAACTGAATTATTAGAAAAGTATAATCTCAACTATATAAAGTCAAAATCTAAAGATATAAATTCTGATGAAGTTATTAGTTCTATTAAGAAAGCTGGGCCTGAAATAATAATTTATTCTGGTTATGGAGGAGTAATACTTAAGGAAAAAGTACTTTCACAAGGAAAGAAATTCTTACATGTACATGGTGGATTTTTACCTCAATATAAAGGGAGTACAACTAACTATTACAGTATATTAAATGAAGGTTATATTGCAGCATCATCTATTATAATGTCAAATGAATTAGACAGTGGCCCTATTTTATTAAGAAAGAAATTTAAGGTACCTAAAAATAAAATTTTAATTGATGATAAAATTGATTCTATAATAAGAGCACAATTACTTATTTTAACATTAAAAAAATTTGAAGGATTTAAAAAACCAATAAATTTTTTAATTAAAAAAAGAAAAGGTGAATTATTCTTTATTATCCATCCGGTTCTTAAACACATATCTATATTGTCTAAAAAGGAATTTTGATATGAGAATTACTTATAGAAATTTAAATAATAAAGAATATTGGAATAGAAGATGGCAAAATCTTCCTGTAGACAATTTTCCAATAGATGATAATTTTTACCCTTTAAAATATGCAAAAAAAGTAATAATAGATAAAAAAGGTTTAATACTTGAGGCAGGTTGTGGAGCTGGTAGGGTTTTAAATTACTATTACAAATTAGGCTATAAAGTAGTAGGCATTGATTTTATTAGTGAAGTTATAAAAAAAATAAATAAAGTTCATCCTTACATAAAAGCAGAAGAAGGAGATATTAGGAATTTAAGATTTAATGATAACTACTTTCAATACGTATTGGCTTTTGGTCTTTATCACAATCTTAATATCTCAGATCTTAATACATCATTAAAAGAGACATTTAGGGTAATGAAAAATAGAGGAAAAATTGTTGCATCATTTAGAGCTGACAATTTGCAAACATTAGTAACTGATTTTATAGCTAACTTTAAATTAAATAATGTTAAAAATAAAAATAAAATATTTCACAAGTTAAATTTAAAAAAAAAGGAACTTTGTGAAATTTTTGAAAAACATGGTTTTGAAGTAGAAGAAATTCTACAAGTCGAAAATATGCCTTTTTTATATAAATTTAAATTATTTAGAAAACAATCACATAAAAAATTTAATGAAAATAAAGCTAGAACAGAAGGATATCGACTATCATTATTAGGTAATTTAATTCAAAGATTTTTAATTAATTTTTTTCCAGACCAATTTTGTAATGTATATGTAATAATAGCAAAAAAATGAAAATATTAGTTTCACAAAGAATGGATTTTTTATCTACAAGACTTGAATATAGAGATTCAATAGATCAAGAGTTAATAAGTTGGTTAGTTAATAAAAATTATTTCCCTATTTTGATACCTAATAAATTAGTAGATACTAAATTGAAAAACGAATTTTTATTAAATTGGATAAATGAAATTAAGCCAAATTTTTTGCTTCTTACTGGTGGAAATGATATTGGAGAATTTAATATTAGAGATCAAACTGAATATTTTCTTTTGGATTGGGCAAAGAAAAATAATATACCATCTCTTGGCATTTGCAGAGGGATGCAAGTGATGGGAACTTTTTTTGGAGGAAAACTAGAAAAGTTAAATGGGCACTTAAGAAAAAAACATCGTCTGATTAGTGAAATTAATTTTTTTGACAAAAGATTAGTTAACAGTTTTCATAAATATGGTTTTTTAAAATGTCCACCTTTCTTTAAAGTTCTTGCTAGATCAAAAGATGGAGTAATAGAAGCAGTTTCTCATGAAGAACTTAACTGGGAAGGTTGGATGTGGCATCCTGAAAGAGAAAATAATAATAAACTAGATACAGAACGACTTTTAAAAATTTTTAAAAATGAAAAATAAAAAATTCAATATAATTATTTTAGCTGCAGGCCAAGGTTTAAGGCTAAGGCCTTTTACAAACAAAAAACCTAAATGTATGGTTGAAATTAAAGGTAAATCTATTTTAAAACGGCAGATTGAAGTTTTGAATACGCAAAAAGAAATTGATGAAATCGTATTAATTGGTGGTTACATGCATGAAAAATTACCAAAAGATAATGTTGAAAAGATCATAAATGAACAATTTAAAAAAACTAATATGCTTTGGTCTTTATTTTGTGCGAGTGAAAAAATTCAAAATAATATTATTATTACATACGGGGATATCATTTATTCTAAAGAAATTATAGAGAAAATTATTAAAGATAATTCGAATATATCAATTACCATAGATATGAATTGGAGAAAATATTGGAATAAAAGATTTAGTAATCCTCTTTCAGATGCAGAAACTTTAAAAGTAGATAAAAATAATAATTTATTAGAAATAGGAAAAAAACCTCTTTCTTATAATGACATAGAGGGTCAATATATGGGGTTAGTAAAATTGAATTCTAAAGGTTGTAAAATTTTTAATAATGTTTTTTTAGAATTAAAAAACAAAGCAAACAATATAAATAATAAACCACTGAAAGAATGTTTTTTAACAGATTTTTTGCAATTTATTTTGGAAAAAGGGTATAAAATTAAGTGTATACCGGTTTTTTCAGATTGGGTTGAAGTTGATAGCGTTAGTGATCTACATTTAAATGAAACGATTTACCGTATTGAAAACATAGAGAATAATTTATGACTTCTGTTATTTTTATAATTGATGGTATTAAGAAAGAAGATTTTAAAGTTGTTAATAAATACTTTCCAAACTTAAACAAGATTATTAAAAATTCTATCAATTTTCAAAATGTTTATAGTAACGGCTGCCCAACAGAATTTGCATTTCCGTCAATTCTAACATCAGATTGGCTGTTAAATAATTATCATAATAACTCAAGTATTAAGAAAAAAAAACTAACTGCTGCTGAATTTTTTAAAAAAAAAAAATATAAAACATCTTTTTTTACACCAATATACAGGCCAGTCTCTACAAATTTAGAAAAAGGCTTTGATTACTTTTTTAATCCCTTCTGTCTAAGAGCAATAGAAAAAGAAATAAGACTCTTTTCAACTTGGTATATTGACGAATTTATAAATGGAAGAATGAACTTGAAAAATTTAAAAAAAGAATTATTCGAGTTATATAACGAAGGAATTTTAGGTTTAGAGAAAAATAAATTTCATCATGCGAATTATAAAAAAGAAATTATTCAAATTAAATCAGATTTTAAAAAAAATAAGAATAGTATTTTTAATACTTTTATTGAAAGAAAAACACTTCCTATACTGAATTTTTTAAATAAAAAAATTAAAAATTTTGTTTTAGATGAAACAAATAACTTCACTTTGAAATTATTTTATTTTTATTTAGCAGGAATTTTTCTAATTAAAAGTAGATTTAAATCTTATAGTATGTTTAGGTCTATCATATCTCGTGCATTTGCGAAAAAAAACCAATTTTCTAAATTTTCATCAAGTAATTATTTAATTTCTAATTATTTAAAATGGCATGGAAGACAAAAACATAAAACATTTTCTATTATTCATCTGCTTGATTTTCATGAACTAAATTATATTAACTTAGAAACTGGGAAAGTGGAGTTTTCATTTTTGAAAAAAATTACCAATTATCTTTTTTTTAATAAAATTGATATTTATAAGTTTCATCAGATTTTATCTCTTTTATACATAGATCATGAACTTTGTAAATTTTTGAAATTGAAAAATTCAGAATATTTTAACATAATTTTAACAAGTGATCACGGAAACAAATTTGATAACATAATTAAATTTCATCACAAGACATTTGATTTTTCAGACTATTATTATAATATTCCTTTTTATTTTAAATCAAACTTATCTTCATATTCTCTTAATCAAAATTTTGGTTCATCAGTTGATGTTATTCCAACTTTGATATGGGATATATTTAAAGAAAAAGAAAAAAAATTCATTGGCATTCCTCTTCAAAAAGAGGTTAGAAAATACTTATTTTTTGAAAATACTGGAAGAGGTCCTTCTGATTTGAGAATCAAACCAGTAAATCTTATATTAAAGAAAATAAATTTTAAGATTAAATGTCTTTTAACAAAACACACCTTAGCAGATAAATCATTTTGTATTAATGGCGAAATATATAATTATGAAGACAACTTGGAGAGGCTTATTAATTTTTCAAAACTTAATCCTACAGACCTTAATATCATAAAAGACAGAGTATTTGAAATATATCCTAAAGCTAATTATTTAAAATTACATATAGGTAAAAAATTCAAAATCTATTATAAATAATAAAAATATTTAATACTTTAATTAAAATATAAACTTATTAAGGATTAGAAATTGGTAAGAGTTAAAATATATGGTGCAGGATCTATTGGTAATCATATGGCACATGCAGCTAGAAAAAAAGGTTGGGCAGTAGATATTTGTGATGTTGATCAGGAAGCTTTGAACAGAACACAAAAAGATATTTATCCAAGTCGTTATAAAAAATGGGATAATGAGATAGGACTATATACTAATAAAAATCAACCTAGAGGTAATTATGATTTAGTAATAATAGGAACACCTCCAAGATATCATGTAAGTTTAGCTTTAGAAGTTTTAAAGGAAAGCCCTAACGCAATTTTAATTGAAAAACCATTAACTACACCTGATCTAGATGGATTAGATGATTTAAATAAAAAATCTAAAAACTCATCATCAAAAATTTTTGTTGGTTATAATCATGTAGTTTCTAAAGCTATTAAAAATGTAAATGAACTTTTAAATAATTATGATTTGGGTGAAATAGACACTGTAGATGTAGAGTTTAGAGAACACTGGGGAGGTATTTTTAAAGCACATCATTGGCTATCTGGTCCAGCTGATAGTTATCTTAGTCAATGGAAATTAGGAGGAGGAGCTTGTGGAGAACATTCACATGCTGTAAATTTATGGCAACACATATCTAGGTTATTACAAAAAGGTAGAGTTACCGAAGTCACTTGTAATATGGAATATTTAAAAGATACAAATTTTGAATATGATAAATTATGTCTGATAAATTTAAAAACAGAAAAGGGTTTACTAGGAAGAGTGGTACAAGATGTCATAACTTTGCCAACTAAAAAATGGGGTAATATCCAAGGAAAAAGGGGTTCATTAAATTTTTCATTTGAAAAAAATGCTGGAGTAGATGAAGTTAATTTAATGAATGAAAAGCAAGTAATTGATAAAAAGAGTATCAACAAAACGAGACCTGATGACTTTATTGAAGAAATGAATCATATCGAACAATACTTTTGCAAAAATAGTAATTTAGACTCACCAATTAGTCTTGATAAGGGAATCGAAACAATGTTGGTAATAGCTGCATGTCATAAATCATCTAAATTAGGCAAAACGGTAAACATTGATTATGGTAAATTAATTTCAAATGCATTAGGATAATAAGATATATGAAAAATAAATTTAATTTTAAAAATCTTTTTGTTCTTGATCTTGCTAATAATCATCAAGGATCTTATTTGCATGGAAAAGATGTAATACGTGAAGTTGCTGATGTTGTCAAAAATCTCAATGTAAAAGCAGGAATTAAATTTCAATTTCGACAATTAAAAACTTTTATACACCCAGATCACTACCAAAGCTCAAAACAAAAACATCTTGTTCGATTTAAGTCCACAGAGTTAAAAATTGACGAGTATTCTCAACTATTAAATGAAGTAAAAATAAATAACTTAATTAGTATTTGTACACCTTTCGATGAAGAGTCTGTTGAGATTATAAAAAAAATGAGGTTTGATATAATTAAGATTGCAAGTTGTTCTGCAAAAGATTGGCCATTACTTGAAAGAGTTGCAGAATCTAATCTTCCAATAATTTGTTCAACAGGAGGTTTATCAATTGAAGAAATTGATGATCTTGTAAGTTTTTTTGAACACAGATATTGTGATTTTTCTATAATGCATTGTGTGTCATTATATCCTACACCAGATGAAAACATGAATTTAAATCAAATTGATATTTTAAAGAAAAGATATCATGACAAAATTATTGGCTGGTCAACACATGAAGATCCAAATGATTTAATTCCAATATCCATAGCTGTCGGAAAAGGTGCGCAAATGTTTGAAAGACATATTGGTTTGTCAACTAAAGACATAAAACTAAATGGATATTCTTCAGACCCTAAGCAATTGAATGATTGGATAAGTTCTGCAAAAAAAGCCATGAAAATTTGTGGAGAAAATAGTAAGGAAATTACAAAAGATGAAATAGCCTCTTTGGATTCTTTAAAAAGGGGAATATATCTAAGAAGAGATTTGCCTAAAGGAACTATTATTAAAAGGGATGATGTTTTTTTTGCAATGCCATATGAGTCAAACCAATTAGATAGTGGGTGTTGGTCAGATGACATTAGAACAAACATTATATTAAAAAAAAATCAACCAATTTTTGCAAAAGATGTTGTTTTAAAAAAAAATAATGATGAAATCATTTTAAAAAAAGCTATTCATAAAGTAAAAGCAATGTTGACAGAGGCAAAAATCTTTTTAAATAGTGATTTTGAGGTTGAATACTCTCACCATTATGGAATAAAAAATTTTAATAGATATGGCGTTGTTATTATAAATGTTATAAATAGAGAGTATTGCAAAAAAATCCTTGTTCAACTCCCCAATCAAGAACATCCTGCTCATTATCATAAATTAAAAGAGGAAACATTCCAAATATTATCTGGCCGACTTAATACTTGGATAGATGGAAAGAAAAAGGTTTTAAATCCTGGAGATGTAAGTCTAGTTTTGCCAGGAGTTTGGCATAGTTTTTCAACTGATCAAGGTTGTATATTTGAAGAAGTCTCAACAACTCACTATAATAATGATAGTGTCTACAAAGATGTAAAAATCAATAAACTCAAAAGAACAGATAGAAAAACGATTGTGAATCATTGGGGCAGATGGGAACTATCTGAGAAATTAAGCTCTATATCTAAAAAAACTGTATGAAATCACATAATTTAGTTTGTAATCTTTGTCAACAAGGGAATGTTAAAAATATTTATTTTGGTGATATAAGAGATGGAGTTTATGGAAATTATTGTAAAGATGGCATAATATATAGATGTAATTCTTGTAATATTGAATATTTAGATGAAAAATTTTGCATACCTGACGAATATTATGAAACAGAAAAATACAGAAAAATTTTAAATCAAAAATTAGATTCCTCTAATGCATATAAAGATCAAGATTGGACAACAAAATATATACATGAGTTAATATCTCCTGAAACAATTAGAAACAAAATTGTAGTAGATGTAGGCTCTGGAATAGGGAGTTTTTTAGATTCCTGCCATTCAATTCCTAGTAAAACAATAGCTATTGAACCTTGTATACCTTATCATAAAAATTTAGAAAAAAATCATTTTGTATTTAAAAATATAAATGATGCAGTTATTAAATTCAAAAAACAAGTTGATTTAATTGTATCTGTTCAAGTTATAGAACATGTTAAAAATCCAATTATGTTTTTAAAATCTTTTAAACCAATGATGAATGTTAATTGTCAAATATATATCACTACTCCTAATAGAAATGAAATTTTAATGAAGATAATTCCTGAAGATTATAAAAAATTTTTCTATAGAAAGGTGCACCGATGGTATTTTGACAAAAAAAGTTTAGAATTTTGTGCAAGAAAGGCAGGCTTTAAAATTGAAAAAACTGGAACTTATCATAAGTATGGTATTAACAATACCATAATGTGGTTAAAAAATAAAAAGCCATACGGAATGAAAAAAAGTAAAATATTTGATTATTTTGTAGATGATTTTTGGAAGAACTATTTAATACAAAAAAACCTTGGTGACACATTGTGGATAAAGTTAAAAAAGCTTTCATAATTAAATTTTAAAATGTTTAAAGGAAAAAAAATATTATCTATAATACCCGCAAGAGGAGGTAGTAAGGGAATTCCACTAAAAAATATACAAAAGTTAGATGGAATTACTCTTATTGAACACGTGGCAAAAGTTGTAAAGGAAATTGATGAAATTGATAGATCAATAGTATCTACAGATCACAAAAAAATTGTTGAAATTTCAAATAATGTAGGTTTAGAAACTCCTTTTATAAGACCAGATAATTTATCTGGAGATTTTGTAAGTGATTTAGATGTATTAATGCATGCCTACGAACAAATGAAATCGATAGACGGTATTGAGTATGACATAATTTTAATGTTACAGCCGACATCTCCATTAAGAAAATCTAAACATGTTTTACAATGTATAAAAAAATTAGTTGAAGAAGATCTTGATTCTGTTTGGACAGTATCAGAAACAGACAGCAAGAATCATCCTATGAAACAATTAAGTTTAAATGATAATGGTAAAATTGATTTTTATGAAGAAATGGGTAATAAAATAATTGCTCGGCAGCAATTAGATAAGTTATATCACAGAAATGGTATTGCTTATGTTATGACGAAAGATTGTTTAATGAATCAGAAATCTATAATTGGTAGAAACAATGCTGGTATTGTTATAGAGGATCATAACATAAGTATTGATACTGCCTGGGATTTAGAGTTGGTTGAATATATTTTATCAAAGAGATAGTTTTATATGAAATTTATATTTATTCCAAATTATATTAAAGTTTTAGTTTATCTTATAAATAACCCATTATATTTACTTTTATTTTTGTCAGCAAAATTAAAAAATGCAAAGTTATGTGCTTTTTTTTTATATTGTTCAATAAAAGTAAAAACCATAAAAACTAAAAATAAAAAATATCAATATCTAATTTTAAACAAATCTGTTTTCCAAGAAGATATAGAATCAATTTTTACTAATTTAAAGGCAAATAAACTGCTTTTTTTAGGAAGAACATATCTTCACTTCATCGCCAAAGCTTTTTTCAAAAAAAATGTTAATGACAATAACTATCATGATCAAAATAGTAATGATGCAATTAAAAATTATAGAGATTTTCTTGACATAATTGTTTTCGAACTTGAAAAATATTACAAATTGAATGGTGTTTTTTCAGGAAATTTTAGCTATTTTGAAGAGAGGGAACTTGCATATGTTTTAGAAAAAAGAAAAATTCCATTTATTGTAATACATAAAGAATGTTTTAAAACCAAAGGTAGAATTAAAGAATATGAAAAACTTTATCGATCAAATAAGGGCCCATTTTGGGGAGCTTTAATATTAGTTTATAATAATATTGAAAAACAATTAATTGTAAAATCTGGTGTAACTACCTGTAATAAAGTTAAAGTTGTTGGGATGCCAAGGTTAGATGAAATGTTTTCATTAACTGATAATTTTAACCAGCATTTAAATAAAGATATAACTTTAATAAGTTTCCATAAAGATTTAAATTCATTAGACGAAAAAACTCTTCAAAACATAGAACAATTTAAAAAACCAAATTTGTCTAATCTGTGGTGGGACCTACATACTTTATTTTTTGAAATGGCAATTGATTTTCCAAATATTCAATTCAATATCAAAACAAAAGGAAACTTTAATGATATTTTTTGGATGAAGGAACTTTTAAAAAAAAATAGAAAATTTCAGAATATCTCAAATATCAAAATCATTCATGGTGGCCCTATAAAAGAAATTATAAAAAAATCATATATGATATGTGGGATTCATTCTACAGCTTTACTAGAAGCGATTGCCGCAAACAAAAAAATCCTTATATTAAAAAATTCAGAAACTCATAAATACTCAGAACATTTAATTGATTTTGGAAATACAGTCTCGTATTCAAGAAATAAAGTAGATATAAGAAATAAAATTTATGCTTTTATTAAAAATAAAAAAATTAGCATAAATAAATGTTCAAATGACAAAAAGAAATTGTTAAAACATTGGCTAGGCAATAGTGATGGAAATGCTAGTAAAAGAGCAAGAAAAGAAATACTCAAAATACTAAAAAAATATAGACAAAAACCATGCGTACACGCTTAGTAAAATCTTTTTTTATTTTATTAAATAAAAAAGGGTTCTTTTTTGTAATTCATAAAACGATTAAGTGGTTTCTTTTTAAAATAGCTTATGCAATTGGAATAGTTGATCAAATAAATAAAAGAAGGATTCTTCTCTCCAATTATTTAGATAAAAAATTCTCTTCAACTATTCAATATGGTCAATTTAAGGGGTTAAAACTTTCAAACAATCCTTGGGGCATTACTGACAGAGGTTCAATTATATTTGGTATTTATGAAAAAGAAGTAAGTGAATTTTTAAAAAAAATACCAAATTCATTTAAAGATAATCTAATTAATTTAGGATCTTCTGATGGTTATTATCCTGTAGGATTAATTTTCAATAATTCTTATAAGAAAGCATATTGCTTTGAAACAAATGAACCAAGTAGAAAAGTAATTAAATATAACTCTTTAATAAACAAAGTTGAAAAAAGTATTAAAATTTTTGCAAAAGCTGATGAAAGTTTTTATAAAAATTTACCTAAAAGTGTAATGAATAAATCAACACTACTAGTAGATATTGAAGGTGCTGAATTTGATATACTTACTAAAAAAGTTTTTAAAAAATTCTCTAATTCAATTTTTTTAATTGAGCTACATTACCATTTAAGAAATGAAAAAGACAAAAAGGTTGAAGTTTTTAATAAAAATATTGATGAGATATTTAATAAAAAATTCTTTACTACATCTGCAAGAGATATGTCTCAGTTTAGTGAATTATCACAATTCTCGGATAATGATAGATGGTTGATTTGTTCAGAAGGAAGAGCAAAGTTACCATGCTGGGTTATTCTTTGGCCAAAAAATAAAAATTTAAAATTTTAGTTTTTCCTTAATTTTTTGTGCAACTAGTTTATAACCAAAAGGAGACAAATGTGGGCCTTTTTTTGCAAAAGTTTTATTATGTTCTAACCTTATGGTGTGAGTTAGATCAATAAATTCAATACTGTATTTATTAGCGTAATCTCTTAAAGTTTCTTTATAAACATTAGAACGTGGGTCTGGACGCCAGAATTCGCTATTTGGAATATATACTATGATAGGTATGCACTTTTTCATACTGCATACATTTTTTAATTCATTAATTGCAAAAGAAGAAGAAAATGGGGTTTTTTCATTCATGTATTGATAATCAATATTTATACCTAGCTGTTTTCTAATATTTGGTAAACTCAAGTATTTAAGTACTCTAACAAAAATGTTACCTCGTTCAAAAAAAGTTAAAGTGGTTTCAAGTTCATTTTCAGAATTATAATCAGAAATTATTTGATTTGCAGTTTCATAATATCTAATTAATTTATTATTTAAGACATATTGTTTTTTATTGTAAGTTAAATAATTTAATTTTTTTTCAACATAAAATTTATAATATAGTGAGTTTTTTGATCCAGCACCGTTATCATTTGCATAAAATATCATTATAACATTTTTAGGTTTCAAAATAGGGATAAAAATTTTTGCATTTATACCATAGTGAATAGGATTATTACCACCAACACCTAAATTTATTCCATTAGAATATTTTAACAAATTACCTGAAATTGTATTTTCATTTTTTACACAAGCCCCATGAACATAAGAATCTCCAATTATAACAAAATCTAAATTTTGACTATCCCATAAGTGATCTTGATTTCTAAAACCAAATCTATCTGATTTATACTTCACTAATCCGTAACCTTCATTGCAATAATATAATTTCCTATTTGGGAATGGAGCTAATGGGGCTATATTTAATTTTTTAGCTAAATTTAAAAGCTTTGTATCACGTTCAACAATATCTGGGAAAATAATTCTATTATAATTTTGTTTTAAAGCTAATTCTCTAGCAGGTATATCTTCATCAATTACTCTCTTATTTTCAATAAGCTGGGGTTTAGATACAATTTTTTCTTGAAGATTTGAAATATACCTAGCTAAGGTATAATCTCCAAATATGAGTAATAAATAACAAAACAAAAAAATTATCAAAAAGGCTATGTATTTTATTTTAAAATTGATCATATGCTAATTTTATATAATTAAAAAAATCAATCTAGTTCAAATTGATTTAAATAATTGATATTCGGCTTAATATTTTGTTGGTTCTTTTCTAAGTAACAATTACCAATGACTAAAACATCTATATTAGTATTTATAAAACAATTAAAAGCATCTTCAACTGAGTTTACTATTGGTTCTCCTCTGACGTTGAAACTAGTATTAACTAAAATAGGGCATCTTGTTTTTCTATAGAAAGATTTAGTTAATTTATAAAAAAATGGATTAGTATCTTTAGAGACTGTTTGGATGCGAGCACTATAATCTACATGAGTTATTGCGGGGACTTTAGAATATTGAAAATTTAATTTTTTAAGTCCAATAGCTTTTTTACTATTATTAACAAAAACTCTTTTGTTACTTAAAATTTTTGAAACTAAAAGCATGTAGGGACTTTCAGAAGATAATTCGAACCAGTCATTTACTTTTTCTAGAAGTATAGCTGGTGCAAAAGGTCTAAAAGATTCTCTAAATTTAATTTTTAAATTTAATTCCCTTTGCATTTTAGGTGATCTTGGGTCAGCTAATATAGATCTATTTCCAAGAGCTCTAGGACCAAATTCCATTCTTCCTTGAAACCAACCTACAGCTTTACCTTTTTTAAGAGCATTACTTGTTTTATCAATTAACTCGTCAGTTTTGAGTGTTAAAAAATTAGCATTTAAAGATCTTAACTGTTTTAAAATTTCATTTTGATTGTATTTTGGCCCAAGTAATGCATTCTTCATAGAATCAGTTTTTTGTATTTTTCTACGTAACTTTAAACCAAGATGTATGTATGCTAAAGCAGCTCCCAACGCTCCACCTGAATCACCTGAAGCAGGTTGAATCCAAATATTTTTAAAAATTTTATTTTTAACTAGTATTCCGTTAGCAACACAATTTAAAGCAACGCCACCTGATAAGCAGAGATTATTTACAGAAAGTTCTTTTTTGGCATTTTTAGCTAACTTTATTACAATTTCTTCTATTACACTTTGTATCGATGCGGCTAAATCCATTTGAAATTCAGTTAAAGGTTCAGATGCTTTTCTTGGTGATGCGTTAAATAATTTGTTAAATTTTTTAGAAGTCATTGTCAGGCCAACGCAATAGTTAAAATATGATTGATCAAGTCTAAAAGATCCATCATCTTTTATATCAATTAAATTGTCTAAAATTAATTTTTTATATTTTGGAGAACCATAAGGAGCTAGTCCCATAAGTTTGTATTCTCCTGAATTTACTTTAAAACCTGCAAAATATGTAAAAGCAGAATACAATAAACCTATAGAATCTGGAAAATGAATTTCTTTAATGATATCCAATTTATTTTTATTACCAAAAGCCATAGATGTCGTAGTCCATTCACCAACTCCATCCATGGTTAAAATAGCTGAACTTTCAAACGGTGAGGGGAAAAATGCGCTTGCAGAATGACTTAGATGGTGTTCAGAAAATTTAATTTTTTTTACCAGATTATCATCGTTACAAATTTTTTTTAAATTATCAATTAATGTTTTTTTAAGGAAAAGTTTTTCTTTAAGCCAAATAGGTATGGCAAGTTTAAATGATTGAAAGCCTTTAGGAGCAAATGAAAGGTATGTTTCTAATAACCTTTCAAATTTTAAAAATGGTTTTTCATAAAAAACAATGTAGTCAACTTGTCTTAACGAAATTTTTTGCTCTTTAAGGCAAAATTTTATAGAGTTTATTGGGAAACTTGCATCATGTTTAATTCTTGTAAACCTCTCTTCTTGTGCAGCATATAGAATTTCATTTTCATTTATTAAAGCCGCTGCACTATCGTGATAATAAGCAGATATACCTAAAATATACATAGACGTTAGAATAAAGTGTATATAAATGGTGCTACAACACTACCCTGAGCAGCTACAAATAACCAACCTAATAACAATAATACAAGGAAAATTGGTGCAAGCCAATACTTCTTTCTTGTTTTAAAATATCTTAAAATTTCTAAAATAAAAGACATAAACTATCAAAATTGTTCATCAAAAGAATTTTTTTCATTAAATTTATTTTTAGTCCAATAGCTAGTATTCTTTTTGTCAAACTTCAATTTTAATGATTTATTATTAAAAAGTTTTTTCAGCATACTTATAGGTGTAATGATTAATAAAAAAACAATGAGAATAATTAATGGGCTAATTATCTTATGAATTAAATTTCCAAAATGTAACCAGATAATTTTTAATGGATTGAAAATAAAAGGAATGAGAATAGATAGTATTAGAAATATAAATGATAAAAAATAAAAAAAATAATTTACAATTAAATTAAAATTTAAAAGAGCCAATATTAAAAATAATAAAGAAAATAAAATACCAAACTGTACATTTTGGTCTTTAATATTTATTAATTTTTTTTTAAAAACAGATTTCATTTTTATCCTTAAAGTAGTTATAGTAGATATAAATGTATTATACAACTTCAATATATTTTAGAAATTGCCAAACTACTTAAATGGTATATATAATCAACATTATATGTTTAATAAGTTAGAATCTTTATTGCTTAAGTTTATGCCCTTTTTTTCTTGGGCTTTTGAACATAGAACCAAAAAAACACGTCAAATAATTTTGAATATTCTAAAATTTTTTAGAAATGATTTCTACAAAACCGAAATAAAATCACAGAAGATAATTAATAATAATATATCGATACCATATTTTGAAGTTGATAAAAATATTGGAATTAAAAAAATTAATTTAGATAAAAAATTAGTAAATGAGTGTGTAATTGACACTGAAAATAGGTTTAAAAACTTTGATTTAAATATAAATACCAAGGGTAAGACTTATTTAAAAAAAATTACTCAATTAGAAGATTATGATAAAAATTCTGCTGTTTTTAAATTGGCTACACATCCTAAGTTGATATCTTCTGTTAGTAATTATTTGGGTAGAGCACCTATTTTATTTAATATACAAGCTCTTTATTCATCTCAACAAATTAATAACGAGTTATCTGGAAGTCAATTTTGGCACACGGATTCATCAGATTTAATTGGATTGAAGATATGGATATTATGTTCAAATGTAGGAGCATTAGATGGCCCTACAATTTGTTTAGGTAAATCTGAAAGTGATTTCATCTCAAAAAAATATTTTCATAAACATGGCTCAAAATTTAAGAACGATGATATTTTTGATAAATATAAGGATTCAGTTGTAAAAATATTAGGAAAAAAAGGAACATCTTTCGCTACAGATACGTATAATTGTTTTCATATGGGCTCTAGAACAAAATCTAGAAATGGAAGACTAGTTTTGATGATTAATTATGTCACAAGAGATTCAATTTATTTTTGGCCATGTTTTAGAAAATTAGTCTCTAGAAAATTGAATAAAAATATTAAAAATTTAAGTAATTATCAAAAACAATTATTGTTTCCTATAAGTTTAGGACTGTGATTTATAGGCCTGAAATTGATGGTCTTCGAGCCATTGCAGCATTATCTATATTATTATTTCATGCAGATTTTTTTTTTCTTAAAGGAGGATTTTTAGGAGTAGATATATTTTTTGTAATAAGTGGTTACTTAATTTCTTCAATAATATTAAATGAAAAACATTTTTCTTTTAAAAATTTTTATATAAGAAGAATCCAACGAATAATACCAGTACTATATTTTGTTTTGTTTGTTTCATTTATTGCGTCTATTTTCATAATATTACCTTATGATTTAAAGGCATTTAAATCGTTTTTAAAAAGTATAATAGTTACTCCCATATTTTCTTCAAATTTCTTATTTTGGAAAGAAATAGGATATTTTGATATTGCGTCTCATTATAAACCTTTACTTCATACTTGGAGTTTATCAATTGAAGAACAATTTTATATTATTTTCCCAATTTTTTTTATTTTGGTCTTGAAATTAAGTTTTACTAAACATTTTTTCATTATTATTATTTTGGCTCTGTTTAGTTTTTTACTTGCAATCTATGGGTCATACAAATTTTCCTCTGCTAATTTTTTTTTACTTCCTTCTAGAGCTTGGGAATTACTTGTAGGGGTTTTGATCACAATAATTTTAAATTCCTATAAAATACAATTAAAAAAAAAATATTCAAATCTATTAAGTTTCATAGGATTGATACTTATAATATTTTCAATAACTTATTTTGATGATAATCATAAACATCCTGGTTTAATAACTTTAATTCCAGTTGTAGGTACATTTATTATTATAATAGCTACTTCTAGAACAACTAATTTTGTTAAAAAAATTTTATCTTTCAAACCTTTGGTATATATAGGCTTAATGAGCTATAGTATTTATCTTTGGCATCAGCCTATCTTTTCTTTTTATAGGCATTATTCTTATGAGAGCATTACTTATTTAACAAAATTAATTTTAATTCTTATAACTTTATTAATATCATATTTTTCTTGGAAAATTATAGAAATCCCATTTCGGAGTAAAAAAAATATTTCAACAAAAAATATATTTTCTATAACTACGCTTGCTTCATTACTTTTTATTGTAATAGGATTTATGGGACTAAATGGTAAAGTATATGAAAAATTGTATTTAAGTTATTTAGAAGATCGAGAGAAAAATATCTTTATTAATAGTAGAGATCAAAAATACGAAAAAAATTGTGTATTTCGTACAGATAAATTAGATGAAAATTTTAAAAGAAGGTTTTTACGTTGTTCTAAAATATTTGATAAAACACTTATAATTCTAGGAGATTCTCATGCCATAGAAATCTTTCAAGGTATTTCTATAAATTCTAAATCAAATTTTATTGTTGGTTTAACTCAAGGTGGTTGTAGACCTTATTCTAAAGATAAAATTTGTAATTATGAAAATTTTTTAAAATTCATAAATAATAATAAACATGAAATTAGCCAAGTTTTGTTTCACCAATCTGGGTTTCATTTGTTAAAATCATCTGATGATGTTCAAATTATGGATTTTAAAAAAACTATATTAATTGAAAATTACCTGAGTCAAATTGACAAATCAATTAAAGTGATTTGGTTAGGTCCTTATAATGAACCAAATCATAATGTAAAATTATCGAAAAAACTAGCATATAATTGCATAAAGATTAATTTAGAATTTGACGAAAAATTAAAAAAATCTATTAAACAGCTTGATATAAATTTAAAAAATATGTACCAAAATTCTAATAAGGGAATAGAGTATATGTCATATATTGATAATATTAATTTCAATGAAGAGATTGATTTATATAATTGTAATTCCGTTTTCTGGATTAATGGAGATCACTGGAGTTTTGAAGGTGAAAAATATTTTGGTAGTAGAGTTTTAAAATACTTGATAAGTAAAAATGTTTTGCTCAGATGAGACTTTTATATGCCTAATGTAAATTTATTAATTTTCCCTGGTGAATTAAAGGCGAATTTTTTTCAGAAAATTTTGTCAATAAAAAAAACAGTTAAGATTAATTGTGTTCTTATTGAAAATAAAGAACAAATACAAGAATGGAGTAAAATAGTAAAAAAAAAAAATATATTTCTTTGGGCAGATCTAGCTAGCAAAAGCTTTCAATCTACAGAATATCATGATTTATATTACAGTTACGTTATAGATAAAATTTTAAGTGACCCACGGTCAACCTATATCTTAGAGAGAATGTATAGATCTTTAGATTTAAGCATAATTGATAGTAGTGTATTTAACAAAACATTGAACCTAGAAAAACTGATCTGGAATATTATCACAATTATCTTTCTTACAAAATCAAATAGAATAATTCATTATAACATCCCTCATGGCAAATATTGGTTTGTAGCTAGAGTAGCTGAATTGATAGGAATTAAATTTTATGGAGGAGCTGATACCGTAATTTTACCGTGGAAACAATGGTTGGTACGCGGTTTAGATGAGCAAGTTGTGATCAAACCTAAAAAAAATAATAAAACTGATTATAAAACTATTCAAAATTATTTTAACAAAATTAAAGGTACCTACGATAAAGCAATTCCAAATTATGAAAAGGAAAGACAAGTAAAATTTTCTAACAAATTTTTTAGTTTTAAAAAGGAATTAGGATCAATTATTTTAAAGGGGATTAGATCTAGATCAGTAATTGAAGTATTTTTTTGGATTTGTTTATCAATTTATAAATATAAAGCGCTAAAATTATATCAAAATTTTTCTAAAAATTTTAAACTTCCTAGAAAATATATTATTTTTTTTATGCATTACCAACCAGAACGAACTTCCTTACCAGAAGGTATGAATTATTGTAATCAATGGTTAATAATTAGAAGTCTCTCTGAGAAAATTCCAAAAGATTGTAAGCTAATTGTTAAAGAACATCCGAGTACTTTTAGATATTTTTTTAATCCATCATTTAGATCTAAAGAATTTTACAATTCAGTTCACAAACTGAAAAACACAGAATTTGCTCCTCTAAATTTTTCTCCATTTAAATTGTTAGATAACTCATATGCAGTAGCAACTATAACTGGCACAGTTGGAGCAGAAGCATTTATAAGAAGAAAAAATGTATTAGTTTTTGGATTGGCTCAATATAGAAACTTACCAAATGTTCACTTAATAAGATCTTTTGATGAAGTTGAACTAGTACTGAAAAAATTAAATGAGGATATTGATCGTTTAAACGACAAAAAAATATTAGAAGTCTTAAGTAATATTGATAGTTTATCCTATACAATTGATAAAGAATTGAATTTTACTTCGAAAAAAATAATAGAGGCCGCAATTTATGCAGAAATTGAATAGACTGAATTTTGGAGTTCTAAAATGTCTAATAAAATAATTATTGACCCCGGAGTTCTAAGTATTGACAGAATAATAAAATTAAATAAATCATTAAATAATCAAATTATTCTAATAACTGCATATCAGGAACTTTTAAAAAAATTTAAAAAAAAAGATAAAGATGTTAATATTTATCTTTATCCTCATATAAGTAAAAAAGATAAATTACCAGAAATAAAAAATCTAAAATTAAATCCAGTAATGGTTTGGCAAAAAATTATTAATGATCATCAAACTTTTTTGCTTTATGATAGATCAAAATTTTTACCTTTTTCTAGTTCATTAAAGGTTTCAAATATAATTGAGGATGTTCTAAGATGTATTTTTTGGTTTGAAAAAATGAAACCTAATTATCTAATTTATATGTTTATGCCTCATAGCTTAGAAACTTGGATATTTGCAAGAGTATCAGAGTTTTTTGGTACAAAAGTATTATATTTTCAATCGACAATCTTGCCTTGGAGATTTTTCTTTTTTGAGGGAATTAAAAAGAAACCGTATTTAGTAAAAATAAAGTTTAATAAAAAGGACAAAATAAAATCAGAATCAAAAATTTTAAGTGAATTTTTTACAAAAAAAACTGGTGGTACAAAAAATATAATGCCGAAATATGAAACTGATAGATTAGAGAAAAATAACAATAAATACTTTAGTTTTTTTAGAGAAATCTTTAGGTCTTGGCCTAGGATAGATTTATTTATAAATAAATTTTTATGTTATTATTATTACCAAAAAATAGCACAGACTAAAAATGTAAGTGATAAATTTGTTATTTATTTTTTACATTACAATCCTGAAAGGACAACATTACCAGAATCATTTGGGTTTGCGCAACAATATGGAGCGATTTCAGCTTTATCTATGGCTCTTCCAAAAAATGTTAAATTGTATATTAAAGAACATCCTTCTATATTTACATATCAATGTCATTGGAAAGAAAGAACTAGATTTTGGTATGAGATGATTAACAAATTGCCTAATGTAAAGTTTATTAAAATTGAAGAAAATCCATATGATTTAATTGATCGTAGTGTTTGTGCCGCAACAGTTTCAGGAACAACCGCAGTGGAGGCAGTTTTACGAAATAAAAAAGTAGTAATTTTCGGAACTGGACCATTTAATTATTTAAATACAAATTTAATTCATCGTTATAGTAACATTAATGATTTAAAAAAATTTTTTATAACAAAAGAAAGTTTAAATTTTGATATATCAAAATATTTTAATCAGATAGAAGATAAAACTCATTGTGGAATTTCTACTTTTAATACTTTTCAAGAAATAGAAAACAATCTAGAAAAAGTTACTCATAATGCTATTTTTAGTGGCATTGATAAGTTTTTAACAAGTAAGAAATAATCTATGAAAATAAAAAAAATAGCTTTTTTCTTACCTTCTCTTGAAGGAGGTGGTGCAGAAAAGATGATTTTAAAAATAGCGAATAATTTTAGCAAGAATGGTTTTTATGTTGATTTGTTATTAGTTAATAATAAAGGACCGTATAAAAATTCAATTTCAAAAAAATTAAAAGTTATTGATTTTAAAAAAATGAGAGTTATATTTTCATTTTTTTCTTTTATTAAGTATGTAAACAAAAGCAATCCAGACGTTATTATATCGTCAATGACGCATTTAAATTTATTTACTTTAATTTCTAAAATTTTTTTTAAAAAAAATATAAAAATTATTATTTCTGAAAGGGTAATATTTGATGATTACAAATTTATAAAAATAAAAAAAATAGATTATTTGATTAAGTTTTTTGCAAAATATTTTTATAAAAATGCTGATCATTTTGTAGCAGTTTCTGATGGTGTAAAAAAAAGTTTAATACTTAACACAAATGCGGATGAAAAAAAAATATCAGTGATATATAATCCATCTTATTTAAAATTAACCAAAAACAAATTACTCAGAATAAAAACTCCAAAATTAATTTCGACATTAAAGCCAAATAAAATTTTATTATCTATTGGAAGATTAAGTAAACAAAAAAACTTTAAAGATTTAATTTTAGCATTTTTAATTCTAAAAAATAAAATTAATTGTAAACTCATAATCTTAGGGGAAGGAGAAGATAGAAAAAAACTAGAAATCTTAATTGACCAATTGAATCTTAAACAAGATGTATTTCTGATAGGGTTTAAAATTAATATTGTTCCCTGGTTGGTTAATAGTGATTTATTTGTATTAAGTTCTATTTATGAAGGTTTTGCAAATGTTATTGTTGAGGCCATGTCATTAGGAGTTCAAGTGGTCAGTAATGATTGTCCTAGTGGTCCGAATGAAATTCTTGAAAACGGTAAATGGGGAGTTTTAACACAAGTTGGAGATGTTCAAGGGCTTTCTCTAGCTATGGAAAAATCTTTACAAAAAAAAAATAAAATTAATGTAAAAAAAAGAGCACGTTTTTTTAATGAAACTTATGTTATCAATAATTTTTTAAAAATTTTTAAATCCCTTTGAGATTATGACAAATAAAACAAAAATAATGTTTATAATATCTAGTTTATCTTCAGGTGGAGCAGAGATGATGCTTTGCAAAATTATTGAAAATTTAGATAAAAAAAAATATGAAATTTTCGTGTTGTCGCTTACCTCAGAAAATGAGCTATCTTATGTATTAAATAAAAATAAAATAAAATTTAAAATTTTAGATTTTAGATCTTCATTTATGATTTTAAGAATATTATTTATTTTAATTAAAGAAATTAAAAACTTTTCGCCTGATATTGTTCATACTTGGATGTATCACTCTGATTTGCTTGGAGGTATTGCAGCAAAATTTGTAGGAACTAAAAAAATAATTTGGAATGTCAGAGCTTGTGAAATGGATTTGGATAAAGTAAAATTTTCAACAATTATTGTAAGAAGGATTTGTAGTTTTTTTTCAAATAGAATACCAAATTTAATTTTATTTAATTCTAAGTCAGCAATTAAATCTCATTTAAAGCTAGGTTATAAAAATCCAAAAATAAAATTTATACCTAACGGTTTTGACACAAAAAAATTCGTTCCAAGTGAAAAAATTAGAAAAAATTTTAAACTACAACATGGTATCAATAAAAATACATTTTTGATAGGTATGGTTTCTAGAGATGATCCTTTAAAAAATAATGAAGGAGCTCTCAAAGTTATTACATTTTTGAAGGCTGAAAATTATAATATTAAACTGGTAGTAATAGGCAAGCATATGGATGGAAATAATATTAAATTTAAAAATAGAATTATAAAATATAATTTAAATAATGATGTTATCTTACAGGGATTTAAAAAAAATATTGAAAGAATTATTCCAGCATTTGATTGCTTAATAATACCTTCTCATGCTGAAGCTTTTCCAAATGTTTTGGGTGAGGCTATGTCTTGTGAAATACCTTGTGTTGTAACTGATGTTGGAGATTGTAAATCTATAGTTTCAAATATTGGTATGGTAGTAAAAAAAAATGATATGTCGAATATGGCTAAAGAAATAAAAAAATATTTTGATTCGACTAAAATTATGAAAAATAAAATTAAAAAAAGAGCTAGAAAGATAATTGTTAAAAAATATAATATAGAAAAAATTGTTAAAATGTTTGAAATACATTATAAAATTTAAAATGAAAAAGAAAGATGGTAGAAATAATATTTCTTCGACTAATTTAGACTTAAAAACTATTAAACATTTTGGTCAGGAATGGAAATATTACTCACAAAAACAACTCTTGCTTAAAGATAAGATCAATATTTTTAATGACTATTTTCATATATTTGATTGGAAATTATTATCAAAAAATTCTATATGTTTAGATGTTGGATCTGGAAGTGGAAGATGGGCTGAAATACTATCAAAAAAAGTTAAAAGTTTAATTTTAATAGATGCAAGTATTGAGGCACTTGAGGTTTCAAAAAGTAATTTAATAAAACAAAATAACGTAATGTTTATAAATGGTTCCATAGGAAGTTTGCCTATTAGAAGTAATTCTATAGATTTTGTCTATAGCCTCGGGGTCTTACATCATGTTCCCAATACACAAAAGGCCATAATTGAAATTGGGGAAAAATTAAAAAAAAATAAACCTATCCTTTTATACTTATATTATGATTTCGAAAATAAACACATTATCTACAAAATCATTTGGAAAATATCAGATATTCTAAGAAAGTTTATATCAAAATTACCAAATTTTTTTAAAATTAATTTTTGTAAATTTATTGCAATTTTCATCTATTTTCCAATAGCAAAAATTACTAATGTTTTAGAATATTTCAAAATTCCAACTAATTCATGGCCATTAAGTTATTATAAAGATAAACCTTTTTATGTTATGATGACAGATGCATTAGATCGATTTGGTACTCCGTTAGAAAAAAGATTTTCTAAAGCAGAAATTACTCAAATGTTAATTAGGGGCGGTTTTAAAAATATAAAATTTTCTGAAAAAACACCATACTGGTGTGTGTTTGCATTAAAAGGATAGCTTGTGTGTGGTTTAGTAGGGTGGATAGGAGAAAATTTTAAAGATTCTACGCTCAATAAAATCCAATTATCGTTATCTCATAGAGGTCCAGATGATTTTGGAAAATGGGTAGATTATTCAAAAAAAATTTGTTTATTACACAGAAGATTATCAATATTAGACATCTCAAAAAATGGGAGACAACCAATGGTTTCTTCTTCTAAAAGATATGTCTTAACATATAATGGTGAAATTTATAACCATTTAGATATAAGAAAATCAATTAAAAACTATAAATGGAAAAGTTCCTCTGATACCGAAACTTTATTAGTAGGGCTTGAATTATGGGGTTTTAAGAAAACTCTTCAAAAAATAAAGGGCATGTTTGCTTTTTCAGTTTTTGACAAAGAATTAGATAAATTGTTTTTAATTAGAGACAGGGTTGGAGAAAAGCCTTTGTATTATGGTTGGCAAGGCAAAAGTTTTATTTTTTCTTCAGAGCTAAAAGCAATCACAAAACATCCCTCTTTTTTAAAAAATATAGACCACAAAATCTTATACCATTTTGTTAAACACAGTAACATACCTGCTCCATACTCAATATATAAAGGTATAAAAAAATTAAATCCAGGTTCATTTCTTACTTTTTGTTTAAAAACAAAAAACATTAAAGTTGAAAAATATTGGAATGTATATGATTTTGTTCCAGGAAAAAAAGACTTATTCAAAGGCACAATTGAAGATGCTCAAAATCAACTAGAAATTTTAATTCAAAATTCTGTAAAACAGCAAATGATTTCAGATGTTCCATTAGGTGCCTTTTTGTCTGGCGGCATCGACTCTTCTACTATTGTTGCAATACTTCAATCTATGTCAACAAAACCAGTTAGAACATTTTCTATAGGTTTTGAAAACGAAAATTTTAATGAAGCACCTTTTGCAAAACAAATAGCAACTCACCTAAAAACTGAGCACAACGAGCTATATGTAAATCCAAAAGATGTTTTAAAAGTTATTCCTGATATAGGAGAAATTTATTGCGAGCCTTTTTCAGACTCGTCCCAAATCCCAACTTATATTTTAAGTAAATTTACTAAAAAACATGTCACAGTAGCATTGACTGGGGATGGCGGGGATGAATTATTCGGTGGTTACAATAGATACTTATTTGCGAACCAATTATGGAGCAAAATCTCCTCAACACCCATATGGACAAGGGAAATAATTAAAAATTTCTCTCAAAATTTGAGTCCAGAATTTATTAATTTAATGTTATCACCAATAAAATTTTTTCTTCCTGATAATTATAAAATTAATCTTATTGGAGATAGAGTCTTAAAAGGGTTGAAAATTATTTCTGTTAAAAAAAATCTTGAGCTATATAAAAACTTAATAAGTCATTCAAATTTTACAGATCAACTTTTAGCAAAAAATGAAAATTATCAATCAGTAATAGATAATAATTATAATGATAAGGTTTTTGAAAATGACTTTATTCACAAAATGATGATTTATGATTTTTTGGATTACCTGCCCAATGATATTTTAGTAAAGCTAGATAGAGCTGCAATGGCATGCAGTTTGGAAACTAGAGTTCCATTTTTAGACCGTGATATAATAGAATTTGCATGGAAATTAGATTTAGGTTGTAAGATTAGAGGAGATAAAGGTAAATTTCTTATTAGAAATATTCTTCAAAAATATATTCCAAAAAGTCTTTTTGAAAGGCCAAAGATGGGATTTGGCATACCTTTAGCAAGCTGGATTAGAGGACCACTTCGAGATTGGGCTATTGACTTATTAAATGAGCAACAATTGTCAGAAGAAGGTTTTTTTAATCCAAAATTTGTTAAAAAATTATTAAATGAACATTTGTCAGGTAAAAGAAATTGGGAGAGTGTTTTATGGGATCTACTTGTATTTCAATCTTGGTTAAAACGGAGTTAATTTGACTAAAATTTTATTTATAGCTGCTCAAGACAAGGCATTTTTGTCTCATAGGCAAAATCTAATTGAATTTGCAAAATTCAAAAATTTATCAACTGAAATTGTTTGTAAAGTAACAAATAATATAGAAGATTTAAAAAAATTAAAATCTAAATTTTATGACTGGGAAATTTCACGTGGATCAGTGAATCTTATAAGAGAGATTAAATCTTTTTATAAATTGTACAAAATAATAAAATTGTCAAATCCTGACTTGATCCACTCAGTCTCAATAAAGCCTTCATTATATGGAGGAATTTTAAACATTCTTTTCTTTAAAAAACCAATAGTTTTCGCTTTTGGAGGTTTAGGTTTTATTTTTAATTCAAAAAAGAAACTTGCTAGAATAATTAGATTAATAGTTAAGTTTTTGTTTAAAATAATCTTTAGATATAGTAAAGGTTGTCTAATCCTACAAAACAATGATGATAAACTTAAACTAATCAAACAAAAAATAGTTAAAGAAGAATTTATAACAATAATACCTGGATCAGGTGTTAACACTAACAAATTTAAAAAAAGAGTTGATAGAAAAAACAGAAAAGAAATATTAGTTATGTTTGCGGGTAGAATTTTGTGGGATAAAGGAATAAAGGAATTTATTCTTTTATCTAAAGAAATTAAAAAGAGTTTCAGGTATGTAAGGTTTGTAATTGTGGGAGAGGTTGATTATCATAATCCTGAACATATAAAAGATCATTATATCCAAAATTGGAAAAAAGAGGGGTTTGTTGAATTTTGGGGGTTTTCTTCAAATATGAAAGAAACTTTACTTAAAGCAGATATTTTTTGCTTCCCTTCTTATAGAGAGGGTTTCCCAAAGGTTCTGTTAGAAGCTGCTAGTTTAGAAATTCCAATTGTTTCATTTGATGTGCCTGGGTGCAGAGAAATTGTAAAAAATCTTGTAAATGGATATTTAGTCAAATTTAAGGACCAAAAAAATCTAGAATCTAGTGTTTTAAGATTAATTAAATCTAGAACTGAAAGAACTAGAATGGGTAAAAACGGAAGAAATCTCGTTATAAAAAACTTTTCCGATCAAGTTGTAACAAAAATGACGTATGATAAATGGAAATTATTAATTAATAATTCTTAGAAATATGAACATGAACTTATTAAAGTTTAAATTAAAAATTTAATTGATGGAGATATTAATAATTATAAAATTACAATATAAATTTTTATATAAGATAAAGAATAAAATATGACAATTTTAATAACTGGTGGCTGTGGATTTATTGGAACTAATTTTATATCAAAATGGTTGGAACAAAAAAGTGAATTATTAATAAATTATGATAACTTAACTTATTCTGCAAATTTTAAATATGCTAGTACAACAATTGATCCAAAAAAATACATATTTATAAAAGGTAATATATTAGACACCAAAAAATTTGAAACAATTTTATTAAAATATCTACCAAATAAAATTATTAATTTTGCTGCTGAAACTCATGTCGATAATAGTATCATTGGACCAAATAAATTTATCCAAACCAATATTAATGGCACGCTTAATCTTATTAATGTAATAAAAAAGCACTTGGAAAATAAAAATATAAATCAAAAATCTTTTAAATTTATTCAAATATCAACAGATGAGGTTTTTGGTTCGCTTGCAGAACAAGATAAATCATTTGATGAGGAATCCCCGTATAGACCAAATAACCCATATTCTGCAAGTAAAGCATCCGCAGATCTTTTGATAAGAAGTTATCAAAAAACATATGGATTTCCTGCAATTATTACACACTGTACCAATAATTATGGTAAATATCAAAATCGTGAAAAACTCATACCTAAAACTATCTTTAACGCCATTAAGAAAAAAAATATTCCTATTTACGGCAGTGGAAAAAATATAAGAGATTGGATACATGTAGATGATAATTGTGAAGCAATCTTAGGAATTATTGAAAATGGTAAAGTTGGAGAAATTTACAATGTTGGAGCAAGAAATGAAATTCAAAATATTGAGGTTGTAAAATATATTTGTGATCATTTAGATAGAGTAATCCCTATGAAAAATGATAATTCTTATAATAATTTTATTAAAAAAGGATTTGAAAGACCTGGTCATGACTATCGATACTCTATAAACCCAAACAAGCTAGAAAAACAAATTAGATGGAAAGCAAAAATTAACTTTAAATCCTCATTAAAAGAAATTGTAAGCTGGTATATAAATTATTTTAAAAAAAAATTAAATTAATTGTTTATGTATTCTAAATGTAAATAAAATAGAGATATAAATAAAAAATATAAAAGAGAACTAAATGTGTGGTATTGCTGGAATAATTACTCTGAAAAAAAATAATAGTGAATATATCTTTAGAAATTTAAACCTTATTTTAAATGAGATGCATTATAGAGGTCCTAATGATAGTGGAATCTGGATAAATGAAAAAGGCAATGTTGGACTAGGTCATAATAGATTATCTATCATTGATCTAAATAAAAGAGGAAAACAACCAATGAGTGATCATGATAAAAAAGTGTTTACCACATTTAATGGAGAGATTTACAATTTTAAAAATTTAAAAAAAAAATTAGATAAACAAGGGTTTAAATTTAAAACTCAAACTGATACAGAGATACTACCTTACCTTTTTAATGATTTAAATGTTTCAAATTTGTCAAAATTGGACGGAATGTTTGCTTTTGGGTTGTGGCATGAAAAAAATAAAACACTACTTTTAGCTAGAGATTTATTTGGCAAAAAACCATTATATTACTTTTATGACGAAAACATTTTTGTTTTCGCTTCTGAACTCAAGGCACTTAGTAAGATTCAAAACTTTAGTAAAAAAATCAATAAAGAGGCTTTAGAAAATTATTTTTTATTCCAATACATTCCAGCCCCATTAACAATATATAAAAATGTTAAAAAATTAAAACCTGGAAACTGTTTGACGCTTAATATTAAAAATATGAAAAAACCAATATTAACTATTCAGAATTATAATAAATTTGAGATTAAAAGAAAAAAAAACTCTTATCCTTACATTCATAAATTGAAAACTTTAAAAGACTTAATAATTAGTGCTGTGGAAAAACGATTATTATCTGATGTTCCTTTAGGAATGTTTTTATCAGGTGGTGTTGACTCATCAATTATAGCTGCAATTGCAACTAAAGAAATAGGTGTTAAAATTAAATCATTTTCAATCGGTTTTTCTAATACATCAGAAAGCGAACACAAAGTTGCAAAACAAATTTCAGAACATTTAGGTACTGAGCATCATCAAAAACTTATAGATTCAAAAAATTTATTTGATGTTAAGTACATTGCTTCAATGCTGGACGAACCAAATGGTGATTCAAGTTGTTTGCCAACATACTTAGTTTCTAAATTTGCTAAAGAAAAGGTCACTGTAGCTCTGTCTGGTGATGGTGGTGATGAGGTTTTTGGAGGGTATAATAGGTATAAAGATACGTTAAATGAAGAATTAATATGGATAAAAAAATTACTATTTGTATTAAAAAATAAAAAATTTAAAAGAGTTTCCGATAGATATTTATCTTCAAGATATCTGATTTTTGACCCAGGTGAAATAAAGAAGATCTTGGGTTCTGTGTCTGAAAAATTTAATAGCATGTTTTTAGAATTATCATCAAGACTTAATGACGAAAGCTATAATGTTTTAGATAGAATGAGACAAATTGATTCCGAATATTATTTGCCAGGTGCGGTCTTAAGCAAAGTTGACAGAATGAGTATGCGAAATTCTTTAGAAGTCAGATCGCCTCTACTGGATATAAACGTTTCAAAATTTGCTGAAAGTCTTCCTGTTCAGGATATGTGGGAAAGTCCTTCAAACACAAAAAAAATTTTAAAAGATTTGGCTAAAGATTATTTACCAGCAGAACTTATAAATTTACCAAAGAGAGGTTTTGGTCTTCCTTCAAACAGCTGGAGTCATAAAGAAATTATCAAAATGGTTGAGCTGACATTACTTAACAAAAAAAGTTATTTGAAAAATATAACTGACGGTGATAGCTATTTAAGTATGATAAGCTCAATGAGAAACAAACAAAATTTTTCAATTTACAAAATTTGGCCCCTTCTCATAATGGAATACTGGCTAAAGGAAAACCTAAATTAAATTTATTTTAATTGAATTAAATATTTTTTGAAAATTTTAAAGTTTTTAAAAAATATTATCAAAAGAACGATTTATGAAGAAAATACTTTGTATTTGGATAATTTATTAATTATAGGGTAACTTACAATGATTTTGAAAAAAATACATAATGAAACAAAATATCTAAAATTTGTGATCAAAAACTCAATTTATTTTAAATATCTAATATTTTATTTTAAATATCCAATATTTATGATCACAAACTCAAGTTATTTTAATAATCTAATATTTTATTTTAAATATCTAAAATTTGCGATCAAAAACTCATTTTATTTAAATTATGTCAAGTATGTTAATTTACTTTTACAGGGTAGTCCTAAGACTTTTATCATTTTAAGAAATATCAAAAGATTATTTTTGGGTATTAATTTTTTTAAATCTCCTAAATCTTTAAGAAGTATGGGAAAAAGTATGGGGAAAAGTAGTATGGGGGGCTCATTTAAACCAATTAAAATAAAATTAAAACTTAGAAAAAAAACACTTTATAAAAAGAAAGAAAATCCTAAGATAGTTCATTTTATAGGAAGCTTAGGTTCTGGAGGCGCTGAAAGACAATTATGTTATCTTGCAATAGAACAAAGAAAAAAAAATGATGATGTAACTGTATTAGTTTATCATAAGTATGTGAAACAGCATAGTGGTTACATTAATATGTTAGAAAAGTATAACATATCAGTTATATTTGTTGAAGGTAATGTGACTAAAAAAGAGATAGTAGAATCAGAAGCCTATAAAATTGCTCATGATTTGCCATATTATGTTAAAAATTACGTTCAGAATTTGGTGCCAAAATTAAATTTACTAAAACCTGATATTTTACAATGTTGGCTTGATCACTCAAATATGTGGGGTGCTATAAGTGGAATTCTTTTAGACATACCTAAAATTATTTTAAGTACAAGAAATGTGAATCCAACTAATTTTAATCAGTTCAATTTAATAGGTATAAGAGAAACTTACAGGCTTTTAAAAAATGCACATAATGTTACAATAACAAATAATTCTAATTTCGGTGCAATTGACTATGCTAAATGGTTAAATATAGACCCCCAAAAGATTAAAATCATTTATAACGGTATCCCAAAAGAAAATTTTAAAAAACTTAATGTACAGAAGCAAAAACAATTAAAAAATAAATTACTACTTAATCCAAAAATGAAAGTTTTATTAGGAGTGTTTAGATTATCTGAGGAGAAAGAACCAATAGACTTTTTAAAGGTAGTAAAAAAACTCAAAGATTATAGAGAAGACTTTATTACTCTAATATATGGTGAAGGCCCTTTAAAAGATCAAATGAAGGAATTTGTGAAAAAAAATAATTTAACAAACAATTTAAATTTTATGGGTACTTCTAATAATATTGATCAAGTTATGTCTATCGCAGACGTGTTATTACTTACATCTAGGTATGAAGGCACACCAAATGTTTTTATTGAAGCTCAAATAGTTGGATGTCCAATTGTTGCTACAAAAGCAGGAGGAGCAGATGAAACTATAATAAAAAACAAGACAGGTTTTTTAGCTGATATTGGTGATATAAATAAGTTAGCTTTTTACGTTAATAAAATTTTTGAAAATAAATATGATAAAAAAGAATATAATAGCTCAAGATTATTAATTCAGAAAAGATTTAGTATATTAAAAATGGTTGAGAATAATTATGAGTTATATTAATAAGATTAAAATTATTTTAATTAAAATCAAATTATTTTTTAATTGTAACCTTAACACCAGCATTTTAGGAAACACCAACAATGACAAGATTAAAATCATTTTAATTAAAATTAAATTATTTTTTAATTGTAAACTTAACATCAGCATTTTAGGAAACACCAACAATGTTGGAATGTGCTTAGCGTCTTCACTGGCAAAAGATGGTCATAAAATAACTCTTTTTCTTACGGACAATACCATTGGCAATAAAGTAAATAGGCCTAATTCTCTATTAAAAATGAAAACTAATAATTTTAATTTTAAGATACGTGATTTTTCAAAAACACAGTTTAAAAATTACTTATATAAGCCTAATCAACTACTTGAGAGAATTTTTTCTAAAATTCTAAAAGTTGATTTATTTATTTTAATTGGTTTAAATAATAGTTTAGGAGTCACAATGAATGTTCCTTATGTAAGTATTTTGTTAGGCTCTGATTTGTTATATTTTGCCAACCCAAATTCCATCTGTGATATCACTAAAGAGTGGTCTAAAAACTATTTAATTAGCAAAAAAGGAAAACAAGAATTACAATTTTATAAAAATTTTATCTATAATCAAAGATATGGAATTAAAAAGGCTATATGTTATTCTTTTTGTTTTAAAGATATTTTATCTGAGGCAGAATTAATTTTAGGAGAAATTAGAGATAAAAATAAAAAAAGATTTAATTTTGCTACCTTTGCAATATCAGAAGCATGTAATTTAAAAATAAAAAAAAAATTTTCATCAAATGATGAGATTTGTATATTAAATGGTGCTCGAATTGTAATTTCAAGAAAAAATAAATCGATCGGACAAATTGATTTGAAGGCTACAGAAATTTTAATAAATGGCTTTACAAAATTTGTTAAAAAAGGTGGTAAAGGAAAATTAATACTTTTTGAAAAGGGAGCTAGTAAAGATATAGAAATTGCTAAGAATTTAATTAAATCAAACGGTATTAAAACAAGTGTAAGATGGTTAAAAGAACTTGAAATATCTAAATTCTTAAAAAAAATCGGAGAAGTTGATATAGTAGCAGATCAGTTGGGGGATAGTTTCCCAGGACTTGTTACAGCTGATGCACTAGCTATTGGAACTCCTGTAATGGCAAACATGAGAAATAGCTATTTTGCCAAATATTTTGGAGAGATAATTCCAGGTATAAATGTCAAAAGTGCAGAAGATATCGCAATTAATCTTAATTTTTATAGAAAGAATAAAGATTTATTAAAAGAAATAAGTTGGAAAGGGAAAGAATTTTATTTTCAAAATTTATCAATTGATAAAATAAAGTCTCAGTTATTTAGTATTATTAGAAATAATTAAATTTAGGATGAAGAGTAAAAAATTAGCCATTATGCAACCATATATATTTCCTTATATTGGTTATTTTTGTTTATTAAATTATGTTGATAATTTTGTTTTTTATGATGATGTTGGCTTTATTAAGCAAGGGTGGATAAATAGAAATAGAATTAATATTAACGAAGCTGCTTTTCAATTTACTATTCCACTAAAAAGAAAGACGATAAATGGAAGTATTAAAGAAGTAGAAATTTTAGATTTAGGTCGATTTAAAGAAAAATTTGAAAAATCCCTGTTAACATCATACAATGATTGCCCATTTTTCGATGTTGGTAAATCATATGTTTCTAGAATTCTTTCAATAAATACAAAATCAATATCGAGACTTGCCTATGAATCAGTAATTCTAGCAAAGAAAATTTTAGATATAGATACAAAAATTTATTTCGCATCTAAAGATTTTAGTTATACATCTGGCATAGAAAGATCAGACAGATTAATCAAAATAGCACATGAATTAAAATGTAATGTTTATGTAAATATTATTGGAGGAAAAGATTTATATGATAAAAAATATTTTTCAAAAAATTCAGTAGATCTTGTGTTCTTAAAACCGAATTTACAAAAATATAAACAATATAAATCAACAAAATTTATTGAGGGGCTGTCAATAATTGACTTACTAATGAATTTAAGTGTTAAAGATATAAAAAAACAATTAAATTTATTTACACTAGAATAATTATTTATTTAACTATCCAACAAAATTTTATTTATATAATTATTATATTCATTAATAGATCTTTTTGACAAAATTTGCTCTAGTTCTCTGGATTTAATCCATTTATTATTTAAAGCAATTTCCTCAATACATGCTATTTTTGAACCAGTTCTGTCTTCAATAATCTTTACAAAATTACTTGCTTCTAACATTCTACCAGGTGTTCCAATATCCAGCCACGTTATTCCCCTGCCCATGTTGAAGTAGTCTAATTTCTTTTTTTTTAAATAAAATTTATTTAACTCAGTAATTTCATATTCATTTCTTTTTGATTTATTTAAAAATCTAGCATTCTTGACTGCAAATTTGTCATAAAAATATAATCCTAATACGGCCATTCCTGCCCTGCTTTTTTTTGGTTTTTCAATGATATCAATTAATTTATCTTTGATTAAAATTGCTTCACCGTAGTTGTTAATATTCTTTACCTTTTGAACAAGTATAGAAGAATTTTTATTTTCAAGGATTTTTCTCAAAAATATACTAAGATTTGATCCATAAAAAAAATTGTCTCCAAGCATAAGCACTGACGAACTTTCCTCTAAATATTCTTCAACAAGTAAAAATGCTTGAGCTATACCTTCAGGTTTTTTTTGAGTTACAATTGAAAGATTAATTCCTAATTCATTAAGAAACATTAAATTTTCAAGAGCAAAATTTTTAATTTGCTCAGGTATGACTACAATTATATCTTTTATGTTCATTAACATTAAAATAGATAATGAATAATAGAATACAGGCTTATCATATAATGGTAAGAAATGTTTATTGATAAAGTAAGATGTTGGATAAAGTCTAGTACCTAACCCGCCGAGCAAAAGAATACCTTTTCTATTTTTAAACATGTTAATTTATTTAAAAGTAATTGTTTTTTTTATTGTTGTTTTATACTAATAAATATTAATGAAAAAAATATTTATAACAACACCTTCTTTACCTCCTTTAGAGGATTTTATCAAAAATGTTGAGAGTATATGGTTATCAAAGCAACTATCCAATTTTGGCCCACTACATAATAAATTTGAGAAAAAATTAGCAAAATTTTTAAAAGTGAAATATGTTTCATTGTTTTCTAATGCTACAAGTGGTCTAATTGCAAGTTTAAATGTATTTAACTTAAAAGGAGAAGTCATAACTACTCCATTTTCCTATATTGCAACAACCCAAGCTATTCTTTGGAATAATTTGAAACCTGTTTTCGTGGATATTAATAGTGAAACTCTTAATATATGTCCGGAAGAAATTGAGAAAAACATTACAAAAAAAACATCTGCAATAATGCCAATACATTGTTTTGGGAATCCTTGTGACGTTAAAAAAATAGATAAAATTGCAAAAAAATATTCTTTAAAAGTTATTTATGACGCGGCACATGCTTTTGGTATAAATAGTTCAGTTAATAATAGTTTATTATTGGAAGGTGATTTATCAGTCGTAAGTTTCCATGCTACCAAAGTATTTAACACATTTGAGGGTGGCGCTGTTATTTCTAATAGTTTAGAAGTAAAAAAAAAATTAGATTCTTTTTCTGATTTTGGAAAACCTTATGATAAAAATAATATTCTAGGGTTAAACTCTAAGTTTTCAGAAGTAAATGCCGCAATGGGTCTTAGTCAATTGAAATATTACAATGGATATATTTCAAAAAGAAAAAAAATTGCTGAATTTTATCATAAACAATTATCTAAAAACAAATATATTAAAGTTTTTAATTATGAAAACGTTTATAACCAAAATTACTCATACTATCCGATCATCTTAAATCTTCCAATAAATAGAAAAAAAGTTTTTAGATATTTGGAGGATTTTGGTATTTTTGCAAAGACTTATTTTAGCCCTCTAATTACTGAGATACTTGAAATGAAAAAATGTAAGACCATTACCGTGAAAAACATTAGAAATTCTATTGATATATCCATGAAAATTTTGTGTTTACCTATTTCTTCTAGTATGACATTTAAAGAAGCTAAATATGTATCAAGTATTCTACTAAACGCTATTAAGGAATTTGAAAATGATTAATGAAATTTTTTTGAAAAAGTCTTGTTTACAAAAAATACCACATTTTATTGAAAAAGTAAGAAAGAAAGGCGAAGTCCTTGTAATAAGATCTAATGATATGAAATTTTCTAAAGAAGACTGGTTTAAGTTTTTGACTAAGAACTGTAAATTACAACCTGACAGGAGACATTATAATTATGATCAGACTATAGAGTTAATCGACTGGTATAAAATTACAAACGAGAAATCTAAGTCTACTAGCTTTGCTTTTAGTACAACTAAACAACCTCTTCATAATGACAATGCATTTTTTGAAAATGGAGCCAACATTAATTTTTTCTATATGGAGAAACAGGTTGAACATGGAGGAGAACAAATTATCTATTTTGTAGATAAATTAGTTGAGGATTTAAAAGAGAAAAATAAGGCTCTTTTAAAGCAATTATTAGCTGAAAAAGTTTTAATTTCTAAAGGAAATGACGAGTTCAAAAACTACACTGAAATATTAAAAATAAAACCCTACCCAATGTCTTTTTGGAACTACTTTAGAACAGTAAAAAAATGTAAAAAAATTAATGACTTATGTAAAAACTTTTTCGATTTTGTTGAAAATAAATCTATAAGTTCTCATGAAAGTATTAAACTTTTTAATAATGATTGTATGCTTTTTAATGACAAAAGGATCCTTCATGGTAGAAATGCATTTAGTGCTAAAAATGAAAATGATAGGATCTTGTACCAATCAATGTGGAACTAATCTTAAATGATGAAATTAAAAACTCAAAATAAACGTATTTTATATTCTTAAATAAATTATGACAATAATCTATTGAATTATTAAAAGGTCAATTATAACTTGTTAAAAATTAAAGTATAGGTTAATTTGAGCTATGTGGAGTGATTTTACTAAAAATAAAAACTTTATTGAGAAAACTTATCTAAAAATTAGAATTAATTTTATTGAAAAATAAGATTGGTCTAAGTCTTATGTTTAGATTTTTATTCTTAATTCCAAAAAAAATACTAAAATATTTTAGTTCAAAAAACTAGGTTCTTTTTTAAATGTTTAGTAATTTAATAACCTTATATTCTTTTAAACAACAACTCCTTACATTTACATACAATGATATTTTAAATCAGTATAGAGGAACATTTTTAGGGATGATTTGGGTTTTTATATTTCCACTATTAATGTTAACATTATTTACATTTGTTTTTGGATTTATTTTTCAGGCAAGGTGGGGTTCAGAGTTATCATTAGAACATTATATTTTAATGTTATTCTGTGGTTTGATTTTATATCAATGCTTCTCAGATAGTTTGACTAAAAGTTCTAGTGCAATTATTAGTTATTCAAATTACATTAAAAAAATTGCTATTCCTAGTGAAATATTTCCAATTTCAAAATGTATTACATCAATTTTCAATTTGTTTATTAGTTTAATAATCCTACTTATTTTTTCAATTTATTATAACGGTTTTTTTTATTATACAACTTTTTTATTACCATTTTTTCTAATACCATTCTTTTTAACGATTTTTAGTTTCTCATTAATAATTTCGTCAATAAGTGTTTTTTTAAGAGATTTAATTCAAATCGTAACATTTTCCATGTCAGTTTTATTTTTTATAAGTCCTATTTTATATCCAGTTACAAGCTTACCAATAATAATTCAAAAAATTATAATTTTTAATCCATTAACATTGCCTATTGAGATTACGAGAAAATTACTTATACAGGGTCAATTGCCAGACATGTTTGTTTTTTGTATGTATTTTGTAATTAGCTTATTTCTTTTAGTTATAGGATATAAATTCTTTAAATCATTAGATTCAACTTTTCCAGAAGTAATTTAAAAAATGGCTAATATACTTTTTGTTAAAAATTTATCAAAAGAATATAAACTCTATAACACTTTAAATAAAATCCCTAAACAAATTATAATAGATTTTTTTAAAAAATTTTTAAAACTTAAATTTTTAAAAGACGTGTATTCAACAAGAGTAGTTTTGAAGAATATTTCTTTTACTTTAAAAAAAAATGAAACTTTGGGAATCATAGGAAAAAATGGATCTGGTAAAAGTACTTTGTTAAAAATAATATCTGGAGTTTTAACCCATAGCTCTGGTTCTTTGAAAGTCAAAGGCAAAATTTCATCAATTTTAGAGTTAGGAACAGCTTTTAATTATGAGTTAACGGCTTATGAAAACATTGAAATTTATGGAAGCTTAATGGGTATTTCAAAAAACAATTTTGAAAATTTTAAGAGAGAAATTATATCATTTGCTGACATAACAGAATATTTAAATCAACCTCTTAATACTTATAGTACAGGGATGATAATGAGGCTTGCCTTTTCAATCCAAATAAGCATAAAGCCTAATTTGCTAATAATAGATGAAGCACTCTCAGTGGGTGACATCTCTTTTCAAGAAAAATGTTTTAGAAAGATTAATTCATTAAAAAAAAATGGTACATCAATTATTTTTGTTTCACATTCCATTGATCAAATTAGACAAATCTGTGATAGAGTAATATTGTTGGATAAAGGTGAAATGGTCTTAATTGATACTCCAAATTTAGTTTTAAATAGATATGAAAAATTATTGCAAAATCGAAATATAGATACCAAAAAAGATTTTAATAAAATTAACAAAGATATTGTACAATCCAATTCAACTAATTTTGATAGACACAGATATCTTGAAATAAAAAATTTTAGAAAAAAAGCTATAGAAGACCATAATTTTGGAAATAACAAAGCCTCTATACTGAACGTTGTTCTTACTGATGAAAAAAATAATCCTCAAAAAGATTTCTTATACAATCAGAGATGTCACTGCTTAATCTTTGTTAAGGCTAATGAAAAGCTAAATAATATAATCTCTTCATACCAAATAAGAACTTTGACTGGTGAACAAATAATTTATGCTGATAATCATCTTGTAAATATGAAATATAATTCATTTAATAAAGATCAGAATTTTACAATAGTTTGGAAATTTAATATGAACCTATCACATGGCAATTATGTTTTTTCAACAAAGTTAAGTAAAGTAACTCCTTTAACAGGTATTAGAAGAAAATGGGAAACCTATGATAAAGTTAATACTGCCTATATTTTTTCTGTTGGGGTTAGATCTGAGGGTTTAATTGATAATTTTACAACTTGGGAAAATAAATTAGAAATTATTTAAATTTTAAACTATGAACTTAACCAATTCATCCTTATTAATTCATAAAAAAAATAATTTCTCATCTTCCTGGTCTTCTTAGCATGTTATTTTTTACTGTTGTTAATTATTTCAATTACTTGGATTAAAACAAATAAGACTTCGCAAATATCTTTTATTCAACAGTATTATTATTTTTTGAATGAGTTATCTACAAACTTTACAAATTATATAATTAATTATCCAGAAGATTTTTAAAAATCCAGTGAAATTTACAAATATGCTGTTCCTAAGTTGAATATAAATATAAGTCTCAAAAATCTAAAAAAAATTAATGATGATAGAACAAATGCTCTCAAAAAAAGTATAATTTTAGATGAAAATCAAAATTTTGTTCTCGCAAGTATTTATATCAAAGGAAAAAAAATCAGCATTTTTGTGAGATTTAAAGGTGATGTGTTAGACCACGTTAGATTAAGAAAATGATCTATGAGAGTTAAAGTTCGAGACAACCAATCTTTATTTGGAATGAAATCATTTTTCTATTCAATCGCCTGAAACTAGAAATTTTAATATTGATCCTTTAACTTTTCGTTACTTCAGACAAGAGGGATATTTGCGCCATGAACTTTTTTTGTGATGAGAATGTCAATGACAAAAGATTTGGGATTGTGAATTTAGAGGAACATCAGTTCAGCAAATATTACTTTGATAGATAGATCGAGACAACTTAGTTAACTTTAGAATTTTGGTATTAAACTAATATTTAAGTAATTTTTTTAATGTTTAAAAAATTTAATATTTTGGTATAAATTTTACATGTTAAAATTTTTACTATCTCCTAAAAATTCATATAGATTTTACATAATTAGAAATTTCATTAATACAAATTATATCAGATTTGCAGATGCAATTTTAAAGTTTAATCCAAATTTGTTTAAGTTTTTAAGAAATATAAAGCGTATTCTTTTTGGTATAAGTCAAAATAAATTGGAAAGGCATAATCCTTTTGAGTTTTTAAATTTTAAGATTCAGGAAAGGAAAAAATTAAAATCAAGGTTGAATGAGAAAGATAAATTAAATATTACACATTTTATTGGATCTCTAAGTTCTGGGGGTGCAGAAAGACAATTGACCTATCTTTGCATTAAGCAAAAAGAAATGGGATATAACGTCTCGGTATTAATATATTATAATCAATGTCATCCCCCCTATCTAGATATTTTAAAAAAAAATAATATAAAAGTTCTTGTCGCTAAAGAAAATGTAAACCTTAAGAATTTTTTAAAATCAAAAGCCTATTATATTAATTGGAAAATAGTACCTTATTATATGGTTAACTATGTAAGTGATATTGTGCCAAACTTATTTGATTTAAAGCCTGATGTATTACATTGTTGGCTTGATCATTCAAATATCTGGGGATCTATCTCAGGTATTTTTTTAAACATCCCTAAAATTATACTAAGTACTAGAAATGTAAATCCTTCAAACTTCAATCATTTAAATATAATTGGCGTTAAAGAAATTTATAAAAAATTAGAAAATGTAAATGGGATAATTTTCTATAATAATTCAAAATATGGTGCAACGGATTACAGTAAATGGATAGGAGTTAATAAAAAAATATTTTCAGTTGTTTATAATGGCATTGATAAAAATAAATTTATGGATTTAGATGTAACACAACAAAAATACTTTAATAAAAAATTTCAAATTGAAAATTCTAAAAAAATAATTTTAGGTATTCTTAGACTTTCTCCAGAAAAAAGACCTTTTGATTTTCTAGAAACTATAAAGTTGTTATCCGAAAAAAGAAAAGATTTTGTAAGTGTCATTTATGGAGAAGGCTTTTTACGGAATGAAATGATAAATTTTATTAAAAAACATAAATTAAATAAATTTATAAAATTAGCTGGAGTTTCAAATAATGTGAACATAGCTTTAGCATCTGCAGATGTACTTTTAATGACTTCCGAATTTGAAGGAACACCTAATGTCTTAATAGAAGCTCAAATTTTGAAGTGTCCAATAGTATCAACAAATGCAGGTGGAATTTTAGAAACAGTTCTGAATAATGATACAGCTTATTGTGTTAATGTTGGTAATGTTGAAGATTTGACAAACAATCTAAATTTTGTTTTGAATAAAGGTAAAACTAAATTCTATAAAGAAAAATCAATTAAAATTATTGAAAAAAAATTTGATTTGAATAAAATGGTTCGTAACACAAATAAACTATATTTTAAGTAATTTGCTGTTTTTTTTTCTTATTTTTCAAGTATAAGTATAGGTAGTAAAGGTATAAAAACTATGTGGTCTGACCATAAAAAAACTGAAAATTATATAAAAGAAGCTTATAAAAAAAATTATAAATTGATAAATGAATCTTACTTTGATGTAGGTATAACTTCAGACTCCATTCACCAAGCTGATGGTAATTTTTTACAATTATGTGTTATTAACGAACAACCAAAGAATATTTTAGAAATTGGAACATGGGTAGGGAATAGTACATATTGTATGGCCTCTGCCAGTCCTCATGTAAAAATACATACAGTAGATCTTGGAAAAGATAATTTTAGACTAAAAAAGAAATATAAACAATGTTATGAAAGAATATTTAGAAACCCAAATACACATAGTACAGAGTTTTTAAGAACAACTAATGAAAAATTTGATTTTTTCTTTAATGATGCGAATTTAAGCGATGAAGACACAAATCTTATTTTTGATAAAAGTTCATCTTCATTTGTGTTTATAAGTCATGATTTTTATAGATTTGAAGGTAACAAATATGTTTTTTGCAAAGGCCATGACGCAGCTGAAAGAATGATCAAAACAGCATTGTCCAAAAAATATAGTTTTAGCATTTATCCACCAAACTCTAAATGGTATCTACCTGGTTTAATTGTAGATAAATCAAATAATAAAAGTATTAATTCAGGATGTGTGATGATAAAATTTAAAAAATTTGATCAAAATCTTCCTAGTAATCCTGCTTTATTAAGATCATTGATTGAGGTTAAAAGGTTTTTGAGGTTTTTGAAATATTTACCAAAAAAAATACTAAATAGGATAAGTTGAAATTAATGTCAGAATTAATTGTATTCCTTATCTAGACAATTTATTCACCCCTAGTTTGGCAATAAACTTTTTCGCAAAGTTTTTAGCAAGAATTTTAAAATTATAAATTATATACTTATTACCATAACTTTTTGTATTTATTATGTGATTTTTAGTTGAGGCAAATTTTTTTAAATTAGAAATATGAATTTTTTTTGCAACGGAATCTGGATTAATTACATTTAGACCATCAGGAGTAGTTTCGCCATATGTTGCTTTTTTAATATTTTTTATTTTTAATAAATTTAAATTTTTATCGTTAATTACTAAATCTAGACTCTTAGGAATGTCATTAAAAGTTGAAGAAGTAAACACATAAAATTCGTTGTAAAGGTCAGGTACAAAATTGATACGAAGGTGGTCATTTTCTAATGCTTTTTGAATTTTTATCTTTGGAATTCTAATTTTAAGATTTTTTATGTTTTTTTCTATTTTTAAGTAACTAAGATTTTGGTTGTTAGAATATACTATTATACCAGGACAAGTCATTGTTTTTAATTGGTTGAAAGGATCTAGTAAATTTAAATTAATTGATATAATTTCTTCATGTTCAATTTTTGAATTTAAATAAATTTTTTCTAACTCTTGGACCATTGGTATGTGGTTAAGAGCCCAATCTGAAGAAAAAGCACATTTTTTTAAATACTCTAAATATTTAAAAGTAATATTTAATGAACTCTTCCAATCTTTAGTTTCATATTTAAAATTTTCAAATATATTTAATTGCTCAATCGACGGTGTTACTAAAACTGGTGATAAATTTAAGTTTAACTTTAATTTATGAGCTTTCTCTAAATTAAATTTAAGTTCATTGAAATTTGACTTACATATAATCATACCAATCGTAATATTATGATTTTGAGTGATTAGACTATTTCGAAGAAATTTTAAATTCTCCAGTACACGATCTAATTTTGCACCTTCTCTTATTTTTTCAAAACTACTTTTATTGAAACTATCAATAGAAATAGCAATTTCTGTAAATGGAAATTTTTTTAGTTTTTCACTTTCAGATTTAGTTATCATTGTCGCGTTGGATGTGAATCCAAAACACAGATTTGGATTATCACTTTTATGAAAATTATCAATAAATTTTCTGAAACGTTTAATGAGATATGGTTCTCCCCCATGCCAAGTAAATTTACTTAAATATGGAACTAGATTAAGGATATTAGGTATAGTTTCTTTTCTATGTTGAACCCCTGCTTCTCTTACTTTATTTTGGCTACAACTTGGGCAGTCAATATTACAATCAGCTGTTGATATAAGGCTAACTATACTTGGTTTAGATGCTAATTTAGATTTGCTTTTTTTAAATTCATCGTATGATTTTAATAAATTTTTTCCTGATCTTGCTGTGTGATTAATAGTTTTTATAGTAAATTTTTTATCATTTATTAAAATATGGTATGAAAAATGGTTCAAATTTGGATCAGTATTATTACTGGAGGAAAAATAAATCCATCCATTCCATAAACAAAACAAACCATTGCCATTTCTTCTAATTTTATCATGATTTAATTCAATTTTACCTATATTTTTTTCATTTTCATAAAGAGAAACATTTTTAATATTTAATTTAGAATCATCATTGTTTGTAAATATCTTTGTTCTATAACAATATCCTTCATCTAAAATAATTTTATTTGGCCATTCAAATGATGGGAAATTATTATTACTCCACCTATATGACATACAATTACCACATGGATGATTGTCTAAATCATTTTCTTTGAATTGTTTTCTTAATTCCTTATAACCTTTGCCATTCCATATTTCTTCAATTGTATTTTTATTTGTGTTGCCTAGTGGTTTTCCAAAGTTACCATACCCTGACCAATAACAGCAAGGAACAACCTCTCCTGTGAGATCTATTATCATTTGTTGCCATGGATATGCACATTTATTACTGCTCATGAGTTTATCACAAAAGATTAGATTTTATATAATTTTGAATTATATATTAACTTTAAATATATATCAAATAATGTCGCTTTTTAATTTTTAAAATTTTCTAATTAAATCAAAAAAAATTGAAATTGATATATATTTTACAATAAATTTATTATGTTTTACATATGAAAAATAATTTCACAAAAAGAGTATTTGATTTAACATTTGCAACTATATTAATAATTCTATGTGCCCCCATTTTTTTTGTGATTTCAATTTTAATTAAAGTTTTTTCAAAAGGACCTATATTGCATTGGTCTAAAAGAATTGGAAAAAAAAATGTAATTTTTGAAATGCCTAAGTTTAGAACAATGCATATAGACACTCCACAATTAGCAACTCATCTTATGAGAAATCCTCAAAAAAATATTACAAGAATTGGTTACTATCTTAGAAAAACTAGCCTTGATGAACTTCCACAATTTTGGTCAATTATAGTCGGAGATATGAGTTTTGTTGGTCCAAGGCCAGCACTTTTCAATCAATATGATTTAAAAAAAATGAGGACAAAAAAAAATATTCATGTACTGCATCCTGGCATTACTGGGTGGGCTCAAATAAATGGTAGAGACAACATTAATGTTAATGAAAAAGTTAAACTAGATTTATATTACTTAAATAATCAGTCGATGATTTTTGATTTTAAAATTATAATATTCACATTGTTTGCTGTTTTAAGAAATAAAGGTGTTTAACATTAATAATTGAAATTTATTTCGAATTATTTTAAATCATCAATTTAATAATTTAATATTTCCAATTTTGAAAAAAGCTCACATTTATGTGTATTGTAAGATAAAATTGTTCTTATTGAAAAGTGCTCATTTTAAAAAACACTCCTTCGTTCACCTTATTAAAAGAAAATTACCTTATTATATTATATCAAAATTTGATGAGTACATTATTGTAAAAATAAGATTTTAGAACATTTGAAGTTGAGATTTTTTATAAAATCTAGTCAAATCATTTTAACATTTATTTGTTATTAATGAATATTTATAAAATTGTTTTTTTACATTTTGAGATAACGATTTTTATGTTGGCTTGTAATTTATTGGTGATTTTTTTAACAATATATTAATCAATGAAAAATCATTTATTAGACACCCTCTTTTTATTTCTTCAAGTGTTTTTGATAACTCTTCAAAGTTACATGCTTCTTCTTTAACCCTAAAAATTCTTGGATGAGAAGTTTTATAAATCTTTTTAGACAAGTGAAGTTCTTCACTAATTTTTTCACCTTTTCTTAAGCCAGTGAAAATAATTTCTATATCTCCCTTTTCTTTATTGTAAAAGGGTTTTAGTCCGTATGAAGCAATCATTTTTTTAGCAAGATTTGTTATTTTTATTGGTTTACCCATGTCTAATATGAAAACATCTGCATTTATTGACATTGCTCCTGCTTGCACTACAAGTTCACATGCTTCTGAAATTGTCATAAAATATCTTGTTACATTTTTATTGGTAACTGTTACAGGCCCTCCTTTTTCTATTTGTTGTTTAAATAAAGGTATTACAGATCCAGATGAGCCCATAACATTTCCAAATCTTACAATACTAAAGTTAGTTTGTTTAGATTGCATAGAAATGGATTGGCATATTAATTCAGAAATTCTCTTTGTAACCCCCATATAATTTGACGGGTTAACTGCTTTATCAGTAGATATTAAGATAAAATTTTTAACTTTATAATTTTTCGCTATTTTTGACAAATAAAGCGTACTGAATATATTATTATACATAGCTTCCCTTACATTTTCTTCAATAATGGGAACGTGTTTATACGCTGCAGCATGATAAATTGTATCCAATTTATTGGATTTAAATATATTTTGAATAAATTTTTCATTCTGGACTGAGCCTAAAATATATTTTACTTTGGTTGAGTTGGTTTTATTTAATTTTACCAGCTGCGATTGTAAATTATATATCGCAAATTCCGACTGATCTATTAAGATTAATGTTTTGGGCTTACAATTTAAGATTATTTTTGACAATTCTGAACCAATCGAACCTCCAGCTCCTGTAACCAAAACATTTTTATCTTTAATATTTCTATACATTAATTTAGGTATTGGTTGAATTTTATCTCGATCCAAATAATCTTCTACAGATATATTTTTGAAATCAGTAAGAAGTTTATCACCTCTTATTATTTTATCTAAATTTGGTAAATCCTTAATTTCGAGTTTATGTTTTTCAAATTTTCTAAATAAAATTTTTTTTCGGCTTAAAGATATACTTGGCATGGCTAATATAATGGTTTGAATATCAAACTTTTTAATCTGTATAATTCCCTCTTCAAAAGAAAAAATTTTTAATCCTGAAATGCTCTTTCCTTCAAGCTTATCGTTATCATCTATAAAAAAAACTGTTAAATAATTTAAATTATTTTCTAATAAACTTTTTAATTGCCGACCAGCATCACCAGCACCATAAATTACAACTGGATTTCGCTTTTGAAATTTTAAATAAAAATAAGAGTTCCTTATAAAAACTCTTACGGAAATAGTTGAAAAAACAAGTAACATTAAATAAATGAAAGGTACAGATCTTGGTAGTTGAATACTTGTGAAATTAA
>CACMRF010000005.1 GCA_902615995.1 uncultured SAR116 cluster alpha proteobacterium | reverse complement strand
ATGAATTTTAAGATGATGAACGATTTCTTTATTTGTTTTACCTTCTTTATGAAGTTTAAATATTAAATCTAATCTTTTTTGATTTGATGGATTTATATAATCTAAAGATAACGATGATATTGTAATGTTTAAGGTATTAGTAAAAAAATAACCCATATTTGGAAGAATTAAGAAACCGTACTTTAAACTCACTCCACTGTTACCGAATGGTTCGGAAGAGTGTTTAATTTTGACCATACTGTTATTTTCATTTTATTTTAGGATATAATTTTAATAATAAATTTTTTTATTAAAAGTATATTATTCAAGTAAAATTTATTGGAAATAATTGACACGTTAATTACTTTTGTTCAATCTTATTTTTAGATCAATGCATTTACATAAAAAAAGCAAAAGAATAAAATAATTTAATGATGTTTGATAAAAAAGCAATTGAATGTTTGTTTGAATTAAAATCAAACCTAATCGTAATTAATTTAGTTTATTATGTCTAGTTGGTTTATAATAAATGGTTGGAAGTTTACATACGCAGAAAGAGAATTGTACGTCATAAATAATGAAAGTTTTGAAGTACATGCTTACTTTAGATCTACAGAGTGGAAAATCAACACAAATAGTAATGAAATTCCAAAATTTTATTTTGATATTTTTCCTGGAACTGATTGTCCTAAAAAGGATACGATTACCATGAGTAATTTGAAAGGTGAAAATATTAAAGATAGTGAATTAATTAATTCTAAAATGGGTTCATATTCAGAAAAAATTTTCACTCCAAATAAAGTAAATAGTGACGTAAAAAAAATGTGGAATAATTACCGAATGGGTGTAGATACTTTATTTAGTAATTATTATGTTCAGTCAACAGGGCATTATATTTGGGGACCTATAAATATTTTTGATAGTAGTAAAAAATTCATATTAACTGTCGCTTCAGATAATAAAGGTAACCAAATTGAATATAAAAATATTGATGATTATAAGACAAATCATCCAAATGCTTACGATTTAGGTAAAAATATTTAAAAAATGATCTATTTGCTTATAGAGGTTAGAAATTATTTTAATTTATTATATAGATTATTCTCGTGAATTCATAATAAAAGGTACATAATACGAAAAATTTACTTTATGAAAGGTAGAAAATGAAATTTGAGTGGAAAAAACAACATAAGACACTAGATCAACTTGAAGACTTAGGAACTACAAATGCACATTATGTAGTTGAAGAATATTTTAACGTCGAAGATGCAAAGGAACTTACACAAGAACAAATCAAGGAGGTAATGTCGTATTCAGAGTCAGATGAAATTGACGACTTTTTAGGAACGTGTCTTAGAAATATAGTTAATTATTGGCAAAATGAAAATGATAACTATGAAATTTTCTAATTAAAAAATTTTAATCTAATCCTCTATTCCTAGTAGTTCAAATTTACTTATCTCGATGGGATGTTCTCTTAATCGAATATTCTGAATTCGTTCTTGTCTTGCACGATATTTTTTAAGAACTGAAAAGACTTGAGTGTTCTTCCAAGTGTTCCCTCGAACTGTCTTGTTACCTTGTTCGTTTAGATATTGTGCAATCTTCCTATATCCCATTCCACCATCGTGAAGGGATTTAATCAGTTCATAATTCTGGTGTTGTTGTTCGGTGTATTCTTGTTCTGCGATTAAATCATTCGACCCAATGGTCACAGTAAAACAGAGATATTGAGAGAACTTTTCTTCAATAAAAACACTCTTCCGAACTACTCCACGGTTACTGAATAAGTTGGAACGGTGATTATAATTAAAAATATTTCATTTTTCTCATTCCACCGAGTTTTGATATATTTACGTAAAAAAATTATCCAAGGGTTCTATATATAAGGATTTTTTCTATTATAATTTCATATTTTACAATTTATGAATTATTATTTTTAATATCAAATAATACTTTTTGAAAATCTTCTAAATTTGTACTGACTTGAATATCAAATTCGTCAATTTCATATCTACTGAAAAATTCATCAGTTTTTCCAGAGTATATTGACAATAGATATTCTTGAAAATTATTTTTAATTTTAATTTTATCTTCTTCTCTTTCGTTATACAAATAGTCTTCAAAAATTGAAAAAGCAAAATTATCTAAATCCTTAAGTATATTTTTTTTTGTTGATGCTAATATTTGTCCAAAATGTTCTTTTGACCAAGATTTATCATGTAATTCATAATCATAATAATATTTAAAATAAAATTTTGGATTTTTAAACGCTAACTCCCAAAATAGGTCTATCCCTTCAAAGTTCATGGAATCCAAAAAGGTTCCATAATTTAGTAACTCTATCATACTTTGATTTTTTGATATTGCCCAAAAAGCATGTTCAGTTGATGCAAATAGTTTTTCAAGAAAAGTTATATCTAAAATTTCATATTGATCAGTTGTAGAAAAAGTATCATTTACACCTTTACAAAATTTTTCATAATCCAAATCTATTTTACAAAAAAAACTTGAGATATTTTCAATATCTATGGGATATGATTTGAAAAATATATATGAATTAACAAATTGTAATATTCGTCCATCTACACCATTATCTAAACAATCAATGATAAAATTTCTGTTGCTCTTGTATATAAAATCAATATGTTCGAATGAAGCAAAATCTTTTTTAACTAACGAAATATTAATTTTTTTTTGGTTGGATTGTGTCATGTTTTAATAAAAAAATTATTTTTAGTCAAATAATTTAAGTTCTTTGCAAACTATTCTACACATTTCATTTTTAACATTTTTTAATTTTATAAGCTAGAGGAATTTGTTTGTTAATCATAATAGTCTTTCCTAGATTAAGTATCAGCAGCAGCAGTTATGATTTTAATTGTAAAAAATATGAAGACAAAGAGCAAGTCGTATGATGATGATAGTTCTATTTAATCCAAACAAGTTCTATCTTTCCAAACTCCATATCCGATGAGGTTTCCATTACCTCTTCACGATTTTGTCTTTGTCGACACCTCTTCAATACTGAAAAGACTTGAGTGTTTTTCCAAGAGTTTCCTCTTGCAGTCTTGATGTCTTGTTCATTCAGATATTGTGCAATCTTGCGATATCCCATTCCCCCATCGTGTAATGATTTAATGAGGTCATGAGTCTCTTGTTGGGCATCCGTCCAGTTCTGACGATTGCGTCTATGAGTTAGATTAAATGAAGAGAATTTGACTGAAAAACAGAGATATTGTTTGTACTCATCGGAAAAATAATCACAGTTCCGACTTACTCCACGGTAACAGACTTTGCTAAATTTCTTGGTTGGTCAACATCAGTTCCTCTTTCCTTAGCAACATGATAAGCGATTAATTGAGCTGGTATTGACATAAAAATTGGAGATAAAACATCATTCCAAGTATCATTAAAAGATGGAATTAAAACTTTATTTTTGATGAAAGATATTTTGTTTATATTTTTTTGATCTGAAATTAAAAATACTTTTCCTCCTCTTGCTAATGCCTCTTGAAGATTAGATATTGATTTTTCTTCTAACCCATCCGAGGTTAAAAACATTATAATTGGCAACCCTTCTTCAATTAGTGCTATTGGCCCATGTTTCATCTCACCAGCGGCAAAACCCTCAGAATGTATATAGCTTAATTCTTTAAGTTTTAATGCTCCTTCTAATGCCAAAGGGTAAAGTATTCCTCTGCCCAAATAAAGAATATTTTGGCTATTTTTTATAGATTGAGCTAAATTTATAAATTCTTTATTAAGTGATAAAATTTTAGATAAAAAGTTTGGTACTAATTTTAAATTTTGGATAAAACTCTGATATTTTTCTGAAGTAATTTTTTTATTATACATTCCAATTTTCATTGCAATAGATAACAGTACTATTAGCTGAGAAGTAAAAGATTTTGTGCTTGCAACTCCAACTTCAGGTCCAACATGGGTGTTAATAGAATAATCAGCTTCTCTATCAATTGAACTGTTTTCTACATTTGTTATTGCTGTTGTTGTTAAATTTAATCTTTTTGCTTCTCTCATCGCCATTAAAGTATCAATGCTCTCCCCTGATTGAGAAATAGCGATCATGCATGAATACATTGCTGTAGAAGGGCTTCTATACCTATATTCAGATGAAAGTTCTACATTCACTGGAATAGATGAAAATTTTTCAATCCAATATTTTCCAACCATAGCAGCATAGTGACTAGTTCCAGCTGCACAAATTGTAATTCCAAAGTTGTTTTGTATATTCATTTTTTCTGGTGAAATATTTAAGTCATTTTCTTCTCTTACTAAACTACCAATAGTATTAATTAGCACATTAGGCTGTTCATGGATTTCTTTTTCCATAAAATGTTTATATCCATCTTTATTTAATAAATTTAAATTTGACTTAATATTTATCTTTTCTCTTTCAACTTTGTTATTGTTAAAATCATAAATTTGGAAATCTGTTTTGTTTAGAATAGCATAATCACCGTCGTTTAAATAAATCACTTCATTGACCATATGCGAAATGGACTGAGCATCAGAGCCTACAATATTATAATTATCACCTAATCCTAGAACTAAAGGTGATGTTTTGCGAGTAACAAAAATCTCTTCTTTTAAATTATGAATAGCAGCAAAGGCATATGTTCCTTCAATTTCATTAACTACTGAAATACAAGCATCAAAGAAATTATTAGTCTTTTTCATTGAAATACTTAATAAATGTGGAATTACCTCCGTATCAGTTGATGTTTCAAAAACAACATTTTTTTCTTTTAATTTTAAACGGATTTGATCATGGTTTTCAATAATACCATTATGAACTACAGCTACATTTTCAGATAAAATTGGATGTGTGTTTTCTAACACAACTTTTCCATGAGTTGCCCACCGAGTATGACCTATTGCAATTGAAATATCTTTTATCTCTTCTTCCAAAACTTCAAATTTAGACTTTAATTTATTTAATTTTCCTAAAGCTTTTATTGTATTTAAGTTGTTCTTTTGTAAATAAGCTAGTCCAGCAGAATCATAACCTCGATACTCTAGGTTTTTCAAAACATTTAAAGCACTTTTGCAAGCATTTAATTTTCCAACTATACCAACTATACCACACATAAATATTTCCCATTTACATAATAAATTTGAATTTTTGATATTAAAATATATAAATAAATTATGAATGTTTGTACAGTTATACTTGGAGCAGGAAAAGGTTCTAGGATGAAGTCAATTACTCCTAAACCATTTCATAAAGTTGCAAACTTAAAACTTATTGATTGGGTTCTAAGCACTCACAATTCAATTAAAATAGATAAAAAAATAATAGTAACCTCTAAAGATATTAATTATTCAGAATATTCTAAAACTAATAGAATTGTTATTCAAAATGATCAATTAGGTACAGGTAATGCAGTTATTGAAACAAAAAATGAACTTAAAAATTTTAAAGGTGTAATTGTTATATGCTTTGCTGACACTCCTTTTATCACAAAAAAAACTATAAAAAAACTTATTAACTCTATTGAACAAGGTAATGATATTGCATTAACATCCTTTAAAAAAAATAATAAGAACTCATATGGAAAAATTATTTTATCTCAAAATGATAAACCAGTAAAAATTACTGAAGATAGAAATGGAAAATTAAACTCGCTTTTGTGTAATGGTGGAATAATGGCTTTTAACAGCGACATTATGTTTAATTTACTATCAAAGATTAAACCCAATAATATTTCAAAAGAATATTATTTAACGGAAGTTGTGGAAATAGCTTATAAAAATGACCTTCAAATAGATCTAATTCATATTGATGAACAAGAAATATTAGGAGTGAATTCTAAAAAAGATCTAGCTTTAGCTGAAAAAATTATTCAAACAAAACTAAGACATTTTTTTCTTAACAAGGGAGTAACATTAATTGATCCTGAAACTAATTATTTTTCTTATGATACTGTTATTAAAAAAGATGTGACAATCTTTCCAAATGTATTTATTGGTGAAGGTGTTAAAATTGAGAGTGGATCAAGTATTTTGTCATTTTGTCATTTAGAAAACTGTCATATAAAAAAAAATGTGTTAATAGGTCCTTTTGCAAGAATAAGAGGTAATACTGTCATAAATGAAAATAATAAAATTGGTAATTTTGTAGAATTAAAGAATGTATTTTCAGGGAAAGAAGTTAAAATTAACCATCTTTCATATATAGGTGATACTTCAATTGGGAAATCTAGCAACATAGGTGCAGGATCAATCACGTGTAATTACGATGGTCATAAAAAAAACAAAACATTTATAGGTTCTAATGCTTTTGTTGGTTCAAACTCAACTATGGTTGCTCCCTTAAATATTGGTGACAATAGTACTATTGGAGCTGGATCAGTGATTACTGAGGATGTTAATAAAGGTGATCTTGCGATTGGAAGAAAAAAACAAGTAAATAAAAAAAATAGGTCAATTACTATAAAAAAAAATTAGTATCCTCTATCATCAACTCTTAAATGTTTGAACAAGCCATTTGTTATAATCAAATTCCATCTTTTATCTCTCCACCACTGTTTATTTAGCTCAATTTCAATATTTTTAAATCCATTTATTTTTTTGGTACTATCAGTACTTTCAGCCTCCTTAATAATTACATTTAAAAAGAAATTCTTATCAACCAAAATTGCTAAGTTTGACCAATTCATAATTTCAGATGTAATCAAATAAGAATTATTTTCTAATTTCGATATATATTTAGGAAATTTTATATGTGGATCTTTTTCAGAATATATTGCTGTACCAATTAACTTTTTTGCTTTGTCTGGCCTTAACAACCTTTTTATTTTTTTTATAGTTCCACAACCCCAATATTTTTTATATTTGTTTATAGCATGAAAAGGTTCACCAGGATCTTTAATGCTTCTTAATCTAACTTGTGCTGCTTTATATTTATACAAATGTTCAAGCGACTGTTTAAGTAAAATATGTGTTATCTTATCATTTGCAACTAAAGACAAGTCATTTTCTAAAAGTAATAAAGGTCCATCAAGCATGTTTATTGCTAAATTTTTAAACCCATTTAAAATACCAATATTATTTTTAAATAAAATAGGTTTGTATCCAAAGTTTTTACAAATTTTTATTCCCTCATTATTATATTCTGGTAAGCAAATAAATTTAGATGGTGTTAAAGAATTTAATCCATTTTCTTCATAAGTTTTCAATGAATTGTAAAGGCTTGAATAACCCTTCCAACTTAAGATCCCAATCGAAAAATTAAGACTTTTCATTTTCTATGAGAGTACTGTTATCTGTACCATTTAATATAATCTGTTTTTCAAATTCTCTAAGTCTTTTATAAACACTTGCTAATTCTATAATTGTTGGCCATGCTTTTAATAAATACTGCATTGATCCTTCAACTCTGCCAAATGCTCTAATTATTTGTTGCATTACTCCTAAAGTTACAACACCGGCAACAATAGCTGGTGCAAGAAAAACATACGCACTTAATACATTAGCTTGTAAATAAGCCATTCTACCAATATTAAAATAAAGATATCTTAAATAACTTAGAAAATGTATTTGTTTAACATCGCTAAACAATTCATCTATACTTTTTGGTCGAACATATTGGTCATCTTCTGCAATAACTAAAATTTTTCTGTATGCTGCTTCTTTTTTTTGTAAATCATACTCAACACCTACTAACCTTAATACCCAGCCAAGACAAATTAAAAAAATTGTTCCCCCAATAGTCCATATAAGTGCACCAGTAATTAATCCATATTGCCAATCACCAAAAAAATAAATTGGTATTCCTAAAGATAATCCAAACAAGATTGGTATAAACTGAATTAACACCATTATAGACTCCACTAGGCTTGTGCCAAGTGATTCCATTATTCTTGCAAATTTAACAGTATCTTCTTGAACCCTTTGCGCAGCTCCTTCAATATTCCTAGCAGTATTATATACTGAATGATACCATTCAACCATTGCTGTTCTCCACCTAAATAAATAATGAGCTGTAAAATAACTTATTATTACATATAAGCCTACATACATCCCTGCTAAACTTATAAAAGAGAATAAACTATCCCAATATTCTTCTATAGTTATAGAATTAGGCGAACCTAACGCTTTTTGGATCATATCATAAAATTTTCCAAACCACTCATTTATTTTCACGTCAATTTTAACTTGAACCCATAAAGAAAATAAAATCAAAAATGATCCTAACCAAGACCATAAAAACCATTTTTTAATTTTAAAAAATCTAAACATTTCTGCTAACTCTTATGCTTTGAATTACACCTAATCCAATGAAGATTGTTATAAGAGAAGTTCCTCCATTACTTATGAAAGGAAGTGGAGCTCCTACAACAGGTATTAAACCAGTTACCATACCTACATTAAAAAAAATATATAAAAAAATTAAAAAGGAAACCCCAAAAATTAATATTTTATTAGTAACGTTTTCCTCTTTTAAAAATTCTCTTATCAAAATAATATTAATGATAAAATACAATATTAATACTAACATAGAACCAATAAAACCCATTTCTTCTGAAACTAAAGTAAATACAAAGTCAGTATGTTTTTCTGGTAAAAAATCTAGCCTACTCTGACTACCAGTTAAAAATCCTTTACCAAATATTCCTCCAGAACCTATTGCAATTTTTGATTGCATTATCTGGTAACCTTTTCCAAGAGTATCTAATTCAGGGTTTAAAAAAACTAAAATTCTATATTTTTGATACTCAAGCAAGTTTTGCCATATTATTGGAAGAGAAATTAAAGATACTAGTGCTATTGAAGAAATAATATTCCATGATAAACCATTTACAAAAATTATAGCAAAACCAAGTAATATTAACATAGACCCAGTACCAAGATCTGGTTGATTAACAATTAAAAACCCTGGTATAAGGACTAAAAAAATTGCAAAAATGTTGTATAAAAAATTTTTTGAATTATTTGGATAATAAGTAAAAAACTTTGCTAACAATAAAATTATAGATATCTTCGCTAATTCTGATGGTTGGAAAAAAAAATATTTAAGATTGATCCATCTTTTTACATCACCAACTCCAAAATAAATGACATAGACTAAACATAAAATGCAAAATACATATAAAACTACTGAAAAATTCATTATAAAATTAATATTAAACTGACTTAAAATAAATATTATTAAGAAACCCAAAATAATTTTATATATATGATTAATTGCCCAAGGATTTAAATTACCATCTCCTGCTGAATAAAGCGCACCAATTCCAATAATACATAAAATTAAAACCAAAAATAATAGAAACCAATCAATTTTAAGGAGTTTTTTCAAGATACTGTCTGGTTTGTAAAACTTGTTATTATAAAAGAACATTTCTAACCTTATTCAAACTAGTAATTTTTCCATTACATCTTTTGCAATAGGTGCAGCAATAGTAGAGCCACTTCCCCCATGCTCAACGATAACACAAATTGAATATTTAGGTTTTTCTAATGGCGCATAACCTACAAATAAAGCGTGATCACGTTTTTCCCATTCACGATCTTTGTTTTTAATAATTCCTTTTTCTCTTTCATCTTCAGAAATTCTTACAACCTGCACAGTTCCTGTTTTCCCAGCCATTTTAAAATTTTTTATTTGTAACTTAGATTTATATGCTGTACCTAATTCACTATTAACTACATTTGACATTGAATTTTTTATATAATTTATATGATTTTTATTTATGTCTAATTTTGTAAATTTTTTAGTTTTACCAGATAATAATGTTGGCTCGACTGACAATTCTGAATTTGCTATTCTAGCAACCATTGTAACTAACTCAATAGGATTACTAAGCATATAACCCTGACCAATAGAAGCATTAATAGTTTCCCCTGGAGTCCACTTTGATCCTTTAACATCTAACTTCCATTTCTTAGAGGGAACTAAACCTTTTCGGAGTTCATTTAACTCTAAATTAATGTTAGCATCTAAACCAAGTTTTTTAAGCATTAGACCAATTTTTTCAATACCTACTTTTAATCCTAGTTCATAGAAAAATACATCACATGATCTTTCTATTGCTTGTGATAAATTTATATTTCCATGTCCATATTTTTGCCAACAATGAAATTTCATATCACCATACTCTTTAACTCCGTTGCAAAAAAACTTTGTATCATAGCCAATTACACCACTTTCTAAAGCAGCAAGTGCTACAGCCATTTTAATTGTAGACCCAGGTGGGTAAAGTCCAGAAACAGCTCTATTAAGAAGAGGCGCTTTTTTATTATTAATTAGAGATTTCCATTCTTTAGATTTGATGCCTCTAGTAAAAATATTTGGATTAAAATTTGGTGATGAGACACAACATGCTAGTTCTCCTGTGTTTACATTCATCACCACCACAGAACCTGTCTCTGGTTCATTGAATTTTGATATTTTTGAATTAAGATTTTGAAGTCTAGTTAATGCATATGATTGAATATTTAAATCAATACTAAGTTTTAAATTTTTTCCAGGATTGGGTTTTTCATACAAATTAGAAGTTAAAATTTTTCCTTTGGCATTAACTTCTTCTCTTCTTCTACCAAATTCACCTCTAAGCTTATTATCAAAAAATTTCTCCAAGCCATATTTCCCAATTCGTAAATTAGAAAAATTTATTAAATTTTTATTTTTTTTTAAATCTTGCTCAGTCAATTTTCCTGTATACCCTATTAAATGACTTGTTATCTTTCCTTGAGGATAAACTCTTTTTTTAGTCATTAAAAAATTTACTTCTGGAAACTCATGTAATCTTACAGCTATTTTAGAAATATCTCTTTGAGAAAGATTATCTGTAATAAATACATTTAAATTATTTTTTTTTAAATTTTTATATCTATTTTTAAAATTATCTAAATCTTCTTCATTAAGGTTTGTGACCAATAAAAGCTTATCTAAAATTTTATTTAAATTTAAATTTTGAGATGATTTTATGTATAAACTAAAAGCATCTCTATTTGCAGCTAAAACTCTACCTTTTCTATCATAAATTTCACCTCTTTCTGGAATAACTAAACTAAAATTAAACTGATTATTTTTAGATAATTTATCATACTTTTTATTTTCAATCACTTGAAGGTCAAATAATCTCCACGATAGGACCCCAAAAGAAATCCCTTTTAAAGAAGATAATAAAAAAAATCTTCTTTCAATGTCTTTTTTTAAATTTAAATTTTTCATTTACTTACAAATACTTTAAAAACTATTTTTGGCATATCAATTAAAAACAAAATTACGGGGAAAAGTAAAAGAGTTGTTCCAAGATTAAACGAAATTGCATAAATATCTGGAAATTTAAAATTTACAATTACAAAAATGAACTTCATAATTAATAAACTTATAATATACGAAAAAGAAAATAAAAACCATTCACCATATTTTTTTAAAATCTTATTACTAATATTTAAATTTAATGTAAACAACTTCAAAAATAAAAAAAACAAAGAATGAATTCCTATTAGTCCTCCTGTTATTAAATCATATAATAGTCCATAAAAGATTATTAGAATACTAGATACCTCATAATCTGCTCTTATTAAAGTAAGAAATAAAATTATAGCTAAAATATATGGCTGCGAAATTATAAAGAATGATAGAAAATTTAAAGAAATCTGTAAAAAAGAAGCAGCTAAAATAATTAGGGTAAAAATTAGATTATTAAAAAAAAATTCTGAGTTATACTTTTCCATTGAGGTAAATTTACTTACTAAATTTATTAAAACCTTTCAAATTTATTTTGTTTTGATTTTCTTGAAGAGGAGCAAACCCAATAGATTTTTTTCTATTTTCTAAATCACCATTAGAGATTATAGAAACAAATCTTAATTTTTGAGGATTAGGAAGTGGCTGAACATAATAATTTCCATTTGACATGGATATAATTTTTCCAACATTTAGACCAGATGGGAAAACACCACCATGTCCTGAAGTTTCTATAATTTCTCCAATAATAGGTTTAGCTTCTGAAGATAAAAATCTTAATTTTAATAATTTTCCATTTTCACCCTGTGCAATAGCTGGCCAACCACTTTGAGTTAAATATGAGGGTATCATAGAATTTATGTCAATTGTTAATAATACTCTGCTTGTGAATGGCCCAACACTTATTATGGAACCTACTAAACCTAAAGATGAAACTACTGGTTGTCCTTTTTTAATGCCATCTTCAATTCCTCCATTAATAACCATAGTCTTTGCAAAAGTTCCTCCAGAAATATTTAACACTCTTCCAGTAAAAATAATTTTATTACGATCAATTTTAAAATTTAATAATTTTTTTAATTCAATTAACTCACTTTCAGTATTAGCTAATTTTGTTTCAATAATCTTAAGTCTACGATTTTCACTTTTAAGTTTTATATTTTGATCCCTTAGAAAAGTTGCAGATTGAACATCTTTTATAACGTTCTCTAATTCTAAAGCAGGTTTGCTGACTAACTGAGATATTGGAGAAAAAAAGTCAGTTAAAAAAGAAGATATATTTCTGATAGCTATTAAGTCTAACTTGCCTATAAATATTAAAATTAAGCATATTAAAATTAATAATGAATTAAATAGTTTGTTTTTATAATATTTACTTTTTTCAAAAAGCATACAAAGTATATATAATCATAAAATCAAATAACTAAGCGCCTATTAATACGTTCTTAAGAGATTTCATTTCATCAAGGCATCTACCTGTTCCCATAACCACACAAGTCAAAGGATCTTCTGCAATAACAACTGGTAAGCCAGTTGCATCTCTTAAAGTTGTATCTAATTCATTTAATAATGCTCCTCCTCCAGTCAAAACAATTCCTCTTTCAACAATATCAGCAGCAAGTTCTGGAGGAGTTTGTTCTAATGCTGTTTTAGTTGCTTCAATTATTTGACCTACTGGTTCAGCTAAAGCTTCACAAATTTGAGCTTGGTTAATCTCAATTTCTTTAGGGACACCATTAACTAAGTCTCTTCCTCTTACTTCTATAGTAGCTCCAACACCATCTTTAGGCACTTTAGCTATAGCAATTCCTTTTTTAATTCTTTCAGCAGTCATTTCTCCAATTAGTAAATTATGGTGTCTTCTTATAAATCCAACAATAGCCTCGTCAAATTTGTCGCCTCCAACCCTTACAGATCTGGCATACACGATATTACCCAGAGATAGGATTGCTACCTCAGTAGTTCCTCCACCAATATCTACAACCATTGACCCAGAGGCCTCAGTTACGGGTAAATTGGCGCCAATTGCCGCTGCCATAGGTTCTTCTATTAAATATACTCTTCTTGCACCTGCTGCTTCAGCTGATTCTTGAATAGCACGTCTCTCTACAGCAGTAGCTCCAGATGGAACACAAACAACAACTTGTGGACTTATAATAGAGTTATTAACTTTTTTTATAAAATGTTTGATCATTTCTTCAGCTACATCAAAATCAGCAATAACTCCATCAGCCATTGGTCTAATAGCTCTAATATTTCCAGGTGTTTTTCCTAACATTGTTTTAGCTTCTTCACCAACTGCCAGAACATGATTTTTACCTTTTATTTCTGTTATTGCTACTACTGAAGGCTCATTAAGTAAAATACCTTTTCCTTTAACATAAACTAGTGTATTAGCTGTACCAAGATCAATTGCCAAATCAGCTGAAAAAATACCTTTAAAAGAACCTATCATTAAAGTTTACCTTTCTATATAAAAATATCTTACCATAATATAAATTAATTTTTATCTTTATCAACAAGTCTATTTTCGGTAATCCAAGGCATCATACTTCTAAGCTTAGAACCAATTTCTTCAATTTGATGTTGAGAAGTTCTTCTTCTGGTAGATTTAAAACTTGTCTGATTAACTTTATTTTCAAGCATCCAATCTCTTGTAAATTTTCCAGATTGGATATCATCTAATACTTTTTTCATTTCTTTTTTAGTATCAGAGTTGATAATTCTAGGTCCAGTTACATATTCACCATATTCAGCTGTGTTACTAATTGAATAATTCATATTAGCTATTCCTCCTTCGTAAATAAGGTCTACAATTAGTTTAACTTCGTGTAAGCATTCAAAATAAGCCATTTCAGGTGCATAACCGGCTTCAACTAATGTTTCAAATCCAGATCTAATTAATTCAACTAACCCACCACATAAAACAACTTGTTCTCCAAATAAGTCAGTTTCGCATTCTTCTTTAAAGGTGGTTTCAATTACACCAGATCTTCCACCACCTATAGCGCAAGCATAAGATAATCCAATATCATGAGCATTTCCAGTTGAATTTTTATTTATTGCAATTAGACAAGGTACACCACCACCACGCAAATATTCAGATCTAACTGTATGTCCTGGACCTTTTGGCGCAACCATAAATACGTCAATATCATCTCTAGGTTCAATCAAATTAAAATGAACATTTAAACCATGAGCAAATGCAATAGCTGAGCCTTCTCTCATGTTTTCTTTTAAGCTATCGTTATAAATATCAGCTTGAAGTTCATCAGGGGTGGCCATCATTATTACGTCAGCCCATCTTGCACCGTCGGATACTTCTTTAACATCGAAGCCAGCTTTTTTTGCTTTGTCGATGGATTGTGACCCTTTTTTTAAAGCAATTGCTAAATCTTTAACACCACTATCTCTCAAGTTAGCTGCATGAGCGTGACCTTGACTTCCGTACCCAATAACAAGAACTTTCTTTGATTTAATTAAACCAATGTCGGCATCTCTATCATAATAAACTCTCATACAAACTCCTTATTAATTTATTCGAAAATTTTATTTATTATTTTTGTTTCAGTTTTATATCCCCTGGACATCGCTGAAACACCAGTACGTGAAATTTCAATGTCACCAAGAGATTTCATTAAATTCACAAATGCGTCTATTTTATTAGGTTTTCCTGTTAATTCAAAAACAAAACTTTTTAATGTAACATCGAGAGTTTTAGCTCTAAAAGTATCTGCAATTCTTAATGCTTCAACTCTATCTAACCCAGAAGAAACGACTTTTACAAGAGCTAATTCACTTTTTATAAATGGGCCTTCAAGTGTCAAATCTCTTACAAGATGAACAGGAATTAACCTTGACAATTGCGATTTTATTTGTTCGATAGTATTACTCGTGCCTTTGGTTACAATAGAAATTCTAGAGAGACTTCTTTTATTATCAATTTCTGTAACAGTTAAACTTTCAATGTTATAGCCTCTTCCAGAAAATAAACCAATAACTCTTGCTAACGTTCCAGGCTCATTATTTACAACAACTGTCAGAGTTCTTATGCTTTCTTTCTCTTCAATATTTAATTTTTCATATATTGACATAATTATACAAGAGCCAACCCATCTGACGAAACCTTTTGTTTCTTTTTGTCTTCTTTATTTAAAATCATATCATAATGAGCAGACCCAGATGGTATCATTGGAAAACAATTTTCTTCTTTAGCAACGCAAATATCTGCTAACACTGGACCGTTGTGCTCCAACATTTGATCTATAACATTTTGCAGTTCATTCATCTTTTCAGCTCTGATCCCTTTAATACCGAAACTGTTAGCTAGTTTTATAAAATCAGGCAAAGAATCTGTATAGCTCTCACTATATCTGGATCCATGAATTAACTCTTGCCATTGCCGCACCATGCCCATCCATTGATTATTAATAATAAATATCTTAATTGGTAGGTTATATTGTACGATAGTAGATAATTCTTGCATATTCATCAAAAACGATGCTTCTCCAGCTATATCTAAAACCAAAGATTTTGGATTTGCTATTTGAACGCCTATTGAAGCTGGCAAACCATACCCCATAGTTCCTAAACCTCCAGATGTCATCCAATGATTAGGTTTTGAAAAACCAAAATATTGTGCCGCCCACATTTGATGCTGGCCGACTTCAGTAGTCACAAAGGGATCAGCTGATTTTGTTAATTTATATAATTTTTCAATAGCATATTGAGGTTTAATGATTACTTCATCGGTTGAATATGAAAGGGATTTTTTTTCTTTCCATTTGTTAATATCTGACCACCAACTTTTACAAGAGAATGTTTTTAAATTTCTTTTTTTAAGCTCGTTATAAATTTCTTTTAAAACAACTTTTACATCGCCGATAATAGGTAAATCAACTTGAACTATTTTATTAATCGAAGAAGGATCAATATCTATATGAATTTTTTTTGAATTTGGTGAAAAAGCATCTAATCTACCAGTAACTCTATCATCAAATCTAGCACCAACATTGATCATTAAGTCACAATGATGCATAGCTAAATTAGCCTCATAAGTGCCGTGCATACCCAACATTCCAAGAAAGTTTTTATTGTCATGAGCAACAGCTCCAAGCCCCATTAAAGTAAGAGTAATAGGAGTATTTAATAAATTTATAATTTGGTTTAAATATTTTGATGCTTCTACTCCAGAATTTATAATGCCTCCACCACCATAAAAAATTGGTTTTTTTGAGCTTAAAATTAAATCAACTATTTTTTTTATTTCACTACTTTTTACAGATTGGTTATTAATAATTTTTTTACTAGTTACAACAGTTTTTTTTTCATATTTTACTTCAGAAAGTTGAATATCTTTTGGTAAATCAATTAGAACCGGGCCAGGTCTACCCTTACTCGCAATCTCAAATGCTTCATGAACTACTTTGCATAAATCTTTAGGTTTTTTTACAAGATAATTATGCTTAGTTGCCGGTCTAGAAATCCCTGTCGTATCAGCTTCTTGGAAAGCATCAGTTCCTATCAAATGTGTTGGCACTTGCCCAGTAATACACACTAAAGGCACAGAATCCATTAATGCATCAGTTAATCCCGTTATGGCGTTCGTTGCACCAGGACCAGAAGTTACTAAGACACACCCAACCTTTCCTGTAGATCTTGCAAAACCCTCAGCAGCGTGAACTGCTGCTTGCTCATGTCTTACAAGAATATGTTTTATTCGATTGTTTTTAAAGATAGCATCGTAAACTGGTAATACGGCCCCTCCTGGATAACCAAATACAGTATCTACATTATTTTCAATTAGTGCTTTTATAAGCGCTTCTGCACCATTCATACTTCTGTTTAACATAATTATCTCCGCTATTAAATAACTTTGTTTATTAATTTGGTCAATATATTATTGATTAACATCTATATCCTTAAAATTAGATCTGGATTAAAATTATGTCTAAACCAAGTTAATTGTCTTTTTACATATCTTCTAGTATCACGTTTACTCAATATAATTGCATCATTAAGAGAAATTTCATTATCTAAATATTTTAAAATCCAATTAACTCCTAAACATTTAAATCCTGGTAGAGATCTATCATATTTTTTTTCTTTTAAATATCTCACTTCTTCGACAGCGCCTTTATCAATAAATTCATCAAATCTAGTTTCACAATTTTTATAATTTTTTTCTCTTTCTTGTTCTAACAAAATTGAAAAAAAAGTATTATATATCTTATTTATTTCAGAACTCTTATGCCATTCTGAAATAGCTTTGCCAGTTTGTAAATAGACAGAATAAGCCCTAATCAATCTTTGTTTATCAATATTTTTAATAATAAAATGTTCATCTATTTTACTTACTAATTTTTTAAATTCTATTATTCCAATTTTTTCAAAAAGTTTTACACAATTATCAAAAACTTCATTATCAACCTTTGGTATTTTTGATATTCCATTTGTTGCTGATTTAATATATAAACCAGAACCTCCAACCATAATAGGCAACTTATTTTTATTTAAAATTTCATCAAGTTTTTTTTCAACTAATTCCAACCAATCCATGATTGAGAAACTTTGATGAATTGATCTTATGCCATATAATTCATGAGAAACTACTTTTTTGTCTCTGTCACTGGGTTGAGATGATATTATTTTTAATTCTTTATATATTTGCATTGAGTCTGCATTGATTATTACCCCATTTATTTTTTTTGCTAAAGACAAAGCTAAGTTTGATTTACCTACTCCTGTTGGACCTGAAATTATAATAATTGGAGTTTCATCAAAACTTGCATCTAAAATTTTACTTTCTATTAATTGAATTATGGACATATGAAATTTAATATTTTAAAAATTATGATGACTAATTATTTATTTATATCAAACTCATCATATTTTAAAATTAATAATGATCTTATTAAGCAAATTAATTTGATTTTAAATAATCAAAATATTGAATTTTCAAATAAAGAGATTAAAAAAAATGATTTTTATGAATGGGTTCTAAAAGAATTAGATAATAACGTTAAAAAAAAAATTGAAGATGTTTTTAAAAATGTACCGATTGATATTAATTTTTTAAATATTTCATCCCCACGTAAAAAGAAAATTCTAATTTGCGATATGGATAGCACCATTATTGAAGAAGAAAGTCTAGACGAAATAGCTGAAGAGGCTGGAATAGGTAATGAAATAAAAAATATTACAAAAAGAGCTATGAGAGGTGAATTAGATTTTAAAGATGCACTTTTACAAAGAATAAATTTATTAAATGGTTTTCCTTTAGAAAATATTTTCAAATTAAATCATAAAATTCGAATTACTGATGGTGCAAGAGAACTAGTTGAAAAAATGAGAGCTAATTCATGTAAAACTGTACTTATTTCAGGTGGATTTTCCCCTTCGGTAAGCTATATAGCAAAAAAGATTGGATTTGATTATTATCATTGTAACAATTTTCTCTATAAAAAAAAGGATGATAAAATTGTACTTAATGGATGTGTACAAAATCCTATATTAGATAAAAATGCAAAATTAGATATTGCCAAAAGTTTTTCAAAAAAGCTAAATTTTACACTAAATGATATAATTTCCGTAGGTGATGGAGCTAATGATGTTGATTTAATAAAACAAACAGGTATTGGTGTATCATATAAAGGAAAGCAAATACTTAACAATGCAGCAGATGTCGTTTTTAATCATACAAATTTAAAAGGAATTCTATATCTACAAGATTATCAAATTTAATTTTAAAATATCTCAACAGCAACAAATCTATCTGTACCTTCAAAGTTAACAAGCATTAATAATGCATTTCTTTTTTGTTTTTTTGCCTTTTCTATGGCATTAGTTATTACATTTAAATCTGAAACTTCGGATTGCCCCACTCTAATTATAATCATGCCTTCCCTAAGGCCACTTTTAAAAGCTTTACTATTATTTTTAACATTAGATATTATAATGCCTTTAGAAAAATTTTTTAATTTATATTTTGTAATATCTTGATCATCCAATTGTTTTATTTCAAAACCTATTTTAGGAAACGATTTAGATAGACCATTGTTTTGCTTGTTATCAATAAGATTGTTATTTTCTGCCAACTCTAATTCACCTAACTTTACATTTAGAGTCTTTATTTTACCATCTCTCCAAATCTCAACTTTTACAGAATCTCCGACAGGTGTTCCCGCTACAACTTTAGGTAATTCATTCATATTCTTTATTTCAATACCATTAAATTTTAAAATAATATCACCAGACTTTATACCGGCCTTAAATGCTGGACCATTTTCAGTCGCTGATGATACCAATGCTCCATGAGTATTTTTTAAACCTAAAGATTCTGCTATCTCTTTTGTTATTTGTTGAATTAAAACGCCTAACCAACCACGCTTTGTACGACCATATTTTCTTAATTGATCTGAAACCTGTTTTGCTAAATTAGATGATACAGCAAAACCTATACCCACAGATCCACCTGATTGAGAAAATATTGCCGTATTTATACCTACAACATTACCTTTCATATCAAATAAAGGTCCACCTGAATTACCTCTATTTATTGAAGCATCAGTTTGAATATAATCGTCATATGATCCACCTATGTTTCTTCCTCTTGCAGATACAATTCCAGCTGTTACTGTACCTCCAAAACCAAAAGGATTTCCAATCGCCATAACCCAATCACCTACTCTTAAATCGTTAGAATTACCAAATTTTACAGCCTTTAAGTTTGTATTTTTTGGATTAATTTTTAATAATGCAACGTCTGTTTTTGGGTCTTTGCCAACAACTTCAGCTTCAAAAGATTTATCATCATGAAGTATAACCATAATCTTTTCAGCGTTTTCAATCACGTGATTGTTAGTAATAATATAACCCTTTTTGTCTATTATAAATCCAGATCCAAGTGACTGCGCTCTTCTTTTACCTTGATTAGGATCTTGGAATTGTTTAAAAAATTCTTCAAATGGTGATCCAGGAGGAAAAGCTGGTAAATTTTGCTTTCTATCTTCTATGATTGTTGTTGTGGAAATATTTACAACAGATGGACTCAATAATTCAGCTAAATTTGCAAAACTATCGGGAGCCTTTTTTGCATAACCACTTAAGGGCATAAACATTAATAATAAGGTTATCAAAAAAATCTTTATTTTATGGTTAATAAGCATAAATTTCCTTAAATAATATTATTCTAAATGATAAAAATTGTCATAATTATGTTAAAAAAAAGAAAATTAATTCCCTTTTTTATCTGAAAAGAAATCAAAAAACTCACTCTCGGGCGATAAAATCATTGTCGTATCTTTATCAACAAAAGTTTTTTCGTAAGCTAACATTGATCTATAAAACTTGAAAAACTTTGCATCTTTTCCAAAAGCATCAGCATATATTTTAATTGCTTGTCCATCACCATTACCTCTTATAGACTCGGATTCTCTCTTAGCTTCAGCTAATAAAATTGTTTTTTGTTTTTCTGCATCAGATCTAATTTTTTGAGCCTCTTCAGCACCTTGAGCTCTGAATTCTTTTGCTTCTTGTTCTCTTTCTGATCTCATCCTATTAAAAATATTTTGACTTGTAGCTTCGGGGTAATCAGCCCTCCTAATTCTAACATCAATAATTTGCATACCAAGTCTTTTAACTATTTGATTAACTTCATTGCCAATATCATCAACAATATTTTGTCTCGCATCAGATAATATAGAAACTAATTCTAGTTTACCTAATACACGTCTTACTGAAGAATCAATGATTGATTCTAATCTTTGTCTTGCACCAGTTTCATTTCTAACTGTTTGATAGAATAATAAAGGGTCAATAATTTTAAACCTTGAGTATGTATCAACCTCCAACCTTTTTTGATCAGACAAGATTACTTCCTCAGAATCACTTGAAACAAGAGATAAAACTCTTTTTTCAAAATATGTTACATCTTGAATAAATGGCATCTTAAAATTTAAACCTGGATTACTTACAACTCTCTTTGGTTCTCCAAATTGGAGAACTATGGCTTGTTTAGTTTGATCAACTGTAAAGAAAGAACTATAAGCAAAAAATAATATTATAAATCCAAAAGTATATGTTAATATTTTAGTATTACTCATTATTTTGATCCTTTTCCTTGAAGTTTGTCAATTGGCAAGTAAGGTACAATTCCAGATGAACTTGACGATTTATCCATTATAACCTTGTTAACATTGGATAAAACTTTCTCCATGGTTTCCAAATAAATCCTTGATCTTGTCACATCTGGGTCAACTTTATAACTATTATAAATTGACAAAAATCTATCAGTGTCACCCTTGGCTCTATTAACAACTTCACTCTCATACGCTTGAGCTTGATTGATCATTTGAGCAGCTTCACCCCGTGCTCTTGGAACAACATCATTTCTAAAAGCTTGAGCTTCATTTATTAAAGTATCTCTATCTTGTCTAGCTCTTTGTACGTCATTAAAAGCATCTATAACTTCTTGTGGTGGATCAACCGAAAGTAATTGAACATCTCTAACTTCAACACCAGCCTCATATAAATTTAATAGATCCTGCAATAAAGATTTAGCTTTTAATTGTATATTTTGTCTACCTTCGGTCAATGCAGTTTGAATTTTAGTCTGGCCAATTATATCTCTCATTATGGATTGAGCTGCAACCTTAACTGTTTCTGGAGGATCTTGAAGATTAAATAGATATTTTCCCGCATCAGATATTTTCCAAAAAACTACAAAATCTATATCAATGTTATTCTCGTCTCCTGTAATCATTTTTGATTCATCTGGTACATCTCTTCTATTTGAGTTACCTCCACCAAAAGCTCTATATCCTATTTCTATTTTATTTTCTCTTGTTACATCTGGCGTAATTACTTTTTCGATAGGAGAAGGTAAATGATAGTGAAGACCTGGCTCGGTGGTTCTTACCCATTCACCAAATCTCAACACCACTCCTTGTTCTTGTGGATTAACTCTATAAATTCCAGTTGCCAACCATAATCCAATTAATATTAAGAAAACAATTGAAAAGCCCTTTCCACCACCAAAATTTGATGGCATAAATTTTTTAAATTTGTCTTTACTATTTTTAATAATTTCATCAACGTCAGGAGGTGTCTGGTTATTAGGTCTTCTTCCCCAAGGACTTTCATTATTATCATTATTGCCCCAAGGGCCTGAATTATTATTGTTCATTATAACACCTGAAATGGATATACCATAGATATTTGTTTCAATAAAAAAATTTCAACCTTAATCTTTTATTTTTTTAAAAATTAAAATTATAAATTTATTTTTTAATAATATCTTATATATGATGATACTATGGAAAATATTAACATTAATAAATTTTTAAAAATCCCAAGATTTTCTAAATACGTAATACTTGTAGCAAGTGGCAAAGGTGGTGTTGGAAAATCAACATTTGCTCTCAACTTAGCATTAACTTTTCAGCATTTTAAACTTAAAGTAGGCTTATTAGATGCTGATATATATGGCCCTAGTTTACCTAAATTACTAAATACAAATAAAAAACCTAAAATTGAAAATAAAAACTTCTTACCAATTGAGGTTAATGGTCTTAAAACAATGTCAATTGGCTATTTAATATCTGAAGATACTGCTAATATATGGAGAGGGCCTATGGTCATCAAGGCAGTCACACAATTACTGAAAGATGTGGCTTGGGGAGAGTTAGATGTCTTAATTATTGACACTCCTCCAGGAACCGGAGATGTACAATTAACAATTTCTCAAAAAATTGATGTTAGTGGTGCATTAATATTAACTACTCCTCAAGAATTATCGTTATTAGACGTTAAAAGAGGTATAAGTATGTTTAGAAAAGTTAATCTACCAATTCTAGGTTTAATTGAAAATATGAGTTACTATGTCTGTAATGAATGTCAAAAAAAACATTATATTTTTGGAAAACAATCAAGCCTTAAACTAGCTAATAATCTTGACGTAGAAATACTCGGGGAATTGCCACTTAGTGAAAATTTAATTAGAAAATATGATATTCAACACCCAATCATAAAACAAAAACAAGATGATGTGATTTTCAAATCTTTTTTCGATATATGCCAAAAAATTATAAAAAAAATCAAAATTTAATTTATTTTCTATTATACACCCAAAATGAATGAGGTGGGTAACTTTCATTTCCTTCAATTTTCTGAATCAATTTTTTTTTCCATTTTTTCTTATCGATAAAAGGAAAGTAAACTCCTTTTTTCAAATTGATATCGACTAGAGTAAGTTCAATTTGATTACAAAAATTTAAAGCTAATTTATATATTTCACCTCCTCCAAAAATAAAAATTTTTTTTGTACTCTGTTCATTTTTTTTAAACTTTTTATTAATCCAATCATTGGCTTTTATTACTGCGTCTTCAAAATTTTGAACAAAATATTTTTCTAATTGAATGTCATCTTTAAGATTTCTTTTATTAGTTAAAATAATATTTGCTCTACCTGGTAAAGGTTTACCAATACTATCAAAAGTTTTTCTTCCCATTATTAATGGGTTACCAAGAGTTATAGATTTCAATCTTTTTAAATCATTTGGTAAATACCATAACATTTGATTACCGTCACCAATTATAAAATCCTTAGAGACAGCAACAATTGTAACTATACAAAATCTATTGTTTTTAATCGTTTCCACGAAATTAAACTGCTATTGGAGCTTTAATGTGTGCATCTGGCGAATAATTTTGAAATGCAAAATCATCAAATTCAAACTCATCAATTTTTTTTCTTTTATTATTAATAACTAGTTTTGGTAAATCTTTAGGTTTTCTAGTTAATTGCTCTTTAGCCTGATCTATGTGATTTAGATATAGGTGTGCATCACCAAGCGTATGTACAAAAAATCCAACATTTAAATTTGTTAAATCAGCTATCATATGAGTGAGAAGAGCATATGAAGCTATGTTGAATGGTACTCCTAAAAAAATATCTGCACTTCTTTGGTAAAGTTGGCAAGAGAGTTTATTATTTATTACATGAAATTGGAACAAGCAATGACAAGGAGGTAAAGCCATTTTTGAAACATCCGCCGGATTCCATGACGAAACAATAATTCTTCTTGAACTTGGGTCATTTTTTATTAATTCAATTGCATTTTTTAACTGGTCAATTTCAACTCCATTATTCTCCCATGAACGCCATTGCTTTCCATAAACTGGGCCTAAATTACCACTATCATCTGCCCATTCGTCCCAAATATGTACATTATTATCATTCAAATATTTTATATTTGTATCTCCTTTAACAAACCATAAGAGTTCATGAACAATTGACTTAATGTGAAGTTTTTTAGTTGTTAAAAGAGGGAAACCTTTACTTAAATCAAATCTCATTTGCCACCCAAAAATTGATTTTGTTCCAACGCCAGTTCTATCTGTTTTTATTATTCCATTATCAAAAACATTTTTTAGTAAATCTAAGTATTGTATCATTTTAACCTCTAAATATTAATAACAAAAACTATTTTAATTGTCATTGCTCTTTAATATTTTTTGAAATTAATGTATATTTATTAAGTCTTAAATGACTATAGTAATAAACATTTTATAAAATAAGCTTTGCGGACCCGGGGGCAGTACCCGGCACCTCCACCAAAATAATTTTGGGGGTGAAACAGGATCGACGTATGTGATAAAAATAAAACTTTTACTCGGCATTGTACCACCGATATCGGGCTATTTAATAGTTGCAAACGACAACTACGCTCCGGTTGCAGCAGCTGCTTAGCAGCTAAAGTAACCGAAATTAAAGTCCTATCCTCTAGCAAGGATCGGCGGGGTTGAACTGCCTGGCAACAGAAACTCAAGGGCAAGACTTAGGTCTTGCCTTTTTTTTTTAAATTTATCTGTAAAAATTGTTTCCTATAAAATATAATAAAGAAACGATTTTTTTTTGAGTTTGAAATGGATAAAATTGTAAAAAAAAACATTGATTATGATCAAATAGTTGAAGAAACACTAAGATTAGTTGTCAAGAAATCATTAGAATTAATTAGTGAGGAAGGACTTCCAGGTGATCATCATTTTTATATTTCATTTGATTCGACACATGATGGAGTTATAGTACCTTCTGAATTGAAGGCTGGAGAAGATAATGAAATTAAAATTATTTTGCAACATCAATTCTGGGATCTCATTATTGATGATCAAAAATTTTCAGTTGTTCTCTCTTTTAGTGGAAAGAAAAAAAATATTTCTGTTCCATTTAATTCTATAACTTCTTTTTCAGATCCATCAGTCGGCTTTACTTTACAATTTAAAAAAGATTTTCTAGCAGAAAATATAAAAAAAGAAAAAAAATTATCATCAAATAAATCCAATAAAGATAAGAAGCAAAAATTTAACGCTGAAATATTCTCATTGGATGCATTTAGATCTAAAAAAGAAGATTAAAATAAAAAGGAATTTATAATGAATTTTGCTTTTTCAACAATGTTTCCTATAACAAATGATAATACTGAATATGAATTAATAAAAAACGATTATGTAAGCTTCAAAACTTTCCAAAACAAAAATATTTTATTAATTCAACCAGAAGCATTAGAAATAATAACTGAAAATGCGTTTTACAAAATTTCTCATTTTTACAGAAGTTCACACCTTAAATTACTAAAAAAAATTCTGGATGATAAAGAAGCTTCTAAAAATGATCATTTTGTTGCATTAACAATGTTAAAAAATGCAAATATTTCTGCATCCGGAATTTTGCCTATGTGTCAAGATACTGGGACGGCAATAATTAATGGGTACAGAGGAAAAAACATATTTACAGATTTTAATGAAGAAAAAGAATTATCAAGAGGTATATATAATAGTTATCAAAAAAATAATCTTAGATTTTCTCAACTTGCTCCAATTTCAATGTTCGAAGAAAAAAATACTGACAACAATTTACCTGGAGAAATTAATTTATACGCCGCTGAGGGTGATGAATATAAATTTACTTTTATTCAGAAAGGAGGTGGGTCAGCAAATAAAAGCTTTTTATATCAACAAACAAAAGCGATTTTAAATCCAAAAGATTTAAAAAAATTTTTATATGAGATTATCATTTCTCTTGGTACCGCTGCATGTCCACCTTATCATTTAGCAATTGTTATTGGAGGAACATCCGCTGAATTAAATTTAAAAACTGTAAAATTAGCATCAACAAAATATCTAGATCAGCTTCCAATAAAAGGAGATGAAAAAACAGGGCATGCTTTTAGAGACAAAGAATGGGAGGGAATTATTTTAAAAATGACCCAAGAAATGGGTATCGGCGCACAATTTGGCGGCAAATATTATTGTCATGATGTCAGAGTGATTAGATTGCCAAGGCATGGAGCATCTATGCCTGTTGGTATAGGAGTTTCTTGTTCAGCAGATCGACAAATATTTGGAAAAATAAATTCAAAAGGAATTTTTTTAGAAAAGCTTGAAACAAATCCAGCAAAATATCTACCTGAAATTGAAGAAAGTTTAGATGAAGAAATAATTCATATTGATCTGACAAGCGGGATGGATAAAATTTTAAATCAATTAAATCAATGTAAAGTTAAAACAAGATTAAGCCTTACTGGCCCTTTAATAGTAGCAAGAGATATAGCTCATGCAAAAATTTTAGAATATTTAGATAAAAATAAAGATCTTCCAGAGTATTTTAAAAAATATCCAATTTATTATGCAGGACCTGCAAAAAAGCCAGAGGGTCTACCTTCAGGTTCATTTGGTCCTACAACAGCCGGAAGAATGGATAGCTATGTACCAAAATTTCAAAAATATGGAGGATCAATGGTTATGCTTGCAAAAGGAAACCGATCACAAATAGTTGTTGATGCATGCAAAGAATTTGGAGGATTTTATCTAGGTTCAATTGGAGGAGTTGCAGCTAACGTTGCTCAAAATTCAATCAAAAAAGTATCAGTTTTGGAATATCCTGAATTAGGAATGGAAGCAGTTTGGAAAATAGAGGTTGAGAATTTTCCTGCATTCATGGTCATTGATAATAAAGGCAATGATTTTTTTAAATAATTTTTTTGGAATAATTTAAATTTGATCTATTCAATTGATCGATTGAGGTACATCCCATTAATTTCATATCCCTAATAATTTCTTCTTTTAATAAGCTAAGTGCTCTTTCAACACCTTTTTCACCTGCAGATGCTAATGCATACAAATAAAGCCTTCCACCTGCGCAGGCTTTAGCACCAATAGAGAGAGCTTTTAGTACATGTGTTCCTCTTTGAATTCCACCTTCACAAATAACATCAATTTTATCTCCAACTGCATCAACGATTTTCGCTAATTGATCAAACGGTGAAACGGAACCATCAAGTTGTCTTCCACCATGATTTGACACAATAACTCCTGTACAACCTATATCAATGGCTCTTTTAGCATCTTCAACGCTGACAACACCTTTAAGTGCAAAATGACTACCCCATTTTTTTCCAAGATCTTCAGCATCCTTCCAACTCATTGATTGATCAAGCATGTTGGTAAAATAGTCACCAATTGATGTCATTGCAGAAGTTCCTGCCCCAACATAATCTTGCAAGTGAGGAAGTTCAAATTTAGGACTCGTTATATAATTGATACCCCAATAAGGCTTTATTATGAATTCCAACAAGCTATTTAGAGTAAAACGTGGTGGAATGACAAATCCTGTTCTTAGATCTCTTTCTCTATTTCCTCCGGTGATGGTGTCAACTGTTAAAGCAAGAACATCAAATTTAGCTGCTTTTGCTCTTTCTAACATACTATTATTTAGACCTCTATCTTTATGAAAATAAAATTGAAACATTTTTGGAGATGACGAAATATTCGATACTTCTTCAACACTTACTGTTCCAAGCGAAGATACACCGAACATTGTTCCAAATTTATCAGCCGCTTTTGCAACAGCTCTCTCACCTTCATAATGAAATAATCTCTGCACAGCTGTTGGAGAACAATATACTGGCATATCAAGTTTTTTACCAAAAATAGTAGTAGAAATATCAACATCTTTTACGCCACGGAGTACACTAGGTATTAAGCTTACATCATCAAATGATGATGTATTTCGTCTATATGTGACTTCATCATCAGCTGCTCCATCTATATAGTTAAATATAGGAGAAGGTAGCTTTGATTTTGCAAGGCTCCTGAAGTCTTGAAAATTATAGCATTTTTTATAATTCATTAAATTAATTTAGCCTTGTCTAGCTTTAAACCTAGGGTTTTTTTTATTTATAACGTAAAGTCTTCCTCTACGTCTTACAACTTGGCAATTTCTATCTCTGACTTTAAGTGTTTTGAGTGAACTAACTACTTTCATAATAACCTCATTAAATTGAATATAATAAATATAAGTGAAGGTCAAGATCAATTATTGTAACTGACATTACACCCACCAATACCACAATAGCCATTTGGATTTTTTAAAAGATATTGTTGATGATATTCTTCAGCGTAATAAAAATTTTTAAAATTTTGAATCTCTGTTGTTATTTTGGGAAACCCATTTTTTTTTAACAATTCTTCATATTTGTTCTTTGTTGATTTAGCTAATTCAAATTGTTTTTCATTAGTAGTTATTATAATTGATCTATATTGAGTTCCAATATCATTTCCTTGCCTCATTCCTTGAGTTGGATTATGTCCCTCCCAAAAAATTTTAAGAAGCTGAAAAGTGTCTATTTTATATGAATCGTATACAAGCTTTACAACTTCAGCATGATAAGTTTCTCCATAACATATATCTTTATATGTTGGGTCTTTTGTATTACCAGCAGAATAACCAACAGCTGTTACATGAATGCCATTTCTGTTCCAAAAAAGTTTTTCTGCCCCCCAAAAACATCCCATGCCAAAATAAATGACTTCAGAGGACGATGGTTCGTAATCAATTGGCTTTTTATATACATCATTGGAAATAGTCATGATTGATATATATATCGGTAAATTAGATGTTTCAATAATTATTAAAATTTACTTGAATTAATTATTTTTACCTCTAATAAGGCGATTATGACAAATGATATTTATGGCATAGAAAAATGGGGTAAAGGTTTCTTCAAAATATTAGAAAATGGAAATCTAGGTTTATTAAATCCTCAAAAAAAACAAAGCAAGCCTATTGACCTTAATAAAATTGTAAAGAAACTAAACCAAAAATTATCTCCTCCTTATATCATTCGTGTTGCTGATTATTTAGAGTTTATGATTAAAGAAATTAATGAAAATTTTAATAAATCTATTAAAACCATTGGATACAAAAATAAATTTAAAAGTATTTATCCAATAAAAGTTAATCAACAATCTCAGGTTATAAAAAACGTAGTCAAATATAGTAAAAAATTTAATTCTGGATTAGAAGTTGGTTCAAAAGCTGAATTACTAATAGCTTTAAGTCAAAACTTAACAAAAAATGCGCTAATTGTTTGCAATGGAACAAAAGATGAAGAATTTATAAAGTTATCATTACTTTCAAACAAAATTGATATCAAAACTATACTTGTAATTGAAAGTCTTAAAGAACTAGATTTGATTATCAAAATATCTAATTTACTTAAAATAAAACCTTTATTAGGTATAAGAATTAAGCTAACAAATTTAATAAGTGGAAAATGGTCTCAATCAAGTGGTGATAGAAGTGCTTTTGGCCTTCCCGTAGATAAAATCACAGAAGCTCTAAATCAATTAAAAAAAAATCAATTATTAGATAGCTTAATTCTTCAACATTCTCACCTAGGTAGTCAAGTACCAGATATCATAGAAATAAGGAAATATACTCAAGAAGCTTGTAGATTTTTTGTTGAAATTTCTAATTTCGGAGCAACATTGAAATATATAGATTTGGGTGGAGGTCTTGGTGTTGATTATACCGGCGAAAATAAATCAAAATTTCATTCTATGAATTACTCCATGGAAGAATATTGTATAAACATAGTTGAAACACTCAAACTTGAATTCGACAAAGCAAAAATTAATCATCCTATAGTAATTACAGAATCTGGAAGAGCAACAGTTGCTCCAAGCTCTATTTTAGTTTTCAATATCTTAGATACAACTATTTTTGATGTAAAGTCATGCCCAATCTTAAATAAAAAAGACCATATTTATTTATCTTATATGATACAAATCTTAAATTACATTAGTGAAAATAGAATACAAGAATGCTTTAATGACCTAAATTATTATAGAGACGAATTGAGAGTTTTATTTAGGAATGGCCAAATAAATTTGTCAGAAATTTCTAAAATTGAAAAAACATATTTATTTGTTTTAAATAGAATTAAAGCATTTGTAGAAGAAAAAAAATTAAATTCTAATCCGATATCAAACAAATTGAATAATTTAGCTGATATATATCATGGGAATTTTTCATTATTTCAAAGTTTACCTGATATGTGGGCAATAGATCAGTTACATCCAATAGCACCAATTCAAAAACTAAATCGTAAACCAAATAAACGTGTTATTCTTAATGATATTACTTGTGATAGTGACGGTATGATTGCAAAGTTTGTCTTAAATGACGGAATAAAAGATACATTACCAATACATAAGATAAAAAAAAATGAAGAATATTATTTAGGTGTTTTCTTTATTGGTGCTTACCAAGAAACTCTAGGAGATCTTCATAATTTATTCGGTGACACAAATATATCTACAGTAAAATTAGAAGATAATGGTAAATTCAAAATTGTACATGAACAAATTGGAGATAAAATTTCTCAAGTTTTGAGTTATGTTGAATATTCATCAAGTGAAATTTTAAAAATATTTTCTGAAAAAACTAATAGATACTACAGAAAAAATTTAATCAGTAATAATGAAAAAAATCAATTGTTAAAAAATTTTAAAGCGTCTATAGATGGCTATACTTATTTTGAAAATTAATCGAGGTGGTTGTGAGTAAAATACTTGTCATCGGTGCAGGTGGCGTTTCTTCTGTAGCAATTCATAAAATGGCTCAATTATCAAACGATTTTAAAGAAATAACTTTGGCAAGTAGGACAATTGATAATTGTAAAAAAATTCAAAAACAAATAAAAAAAAAATATAATTGTAATATTAATATTGAAGAATTAGATGCAGATAATATTTCTGAAACATCAAAGATTATATCAAAATATACTCCTGAACTAGTTGTAAATCTGGCCTTGCCTTACCAAGATCTAAATATAATGCAAGCTTGTTTAAATAAAAATGTTAATTATTTAGACACTGCTAACTATGAACCTAGAGATGAAGCAAAATTCGAATACAAATGGCAGTGGGAATTAAATAATGAATTTAAAGAAAAAAATTTGATGGGACTACTTGGTTCTGGTTTTGATCCAGGAGTTACAAATGTTTATACAGCTTATATTCAAAAACATTATTTGGATGAAATTCACTATTTAGATATTTTAGATTGCAATGGTGGAGATCATGGTCAACATTTTGCAACTAATTTTAATCCAGAAATAAATATAAGAGAAATTACACAAAAAAGTAAATTTTATAAAAATGGAAAATGGATAACTGGTGATCCATTATCTAAAAAAATTGAATTTGATTTTCCAGAGGTTGGAAAAAGAAACATGTATCTTATGTACCATGAAGAACTTGAAAGTTTAGTGAAAAATTTTAGAGATTTAAAACAAGCGAGATTTTGGATGACATTTGGAGATAAATATTTGAATTACTTAAATGTTTTAGAAAATGTTGGCCTAACTTCTATCAAACCAAAAAAATTCAAAAATATGGATATTATACCACTTGAGTTTCTAAAAGAAGTGTTACCAGATCCAAAAACTTTAGGAAAAAATACAGAAGGTAAAACTTGCATAGGAACAATAATTAGTGGTCTAAAAAATAAAAAAATTAAAACAATTTACTGTTATAATGTTTGTGATCATAAGAAATGTTTTGAAGAAGTAGAAAGCCAAGCTGTATCTTACACAACTGGAGTTCCTGCAATGATTGGATCTTTATTAATATTAAATAAAACATGGTTTAAACCTGGTGTTTGGAATTTAGAACAATTTGATCCTGACCCTTTTATAGATGCTCTAAAACTATATGGACTACCTAACAAAATTGTTGAATTAGATGAACCTATAAACTTCTAAGATGCTTAAAACTGTTAAAGTCAATAAAAAATATTTTCAAAAGCTTGATTTATCTAAAATATCTTCTCCTAGTTATGTCATTGATACAAAGGTTCTGAATGATAATTTAAAAATATTTAATAAATTAAAAAATGATACGAACGTTAAAGTTCTTTTAGCATTAAAAGCATTTTCTCTAAGAAGTTTATTTCCTATTATCTCAAATGTTTTAGATGGTATTTGCGCATCCGGTTTAAATGAAGCAAAACTTGGTAAAAAATACTTTGGAGGTTTAATAAGTACCTATTCACCTGCATTTAAAGATACTGAATTTAGTGACATTATAAAATGTTCACAACACATAACTTTTAATTCTATTTCACAGATCAATAAATACAAAAAATTATGTGTTAAAAAAAATATTGATATTGGGGTTAGAATAAACCCTTTATATTCTGAGGTTGAGGTTTCAAAATATAATTCTTCAAATTTAAATTCTCGTCTAGGCATTCATATAAATCAATTAGATAAAATAGATTTTGCCGATGTTAAAGGAATTCATTTTCACTCTTTATGTGAGCAAAATTTTGAAACCTTAGAAAATACTTGGATTAAGATTTGGCCTTATTTAAAAAATTTAGTTAAAAATTTAAAATGGATTAATTTAGGAGGTGGCCATCACATAACTAGATCAGATTATAAATTAAATAAATTAACTAATTTTCTTATAGAATTAAAATCAAAAACAAATTGTCAAATTATACTAGAACCTGGGGAAGCTGTTGTTTTTGAATCAGGTATTTTGGTTGGTGAAATATTAGATTACATTCAAGGAGATAATAATAAAATTCCAAATATTGGCATTACAGATATAAGTCCTGTTTGTCACATGCCAGACGTAATTGAAGCTCCATATAGACCAATGTTAATGAATGAACCACTTAAAGGAAAAAAAGTCGTTTTAGGCGGACCAAGTTGTTTAGCTGGAGATATTATTGGAGAATATTATTTCATAAAAAATCCTAAGATAGGAGATAAAGTTGTGTTCTTGGATCAAGCGCACTATACATTAGTGAAAACTAATTTTTTTAATGGGATAAACCATCCTGAAATTGTATTATGGAATAGTGACAATAATGATTTTAAAATAATCAAATCTTTTGATTTCAAAGATTTTGAAACAAGAAATTAAAATGTTAAATTTAAAAAAAAATTTATTTTTGGGAGAAGAATTATCTGAAAAAGAAAAGAGTTTCAATTTTTCTAAATTTCACATTTTACCTATACCTTTAGAAAAAACTGTATCTTATGGTACAGGGACATCTAAAGCTCCAGAAATTATAATTAATGCCAGTAATCAACTTGAAAGAAATCAAAACAGTCCATGTGATTTTGGTATATATACACATGATGCATTTGATTGTTCATTAAATTTCAACTCAATATTTAAAAATATAGAGAATTTAATTTTTGATATTTTAAAAAAAGATAAAATTCCTGTTTGTATAGGTGGCGAACACAGTTTGACATTTGGTGTTATCAAGGGATTTAAAAAAAAATTTAATAACATTCATGAAGATTTTGGCATAGTACAATTTGATGCTCATGCAGATTTAAGAAAAAAATATAATGGAAATGTAAATTCTCATGCAACTGTGATGTATAAAATACATAAAGAAAATATTCCAATATTTCAATTTGGAGTTAGAGCTCAATCTGATGAAGAAATTAAATTAAGAGATGAATTTAATATTAATTACAAAAGCATAGAAGACTACAGAAAAAATCCAAATGTAAGTTTACCTAAAGACTTTCCAAAAAATATTTATATTACATTTGATTCAGATTGCTTAGATCCATCAATTATGCCTGCAACTGGAACACCAGTTCCAAATGGTTTATATTATAATGAAACTTTTTTAATTTTAGAAAAATTAATCGAAAATAAAAAAATTATAGGAATCGATTATGTTGAATATGCTCCAATAGAAAATTTTCATGCTTATGATTATGTGTCTGCAAATATTATATATGATTTAATGAAGCTTTGTTTAAAATAAATTAAGATTCTTGCAACCATTTTTCAGCATCTAAAGCAGCCATACAACCCATGCCAGCAGCTGTAATGGCTTGTCTATATATTTTGTCAACACAATCACCAGCAGCAAATACTCCATTAATATTTGTTAGAGTAGATCCCTTTTCTTTAACTTCAATATATCCGTCTTTGTCTAAAAGAATTTGATTTGTAAAACATGCAGTAGAAGGAACATGACCAATAGCTACAAATGCTCCATCTACGTTTATACTTTTTTTTGAGTTATCTTTAGTAGACATTAAGTTCAAACAATTTAAGCCTTTATCATCTCCAATAAAATCTTTAACTACATAATTCCACAAAAAATCGATATTTTCTTTAGAAAAAACTCTATCTTGCAATATTTTTTCTGCTCTCAAATTATCTCTTCTATGAATCAAAATTACTTTTGAACATATTTTAGATAAATATAATGCCTCCTCAACAGCTGTGTTTCCACCACCAATAACTGCAACATTCTTATTTCTATAAAAAAAGCCATCACAAGTTGCACAAGCAGAGACACCTCTACCATTAAATTTTTTTTCGCTCTCTATTCCAAGCCAACGAGCTTGTGCCCCAGTACAAATTATGACAGATTTTGTTTTAATGATTTTGCCACTATCACATTTAATTATTTTTAATTTGTCACTGAAGTCTACACTAGTAACTAGTTCATTTATTATTTCTGCACCTACGTTTAAAGCTTGTGCTTTCATTTGATCCATAAGCCAAGGACCTTGAACAATATCAGAGAACCCAGGGTAATTTTCAACATCAGTTGTGATAGTTAATTGTCCACCTGGCTGAAGACCTTCCAAAATTAAAGGTTTTAGATTTGCTCTAGCTGCATAAATTCCAGCAGTAAGCCCAGCAGAGCCTGTGCCGATAATGACAATATCTCTTAAAATATTATTCATAAAATTTTGTCTCCTTTAAACACAATAGTTTTTCTTCCATTTAAAAAAACTCTGCCCTCACTAAAGTTTTTTATGGCTTTATATAAAACTCTTGCCTCAATATCTTTTCCAATTGTGACTAAATCACTTGGGCTAAGTTCATGATCAACTTTTTCAACATCTTGTTCAATTATAGGCCCTTCATCTAAATTTTGAGTAACAAAATGGGCAGTTGCTCCAATTATTTTAACTCCTCGTTCAAAAGCTTGATGGTAAGGTTTTGCACCTTTAAAACTTGGTAAAAAACTATGATGGATATTTATAATTTTTCCATAAAATCGATCAACAAAATTTTTAGACAAAATTTGCATGTATCGAGCAAGGATTATAATATCAATATTTTTTTCGTCTATAAATTCAATAATTCGTTTCTCCTGCTTCAACTTATCATTATTGATTGGAAAGTGATGAAAATGTAAATTTTCTAGCGAAGATATTTTTTTCAAGTCATTATGATTTGATATAACTGCTTCAATCGATAAATTTAAGTTTTTATTTTTTGATTTATTAATAAGTTCGATTAAACAATGATCAAATTTTGATACTAAAATAAGAGTTTTAAGTGTTTTATGTATATGTCTAATTTCAAAATTAGCATTTAAAATGTTTGATAAATTTTTAAATTCTTTGTTAATAGTTTCTATGCTTAATTCATTTGGGAGTTGAAAACTTTGTCTGATAAAAAAACTATTTGTATCTTGATCAGTAAACTGTTTAGATTCAATGATATTACAGTTTTTATTCGCCAATAAAGTTGATATTTTCGAGATTATACCAACTTGATCCTTACAGTTTAAACGTAATAAATAAATTTTACTTTGATCCATATGTTTTCTTATATTGTAATTAATAATTAAGTTAAATTAGTTTTTTTGACATTATCTTAATAAATTCTTGCGGTTTCTCTATATGTAACCAGTGACCTGCATTTTCAATTTTAAAAAATTTAAGGTTTGTAAATAAATTTTTAAAGTTATCTTTGTATTTTTTATTTATGTAAGGACTATTTTCTCCAAAAATACATAAGGTCTCTATATGAGATATGTTTGAAATCAAATTTATTGGAAACCCTCTTAAATCTTTCATTCCCATTTTAATTGTATTTAAATCTAAAGACCAAGAATATTTCCCATTATTAAAATTTAAATTTTGCAATAAGAATGATCTTAATTCTTTATTATTAATATAATTAGATAATTTTACATCAACATCTTTTCTACTTTTACAGTTTGTAACATCTATCTTTAAAAGATGGTCAACAACTTCAATTTTTTCTCTTGGGTAATCAACAGGTGCAATATCAACAACGAATAATTGTTTTATAAATTGTGGATATAAGAGTGTAAATAACATACCCAATTTTCCACCCATTGAATGACCAATAATTGAAAATTTGTTAATATTTTTTTTCATAATAAATTCATATACATCATTAACCATTATTGAATAGGAAATCTCATTTGATGGCTCATTTTCTCCATGATTTCTCAAATCAAAAACTATTATAGTACCATCAACTATTGAACTTATTCTTAGAGCGATAGAGTGCCAATTTTTTGCTCTGCCAAAAAGACCATGAAAAATGAAAATCATTTTTTGATCATTAAAACTAAATTCTTCTTTCTTAAGTTGCTTTTCATTTTTATAAACTTTAAATTTCATATTAGATTTTTATTTAAATTTTAAATTTTTTGTCGTATTTATTTTATATAATGGGAGTTAAAAATGGCAAATGTAATTAATTTAAATGATCATCTCAAAGATAAATATGATGAAAAGTTACTAACAAAAATTAAATTGTGTAGAATTAGAGATGAAATCGAAGAAAAACTAAATAACTACTCCATCATTGAAAATAATGAGCTTGCTGTAAGTCTTTCTTCAGGTCGATATGCAGCTATGAAATTAACTAAATTAATTGGCAAAAGAGATACAATTCAATTTTTTCAAGATTGTATTGAAACAGCTAGTAAAACTTGACTCAAGAGATCCTACTGATATTACCTGCGACCTCTGCACCAAGATCAATTGATAAAGAATTTGTTTTTAAATTTCCTTCAACTCTAGCACTACTTGAAACATTTAGAGTATTTGCAGCAACTTCTCCCTTTACAAGTCCTCCCAAAGTAACTTTATCTGCGATTAAGTTACCATCAAAAACACTATTTGATTCTAACAAAACATCCTTTGCTCTTAATTCTCCTTTAAACCTACCAGCAATTACTACTGCTGAACCGGAAGAGTCTAAAGTACCTTCCATAATTAATTCTTCTGATATATATGTTGTTTCACTCATTTTTCACCTATTTAAATTATTTATAGTTATTAAGAATTATATTTTATTATTCTTTGGCATTTTGTGTTTCTTCAACTTGTTCTTGCTTTTTAGCTTGTTCTTTTTTGTCCCAATTATGAACCACACGACAATTCAAAGCTGCACCTCTATCCATTTGCAAAGATTTGTAATGCACTTCGCCACTTATTCGAGAACTTTCAGTTAACCAAATGCTGTCAGCTTTCATTTTTCCTTCATATTCTCCAGCAATAACAACTAGATCAGATTTAACTGCACCCTTAAAATTACCTGTAGATCCAATAGTTACTTTTTCGGTAACCAAATCTGCTTGTACGGAACCATTAATTTCTATTGACTTAGAATTGCTAATTTTTCCTGTAAATTTTGCTCCATTTCCTAAAACTGCTTGTTTTTCTGCCATAATTACACCTATTAATTAAAAATTATTTTATTTATTGTTTCTTTTTTCCTAATTGCGCTTCTATTTTTGCACCTTCTTCTATAGAAATATTATCGTATGCGACTTCACCAGTTACAGAACCTGTTGCACGAATTGAAACCACCTCAGATAAAACTTGCCCATCAAATTTACCAGCTATCGAAACTAATTCTGCATCAATATTTCCTTTAAGAACTCCAGTTTCCTCTATTGATAAACTATTACATTTAATGTCGCCCACAACATTTCCAAGCAAGACAAGCCCTCCAGAAGCCGTGATTTTACCCTTTATCTTCATATCTGATGATATAATTGATTTTTCTACTTCACCGTCAGTTTTATTTGCCATTTTACTTTTCCTAATCTAAATAAAAGTTTATAATGTTTAAGTTATTTGAATTATTAATAAACTATATTTGTTTTTATTATAATTCAATCAATTTTGGTATAAATAATGCAATAAGCGAGCCAAGTATAAATAATATATAGGATTATTAATATGGCAGAACAAATAATTGATATTCGTGAAAGAATAGAAAAGATGCGAATCAAATTTGAAGATGATCATAAAAGTGACATTCAAGATGATCCCAATCTTAAAAAAAATGTCAATTATGAAGAAAAAAAAATAACTACTAACCTAGCAAATGAATTTGAAAATAAAGATAAAGAAGAAATTAAATCTAATTATAACAATGACTTATCTAAATCAAAAAATTTAACTCAAAATAGTAAAGAATTTCCTTCGGTTCAATTATCAGTTAAAAACCCAATTTCTTCTAAAGTTTTAGTATTTCTAATGTTATTACAGGTATTTTCAAATATAGGTATATTTATGTTGCTATTGAATGTATTGGAGTAAAAACTGAAGAATTCAACAATAACAAAACTCTTTAAAAAACTTCCTTCTGTCAAAAAAGGTATAAGATTTGGAGACCTTTTCGCAAAACCTAAGGTTGGACTATTATCAGAACGAAGATTTTTGATTTTTACAAGACGTGGGCCTATTGAAATACACTTTAAACTTTCTCACTACGTTTCTCTAGCGCTAACTATTGCGGTTGGGGTGTCAAGCATTATTTACTATTCAATCGTTGGCATCTCATCGGCTATTGACGTCGCACAAAAAGATATCATCACAGAAGCATCAGCTAACTTGCCAACAAACCTTAAAGAGAATAAATCAAATAACATAGAATCAAATTCTGTTTTATATGAAATAAATATAGATGATACAAAATCAAATAGTAGCAAAATTGATCTTGAATCAAATATTAGTTTACCTGAACAAACAAATGAAATTAATTTTAATACCAAAATAGTTAAAAATTCCAAAGATTTAATTAAAGAAAAAATTTATACAAATAAATTAGATAAATCAAAAACTATTGAGGAACAAAATACAAAACTTGCCTCAAATTCAAAAATTTTGCCAAATAATTCTGATACAAAAATTTTAAAAAAAAATGAACCAGATATTGATATAAATTTAGAAGATGAAGATTTAGATAATGATAATGCTTTTTATATCTCACCTCCCAAGCTTGACGAAAGAGCCTCTAACTTCAGATTTATTGCATCCTTAGATAATGAATTATCTAATTTAGAAAAAGTATTTGACAAGCTTGATATAGAATTAAAAGACAATAAAATTCAAAAAGTTAGAAATTTAATCAATAAAGAACTAGATTATAAAGAAGATGCTGAAAAATTTTTAATAGCTTTCAGAGAACGATTAGATTTACTAGCTATTTATAAAAATGCACTAGAATTTATACCTCTTAAACCACCTATGGAACATTATTATGTAACAAGCAAGTATGGAAATAGAAAACATCCAGTTACAAAAAAATGGCGTTTTCATCATGGTATTGATCTAGCTGGTACATGGCAAGAAAATATTAGAGTATCAGCCGATGGAGTTGTAACTTTTGCTGGGTACCATGGCTCATTTGGTAAAGTTATTAGAATTAGACATAACTATGGAATTAGAACTACTTATGGACATCTTGCTAAAATACTAGTCAAGAAAGGTCAAATTGTTTCTGAAGGAAAAGTTATAGGTAAAATGGGAAGAACAGGCAGAGTAGATGGTGCTCATTTACATTATGAAATATCCGTAAATGGAAAGTCAAAAGACCCTGCTATTTACTTTTCAATTGGCAGAAAATTATTAAGTAGAAATAGTCTAAAATCGATTGCAGATATAAATTAATTTGGCATATAAAATGCAACTACCTCTATAATAGTGAGGTTTTATAATGAAGTTGCATAAAAGAAATGATGATTTAAAAATTAATGAGATTGTCGATTTCAAAATTAACTTAAAAATATTTAATAAAAATAATAAAGTTTATAAAAAAAAAATTATACCATTAAAAGTTTTAGCTAATCTAGTCTCAACCAGTAGATAATAATTTGCTCAATTTCGATCGTCTTTTTCTCTCTGCACTTGAAGGAATACTTAACATGTCTCTATATTTGGCTACAGTTCTCCTAGCTACATCTATCCCTTGATTAGACAAAACATCTGCAATCTTTTCATCGCTGAGAGGTTTACTTGAAACCTCTGTAGAAATTAACTTCTTTAATGCTTCCCTTACAGCTGAAGCTGCATGTTTATCACTTTCTTCAGAACTTGGAATAGCTGCAGAAAAAAATTCTTTAAGAGAAAACAATCCCCAATCAGTTAAAATTAATTTACTATTTGTTACCCTTGAAACTGTACTTTCATGCATACTTATCGCATCTGCAACATCTTTTAAAATTAAAGGCTTCATGTGACTTAATCCATGCTTAAAAAAACCAATTTGTTTTTGTAATATAACTGAAGAAACTTTTAATATAGTTTTATTTCTTTGATCAACAGCTTTTTGAAGCCATTTCGCTTCTCCAATTTTATTTGCTGTAAACTCATCATCATCTTCTCCAAGATTTAAATTAGATATTTCAGTCATATAATCTTCATCTAAATCTATTGTTGGCAAAGTTGATCTATTCAAATCAATTTTCCAACCTTTATTTGTTTTTGTTACGATAATATCAGGCTCAGAGATACTTAATGGCTCATCATTAAAATTTTCCGCTGGCTTAGGGTTTAATGTTTTAATTATATTAACCATTTGAATAATTTCACCATTTTCTATTTCACATAATTTTGCAAGTGTTTTAATTTTGCCTTTTGTAATTAATGTGAGGTTATCTATTAAAACTTGATATGTTTTATTTAAAATACCTTTTTCTTTGAGTTGTATTTTAAGACATTCTGATAAGTTTTTTGCAAATATCCCAATTGGCTCGAGGGATTGCAACTGTTTAATTATTTCTTCAATGTAATTCATAGGTTTGTTTAATTCATTAGCAATATCTTCAACTGGATGGATTAACCAACCACTTGGATGCAAGTAATCAATTAGAGAAATTGCAACAGATTGATCTGTTTTTTCAAAGGAGAGCGTTATTTGATTAGTCAGGTATTCTTTTAGAGAAATTTTATTTGATACAGTATTTTCTATCACTTCTGATAAAAAAGTATTCTTGTTTTCGAAATTATTTTTATTTGTCGTGTTATTTTTTTCAAAAGATCTCTCAGAAATGTGTGTATCAAAAGAATTACTCATTTCTAAATCACTATTTATTTTTAATGGATCTTCATTTTGTTTAGTATTTTCTAATACATCAGAAGTTTTTTGTTCATTTGTTTCCATTTTTTTAATATTAAGGTCTTCTTTTATAAATGGATTTTCTAATTTAGCATTTTCTACATATTCGGCTAGTTCAATATTTGTAAGTTGTAAAAGCTTAATTGCTTGCTGTAATTGTGGTGTCATTACAATAGACTGATTTTGCTTTATTTTTAACTGTTGATTTATTTTCATTACAAACCTCCTATATATTTTATTCATCAAAGAAAAATTTCTTTGAAAAATCAAAACTTTAATTTGACAGGTTTTTAAAGACAGAAATTTGACAATTAAAAACTATGTCAGCTCTTAAATTTAATATAATATGATATTAATGTTTGATTATTGGTCTTTATTTGAATTTAGAAAAGTCATTAAGTTGACAAGAAAATTTTAATGTTTTTTTCGACATCATGTAAAATATGTAAAATAATAAGAATTTTCTTATTATCAGTTTTTTTGCTTATATTGTTAGCTTTAGTTCAAAAAGACAAATTACATTATCTAAAATTTATAACTCCAGAAAATGCCGCCTATGTTATTTTAGTTTTAGGTATTTTAATAACGATTTACAAAGTTTTTGACTATTTTAAAAATAAAAACAATTAATTTCTATCTCTCACCAATCGTATATAATTTGGTTTGTATCCTGGATAACGACCAAATGTATTTCCGTTTAAAAAATTAACTATCCAATTGAATTGTGGTTGCCAGTAGTTTTTATCTTTTGTCCAAAAAGGTTCTGGAGGTGTTTTTGGAAATATTTTTAAATTAATTTTTACTTTTTCACATTTAATGCATATTAAACTTTCTAATTCTTTTCTTGTAGGTAATCTCCAGCTGCCTTCCAATTGTTTATTAGCTATATTTATAATATCTGGCAAAAAATTCAGTTCATATTTTTTTGCTACCCCATTACAAGTATTTTTATTCCAAACCATGCCTACTGGACAAGTCATCCATTCAATTTTATTTTTTAAATCGATAACAAAGTAACCTCTTGGTATGTACTCAGATGCAAAAATAAGTTTAGGGGTTAAAAATAAAAAAAATATCCCTAAAATGAGTTTTATAAATTTACTAGAAAGTATTCTGGACATATAATAACCTTAATGTTTTTTTTAATCTTTGTGATTTTGGTCTCATTCTTGCAGAATTTATGCCTAAAATCATGTTTTTTATATTTAATGAGGAATAAAAAATGGATATAGCATCTTTAATTGGTTTAGTTGGAACACTAGGAATGATTGCTGGTGCAATGGTTTCGTCAGGAGGAATTGGTCCATTTATAGACACACCTTCAATGTTAATTGTTATCGGTGGAACATTTTTTGCGGTTATGTATAGATCTACATTACCTGATTTTCTGGCATCATTTGGAACTCTAGCAAAAGTTTTTTTACCAGGTGCAAAAAAACATGATGAATTGATAACAAGAATTACAGAATTAGCAGGAATAGCAAGAAAAGACGGAATGATGGCTCTAGAAGGCCAAGAGGTACCAGATAAATTTTTTGAAAAAGGACTTCAAATGCTTGTTGATGGAGCTGATGAAACAAAATTAACAGAACAATTAAATAGAGAAGTTAAAGGTATGATTAGACGCCATGATAATATGAAGAGTGTTTTTCAAGCATGGGTAGACTTGGCTCCGGCAATGGGTATGATTGGAACTCTAATTGGTTTAGTTGCGATGTTAGGAAATATGGCTGATCCTAAAGCAATTGGACCTGCAATGGCTGTTGCACTTTTAACAACGCTTTATGGTGCGATGATTGCTAATTGTATTTTTATGCCAATCGTTACAAAATTAGAGAATTACTCTGCACATGAAGCTTTATATAGAGAAATGGTTGTTATGGGATTAAAATATATTTCAAGAGGTGAGAGTCCTAGAAACATCACTGATCAACTCATAGCAAATTTACCTCCAAAACTACAAGCTAAAATAGAGGAAGCTGCTTAAAAAGGTGTATACATGGCTGAAGCACAAGAAAACCCTGATGTAGAAGAACAAGAAGAAGAAGAATGTCCTAAATGCCCTCCAAAAGGTGCGCCTGCATGGATGGCTACTTTTGCTGATATGGCAACATTATTGATGGCATTTTTTGTTCTTATTCTCTCATTTGCTGAATTTAATGTTCCAAAATTTAAACAAATTAGTGGTAGCTTAAAAAATGCCTTTGGTATTCAAAGAGTTGTACCCGTTGTCGAGCAACCTAGAGGAACAACCGTACTAGCTCTAAACTTCAGTCCCTCTCCTGATCCTTCTGTTACAAAAAATATGACACAACAATCAACAAATACTGAACAAAAAAATTTAGACCTTAAATCTGAAGAGGATAAAAGAGAGAGTTCAAAATCCAGTTCAGAAAGTATTGAAAGAGCAAAAAAGCTGGAAGAGGCTCTTAAATCAATTAATCTAGACAAAAGTGTTTCAACAGAAGTTATTGATAATAAAGTAGTAGTCAAAATTAATAATGAAGAGATTAAAAATATCCAAGATGTTGTGTCAAAAACTATTTCAGCCATAGAGGATGCAAGAAATAAATCAGGAAATTACGATACTGATGTATTGATTGGTGGTATTAATAACGAAATTAAAGCCATTGCAATGGCTAGTCAAAATAATAAAGCATTAATAGATAAAATAGAAAAAATTAATAAAGAAGAAAGAGAAGAAAAAAGAAAAACTAAAGAAACTAAAATTAAAGCTAAAATTGCAGAAGATGAATTTAAAGTAGCCTTAAAACAAGAAATTGGACAAGGTTTAACTGAAGTTAAAAGAGAAAAAGATAGGGTCATTATTACCGTTGGCTCAGCTGGAGCATTCAGATCTGGGTCTGCTGAACTAACAGAAAATGCAAAACAAATCATGGGTAAAATTGCTAAGGTAAGTGAAAAAGGAACTGGACAAATTAACGTATCAGGTCATACCGATAATGTTCCATTAATTTTTGGTGGACAATATAGAGATAACTGGGATTTAGCTGCTGCGAGAGCATCTAGTGTAGTTCAATCAATTTCAAAATCTGGAGACATACCATTAGATCGCCTTATGGCAATAAGTTATGGTGAATCAAAACCGTTAGCTTCAAATAATGATGCGACAGGTAGATCAAAAAACAGAAGGATTGAAATAGAAATTAAATATTAGTTTCAATATTGAAATATGGCAGAACAAAGTTTAACTCCTGAAAATTTAGAAAGTTACTCTACGGAAGCAATTTCCAATTTTTATAAAGCTATAGAAGATTTTGCTGATGTCTTAACTGAAATAAAATCTGAAGACGCTAACATCGCAGTGTTTAATAGCATATATTCGATGATAGATGGAAGAAAAAGGAGATTAGCTGATATTGCTAATATAGAAGCACCTGATGACCCACTAACCTTAGAAGTAATGGTCTTCAGTAGAGATAATCTAGAAACAGTTATTGATACAATAAAAGAAGCTGGCTTTCCTGCAAAATTAAAAGAAAAAAATTCACAATTTCTCATAGTAAAAGTACCACCGCCTTCTAGAATGCAACTTGAAGAAATAGGTGATGACCTAATTAGAAGAACAAATAGTTTAGTAATGAGACTGACTAAGATCAAAACTAATACAGGCTTGAGAATTAGAGCAGCTGTTCAAAATGAATTTATTGAAACTAAAATTGCTACTTTAGCAACAAAAAAAATTGACGCTTCGCATTTAAAAATAGAAAGTGAAGGTAAATTTCTTGGTGTCTTAAAACGTAAACAAATTCTTGGTAGTTATTTTAAGTCTACTGAAAAAGACGATGAAATGTTTATTAAAAAAGTTAATTTATATTTAAAACTAAACGAAAATTTAAAACAACCAGTTGTTAAAGAAGAAGAAAATCAAAACAATCAATCTTAATTTTAATATCTATTAAAAATTAAGTTACTAAATTACAAAGTACTGAAACTATCTTCATCACTAGCAGGTGGTTCTAGATAGGAGTAATCAAAATCAATTTTAGGATCTAAATTCCTAGATATTATTTGGGCCTGCTCTTCGTTTAAACAAGTTAAAACTAAAAACAACCTATAATCTTTAAAATTATAATAATTTCTTAATACATTTATTTGATTTAAGCCATAGTACCAAGACTTTAGAACCCAGGATATACAAAATAACCATGGCGAAACCAAAAACATTATTACAAGAAAGACGATTGTGAAAAAAAGATTCATCCATAATTTATGATATAACATCCATAACGGAGGCGCAACACTTGCCAAGATTGAAAACTCAAGATCTAATATAAACCCATTTTTTCTAAAATTTTTATATACCTCGAATTGTTTATATGATTTGTCTTTTTCAAAAATATTTTTAATATCAACATTCGAAAAGTCTTTAATATGATTTTCATCTATTTCTTCGCATGAAATACCTAATGAAGATTTTGTAGAAATGTTAAAACATGTTCCTTCTCTAAAAATTGTAATAATTTTTTCTTCTTCATCTTCATCAAGGGTTTTTTTAAGATCTTCATAAGATGAATTAAAATATTCACCATTAAGCCCTATTATAATATCATTTTCTTTAATTCTAAGATTATATGCATTAGAAAAAACTCTTACATTTGTAATTTTTAAAAATTTTCTACTTAATTGATCTTGGTCTTTATTAATAGTATTTGATACTTCATTATTTTCCATAATATGAGTTCACTTATTATTTAAGGGTACTTAATCATAGCTGCCTTGTCTTTCATTTTACTTACAAGACTGTTATTCTTCTTAATTAAAGAATTTATCTGTTGAGATTGCATTGATTGATTTGCAATGATTTTATTGTAAATTGGATTTTTACTCATTGATTCCATTGATTTTTTTATGGCTTTTGAACTCTTCGAAGCAAAATTATTCAATGTTTTCTTAAGATCATTATTATTTTTAATAGAGTTTTTAGAAAATGTATCTAATTCACTGACCAGAGAATTAGAAATTGTTCTTAATTCTGCTGCTGTCAACTTATTTGAATCTGTAATTTTCTTTTCAATTTTATTCATAGTAGTAATGATATTTTTATTTACAGCTAAAAATTCATCTTGTTTTTTTATAGCTTTATTTAAACTTTCAAGTGATTTATTTACACTGTCAACATTTTCTGCAAAAACTACTAATGCCTCTCTACTTGTTTCCGTCATTGTATCTAATTTACTAGAGCCTTGCATGAACAAAAATGCTGATACAATTACAACAAAAATACCTGAAACTATTGAAGAGACGAAAACGACTGTTGTGTATTTATGAATTTGTTTCACTTTATCCTCCAAAATTTTATGTTGCTTCCTTACAGTATTATATTCTGATGTTACATCTGTAGCAGCATCTGCTGCATCTAGAGCTAACTTAATACTTTCTTGTACGGCATCAACTTTATCATTCATTTTAAACCTCTATTTTTAAAATTACTCTTCATTTTATATGCACATTCCATACCAGTTGTCATCGAAACTTCTAAAGAAGGAAGAATTTTTGAAACAAATCCAAACTTTTTACAACCCCAAGGTCTTTTAATCCTATGGGTTATAAAAAAATATTCACATCCATGACAAAATACTTTTTTATTCATTATTTTTACCAATTATTTTTTCTATAAGACTTGCAATTCTGAAACGAAATGCCCCTGCTAATGCAGTTAATCCAAAGAACCAATATAATAAAGCAGTATATATTTCTCCATTTTCTTTAAGTTCACTGGCGTGAAAGTGACAAAGTAATGCTGAGTATGCAAAAGCAAAAGTAATAATTAATTGTCCAAAACCTTTTCTTTTTTTCATCAGCCATCCTCTATTTTCTTATTACCATACTCATCAAATTGTAAATCAATAGGTATTTCAATTTCAGGCTTTTCTAAAAATTCACCTTTTTCAATTTTAAATATATAAGCCAGTATAGCGGCAACACTGGTATAAAGATCTTCAGAAATTTCTTTACCGATCTGACCAGTAAAGTATAACGCTCTGGCCAATAATGGACTACTAAAAACATTTATATTTTTTTCATTAGCTAATTGCATGATTTTTTCCGCCATTAAGCCTCTGCCCATTGCTAGAATTTTAGGAGCTCCCTCTTCCCCTACTTCATACTTCAGTGCTACAGCAAAATGAGTTGGGTTTGTTATTACAACTGATGCATCTTTTACATCTTCTAATGCAGAACTCTGTTGACTGGCTCGCTGGGAGATTTCATTTTGTAATCTTCTAATTTTTTGTTTAACTTCAGGTGAACCATCCGTATCTTTCATCTCATCTTTGATTTCTTTTATAGACATTTTTAATTTTTCATTATGAGAGTGTTTTTGCCAAATAAAATCAATCATTGCTATAACAGCTAAAGCGATTAATAAATATATAGTCAATTTCGGGAATAATATAACATAACCTTTTAGAGCTTGGTATAGACTTCTTTCAGACAAATGAATTATATTTATTAAATCAAAATATATTACAATACCTGAAATTCCACCTAAAAGTAATACCTTTAATACTGACTTAATTAATTCTATTAAACTTTGCATCGAAAACATTCTTTTTAGCCCAGTTAGAGGATTAATTTTATTACCTTTAAAGCTGAAGGCTTTAGGTGAGAAATATATTCCACCTCCAACACAGAATTGAGTAATTATTGAAGTTATCAATAATGGAAACCCAATAAATAAAGTTAAAATACTTATTATTTTAATTAATTTTAAAATCCCTAAATAAGGTTTTTGGTAATTTAATTCTTCTACTGAAAATATAAAAAAACTTTTCCACATCGATAAAAAATTTGGAAAAAATGAAGAAATAAAAACCAATGTAAATAAACCTATAAAAACAGATGTAAAAACAAACATCTCTTTAGAAGTGAGAAATTGACCATCTTCAATTGATTTATCAATTTTTCGTTGCGTAGGTTCTTCCGTTTTTTCTTGGGAATCTTGTTCTTCAGCCATTATTTATACTCTTTTGAATGCAATACATTATCAATTAAATTTATACTAATACCAACTAAGTCTGAAAAAGCATTGGCTATGGTTCCTAAAGCTAAATATAGAAAAATAAATACACCTATTAAAGTTATTGGAAAAATAAATGAAAACAAATTTAAAGTTGGTGCAGATCTTGTTATTATTCCTCCAGCTAAATTTATTAGTAACATTCCTCCCACAACAGGCAACATAATCAAACTTCCTAAATATAACATTCTGCCAAATGCAAAAATTCCTGCATTACTTACTTCCCTGAAATTTAGAGATTCGCCAATTGGTAAATAACTATAACTTTCAATTATCATTTTTATTAGAAATAAATGCCCATCTAGAGATAAAAAAATACTTATAAGAAATAAAGATAAAACTGTACTAATTACTAAAGTTTGACCTCCAGACTGTGGATCAACCATATTAGCCATAGATAATCCGGCAGTAGATGCAATTTTTTCTCCACTAACAGAAGCAGCAGAAAAGAGAATATTTAAAATAAAGCCAACTGATAAGCCTAAGCCAATCTCAGCTAGAATAACTATAAATATACTTAAAACACTCATTTCCATTATATTAGGTAATTTTATGGTTTCAAAAATAAAAAATGTTATGCACATCGATAAAATAATTCTTACTTGAAGAGGAATAAAGCTTGTTGAAAAAAAAGGCATACTTATAAACAATGCACTAATTCTTAGAGAAGAGAAAAAAAAAGTTAGAACTAACTGGTATAAATTTGTTAAATCAATTCCTGGAAAAACTAATGAATTCATAATTATACTTTTTAAAGTCCAACACCTGAAATTTGATCAAATATAAAAGAAAAATAATCTGACAATCCAACCATTAAAAAATTTCCTAAAAATGCAATTCCAATTAAAACAACAATTACTTTTGGCACAAAACTTAGCGTCATTTCATTGATTGATGTTGCTGCTTGAAAAATACCAATTAGTAAACCTATAGCTAGAGCTAAGCCTAATATAGGACCACAAATCATAATAACTTTATAAAATGCTAAACTAAGCATGGAAATATTTTCATCAAAAGTCATTTCATCCCCCCACCGAAAAAGTACTTACTAATGATCCTACTGTCATTGCCCATCCATCGACCAAAACAAAAAGTAATAACTTAAATGGTAATGAAATAAGCATGGGTGAAAGCATCATCATACCTAATGACATCAATATGGAAGAGATAACCATATCTATAACTAAAAAAGGTAGAAATATTAAAAAACCTATTTGAAATGCAGTTTTCAATTCACTAGTCATAAAAGCTGGTAATACAACTCTGAAAGGTATTGCTTCATAATTTTCAAATTTTTTATCAATTCCTGCTAAGTCAGAAAACATTAAAAGATCAGTTTTTCTGGTATTTTTAACCATAAAATCTTTCATACCTTTACTTGCTTTATCTATAGCTTCTTCCGCAGAAACTTTATTATTCATGTATGGAGTTGCTGCTTCATTGTATATTTTTGTAAAAGTTGGACTCATTATAAAAAAAGTTAAAAATAAGGAAATTGCAATAAGTACTTGATTAGGAGGAGTTTGCTGAGTTCCTAAAGCTTGTCTTAAAATTGACATTACTATTATTATTCTAGCAAAACTTGTCATACCTAAAACTAATGAGGGTAAAATTGTTAATGCTCCCATAAGTATTAGAATTTGAAGTGGTAATGAATATTCTGTTTTATCTCCATTAGTATTTACATTTAGTGCAGGTAGTCCATTTAGTAATTCATTAGCAAAAGCAGGATTACTTGCGTACAAAATTGTACCTCCAAAAATTATTAAAAATTTTAAAAGAGAATATATCGAATTATTTAAATGCTTTTTCATAATTAACTCTTTTTATGTAATGAAAGAAGATCTGATATATTAACTTGTTCTAAAGGCTTTTTTGTCTCAATCTTTGAAGAAACATTTACATTTTCCTTTTCAATAAAAGTATTACTAATTTCCTTATTTTTGTTAATTTCATTAAAGTTATTTCTAAATTTTTGAGTTTTTTCTTCTGGTGATTTTAAAATTTGTACTAGATTGGAATTACCTGATTTATGACCTACGAAAAAAAACTTTTCATTTTCAACTGAAAAAATTATAGCTGAATATCCACCTCTTACTGGTGAATACTCAACAACATTGATTTTTTTATTATTTATTATTTTTTTTAAAGAACTACTTTTTTTCCTAATAAAAAAAGCTACCAAAACAAAAATAGCCAAAAAGCTTAAAACGGTTATTATTGTATAAGGATTTAAAATATTTTCATTCATAACTTACCTCACATTTAAGGTAAGCAAGAATAGTGCCAATGATTAATTATGTAAGTTATTGAAATAATTGAATAAAATATGTCAAAATTTTGATTTATAACTTTTTAACAGTGTCTTCGGGATTAGAAACTTCTGTAAATCTTACACCAAACCGCTCTCCAACCATAACCACTTCACCTCTTGCAATCTGGACACCATTAGCAAGGATATCTAAAGGGTCTCCCGCTAATCTTTCCAACTCGACAACAGAACCTTCATTCAGCCTTAAAAGATCACGTATTTTTAATTGGGATGAACCAACTTCCACAGTAAGTTTTACCTCAATATTTTCTAATACTTTTAAGTTGTCAATACCAACTTCAGATTGATTACTTTGAGCCTCAACATTATTTTCTTGATCTAATTCAGCCATATTTTCTCCTTTAAGAAATTCTATTTTTAAGACTTATTGCTGCCTGTCCATTAGACTCACCAATTTCTGCTTTAAATAGTATTTTTTTATCAACTAAAAAATCAACACCATCAACAGGACCAAGTTGCAGTAAATCACCTTTTTTAAAATTAATCATTTGAGATACTTTTACTTTGGGCTCACTCAAAATAGCAGAAACAGGTAAAGGTACATTTAAAACAGAGTTTTGTAATTTTTCTCTCCAAGTTTTGTCATCTTCAACTACATCTGAATTGACTCTAGATCTCAAAAGCGAGGCAATTGGTTTGAGTGTTTGCAGTGGATATATAACATCAAATGACGCAGAATCTACGTTTGGTAATTGAATAACAAATGAACATATTATAACCGAATCTGTAGACTCAACTAAGGTCGCAAATTGAGGGTTAATTTCTCTACCAACATTTTTGATTGAAATTGGCATTAAATCTTTCCAAGCATTTTCTAGAGCTCTTCCAATCCCATCGCTAACTATCTCTATTATCCTTTCTTCTGTTGCTGTAAACTCAGCTTTTTTTAAAGGAAGACTTGCTAGTTTTCCTCCATAATAACAATTTGTTAATATGCTTATAAATGTAGGATCCATTACTAATAGCATGGAACCTTTTAATTCTTCAATACGAGATGTTGTTAAACTCATAAAGTTCTCTAGGCCTGCGCTATACTCGTCATAAGTTTTTACTTCAGGTGGAAAAGGGTTAATTTTAGGTTGTAATCTTAACATTGGCAAAAATATCCCTCTAACCATTCTTGCAAATCGTTCATTTATTAACCTTAAAGCGTAATAATCACCCATTAATTCTAGATTATCAGATCCAAAAGTAAAAGATGTTACCTCAATGTCATTATTTAGACCATCACCAGAATTAATTTCACCTGACTTCAAACCTTCCATTAAGGCTGAAACTTCTTCTGATGATAATTTCCTTGATGTATTTGACATTTAAAAACCTACTGTACTACAAAACTTGTAAAATAAACACCTTCAATCCCTGGAAATTCTTTGAGAGATTCAAGTTTAGCATTCATTTCCTTAAGTAAATTTTCAGAGAGGGCATTTTTACCACCACTTCCTGATATTTCTTCTTCAGAAAAATCACTTATAACCGATAAAATGACAGATCTTAAAGCTAATTGGTGTTGGTCAACCATTTCAATTACTTTCTCGTCATATTGAGTTGAAACACCAACACTAATTTGAAGAAATTTCTTACTATTTTTCAAGTTAGTAGTGAAGTCACCAGGAAATTCAAAATATGTTGTTTCATAAGCATCAACATCTGGAACTGTTTTTACATTTTTTGTAATTATTCCCTCTTCATTAGTTTCATCAGTATTTTTATCTTTACTCTTATCATCTTTGACCTTTGGTTCTCCTTCAATGATTTGATTTACTTCTTGAGAAGGATCTTGCTCCGGTTCTCCACCAAAAATAAAATATCCAATTCCAAGGCCTAGAATAATCAAAATTATCCCACCAATAACAAAAAGAATAATTTTTAAAATCCCACCTTTTTTTTGTTCTTCTTCTTCTTTAACTTCAGCCATTTTTCATCTCACTTCTAAGCATTAATATTAATTAAGTAATTTAAATTGTCATCTTTATAATTTTCTTCATTATCTAAAATTGTAGTGTCATCTTTATTAAATTTATTATCTTTATTATTTTCGGATGAATTTTTATTTTCTTTATTAGAACTCATTAATGAATTTTCAAAATTGATTTTTTCTAATATAAAGCCTTGTTCTGATAAATTTTTAACTAATAGACTCTCATTTGATTGTAAAGCTACCATACTAGCTGCATTTTCAACTTTTATGATCACATTTGCACTTTTATCTTTAATTTTTAAATTAATTTTTAAATTACCCAACTCTTTTGGTTTTAAAGACATTTCAATATGATTTTCATCTTCTTTTAAACCTTTTTCAATTCTCAAAATTAATTTTTCTGTCCAACCAAGTTTAGACATATCTAATTCTTCAATCATTTGATCTAGAACAAAATTCAAATTTTTATCGCCATTAAATTGATTCTGATTGAAATTATTCTTCAAATTTAAATTTTCAGCTTTGATCATTTGATCACTATTACTTGCAAAACTATTAGTTTCACTATTAACTTTTAGCTGTTTGTAAGTTATTTCATTGTCATAGAACATTATTTTATTTTCAAAGTTATTGGACTTTATATCTTCTTTCAAATGATCAAGTTTTGCAAAAATATCATTTAAAATGTTTTTATTTGAAATACTCTTTTTCACATTATTTTTGTTAACAAAATTACTATGAGGACTAATTGCTAAATTGATTTTTTCTACAACCTTAAGAGATTTCTTTTCATTTTCATCGCTAATATTGATTTTTAAATCCAAATCTTTAGTGCCATTATTTTTAAAATTATTAATTTTTGATAACTTATTTAGTTTTAAATCAAGTCTTAAAACATTTGGAATTTTTGTTGAATTAAAGTCAAAAACCTGGTCATTTTTGAACATTAAGTCATTAATTTGTTCTTTTGAATTTCCAGAAAAAAATTCTCTATACATAATCTCTAACTTACCTAAAGATTTAGATGATTTCTTAGAATTTAATACTTTTTCAATTAAAGGATTTACAATAAATTCATCAATTATTTTTCCATCAACTTTTTTTTCATCAACTATTATAGGCATAGAAAATAAAGCTGCTAACACGTCATCAGCTTTTGACACATCACTATTTTTAAGATTAACATTAAATTTTTGTGTACTAATTTTATCCATAAAAGACCTTTAACAACAAAGAAAATGCAAATTAAATGCCACAATTAATTTTTTTTGAAATTTCTATTTGTTATTTCTAATTTTAAATCTTGGAACTCACCAAATTCTAATTTCTTGTTATGGACTTTTTTTTCTATCTTATCTTTTTGGATGAAAATTTTTGCAATTTCTAAATCAGTTTTATTTTTTTGTTCTAATAAAAAACCTTTTTTATTTTCTGCAATATATTTTTGTTTGCTCATAACATTTATAACTTTGCTCTTGTTTTTAAATGTTGCCCCCAATGTGTGATTATCAGTTTTTTCAGTATTTTCTTGAATAATAATATTAATTTTAGACAAAAGTTGATTAGTTTTCTCTAATTCTTCATTTAGTAAGTTTACATTATTTAGATGATTATATAGATCTCTCTTTTTTAATTTTTTAAGAAGTCTAAATAACCTTATTTCTTTTTTTATTTTATTCATTATATAACTTAAATAGTTTTGATAGGCATTCACTATAGTTAATTCTTTCATTTTCATTTTGAGATATAAAATCAATAATTTTTGGCCAAAGTGTAATTGCCTCGTCAAGTAATGTATCCTTTCCTTGGATATATCCACCCATCATAAGAAGATCTTTATTTTCAATGTAAGAAGAAACATGAGCTCTAAATTTTTGAGCTATCTCTAAATGATCTTGTTTGATAATATCATTCATTACACGACTAACTGAGTTTGTTATGTCTACTGCAGGATAAATTCCCATTTGTGCATTATTTCTACTTAACAAAATATGACCATCTAAAATGGCCCTTGCAGTATCAACCACAGGATCATTCTGATCGTCTGCATCTGCTAAAACAGTATAAAAAGCTGTAATACTTCCATTAGTAATATCTGAGTTTCCAGTTCTTTCAATTAAATTGGGTATCATTGAAATAACTGATGGAGGATAACCTTTTGATGTTGGTTGTTCTCCTAATGAAAGCCCAATTTCTCTTTTTGCATGGGCTATTCTGGTCAAACTATCCATAATTAACAAAACATTTTTATTTTTACTTCTAAAATATTCGGCTATCGCAGTTGCTCTATTAGCGCCTCTTACCCTTAAAAGTGGTGATTGATCTGCAGGAACAGCAACAACTGTAATATTTTTTTCATTTTCATTATTAAAAAGACTTTGTACCATTACTCCAACTTCTCTTGCACGTTCACCAATTAAACCTAGAACAACTACATCTGCATTAGTAAATTGACACATCATTTTAATTAAAATGGATTTTCCTACTCCCGAACCTGCAACAATACCAACTCTTTGACCTTGACCTATTGTTAAAAGTGAATTGATAATTTTTATCCCAACATCTAAAGGTTTTGTTACTGGCTTTCTTTTAAGAGGATTCATGGACTTTCCCATTAAAGGCCACTCCTCTTTCATCTTATCCATAGATTTGTCGTCTAATGGATTACCAAATGCATCTGTAATTCGTCCTAAAATCCTTTCATCAATATTAATGTTTTTTCCATCATCTATTAACTGTACTTTACAACCTATAATTAAATTTGGATTTTGCCCTAACACGGCAAGCATATTATATTTTTCATCAAAACTTATGACTTCGGACATGATTTTGTTTTTATTACAATCATGTATTAAGCACAAACTCCCAATTGGAGCTGGAAAAGGATCTGTATAGACGATATTACCATCAAATTTTTTTACCTCTCCAATATGAATTATATTCTTTTCAACAGATATGTTTTTAATTTTTTCTGAAATGTTGGAAGTAAAATTCATAATTTACTCTATTACTTTTTTATACTTTATTGCCTGAATTACTCCACCCATATCTATTGTAAAGTCACCTCTACCTAAAGAAGAATCCAATTCTAATTTAAAAGTAATTTCTGATTTTTTATTTTCTATAAATTTATTTAATAAGTCCAAATCTTCGTTATTAAGATAAATTTTAATATCGTTATTAATACTTTTTATCTCTTTAATACTATTTTTAATTTTTTTTAAAAACTTGTCAGGAAATTTTTCTATTTGGTAACCAATTACATCTTCAGCTAATTCAATTACTTTTGACTTAACTACATTTTCAATTTCTTGATTGCTTATTTCTCTAATATTTTTAAATAGATCATTAATTGAACTAATTTCAGAAATAATTTCATTAGAATTAATTTTTAATTCATCTTCATTTTTTTTGATTTCTACATTTTGAGTTTCAATATTTTCTTCTAAAGATTTTGTTACAGCTTCACGAACTGAGTCTAATGCCTCAAGTGTTTTTTCTTCATATTCAATTTCATTTGTTTCAGCAGAATTAGTATCAGGATTTTTTTCGTTTAATTCCCTAACATCTTTAATGATATTTTCATCTAAAACTTCATCTGATTTTTTATGTTCTTCGTTAGTCTTTCCTTCTGAAACTTCATCTGATTTTATGGTTTCATCGATTACTTTATCAATATGATCAACTTCTTTTTCCTTATTGTTATTTTCATCTAAATTGTTAATAGAATGAATATTTTCAGATTCATCATTTTGATTAATGTCTTTAACAATTTCTTCACTTACTTCAACATTTTCTTCAATGAAATTATCAGTTTTACTTTGGCTTTCTTCTGATGAAACTCTTTCAGATTCTTTTGCTAAATCAAACAATGTTTTTTTTACAAAGTTTTTTTCATTCTTTTTATATAATTCCTCATAATTAAATGTTGAACTTTTAAATGATTTAATAACAGAATTAATTTCATCAGTTCCTAAAGGAGAAAGTTTTAACTCCTCATTATTATCTTCACTCTGGTTTATATTTACCATAATATTACTCTTTTAAATTTTATACAAAATCATCACCACCACGACCGGCAAGAACAATTGACCCCTCATCAGACATTCTTCTCGCTATAGCAATTATTTGTTTTTGAGCTTCCTGAACTTCTGTTAATCTTACAGGACCTAATGCTTCCATTTCATCTTGTATATTCGCTGCAGCTCTTTGAGACATACAACCAAATAATTTTGATCTAAGCTCATCATCAGCACCTTTAAGAGCTAAAATAATTAATTCATCATCAACTGCTCGTAGAAGAGTTTGAAGAGATTTATCATCTGAAAGTAATAACGTTTCAAAAACAAACATATTATCTTGAATACCCTGCATTAAAGCTTTGTCAGCTTTTAATATATCTTTCATTATTCTTCCTTCCATATCTTGCTTACAGAAGTTCATAATTTTGGCTGCTGCTTGTACTCCTCCAACTTTACTAGCTCTTAAACTTGCATTTGATGAAAATACTTTTTGCATTACACGATTTAACTCTGACAAAGCCTCAGGTTGAATGGTTTGAAGTGTGGCTATTCTTTTAACAATGTCTGATTGAATATTTTCTGGTAAAAGATTTAATACATCAGCAGCAATGCCAGGCTCTAGATAAGAAATAATCAATGCTATAATTTGTGGATGTTCTTCCAAAATTAATTCTGCAATTGACCTCGCATCTAACCACTCTAAAATTTCAATAGCTTTAACACTATCCTGTGGTGTAATTCTTCCCAAAACACTTTCAGCCTTATCTTCTCCAAGCGCTTTCGTTAAAACATTTTTAATATAACTTGTTCCTTCGATACCTAAACTTGTTTGCCCTTTTATAATTGCTAAAAATTCGTCAAGAACTAAGTTTACAGTTTCTTGAGGTAAGCCTTGCACTGAGTACATAGCACCACCTAAAGTTTGAACTTCTTTTGGAGAGAGATTTTTCATTATCTCTGCAGCTTCATCCTCTCCAAGCAACATCATCAAAATTGCGCATTTTTGAGTTCCAGTTAAACTATCATATAGGTCATTTATATCTTCGGTTGTAGATACTTGTTCAGCCATTTTATATCCTATCTCTATTTATGTTTTAATTGTCTATTGGTTGATCTTTCATCATATTTTTAAATACATTTGATACTCTACCAGCTTGATCTCCTACAATCATTCTAATAACAGCTACTTTATCATCATAAGTGTTTGCGGTATCCAACATCTCTGCTGATATTGCTTGTTTTTTTGGTTTTAACTTTGCTTTAATATCTTCCAAAGTGTCACCTTCTTGAACTTCAACTTTATCTAAATCTTCTTCAAAATCACCATCACTCATAGCAGGAGCACCCGAAGAAAATGATGCAGGAACTATTACTCTTCTTAATAAGGGTAGTAAAGCTCCAAATGTAATTATAGCAAAAATTAATATCATACCAAGTTGTTTGGATAATTCTTTAAATGTCCCACTTTCATACCAAGGAATAGAAATAGGTTCTAATGTGTCTACAAAAGGGCTACTTTTCACAGTTATACTATCACCTCTATTTTCATCAAAACCGAGCGTTTCCATAACTAGTAACTTAATTTCTTCTAGTCTTTTTGGATCAACTTTTTCAAATGAAACAGTTCCATCTTCTGAAGTTATTTTATTTTCTCTTATAACAACTGCAGCTTTTATTTTTGTCACTTGACCAACTTGAGGTAACGTTGTTTCAACTTTTTTGCTTACTTCATAATTTTTAACTGTTGATTGACTTCTTGACTTTATGTTACCTATTCCTCCTTTAGCATTCGGAGCATCTTGTTTCAAGTCTGGTTTAAGTGGCGGCTGATTTGCTAATGCACCTGGAATCCCTTGTGCTTCAGCGTCTCCTGATTCATCTAAGGTATTTTGTTCACTTCTTATAGCATTACCTTCTGGGTCAACTAACTCTTCGGTAATCTCTTTTTTTGTAAAATTCATATCTACATTTACTTCTGCTTTCACATTTCCAGCACCTATCATTGGTGTTAAAAGAGAAATAACTTTCGATCTATAAATTTCACCTAGCTTCATTTGTTGAATTATTTGTTCTTCTGATGTAGAGATATTATTATTTATTTTTGGCTTTGACAATAATTCGCCAAATTGATCAATTACTGTAACATTTTCAGATGGAAGATTTGGTACTGATGAGGATACTAAATGAACAATTGATTGAATTTGTTGCCTTCCTAAGGTCCGTCCTAATGCTAACCTAACAAAGACTGAAGCAGAAGGTAAAGCTGTTTCACGAGCAAAAACAGTTTTTTCTGGGATTGCAAGATGGACTCTTGCAGATGAAATTCCAGAAATGAAATTTAATGATTTTGATAACTCAGCTTCAAGAGTTTGTTTAATTTTTACTGCTTCTACAGATCTACTCGTTCCCATTGGCATGTCATTTAAAGAAGAATAACCATCTGGTACAGAAGAAGGTAATCCTTGTGATGCTAATAACATTTTTGAATTATGATAATCATCAACAGGAACAATAACTTCTCCAGTTGCAGAATTTAATGAAACATCTACACCATTTTGCTTAAGTGCGTCAAAAACTGCAGACTTTTCGTTTTCTGGTAGAGAAGAAAATAAAGTTGTCATTTCTGGCTTTTGCATTAAATAAAAAGCAATAATCCCAACAAAAGTTACAATTATTCCAAAAGCTAGAGGGACTGATTTTTGAACTGCAGGATCTGACCTTAATTTTTTAACATTAGAAAATATTCCAGAAATTCTAGATAGAATTCCTATATTTGTGTTTGTTATCTCTGTTCCAGTTGTGTCAGCCATAATTTTATCCTCTATCTATTATTATACTGGCATGTTCATAATATCTTTATATGAACTTAAAACTTTATTTCTTACGTTTAATGTTAATTGAAAAGCAATATTTGCTACTTGTTGTTGCATAACAACTTTTGTAAGATCAGTTTCTTTTCCTAATTCATAATCTCTAGTAATTTGGTTAGCTTTAACTTGAGAGTCTGCAACTTCTTTTATTGCGTCATGAATTTTTGAACTGAAGTCAACAGAACTTTTGTTATCCAATACTTTTGATGCCTTATTTAAAACATCTGCTCTTAAGTTATTCTGTATTAAATTTCCATTTATTTTTGACATGCTAAATCCTTTTAACTAACTAATTTATGCATAATTGTATCTATTACTAAAACTCTCAACCTGACCATCTGATGACATGTTGTTAAGAGATTTGTCAATCATAATTGAAGTTTTTGTTATCTTATCGCCTTCGCATAACACAAGTGCTCTCTGTAATGTATTTTCTAATTCTCTTACATTACCTGGCCAATCGTGATTAAGAATAACTTCTTGTGCTTCTGAAGAAATTATTGGTATTTGTTTTTCTTTACAATGTTTCTCTAAAATTTTTAAAGCTATAGGGAAAATATCATCCTTTCTATCTTTTAAATTTTTTGTTTGAAGAGGAAATACATTTAATCTGTAATACAAATCTTCTCTAAATCTAGATTGCTTTACCTCAGTTACCATATCTCTATTAGAAGTAGCTAAAACTCTTACATCAATTTCAATATCCCTTTGACCACCAACAGGAGTTACCTTTTTTTCTTGTAAAACACGTAATAATTTTGCTTGCAAAGATAAAGGCATCTCAGAAATTTCATCTAATAACAAAGTACCTTTATCAGCAGCTCTAAAAATCCCCTTATTTGCATACGAGGCTCCTGTAAAAGCACCTTTTTCATGACCAAAAAGAATTGCTTCTAACATGTTTTCTGGAATTGCAGCACAATTTACCGCAACAAATGGTTCATTTTTTCTTGGAGAATATTCATGTAAATAATTTGCTAGAACTTCTTTACCAGATCCAGTTGGTCCATTAATGAATACTGTTACATCAGTTAATGCTACTCTTCTTGACAAACTTAGCAGTTCAAAGGTCTTTTCATCACCTGCTGAATAAGAATTATCTGTAACACAACAATGAAAGATAATCTCTTTTGTTATTTTATGATAAATATCATTAAACGTTAATCTCTTTAGAGCTCCACCTAGTTCATGTAGAATAGTATAATCTTCTATGTTTTTATCTTCTGAAATAATAATAATTTTTTTTATTTTGTTTTCTCTTGCAAAAGCTTGTAGTTTTTCTTGGCCACCTAAATTTTTTTCATATTCTTTAGAACAAATGATTGTTTCAATATTTAATCCACTCAAGGCTATTCCTGAAAGGTTTGGTAAATCATTATTTTCATTAGGTTTAATTATTGATATATTTCTATTTTCAAAAAAATTACTTAAATCTTCAAATATATTTAAATTTTTACCTATAATTATTACATGATTCATAAATAACTCCTTAATACGAACTCAGAAGCAAGAAGTTTGCCAAAACAAAAATTTTAATTATAGACTTAATTATTTAAGGGAAAATATTTCAAAAAAACCTTTTTATTGAGTCAGTTTTATGACATTATGTGAATAATTATAATTAATTACAAAATTTTGACACATTAATGGCATCTGTCACCAAAATATCAGACCATAAAACCCAAAAGAATAATATCTTTAATGTCAGAAGTTTAATTTCTGGTAAAAGCAAACAAACTGATGAATTAATAAAATTAATTCAAATGATATCCAAAACGAATAGTACCGCTTTAATACTTGGAGAAACTGGAACTGGTAAAGACGTGATTGCAAGGGCAATTCATAACTCCTCTCCAAGAAATGGGCCGCTAATAACTGTCAATTGCGCAGCTATTCCATCAGAATTATTGGAATCAGAATTATTTGGACATGAAAAAGGATCATTTACTGGAGCTGATAAACTAAGAAAAGGTAAGTTCGAACAATCAAGTGGTGGTTCAATGTTCCTTGACGAGATAGGTGATATGCCATTAGCACTTCAAGCAAAACTATTAAGAGCAATTGAAAATAAAACAATCCAAAGAGTTGGAGGATCTACAGAAATTAAAATTGATCTTAGACTTATATGTGCAACTCATAGAGATTTAGAAAAAAAAGTTGAAAGCGGTGAATTTAGAGCTGATCTTTTTTTTAGAATAAATGTACTACCTATACAGGTTCCATCACTTGCTGAAAGAAGAGATGATATACCTGACTTAGTGTTCAATTTACTAAAAAATATAGATACTAAAGATGAATTTAAGCCAAAATTTACAACTGATGCAATCACAGCGCTTACAAGGCATAATTGGCCTGGTAACGTAAGAGAATTAAAAAATTTAATTGAAAGAGCATGCATACTTTTTCAAGGTCAAGAAGTTACGAGTACAAATGTTACTGAAAACCTCTTAAGGTTAAAAGCTCCAAATACGATTGAAGAACAAAATGAGATTTGGGATGTAACATCAGAGTTAATTGATGAAGTAGAATTTGATGATGATGAAGAAAATAAGATTGATAATCTACCTCATCCAAATAATTATAAAGATTGGTTTACTTTTTATGATGAAATCGACATCAGACGTCATTTACAAGATATTGAAATAATATTAATTGAAGCTGCTTTAGAAAAAACTAATGGGAAAATTGCTAATGCAGCAGACATCTTAAAACTAAGAAGAACAACCTTAATTGAGAAAATGAAAAAATTCTCAATTACAAAAAATGAAAGTAATTTATAAATTTTCAATTCTCAAACTAACTGATTTAATATGATTAAAAATAAATATTTTGAAGATTTTAGTATTGGAGATAAATATAAACTTCCTTCTAGAACTCAAACAAGTGGTATCTTTTCAATGTTCCAGGGGATGTCGGGAGATAATGATCCTTTTCACTATGATATAGAATTTTGCAAACAAAAAGGTCATAAAAATATGCTTGCTCATGGAATGCAAGTTATGTCTCAAACAGCTGCTGGTGCAGGAAGTTTTCCAACAGAGGTTAGGCATAGCCTATTAGGAATGATTGAAATAAGTGGTAAATTTTTAAAGCCAGTTTATAAGAATGATACTTTATACCCAGAGCTTGAAATCATTAATTTAATTTCTCAAAAAACAACGGGTTTAATTGAAATGAAAGCAACAATACTTAATCAAAATCAGGTATTAGTTTTTAAAGGTATTCAAAAATACTTAATCAAGAAAAGTGTTTAATGTGTTTAACTAAGATTTGTTTGATTTAAAATTAATATTATGAGTTTTAACAAGCTGACGAAAATAGAGATAGAATTTCAAATATAATTTTTAAATAAGTAGGTTTTTAATGTTATGCGTTATACCCGTAAGAAATAAAAAATGTCAATTAGTAGTATAAGCTAATAATAATATTCAAATTTCATTTGAATGACATAAAACAACAATTTTTATTTCGAAAAAAATTGCGAAAGTATTAAAACTTAACTCATGAAGGTGTAATTTTATTTCGAACTAAAAGAGAAAAAATAATTTCTGCCATTTTACATTTACCCTTCAGCGATAAATAACCTACATCAAAATAAAGCTCTAACCCAGCAAAGATTCACTTTTTTCATTTGCAATATAGATATAAACATGAAAAATATTACTGATATTTTTATAAATATTAACTATTTCTTCATATCTTTAATTCAAGGTTATTGCTATAATTTCTCATATAAAATAGCCAAATTTAAATATATCGCCGCTATTATAAATTTCTTTCAGTTAGTCATCTTCAACTTGTTAATACGCTATGTTTCTGTTGGGTGTTAAACCATTCACTCATTTTTTTGTAGTACATCTAAAGTGACAGCATCACCAAATTCGACATCTGTATTGACTGTTTGACCCACCACCCAGTCAAAATATTTAGGTGCTAAGCCGAACCCTGGACGAACACGCCTTATATCATTCGCCGAAATGACTTTTCCCTTCGGAAGAGCATTAACAAAATATAATGAGCGCCGGAATTTTTTATTGTTAAGTTCACTAGTCTCGCGCTTCAGCTGGCTTGATTTAATAGCTTCATAGGCATTTTCACAGTCAATACAAAGGCTTTTAAGCTGATCCGGTAATATCGAAAAGCTTGAGTCTGGACCACAATCTTGCTTATCTAATTTAAAATGCTTCTCTATGGCTGAAGCACCTTTAGCAACCGCAATAACTGATGCTAAGTTCGAAGTAGTATGGTCGGATAAACCTATTTCAACTTTGAACTGCTTCGCTATATACGACATGTCACCAATGTGAGAGGTTCTCAGGTCTGCAGGATAATTGCTGATACAGTGAAATAGCAATACATCTCTATTTCCATTCCTATAACAGCACTCAAGTGCGTCTCCGATTTCATCTAAATTTGACATTCCAGTGGATATAAACAGGGGCTTACCTTTTGATGCTGCGTATTCGATTAAATGTAAGTCAGTCATTTCAAATGATGCAATTTTAAAAGCGGGTACATCCAAACTATGTAAAAGGTCTACTGCAGTTTCATCAAATGGTGTTGAAAACAAAATCACATTGTGCAATTTTGAGTAATTAAACAACTCCTTATGCCACTCAAATGGTGTGTAAGCCTCTTTATATAGTTGATAAAGATCATACCCTTTCCATAAACCATCGTTTATTAAAAAGTCAGGTTTTTTTGAGTTTAAAGTCATCGTATCTGGCGTGTAAGTTTGTATCTTAACCGCATCAGCACCAGACTTTTTCGCGGCTAAGATTGTATCTTTGGCACGCTGAATACTACCACCGTGGTTGGCAGAAACTTCTGCTATAATGAAGGGCTTATGGCCTAAACCAACTTTTCTATTTGCTACAGTAAACATTTTAGCACCATTTTTAAATTTTGTAAGATACTTGAATTGGAACAGCGTCAGAATTAATCAAAATTTCACCTAACTTTTCGTTGCCATATGATACATTTATATAGAAATATGGTGGAACCTTGGACTTAATCCCTCTGGTTGGTTTAAATTTTGCCCGTATGTGTTTCAAAACTTGCGAAACATGATAAAACGAAGGCTCATTAATATTTAAGCCAACTGAGTTATCATCCTGTAAGTAGATTGTACCAATAGGGAAATCATCCTCCAAAATAATCGCCCAGTATCTGTATGGATGTGCCTTCACGAATGCCACATGATCGTCCCACGTTGGAGTTATATTGTGGCTAATTGAATGAGCTCTTTGCTTAAGAAGTTCAAACAACACTTTTGAGTCATTTTCATCCACCTCTTTAAAACTAATATTCTTATCGCATTTAATCAATGTAATTATATCTTCTTTTGAAAATAACTCTTGGAATCCTAAAGATTTAAAAATCTTTAAGCTTACTACGTTTTTAGGTTTAATTCTCGCCAGTAACTCGTTTTTCTTGATTTTCTGAAAACATTTAATGCTGGATGCTAAAAGGCGCTTACCATAACCACGTCCTCTAAAATTAGGATTTATATTAATTGACACCTCATCCACACCACACTTTCTATTACGGTCAAATCTGCAGATACCAATCTTTGTTGAACCTACCACGCCAACATACAGCTCGCGATTGGCATTATTGAGAGATGAGTTAAACCAATGTATATGCTCTTTGTATGAAGGAATTTTCGAATTGAAAGACATAGTGCGACTGATGAAATCGCTCCGCCACATATAAACATCTTCGCAATCGCTTCTATTAGCAGCTCTTATGTCAATTTCTTTATCACACATACTACCTCTAAAGACACTTTACTTCTTTCAGTACGTTGGCAAGTTCGTTCTTCTTAATTTTAACCATCAGTTATTGAATTACTTCCATTTCAGCTTTCAACTCCTTATCAGGTTTCATCTCACACCTCCGTTTATTATGTGTCAATCTTTTATTATATATTATATATTTGTTAAGCAGATGAACAGTGCGTTTTTTCTAAGTTTGCTTTAATGTGATGCATATAGGGAAAAATGTTTCTATAGCGTCCCACTTGCTAGTCAGTCGTAATGTCAACCAAATAGTCAACAGCTACAAAACGTGGTCTTTTAGATGATTTTTAGTATTTTTCTCTGTCAACTTGTTGATTTGGTAACTGTTGCTGTGGACGGATAAGTGTAAAGTCTGTTCTTTCATTGTCTTTTGGTGTAGTTTGCTGCCGCGGTTCTTGTATGACACGTTGGCGTTTGTAGCTTTGTGGCGATGGTAGAAGTAGGTTTTACCTTGCTGTAGATTAGCGTAAATTTATAAGTACGCAGTTTTACCCTTTTCAATTGCAGTAGCTTTATTACGTGTGCGTAGCCATTTAAGTACATATATGTTTTCTTTTGGCAACAACATACGAAACTGCCAATACTCACCTCGCTTGTATATACAAGCCTCTTCTAATATTGGTATTTCTACTTCAGCAATGTACTGTTACTTAAGCACAAAATCTTAGTCTCTGAGTTATTAGGAATTTCAGTAGTCACACGTTTGTGAAACATTTTGTGTAACTGTAAGAAAAAAGACTAAGTAAATCAACGATTGATTTATGAATGTAAAAGTAATGTGAAAGTAACAAAATAAATAAAATCAGTTACTTACGATAAAATAACTACTCCCACTCAATAATCCTAACTTTATAACCTATTGTTTATATTGGTTTTTTTAAAAGTTTGAAACTGCTTTGAAACTTAGATAATCAATACA
>CACMRF010000004.1:67500-71655 GCA_902615995.1 uncultured SAR116 cluster alpha proteobacterium | reverse complement strand
TCATTTAAGCATTGAATTAATTTAAATTAAAATTACATATAAATATATGGACATTTTCGTCAAATATCTCATTAAACAACTCCTGAACTCACAGATTAGATTATATGTGTTTTCTGGTTTTGTATTAGGTTTATATCAATTAATTTTATGGATTAAATATTAGGAGAAAAAATGTTTGGATTAGGAATTTTAAAAGGAACAATAATAGGTTTAGGTATTGGTGTCTTAGCAAGTTTTGCACTTAAAGAAGCTTGTAAAAAGTCAAATAAAAATAAAGTTGATAAATCATCAAATTTAGAAGAATAACTCACCTTTTAATTAAGTTATTTTGCAAACTTAATATTTTTTTATAAGAATTATTTGCCTAAAAAGTAGAAAAATTTAAATATATATAATTTAATTAAATTTATATGTTTGACTTCTTTAGAAGTTTAAACTTTGCTAACTTTGCATTGTAAATAAGGAGATTATTAAATGTCAAAATTGTTAATTCATATACATAGTGGTCCTGATTTAAAAAATAAAGCTACTCTTGGAATGTTAGTGGCTATTACAGCACACAAAAAAGGTAATCAACTTAACATTTTTTTGGCTGCCGACGGAACACATTTGTTAAACACAAAGAATGAAGGTGAAGTTGTTGGTCAAGGAACAGGAGATTTAAAAAATCATTTAGATTATTTAAAAGAAAATAATATTAAACTTTATGTTTCAGGAATGTCCGCTAAAGCTAGAGGTTATGATGAAAGTTTACTTAATGGTTTTAATGCTGAGTTCGCAATGCCAGATAAACTTTTAGACCTCTCAACAGAGAGTGATACTGTGCTTTGCTATTAGGGAATTTATTGAGGGAATCTTACTTTGAAATTTGATGATAAAATAGGTTCTATTCAACAAATACTTACTGCTACTAATGTTGGTATTCTTCGCCGACAAGCAATTATAAAAGAATTAAATCTAAAAAAAAGTCAAACAGTTATTGATATTGGTTGTGGTGGCGGTCATCTCGTAGAAGAAATTGCTATGTGTATTGGATCTTCAGGGAGAGCAATCGGTGTTGATCCAAGTGAGTTTCAAATTAAAACAGCTAAAGAAAGATGTAAACACTTACCTAATGTTCAATTTTTATGTAGTAAAGCAAGCGGTATAAATATTGATAAAAGTTCCTGCGATGCCGTTACTTTCACTCAAACTCTTGAATATATAGATGATGTTGATGAGGCACTTTTCGTAGCTAAAAAACTCCAAAAACCTAAGTCTATTTTTGTAAATGTTTCTACTCTTTGGGATTTTTTTAGATTTCATGGGCCTGAAAAAGATTTAAATGATATGATGCATAAAATTTATCTAAGTCAAAAAACACCCAATGCTTCCGGTACAATTAAATGGAAAGTTGGAGAAACAAGGTTATACAAATATTAAAACACAAGAGATTCCTTTTTTTATCACTAAGAAAGATGAAAATTCGTTTCCTAAATTTCATGAAATTTTAATGGTTAATGCAGCAATTAAAAAAGGTGTTTCTCAAGATTTAACAAAAAAGTGGCAGGATCAACTTCAAGAGGCTGAACAAAAAGGTAATTTTGCATTTACTGTTATAAGCGTCCTTACATCAGCTTTTTCAAATTAAAAAGTAAAATCATTAATGTGATTTTTAAATATGGATTTAAGTAAATATAAATGGAAAAGTAGAATTCTTGTCTTAAACACTACTTGTTATCAAGATAAAGAATATATAAGAAGCAGAGATTTATATTATAAACATATAAACGATTTTAAAATTAGAAATGTTAAACTTTTAGCAAATAGAAAAAAAGGATTAAAGTTTAGTGTTAACTTAATCGGTTTCGATGGGACTTTAAAATTTAAAAGTGAGCCTATTATCCCTGAGAATTTATTTAAAATAATTGGCAAAATGCCAATGAATCAAATAGTTAATGTTTTATAGTTTATTTTTCTCAACACTTCCTCTTTTTGGCTTAGTACTTATTGGCTTTACTTCAGGTAAATTTGATTTATTAAATAAATCAGATTCAAAAGTTTTTCTTAAGCTCGTTGGTCTAGTAATTGTGCCAGCGTTGGGTATAAAAATTATTGGAAACTTTAGATATGAGTTCATTAACTGGAACTTATATTTCTATTATTTTTTAACTCAATCAATCATATATTTTTTAGGATTTTCAATAGCAAAAATAATTTTCAAAAGACAGTTTTCTGAATCGATTATTATTGGCATGACTTCTTCTTTCTCAAATCATTTGTTTTTTGTTTACCCAATAGCATTATTTGAGTTTGGACCAAAAGATATTGTACCAATAGAAACTATAATTTCAGTTGATTTTATTACAGTAGGATTAAGTGTTTATGCATTAGAATTAACTAGTCGCAAGAAAATAAATTTTGGTCAAATATTTTTAAGTCAGTTGAAAAAATCCTGCCTTAATTGGTTTGTTCTTAGGTTTAACAATATTTTTTTTTCAAATACATTTACCTCAAAGTATTAATAGATTAGTTAATTTTATATGTGATGCGGGAACACCATGTGCCCTAATTGCTATGGGTATTTTATTATCTTACCAAACTGATAAAACTCAAATCAAACTGTCTATAATAATAACTTTACTAAAAATATTAGTTTTTCCATTAATACTCTTTGTCATTTTGAATTTGATTGATTATGATCTTAATATTTCAAGAACAACAATGATGGTCGCAGCTGCTCCAATAGGTGCCATGGGCTTAGTTTTTGCTTCTATGTACAATGTGACTACTGATGCTGTAGTTAGGTCAGGTATAATTTCTTATATTCTAGCATTAATAAGTATACCTTTTGTTGGAAATATAACTCCTTAAAATAAGCTTAATTTAATAATATAAATACACTATTTATAAATGATAAATTAATATATCAGCAATTAATATAATTGTTACTATGATTGAATAAGGAATTAAGATTTTGTTGTAACAGATAGTTTTTTTTGTTACGTGAAAACTATTACTAACTTTACTTAACATATTAAAATTATAACCAAAATAATATTAAAAATCAAACCTTTTTCTATATTTAGTATTTTTTAAAGCACAAGAGTCTATATTTAGTATATATTTAAAATGTTAAAATATTACTTAAGCCTGGCAAATGAAAACATATCACTAAAATTTTATAAAATTAAAATTATGTTAATAAATTTTTTAAATTGATATTATTAAATTATTATTAATAGTATTTTATACGTAAACAATTGTGGCATTAATGAATTTTAAAAATAATCAACTATCTTCTAGATTTAAACAAGTTTTTCATAATACCGGCTTTGGAATTATGATAGTCGATAAAAATCGAGACCTTATTGAAGTAAATCCAAAATTTTGTGAAATGTTAGGATACACAAAAGAAGAACTTATTGGACAGAGTGCAGAGATTTTACATATATCAAATAAAACTTATAAAGATTTTGGTGAAAAGGCCTTCAATCAAGTTAGAAATAATAAACCAGTTAATTTAGATTGGCCTATGAGAAAACAAAATAGAGAAAAAATTTGGGTCCGTATAGCAGGTGATCCAGTAAGAGATAAAGACGAAGTTTTATGGACAGTTGTAGATATTACAGAAAGAGTGAAGGCCAAAGATAAAATTGAACAATTAGCTTCAAAACTCTCCAGATACCTGTCACCTCAGGTATATCAATCAATTTTTTCTGGAAAGAAAAATGTAAAAATTGAAGCTTACAGAAAAAAACTGACTGTGTTTTTTTCTGATATTAAAGGATTTACTGAAATAACTGACAGACTAGAGCCTGAAGTGCTTAGTACACTACTTAATAGTTATTTAAATGAAATGTCTAAAATAGCTCTTAAATATGGTGGAACAATTGATAAGTTTGTAGGTGATGCAATTTTAATTTTCTTTGGTGATCCAGAGACAAAAGGTGACAAAGAAGATGCTTATTCGTGTGTTTTAATGGCTTTAGAAATGCAGGAACGAATGCATCACCTAAAAAAGTTATGGGAAGGGCAAGGAATTACAAATCCCTTAGAGATTAGAATTGGAATTAATACTGGTTATTGTAACGTTGGTAATTTTGGATCTGAAAACAGACTTGATTATACAATTATTGGTGGAGAAGTAAATTTAGCTAGTCGTCTAGAATCAAA
>CACMRF010000004.1:0-60000 GCA_902615995.1 uncultured SAR116 cluster alpha proteobacterium | reverse complement strand
CTTATGAAAACACCTCTAAACGGTGCCAGATTATCTAGTGGTTTTGGAAACCGAAAACACCCTATACTTGGCTTTACAAAAATGCATAGAGGAATTGATTTTGCAGCACCTATTGGTACACCTATATTTGCTGCAGGAGACGGGGTAATTGAATATTCTGGCTGGAATGGGGCTTACGGCAAATATATCAGGATTAAACATAATGGTACTTTTAAAACAGCATATGCTCATTTATCAAAAATTTATAAAAAAAGAGGGACTAGAATTAAACAAGGTGACATCATTGGAACTTTAGGTAGTACAGGAAGGTCAACCGGACCACATCTTCATTACGAGATACTCATAGCTGGAAAACAGGTTAATCCATTACGGATTAAATTACCTTCAGGCAAAAATATACCAAAAAATGAATTAGAGAGTTTTTATAAAAAACAAGATGTCATTAAGAGTAGAATTTATGCAATAAGAAACAAAATAAAAAATAATGAATTTGCTCATTTAAAAAATATCAATAATAATTAATTCACTTTTAATTCAATATATCCGTCAATTTCTTTTAATTTTATTACTTTTTTCTCTAATTCTTCTTTCAAAATTAGATCACTAATCTTGTCCTCAATTAAATACCTTATAGTTCTTTTTATTGGTCTAGCCCCATATTCAGGATTATATCCTTCTAAAGTTATTAAATTTACAACACTCTCATCCCAAGTAAGATTAATATTCATCTCATTTAATCTTTTATTAAGCTCTTGTAATTGGATCTCAGCAATTACCTTGATATTATTTCTGGTTAATTTTGTAAAAAATAAAATTTCATCTAATCTATTTATAAATTCAGCCCTCAAAAAAGTTTTTACAGAACCAATTATATTATTTTTTAATAATTTTGTACTTTCATTTTCTTCGGATGTATTTTTCCAATCATCAAAATAATTTGATCCCATATTGCTAGTTAATATTATGATGGTATTTCTAAAATCAACTAATCTCCCCTGACTGTCCGTTAATCTTCCATCATCCAGAACTTGAAGCAGAATATTTAATACCTCTGGATGAGCTTTTTCAATCTCATCAAATAATATAACTTTGAATGGTCTTCGTCTTACACTTTCAGTTAATTTTCCACCATCTTCATGTCCCACATAACCTGGAGGCGCTCCAATTAGTCTTGAAACAGAATGTTTTTCCATAAATTCTGACATATCAAATCTTAATAAAGATTTCTCATCATCAAATAAAAAAGAAGCTAGTAATTTAGCTGTTTCTGTTTTTCCTACGCCAGTCGGACCCAAAAATAAAAAAGAACCTAATGGTCTTTTTAAATCGCTTAAACCAGACCTAGCTCGTCTTAAGGCATTTGATATTTTTTTTATTGATTCTTCTTGACCAATAATTTTGTTATTTATCCAAGTTTCAATTTGAATAAATTTATTTTTTTCGTCTTCCAACATCTTTGATACTGGTATCCCAGTCCATTTAGAAATAACATTTGCTATATCTTCTTCATATATTGTGTTTTCAATAAAGTTTTTTTCAGCAATCTTATTTTTTTTATTTGATATTTCTAAAATCTCAACCAGCGATGGTATTATTTGATATGATAGTTCTCCAGCTTTTTCCCAATCACCATTTCTTTTTGCTAAAGTTAGTTCATTCTTTGCATTTTCTAGTTCAAATTTAGTATTTTGAATTTTCTCAATTTGTTTTTTTTTCAAATTCCATTCTTCTGTAAATTCATAAGATTTTTGCTCTAAATCTTTTAATTCTGTATTTACTAGTTCAAGGCGTTTTAATGAGTCAGCATCTTTTTCCTTTGATAAAACTTTTTTTTCAATATTGAGTTGCATTATTTTCCTGTCTAATTCATCTAAATTTTCAGGCTTAGAATCAAGTTCTATTCTTTTTTTACTGGCAGCTTCATCAATTAAATCGATTGCCTTATCAGGCAAAAATCTTTCAGTTATATATCTAGAGGAAAGCTTGGTAGCAGATATTAAAGCTTTATCACTTATTGAAATACCATGATGCAGCTCATACTTCTCTTTCAATCCACGGAGTATAGACACAGTACTATCTAAACTTGGTTCATCTACATATAACTGCTGAAATCGTCTTGCTAAAGCAGTATCTTTTTCAATGTAATTTCTATATTCATTCAAGGTAGTGGCACCTATACAATGCAACTCTCCTCTGGCTAAACTTGGTTTAAGCATATTTGAAGCATCAATCGCTCCTTCTGAAGCTCCAGCACCAACTAACGTATGTAATTCATCGATAAATAGAATAACTTCATTATTTTTTTTTGTAATCTCGTTTAAAACACTCTTGAGTCTTTCTTCGAAATCTCCTCTAAATTTTGAACCAGCTACTAAGCTTGATATATCTAATGAAAATATTTTTTTACTTTTTATGCTTTCAGGAACGTCTTCATTAACAATGCGTTGAGCTAAACCTTCAACAATTGCTGTCTTACCTACACCTGGTTCACCAATTAAAACAGGATTATTCTTTGTTCTTCTTGATAAAATTTGAATAGCTCTTCGAATCTCATCGTCCCTTCCAATAACTGGATCAATAAGCCCATGAGATGCTTTTTGAGTAAGATCAACTGCATATCTATTTAAACTATCAAAGTTATTTTCTGCTGAATTAGTCATGGCCTTTTCACCTCTTCTTAAATGATCTATAACAATTTTTAATTTTTCTTTATTTATTTTTTGACTTTTAAAAATGTTAGATAAGTTATTTTTTTCTGATATTAATGCTAAAAGCAAATAATCTTCAGCTACTAACTCATCACCATTTTCATTAGCTAAATAAATTGCATGATTGAGCAATTTATTCGTTTCATCATGAATTTTAATTTCTTTTATTTCTGATTTTATAATAGGCAATTTTGATAAGTTTTTTTGAATATCTGAAATAATTCTTTCAACATCTATATTAATCTCATCTAATATTTTTTTTATGAGATATGATGGGTTTGAAAATATTGTTAATGCAAGATGTTCAGGATATATATAGAGATTATTAGAAACTCTTGCTAATTTTTCAGATCCAATAAATAGTTCTTTACATCTATCACTTAACGGTTTCATTATATGTTTATATGGCTAGAAAATAAAACTATTCAATATAATATGTATACAAAAATATGATTTTATTTTAGAAAATTAACGTCCTTGATTTTGTTGTCACCTTCAGTTAATTCTAGCTCAGGAGCGTTAATCTTAGTATTTCTTTCTTCGTCTTCTTTGATTTTAGCGTTAATACTTCTTTCTTTTCTAGAAGGTTTTAGCTCATCATCAACAACTAAATTATCATTTTTTTCATCAACATTATCTACTTTTAAACCGTTCAAGTTTTTATTTTCATTCGAAATTTCGATTTCTTTTAATAATCTATGATAATGATCTGCAAATTGATAATACGTTTCTGATAAGACTTTATCATCATTGGAAGCTGCATCGTTACCAAGATTATTATACTTTTCATTCAATTGTTGGACATTACCTCTTATCTGAGAAATTGGTCCAAAACTCTCAATTACAGTATTCTTGTTTAAGTTGTTAAAATTTCTTCGGTTTTGCCCCCTATGTCGGCGGCGTCCGTTATTCTTTCTCATATCACCCTGAATTCTAAATAAAATGTATTAACATTTGTAAAAAGATCCTTGTACTATATACAAAAAATAAAATTTTCCAAACAAAAAATCAATTTATCTCAATAACTCGACTATGGCCATAAAAATCTTTATGCACTTTAATTAAATTCAAATTAAATTCTTTTAGAATAATTTTGATATTGTCTAACAAATCATAACCTATTTCAAAAAAACATACCCCATCTATAGTTAAAAGCTCTCTTAAATCTCTAAATATTGCCCTATAACTATCACATCCATCAATTCCTCCATCTAAAGATACTAAGGGATCGTAATTTTTTACTTCAGTTTGAAGTTTTTCAATATCTGATGATTTTATGTATGGTGGATTACATACAATAATATCAAATTTATTTTTTGAAAATAATTTTTCTTTTTGAGTAATTATTTTGATATTTTCAATCCATGTATTTTCAAACCAATTAATTTGTGCGCAGTGTAATTTATTCATAAGATTTAGTCTATGTGCATTTTTGTTCAATATTTCCAAGGATTGTTTGCATATATCTACAGATAAAAGTGATGTATTTTTAATTTCATCAATTAAGGATAAACCAATACAACCAGAACCGGATCCAAGATCAAGCACTTGAAAATGTTTACCACTATTGCAGAAATTTTTAGTTAAAACATCAATGATAACTTCAGAATCTGGTCTTGGATCAAGTGTATATTTATTAATTAAAAAATTACTTTTCCAAAAATTTCTTGAACCTAATATTCTTGAAACTGGCTTTCCTTGAATTCTTATGTCTAAAAAACAATAAAATTTATTTTTATCCTTTTTTGATATTGAAATATCATTATGCATATAAATAGTATTTTGATAATTGCTCGCATAAGATAATAAAATTCTTGCGTCTATCTCTGGGTTTGGAATTTTACTAGATTTTAATTTACTAATGCCATCTATCAATAATTCTTTTGAATTAAAAAAATCAACCATTTTCTTCTAATTTTTCAATCCTATCTTTTAAAATTAAATTATCAATTATTTCGTCAAGACCTTCCCCTTCAATGATTTTTTCTATTTTATGTAAAGTAAAATTGATTCTATGGTCGGTTACTCTTCCTTGAGGATAATTATATGTACGAATTCTTTCTGACCTATCTCCGGAACCAACTTGATTTTTCCTAGTACTAGCTATTTTTGAATTTTGAATTTGTCTTTCTTGATCATACAATCTAGCTAAAAGTATTTTCATCGCTTTAGCTTTGTTTTTATGTTGAGATTTTTCATCTTGTTGGCTCACAACAATACCTGATGGTATGTGTGTTATTCTCACAGCCGAGTCTGTTGTATTTACTGATTGCCCCCCTGGACCACTTGATCTGTATACATCAATTCTTAAATCTTTTTCATTTAAATTAATTTCTACATCCTCAGCTTCAGGCAAAACAGCAACCGTTGCTGCTGATGTATGCACTCTTCCATTAGTTTCAGTCACGGGTACTCGTTGAACACGATGAACACCTGATTCAAACTTAAGTCTCCCAAAAGCCCCTCCACCAACTATATTAGCATGAGCCTCTTTATATCCACCTACACCAGTGTCAGATACACTCAAAATTTCAAATTTCCAATTATTATTCATTGAAAACTTTTGATACATATTAAAAAGATTCGCCGCAAAAATTCCTGCCTCGTCTCCACCTGTGCCAGCTCTCACCTCTAAAATAACATTTCTTTGATCATCTTTATCTTTTGGCAAAATAGCTAATTCCAATTTTTTATTTAATGAATTTAATTCATTTTCTAACATTTTAATTTCTTCTCTTGCCATATCTTGAAGGTCAGCATCAGATTCTTTATCTTTTAACAAAATATATAAATCCTCTAATTCGTTTTTTTTTGAATTAATTAATGATGATAGATCAGTTACTTGAGTAACATCAGACAGTTCTTTTGATAAAGTTGCATATTCTTTAGGGTCTAAATTAGATGTAGACAAGGTTTCTTCAATCTCTAATTTTCTCTTGAAAAATTTTTTTATATTGTCTTCTAAATTAATCATTTTTTTTCTTTATTATTTCAATAATATCTTCAAAGGTTAATTGTTTTTGGTCTCCCGTTTTAAGATTCTTTAGTTGAAGTACTCCATTTTTTATTTCATCTTCTCCTAAAACAACAACAAACATACAATTTAATTTATCAGCTTTTTTAAACTTTTTTGATAATGTTCCATTATAAATAATTTGAGAATTAACTTTGTTATTTAGAAATTTTTTATAATAATCTAATAAAACATGATAATATTTATCTGAGTGTCCAATTAATCCGACCATTGGTGTGAATTTGTACTTATAATCTAGCAACATTGATAACCGCTCTATTCCTGCCGCCCAACCAACTCCTGGAAAATTTTGCTTACTAATCAACTTAGATAAATCATCATATCTGCCTCCCGCTAAAACAGCATCCTGTGAACCTACAAAATCTGTTTTAAACTCAAAAGCCGTGTGAGAATAATAATCTAATCCTCTTACCAAAGATTGATCAATCTCAAAATTGACTTTTAATCTATCTAACCCTTCACATACCGAATTAAAAAAATCTAATGATTGTTTATTCAAATAATTTTGAAACTTTGGTGCAGATGATAAAATTTCAATATCTTTTTTATTTTTTGAATCTAATATTCTTAAAGGGTTATTTTCCAATCTAATTTTACTTTCTGCAGATAAGTCATTAATATACTTTTTTAAAAATGATTTGAGTTTTATTTTATAATTTTCTCTACTCTCATTGTCACCTAGTGAATTGATTTTTAAAATTGTTTGACTAAGAACATCTATTTTTTTTAAAAAACACCTAGCTAAATATATTGTTTCAATATCAGCGAAATAATCCTTAACACCTAATAACTCCACACCAAATTGATGAAATTGTCTCAATCTCCCTTTTTGAGGCCTCTCATAGCGAAACATAGGGCCATAATAAAAAAATCTTTTTGGAAAATCTTGAAGAAGACTTTCATTAATAGCTGCACGTACTACGCCTGTAGTTCCCTCTGGTCTTAACATTAATGTGTTATTACTTCTATCTTGAAAAACATAATTCTCTTTTGTTACAATGTCGCTTGTCTCACCAAGTGGTTTTTCAAAAAGTTCTGCAAATTCAAATATTGGAACTGAGATTTCTTCATAGCAAGCATTTTTACAAACTAAAGCAGCTTGCTGTTCTATAAACCTCATTTTGCCTAACTCTTCTGGCAGTAAATCTTTTACTCCTCTCACAGTTTGAAAATTTTCCACTAAATCCTCTAAAGTATTAAATAATTGCTAGTTTAAAGATGATATTTTTTTTCTTACTTCGTTAACAACGTGGTCAACTACACTTTGATTTTTTATAACATGATCAGGTATACCATTAACATAAATTTGATGAGTACCTTTTCCACCACCAGTTATACCAACATCTGTGGACCTTGCTTCTCCTGGACCATTAACAACACAACCTATTATTGAAACCGTTATTGGTGTTAGAACGTCATCTAACTGTTCTTCAATTTCTCTTACAGTACTAATAACATCAAATTGTTGTCTTGCGCAAGATGGGCAAGATATCACGGTGACACCTTTTTGTCTTAAACCTAAAGATTTTAAGATGTCAAAACCTACTCTCACTTCATCACAAGGATCTGATGACAATGAAACTCGTATTGTGTCTCCAATACCATTAAGCAGTAAATTTCCAATTCCAATTGAAGATTTTACTGTTCCTGAACGAAAGCTACCTGCTTCAGTAATACCAACATGCAATGGGCAATCAATTTTTTCAGAAAGGCTTGAGTACGCAGCAATGGATAACAATGCATTCGAAGCCTTAACACTAATTTTAAAACGATGAAAATCTTGTTCTTGTAAAATACTTGCATGGAAAAGAGCGGACTCCACAAGAGCTTCATAAGTAGGCTCCTTATATTTATCTAAAATATTTTTTTCTAGCGACCCAGCATTTACACCAATTCTAATGGCACAATCATAATCTTTTGCAGCGTTTATAACATCTTTTACTTTTTCTTTGGAGCCAATATTACCTGGATTAATTCTCAAACAAGACGCTCCTGCTTTTGCTGCTTCTATAGCTCTTAAATAATGAAAATGTATATCTGCAATAATAGGTATATTTGAAAATTTTACAATTTCTTTTAAACTTGAAGTAGAATCTTGGTCTGGGCAAGAAACTCTCACTAAGTCAGCACCAGCTTTTTCTATTGTTTCAATTTGATTTAAGGTTGAAATAGGATCTGAAGTAATCGTATTTGTCATAGTTTGAACGCTTATAGGAGCATCGCCACCAATCTCAACGTCTTTTATATTAATTTTACGTGTTGTTTTTCGAGTAATTTTTGTTAAAGAATTAAAATCCATTCTTATAGATATATTACCTTTTTTTAAAGGCTTCAATATTTAATGGTCTAGAAGATATTACTTCCCCGACACTACCTAATTTAGAAATATGTGTAGATCCAAATGTTAATGATAAAACACCTGCATTCCCAGTTGATAAAGTTAACCCTTTTTTATCAGGCACAACAAATGTTTCTCCAGATCTCATTAATCTTGTTAAATATGAATTTCCATCCAAATCTTCAATCTCTACCCAACTATTACCTGATGACTTTAAAACCATTTCTTCTTTTGGTGTTCTTTCATTTGCTATTGCAGAGGTTTCATTGCTTATTGAAGTTTCTGTTAACGTATTGGGTTCTAATAAAATTTTTGATCCATCATCATTATTATCGACAACTTTATTTTGAAAATTTTCGTCAATTATAATGTTTGAGGTTTCATTTTCACTTATAACTACATTTTCATTATTGATTTTATCACTGTTATTTGGTGATGTATTTTTATTATCTTCAATTTTAACATAATCTAAATTATTATTCTCATTATCTAAATAGCTAATATTCTTATTTTCAGTTTCTAAATTATTTATGTTTAAGTAATACCAACTAGAGTAAATTACTAATGAAAAAAGAAAAGTGCATAAGGCAATAACAGGAAATAATGATTTTTTTTCTTTTGTTACGCTAGGAAAATTATAATCAAATTTTATATTTTTTTCACTATTAGATAATTTATAATTTTTTATAATATTTTCAGGATCTAAATCAACTAATTTTGCATAACTTCTTAAAAATCCTAACCTATAGGCTGAACCTAATGATGCCAATTCTTCATCTCTTTCGATCTGCTTTATAGCAGAAATTCTAACCTTTAATATTTTGCTTGCATCTTCTTGCGTTAAACCTTTTTTTACTCGAGCATCAATAAATAAAGACCCTATATCTTCAATATTTTCAGTGATATCAAATATTTCAGAAAAATCTTTTGAGATGTTTCTATCATCAATATTAGATTTTTTTATTTTATTATTTTTGTCATTCTGTTTCATCAATTAACTTTTATCATATTTTTTTTTAATTAATCAATATTTATTGTCTTTATATCTTTACCTAAACCAAAGGCATCATGTAAAGTTCTAACAGCTAATTCAGTATAATCAGACGAAATAAGAACTGAAATTTTTATCTCACTTGTTGATATCACTTGTATATTAATGTTATTATCTGCTATTGTCTTGAACATTGTCTTTGCCACTCCTGGCTTAGTCCTCATACCATTTCCTACGACTGAAACCTTTGAAACTTTACTGTCTTCCAACATATTTTTGAATTTAATAGTGTTCTTAAGATTTTCAATAATTTCTCTTGTACTTGATAAATCTGATTTTAATACAGTAAAAGTTATATCTGTAGCCTCTCCATCTTTTGTTGAAGTTTGAACAATCATGTCCACGTTAATTCCTTTATCAGCTAGAGCTCCAAAAATCATTGCAGCCTGGCCAGGCTTATCTATTACATTGAATAAAGTTATTTTGGCTTCATTTGAAGTATATGTAATTCCACTAATTATTGTTTCTTCCATACTTTTTTGCCTCTCATTAATAATAAACGTACCTGTTTTATTTTCAAAACTACTCAAAACTTGTAGCTTTACATTATGGTTCATTGCTAAAGCAACAGAACGAGTTTGAAGAACTTTTGCACCCTGTGATGCTAATTCTAACATCTCTTCGAATGTTATTGTTTCTAATTTAAGAGCATTAGCTACAATTCTTGGATCAGCTGTATAAACTCCGTCAACATCTGTATATATATCGCATCTTTCAGCTCCAAAAGCTGCTGCTAATGCTACAGCTGATGTATCAGAACCTCCCCTTCCAAGAGTTGTTACTCTATTTTTATGCACACCTTGAAAACCTGGCACAACAATCACATAACCATCATTTAAGTCAAACAAAATTTTATCTTGTTTTATTTCTTTAATATTTGCCTTACTAAAGTTATTATCAGTCTCAAATGGTATTTGCCAACCTTGATAAGATTTTGATTTAATTCCTAGTTCGTTCAAAGCTATTGCAAGCAGACCAGATGTTACTTGTTCTCCAGAAGAAATCACTGTGTCATATTCACTTGTTCTGTAATCATTTGTTAAACTTTCTACAAGCTTAATTAATCTGTTTGTTTCTCCAGCCATTGCCGATACAACAACGATTACATTATATCCATTATTAACTTCATTTTTTATTCTTTTAGCTACAGATTTAATTCTATCTATTGTACCAACAGAAGTGCCACCAAATTTTGTAACAATTAATTTCAATTAAATCCTCTTTTGCTTATTTTTATAAAATCGTGTAACAAATGTTTATGAATACATCAACTTTTAATAATAAAAAAGATCCTTTCAAAGAATTATCCAACGAGTGGTGGGATGAAAATGGTAAATTTCAATCTTTACATAAATTTACCGATATTAGAGTTCAATATATTAATAGAATAGTTTCAAAATATAAAAACCAAGATAGAAAATATAGTTTAGATAAACTTGAATGCCTAGATATAGGATGTGGTGGTGGATTATTGTCAGAAAGAATAGCTCGTCTAGGAGCATCAGTTACTGGCATAGATATTACACAAAATTCAATTGATATTGCTAAAATGCATGCATTTAACTCTGGCTTAAATATCAATTACATTAATACCGATGTTTCGTTGTTTATTAAAAACAATTCTTCAAAAAAATTTGACCTAATTATTGCTTCAGAAGTAGTTGAACATTTGGATAATAGAAATTTGTTCTTCGAGGAAGCATCAAAATTGTTAAAAAATAAAGGTATCTTAATTTTAACTACAATTAATAAAACTGCCTTAAGCCTATTATTTGCTAAATTCATGGCAGAAAATGTTTTAAAACTTCTTCCAAAAGGAATTCATGATTTTGAAAAATTTGTAAGTCCTAAAACCCTCATAGATGAAGCCAAACCGTACAAAATTTACCTTGACGAAATTGTTGGTTTTAAACCAATTATTGGTATCTCTAATGAGTTCAAGCCCATTATAAAAAATTTTAAATTTACAAATTTTTTAAATGTTAATTATGGAATTTCTGGTATTAAAATTATTTAGTTGTCATCCTGTACCCAAGGAACATTAATAAAGTCAATATTTTTACTTTTTAATTCTTCTAAGTCTTTTGCGTCTGCTTGCCCATAAATGGCTCTTTCTTTTGATTTTCCTTCATGAATAGCTTTTGCCTCTTTTGTAAAATTCTTCCCAACAAACTCAGCATTTTTTTGAATTTCTTTTTTTAGATTTCTTAATATTACCATCATGTCAATTTGTTTATTTGAATTTTTGTTCAATTCATTATGTTTGACATTTTTTGAAATAATTTTGGGAATTTTTTCCTTAGTACTTTTTACTGAAGGAGACATTAAGTTTTTTTTTATATTTAGACTTCCACAATAAGGACAAGAGATATAACCAGCATCAATTTGTTTTTCAAAAGAAGCACTGTTTTGAAACCAACCATCAAAAGGCTCATTTTTATTACAATTTTCTTCAACGCATTTAAGACTATATTTAATCATATAAAAATATTTAGTTATAACTTTCCACAGCAATGTTTAAATTTTTTTCCTGATCCACAAGGACATTTTTGGTTTCTTGAAATCTTTCCAAAATTATTTTTTGTTTCATTTGTAGGAGATTTATTTGATGTACTTTCTTCTCCAATTACAGCTTTAGCTAAAATTGATGTAATCATAAAACTTATTTTTGATAACATCATCTCGAAAAGTTGAAAAGCTTCTTTTTTATATTCACTTAATGGGTCTTTTTGACCATATGCTCTAAGACCAATAGATTGTCTAAGTTGGTCTAAGTATAAAAGGTGATCTTTCCAGCATTGGTCTAACACTTGTAACAAAATACTTTTTTCAGCTTCTCTAAAAACATTATTTCCAATTTTAGATACTTTTTGAGCCATAAAATGAGATGCATCTTTTTCAATTCTTTCAATTATCTCTTTTTCTACAATTCCATCTTCATTAACCCAATCTTTTGCGGGTATATCTATGTTCAAATTAGTTTCAACCTCATTTTTTAATTTTTCATGATCCCATTCGGAATAATAACTGTTCTCAGGAATACAATCGGATACTATTTTTTGTATAACTTCTAGCCTCATATCTTTTATCATTAGATTAATGTCATCTGAACTCATTATTTCTTTTCTCTGCTCAAATATAACCTTTCGTTGGTCATTCATAACATCGTCATACTTAAGAAGTTGTTTTCTAATTTCAAAATTATGAGCCTCAACTTTTCCTTGAGCTTTTTCAACTGCTTTATTTATCCATGGATGGATTATAGCCTCACCTTTTTCAAGACCTAACTTATTCAGCATGTTTTCTAATTTTTCAGAACCAAAAATTCTCATCAAGTCATCTTGCAGTGATAATAAAAATTTAGACTTCCCTATATCTCCTTGTCTTCCAGTTCTTCCTCTTAATTGATTGTCAATTCGCCTACTTTCATGTCTTTCAGTTCCAATAACAAACAACCCACCAGACTCTAGCGCGAGAGCTTTTTTTGTTGATATGTCTTTTTGTAAATCAATAACCTTTTTATCATCATCAGAAATGTCAGAAGGTATTTCTAGTTGTTTTCTGATTTCAAAGTTTCCTCCTAATTGAATATCCGTGCCCCTTCCAGCCATGTTCGTTGCAATAGTTACCGCGCCAGGCATGCCAGCATAACCAATAATTTTTGCTTCTTGCTCATGAAATTTTGCATTTAATACTTCATGCTTTATATCTTTATCTTTTAATAATTTTGAAATTTGTTCAGATTTACTTATAGATACTGTCCCAACTAAAACAGGTTGATTGTTTTCAGAAGAGTTCTGAATTAATTTAATTACAGCTTCATCTCTTTCTTCATTTGTCTTGTAAATTTCATCATCTTCATCAATGCGTTCAACTTTTTCATTTGTAGGTATCTCAATTACATCTAAACTATAAATCTCTGAAAACTCGCCTTCTTCGGTTAAAGCAGTACCTGTCATTCCTGACAATTTTGGATACATTCTAAAATAATTTTGAAATGTTACACTAGCTAGTGTTTGATTTTCTGGCTGAACAAATACGTTTTCTTTAGCCTCAATTGCTTGATGTTGACCGTCTCCAAATCTTCTACCTTCCATAGCTCTGCCAGTAAATTCGTCAATAATTATGACAGAATTATTTTTCACCATATAATGAGTATTTTTTTTAAATAAAGTATGAGCTTTTAAAGCTTGATTTATATGATGCAGGAGATTTACATTATTTACATCATACAAAGATCCGTTTTCAATTAACTTATTATCAATAAGTAATTGTTCAATATTTAAAATTCCATTTTCAGTTAAATTACAGGTTCTCTGCTTTTCATCCAACTCATAATCATCTTTTGATAATTGAGGTATGATTTTATCAATTTTATTATACAAAACTGATGAATCTTCTGCTTGTCCTGATATAATTAATGGCGTCCTTGCTTCGTCAATAAGAATTGAATCAACTTCATCTATTATAGCAAAATTAAATGGTCTTTGAACCATATCACTGATACCAAATTTCATATTATCTCTTAGATAATCAAAGCCAAACTCATTATTTGTTCCATATGTAATATCACAGTCATATGCTGATTTTCTTTCTGCATCTTCTTTCTCATTAGTTATACAACCTACAGAAACTTCTAAGTATTTATAAATCTCTCCCATCCATTCAGAATCTCTTTTAGCGAGATAATCATTTACTGTAACAATATGTACTCCTTTTTTTGTTAAAGAGTTCAAATAACTTGGAAGAGTTGATACTAATGTTTTTCCCTCTCCCGTTTTCATTTCTGCAATTTTACCTTGATGAAGAACAATACCCCCAATCAATTGCACATCAAAATGTCTTTGTTTAAGCGTTCTTTTAGAAGCTTCTCTTACAACTGCAAAAGCTTCAGGAAGAATAGAGTCTAAATCTTCACCATTATCAATTCTATTTTTAAAAAATTTAGTTTTTTCTATTAATTTATTCTTATCAAGCTTAGAAATTTCTTTTTCAAGATCATTTATCTTATTTATAGTAGGTCTTAACTTATTAAGTTGTCTGTCATTTGAAGATCCAAAAATTACTTTTCCAATTTTAGAAAACATAATTACCCTTATTATAATTCTATTTACTTATTACATTTAAATGGTATTTTTAAAATGAAATTCTATATATAAACCAATCTTTATCCGTAAAATGATAAAAAATAAAGATCCAATTAAAAAAATCGATATTGATGGACTTGATTTTAAAATATTTAAATCAGGTATTAAAAAAAATAAAACAGATTTATTATTGGTAACCTTACCAGAACTCTCCTCAATTTCTGGAGTATTTACAAAATCTAAAACACCAAGTGCTTCTGTAATCGATTGTAAAAATAAAGTTAATTTAAAAAATAGGTCTATTCGATGTTTAGTAGTTAACTCAGGCAATGCAAATGCTTTCACTGGAATGAAAGGCACAAAAACAGTTAATAAAATTACTAAATTTCTTTCTAATCTTTTTAATTGTGATGAAAATGAAGTTTTTTCATCCTCAACAGGAGTAATTGGTGAAGAATTAAATCCATCAAAAATAACATCTTGCATTAAAAATAAAAAGCCAGTTTTTGTAAACTCTATTGAAGAAGCTGCCAAATCAATAATGACTACTGATACTTTTCCCAAATATGCTATTTCAAAAGTTAAATATAAAAATTTTGAAGTTAATGTTGTTGGAATTGCCAAAGGATCCGGAATGATTGCGCCTAATATGGGCACAATGTTAGCATACATATTTACTGATTTGAATGTAAGCTCAAATGTACTTCAAAAAATTTTAACAAATGAGAATGATAAAACATTCAATTCCATTACAGTTGATAGCGATACATCAACAAGTGATACATGTTTGTTGATATCTACAAACCAAGTTAAAAACAAAAAAATAAACAACTTTTCTGATAAATTTTTAAATAATGTTAAAAAATGTATTTCTAATATCATGTTAGATTTAGCAAAACAGATTGTAATTGATGGAGAAGGTGCAAAAAAAATTATAGAAATAACTATAGAAAATGCTAAGTCAGTAAATTCAGCCAAAAAGATTGCTTTTTCAATTGGCAACTCCCCGTTAGTAAAAACAGCTATCGCAGGAGAAGATGCTAACTGGGGCAGAATAGTTATGGCAATTGGTAAATCATACGAATCAATAGATCCAAACAAAATTAAAATTAAATTTGGCAAATATTTAGTTACGAAAAATGGGATGAAATATTCAAAATATTCAGAAAAAAATCTAAGTAAATACTTAAAAAACAAAGAAATCAATATTTCAATTGATATAGGCATGGGAAAACACAAATGGACTGTCTACACTTGTGATTTAACAGAAGAATATATTCGTATTAATGCAGATTATAGAAGTTAAAAATCAAGTAGTTTCAACAATAGCTTTAATCGATGACGAAAATAAAATACTCATTGGTAAAAGACCTGTTGGAAAAGTATTTGAAAACTTATGGGAATTTCCTGGAGGAAAAGTAAAAAAAAATGAAACTGTAGAACAGGCTTTAATTAGAGAAACAAAAGAGGAAATTAATATTGATCTTAGTAAGAATTGTATTGCCCCTCTAGCATTTTCAACTTATAAAAGTGAAAATATTAATTTTATCATTTTACTCTTTATTAGCCGAAAGTGGAATTTAGATCCAATTTGTAAAGTCCATACTGAATTGAAATGGATTAAAGCCAATAATTTTAAAAAATATAACATGCCACCTGCAAATAAGTTCTTAGTTACAAGTCTTCAAGATCTACTCTTATAAATTATCTTTCCAGGCAGTTAAAGTTAGTATTTCAAAAGGAACTAAAAACTCTTTATTTTTATTATCATTTATTAAAAATTCATTCACTTCATCAAATAAACTTTTTGGTGTAAAAAATTTTGATCTATTTAAAAGGCTATTTGTCATACCCATACCACGAAGATCACGCATTAACTTAAAAATACTATTATATTTAACTTTAATAATTTCAGTTTCTACAATAACATTTTTAAACCCTATTTTCTTTAGATCATTCCCAATTAAATCTAAATCAAATAATGGATTAAAGCGAAGTGATATCCCACTATATTTTTTTTCTTCAATCTTTATAAAACATTCTTTAACATTTTCCATTGTTTTTGTTCCAAAAACTGAGAATATTAAAAATCCGTCGTTTTTTAAAATTTTGTAAATATTTGTGAACAAGTTTTCAGAGTCAATTATACTATCCACATATAAGCAAGAAAACACACCTGAAACTGCTTCTTGTTTAAAAGGCAAGTTATTTTCATCAATAACAAGGTTATTTTTTGAAGAGCTATTTTGTTTTAAGAAATCTATTGAAGTGTCTGTTGAAATAAAAAGACAATTGTTACTTTTGCTATACATTTCACCGATACTACTATTTAAACCAAGTTCTACTAAAACTTCAACTTTTGAAGTAAAATTACTTATTTTATTTAAAATTTGGTTTTCACTTAATTTAATTAAAAAATTATGATTAATTATGTCAGAGGATATTCTGGCTCGTTTAAGAGTTTTTATTTGGTAGTCAATTTTAAATATATTATTTCGCAAAGAATTTCATTAATATAAATTAATTTATAAATAGCATACATATAATTGATTAGATTACTAAATGATTTATAAAATAATTTTATGAGAGTAGCTTGTATACAATACAAATCTTATGAAGATGAAAAAAAAACTCTAAAAAAATTAATACCTTTAATTTATAGTGCAGCCAAAAAAAAAGTTGATCTTATAACACTTCCTGAATGTGCAACTTTTTTAAATATTAATAAATCTGATACCATGATGAATGCAAGCTTTGAAAGAAATAGTTTGTCTCTAAAGATGATAAAAGAAATTGCAAAAAATTTAGATGTGAATATTTTAATTGGTTCTTTGCAAACTCTTGAATATAAAATGTTAACAAAAAAGTTATTTAATAGATCTTTTTTAATTAACAGAAAAGGTAAGGTAATTTGTAAATATGATAAAATTCATATGTATGATGTTAAAATATCTAAACAACAATCCTATCAAGAATCAAAAACTTATGAAAGTGGGCAATCTGCAAAAATTGCTAAATTAAAAATTAATAAAAAATACTACAAAATAGGCATGACCATTTGCTATGATCTGAGGTTTCCACATTTATTTAGAGATCTTGCACTAAACGGAGCAGACTTAATTACAGTTCCATCAGTTTTTATGCATATTACTGGGAAAGATCACTGGCATAGTCTATTAAAAGCACGTGCAATTGAAACAGGATGCTATATAGTCGCTCCAGCGCAATATGGTCATTATTTTAATAAAAGAAAATCTTATGGTCACTCTTTAATAGTTTCACCATGGGGAAAAATACTTAAAGACGCAAAAACGGAAAAAAATATTATAATATCTGATATTGACAAACGTCAAATAGAAATAGCTAGATCAAAAATACCTTCACTATTTTTAAACAAGAAATATAAAATGAACTTAATAATTTAATGTAAACTATGTGATTTTTAAATATTTATTTTGTTTTATTATTTTCAATTCTTGTGGATCAAGTTTTAGTAATTCATTAAGATGTGACTCAATAGAATCTCCTAATAGTGTTAAGGATTTTTTATAATCTCTATGAGCTCCTCCTAAAGGCTCTTGAATAATTTCATCAATAATGTTCAGTTTTTTCATATCTTTAGCGGTTAATTTTAAAGCTTTTGCAGCCTCGTTAGCTTTACTTGCATCTCTCCACAAAATAGACGCACAACCTTCAGGAGAAATTACTGAAAAAATTGAATGTTCAAACATTAGAATTACGTTTCCAGAGGTTAATGCGATCGCTCCTCCAGAGCCACCTTCACCCAGAATTGTAGAGATCATTGGTGTATTTAACTTTAAACATGCATCAACACATGATGCAATAGCTTGAGCTTGCCCCCTTTCCTCAGCTCCTTTGCCTGGATATGCACCAGCTGTGTCAATAAAAGAGAGTACAGGTAGATTAAATCTACCAGCTAAATCCATTAATCTAATTGCTTTTCTATAACCTTCGGGTCTAGCCATGCCAAAGTTTCTTAAAATTCTATCGTCAGTGTTCTTACCTTTATCGATGCCGAGTAGTAATACTTTTTTTCCTCTAAAATAGCCTACTCCCCCTGTAAGAGCATTATCATTGCCAAATAATCGATCTCCCCCTAAACTCAAATAACCATCAATTAAGTGCTCAATAACATCTTGAAACTGTGGTCTGTCAGGATGCCTTGCTACTTGAACTTTTTGCCAAGGATTTAAATTAGAATAAGTATCCGTTAATTCACCTGCTACTTTATTTTGTAATTTACCAATTTCTTCAGCAATGTTTAAATCAGAGTTTGATGAAATATGCTTTAAATCTTCAATTTTACCTTCAAGGTCAGCTATATTTTTTTCAAATGTTAAAAAATGTTTAATCATTTATTTAATCCTCTATCTCTTTAATATATTACTTAGTGGATGTATGTTATTTACTAAACCTTTTAGTCTATTTTGTCTAACTTGTGTATAAATTTCTGTAGTCGATATGTCAGAATGTCCCAAAAGTTTTTGAATACTTCTTAGATCAGCTCCTCTGTTTAACATGTGACTAGCGAAAGAATGTCTTATCGAATGAGGAGAAAGTTTTTCTACGTTAGTATTAGTTTTAAGTGCTAACTTTTTTAGGTCTTTATATATTTGTTGTCGTGAAATAACTTTTAAGTTATGAATATTTTCAAAAAGATAAGAGTTTTTATTTTTATTATTCTTAGTCATTATCCTAATCCAATTTTTTAATAAATCTAAAGCATTTTTATTAAATATTACTAATCTCTGTTTATTACCCTTACCGTTTATATACAATTTATCTTTTATATTTGCCACTTGGTTGATTTTTATATTTAACAATTCACTAATACGAAGACCAGTTGAATATAAAATCTCTAAAATTACCTGAATTCGTAAATACGATATATTTTTAGTAGGATTTTTAACGTACATTTCTTTCGATTTATCTATAAGATCTAATATTTCTTTTTCCGATAAAAGTTTGGGTAAATTTTTTTCTAATTTCTGGGTTACAATTGTTTTTAGCTCATTGAAATTTATTAAATTCAATTGATTCAAATAATCATAAAAACTTTTTATAACAGATAATTTTCTATTAATAGAAGAACTATTTAAATTTTGTTCTTTTAAAAAATGAATATAAAGATTTATGTTTTTTTTTTGAACTTTGATCAAACTAATTTGATTATTTTGACACCAATTAGTAAACAGATTTAAATCTTTTTTGTAAGCTGTAATTGTATTACTCGTTATTCCTTTATCTAAAACTTTTGTAGAAACAAAGTTTTCTATTATTTCATCAATTTTATTTTTATCTAAATTCATTGTAAAGATTTATTAGAATAGAAAAACTTTTCATACAAAACTTCTTTTCTAAATTCATCACGTAAAGTTAAAAAATCTAAATTAGTTAAATACATATCAATTGCTCTAAAAGTTGTTAAATTTAAAAATTTTAATTCATTTTCACCTATTAATTTACCAATTAGTAAAATTGCCTTTAAATAATTTTTTTCTTTTATATTATTAAAAACTCCTCTACTTAAGATAAAATCTTCATGAGAAATATTTAAAGAAAATTTATCATTTATTTTTTTTGTATCTTTTGAGGTGAAATTAATTTTACTGTTCAATGTAATGTTAGGTAACTGCATCCCTAAATAGCTAAGAAAATTAACAAGATTCCAAGCATTGTGCCGCGTGATAAATTGTTCATCCCACACTTTATTTTTAGGATCTAATAATATTTGTGAAAAAGGTGAATCAACAAATTTTTCTGGATTATTGAGATTATATATATAGTTAATATCCTGTGTTTGAGATTTAGACAATGAATTAGATTTTAAAGAAATCAGAGTTGGAAGATATAGCTGTGAGGCTATTTTAGAGTTATTATGTTCACTCTCAATTAATAGACTTTTTAGTATAAATTCAGCTTTTTCAGAACTATCTTTAATTTTTATTGCATTTTGCCAAACTTTAGCTCTAATAAATCCATTAGGATTTAAACTTAAACTTTTGAGAATCTCATCTTGATTTGAGTTTTCAAGTTTAATGTCTTGATATATCTTTATTAATAAATCACTATTTATATCTCTAACTGTTGCTATTTGATCAATAAGCAATGCTCTTGCTTTAGGCTGTAAATATATTAGGTTTGATAATTGCAATTTATATTCAAAACCAAAATCTTTTATTATTTCAAAACTAATTGGATGTTTAGTTATATCTAATAAAATTAAATTGAGTGGTGAAACTGGTTTATCTTTAAAATTGAATTTTTCTAATTGTTTTTCGTTTAATATTTTATCAATTAGTGTTTCAAATGTATCATCTAATAAGTTTTGAGATCGCATAACATCATATATGAAATTTGCCTCAGATAAATTCCTTTGAAGAATAAGACATAATAGATTAGCTTTTTTCCAAAAAATACTATCATAATTATTAATTGTATTGGATATTTTAAGACAAGCATTAGTATCGTCTTTAACCAAAAAATGATGAATCACATACCATTTCTTCCACCTCTCCCATTTTGGACTTTCAGGCAATTGAGAAATTATTTTTATTAAATAATCTGTTTGACCATTTGAAGCTAACTTGACTAATCTAGTCTCTAAAAACTTAGAAATTTCATCAGAATTTCCTTCAGGTGGTTCAGACGTACTGGCATACACTTCATTTAAAAATTTTTGATAGGATCTACTAGAAATTTTGTTTGGTAATAAATTTAAATATTTTATTGCATCACTGGCTGTAAAATTACTCCATAAACTTAAACCCTTTTTTTTATTTAAACTTGTTTCAACTCCAATAGAACCCAAGGAGGGTATTTCAAGCTTACCAATGATAACAGGTTCAATTTTTTTAGTCTCATTATCACTTTGTTTATCAATAGTTTTATCACTTTTAACATCATTTGAAGTTTTTTGGTCACCTTTTATCTCATTTGTTAAATTGATAAAATTGTCGTCGGAGTTTTTTAGTGTCTGAGGAAAAGCAGAATTTGAAAATAGAGCTAAGAATAAAATAAATAATAATTTCATAAATTTATTTGTTAAGATCCAAAATATTTATTTCTTTTTCAACTTCTTTTTCTGGCACAGGTATATCCCATGTATAAATATATGTAACAATACCTAAAATAAATAAAAATATAATTGAAATTATAATTTTCATGAAAGTGTGATATGAAAAGATTGTGGCAAGTTTTTGTCTTTATTTACATTTTTTTAAAAAATAAATGAATTTTAATCATGTATATACGTTATAGTTACAATATATGAACAGCATGACAAATAATAATATTAAGTTAATTACTTTAGTAGGAATGATGGGTTCTGGTAAAACTACTTGTGGAAGTGTATTAGCTAAAAAACTAGGTATAAGATTTATAGATATAGACTCAATTATTGAATTAGAAGAAAATATAAAAATAATTGAGATTTTTAAGAAGTTTGGAGAGGAATATTTTCGTACCATAGAAGAAAAGGTTATTTTTTTAAAAGTAAGTGAATACTTAAGACAAAATGTTAAGGCTATAATTAGTTTAGGTGGAGGTGGTTTCGAAAGTAAAAAAACTAGAGAATTTCTTTTAAATAATTCTAAAGTAATTTGGCTAAATAGTGACATTAAAGTTTTAAGCAAAAGGGTTGGCAAAGCTTTTAATAGGCCTATGATTAAAGGTAATGTTGAGACCAATATTAAAATGTTATTAAATAAAAGAATTAAAAATTATCAAAAATCACATCTAAAAATTAATACAGATAATCTTTCTATTAACAATATATGTAATAAAATAATAAAAGGTATATCATGACTGTCTTAAAAAAAATATCGGTTATTAATGAAAGTAAATCATTTAAATACTCGATATTGATAGGAGATAATTTCATTCAAACATTAGAAAAGAATTTTTCCAAAACTTTAAAAGGAAAAAAAATATATATAATTTATGATGAGTTTTTTTACAAATTACGATTACATGAAAATTTGATTAAAAACTTTGAAAAACTTTCAATTAAATTAGGGTCAAAAAATTTTTTTTTCAAAATAAAATCAAAAGATAAATTCAAAAATTTTGACAAACTCTCAATTTTATTAAATTTTATTTTATCTCATAAAATTAATAGAGATTCTATTATTATTTCCATAGGTGGTGGTGTAATAGGTGATTTAGTTGGATTTGCTAGTTCCATTGTATTAAGGGGAGTTAAATGTATACATATTCCAACAACTCTACTTTCTCAAGTAGATAGTTCTGTAGGAGGAAAAACTGGAATAAATACAAAACATGGAAAAAACCTTGTTGGAACTTTTTATCAGCCAGAAGGAGTTTTAATTGATATAAATTTTTTAAAAACACTTCCTGAAAGAGAGCTTTTAGCAGGCTTTGCAGAAGTTATTAAATATTCCTTTATATATGATAAAGGATTTTTTAGTTATTTAGAAAAAAATATTGAAAGTATTAAAAAACTAAAAAGTCCATATATTGAAAATATTATTTTTCAATCATGCCAAATTAAAGCAGAGATAGTATCTACAGATGAAAAAGAACAAGGTATAAGAGCGATATTAAATTTCGGTCATACTTTTGCACACGCGTTTGAAAATTTAATAAACTATGATAGCAAAAAATTAATTCATGGTGAGGCCGTTGCAATTGGAATGACCTGTGCATTTAAACTAAGTACCCATATGAATTTGTGCTCAAAAAAAGAAGCTAAAAGATGTATAAAATTAATATCAAAATTTAATCTCCCAACAAAATTAAAGGACATTAAAGGCATAAAACTATCGTCAAAAAAACTTTTAGATAAATTTTATTTAGATAAAAAAGTTAAAAATGGAAAAATTACACTTATTTTATCTAATGGAATAGGAAGTGCATTAATTAAAAATGATGTAGATGAGATTACATTAAAAAAATTTTTAAATGAGTTGATCAATGAATGAACTAAGTATTTTTATACTAATTATTGTATTTTTAATTGTATGTTCTGCATTTTTTTCAAGCTCTGAAACTGCTTTAACAGCTGTATCTGAAGCTCGTATTAATGAGCTAGTAAATAAAGGAAATAAAAAAGCAAAATTAATCGAAAAGATTTTAAAAAATCGGGATAAAATGATTGGAACAATACTTATAGGTAATAATTTTGTAAATATAATTGCTTCAGTATATGCGACCAGTTTTGCAATAAAATATTTTACAGACATACCGTTGATTATTATTACAATTATATTAACTATAATTCTTATCATTTTTGCTGAGATGATACCAAAGACTTATGCTCTTAAAAATGCAGATGAAATTGCACTTATGGTATCGCCATTAATTAATTTAATTATTATAATTTTTACTCCTTTAACTTTCTTGACAGAAAAATTTTCAAAATTAGTAACTGGACCAGATTATGCTAGCGAAGAAGCTAAGACAGAAGAATTAAAAGGAATGATAAGATTGCATGCCGGAAAAGAAACCAGGGCTATCGAAAGAGGAAAAATAATGTCAAGTATGATAGACATTGAAGATGTAAATATCGAAGAAGTCATGACACATAGAGGGATAGTGACAATGATTGATATTAACTTATCTGCAGCAAATATTTATAAAATTGTTGGAGAAAGCCCATACACTAGAATACCTGTTTTTTCAGGCACGCAGGATAATATCATTGGCATATTGCATGCAAAAGAACTTTTTAGATTTTTACAAAGAAACGATTTTAAAGATACAAAATCATTTGATCTTAAAAATATTTTAATTGATCCTTACTTTGCCCCAGAAACGACACCAATTTTAGATCAATTAGAAATTTTCAGAGGTAGGAAAGAGCATTTTGCAATTGTAGTAAATGAATATGGTGATTTTCGTGGAATTGTGACATTAGAAGATATTTTAGAAGAAATTGTTGGAGAAATTGATGATGAAACTGATATAAATGTTGAAGGTGTAAAATCACAACCTGATGGCTCTTTAATAATTGACGGTTCAGTTACAATAAGAGATTTAAACCGATCTCTAGCTTGGGATTTACCAGATGAAAATTACAACACTATTGCCGGGTTGGTTGTTTTTGAAACAAAAACAATTCCAAACCCTGGACAAGAGTTTAGACTCTTTGGAATTAAAATTAGAATATTACAAAAAGATAAAAACTTTTTATCTAAATTGAGATTATGGAAAGAACAAGAAAAATAATGAATAAAATAAAACGTAAATTACTTCATAACAGAAATATAAGTTTTAAAGGCTTTATCAGGGATGATGAACTTTTTGAAATTGAAGCTAAATTAATAGATACTAAAAATTACAATTTTCAAAATCATGACAGAGGTATTATTAAAAAAGACGAGCCTATACATCAAATGAAAATAAAATTAGTTCTTGATGACAATTTATTTGTTGTAGATGCAGAAGCTAAAACAGAAAATAGTCCTTATTCTATTTGTAAAAATGCAAACTCAAATTTCAAAAAAATTATTGGGCTACAAATTAAAGCAGGCTGGAAGAGAGAAATAACAAAATTAATAGGTGGCACAGATGGCTGTACTCATATAACAGAGCTGCTGTCTTCAGCTGCCACGGCTGCTTTCCAAACAATATATCCTTACAAATCAAAACAAAAAAACCGAAATGAGACCAAATTAAACCATAATCAAATAAAGCCACTTCTTCTTGGGACTTGTCATGCATTTAACACTAATAGTGAAGTTGTTAAAAGATTATGGCCAAAATGGTATGAAAATTAATTCTTCTTACTTTCTGATACTGTCATTAACTTATAAGTGATTGAATGTAAAGAACCTAAAAATTCATTTTTTAAAAAATTATTAACCATTTTATGTCTTTCTAATCTATTTTTATTTTCAAAATCATTTGAAATAATAAAAACCTCAAAGTGTGTCTCCTCTCCTTTAACATACCCACTATGACCTTTGTGTGATTCTGATACATCTGAAACATAACATCTATATAGATCAAGATTTTCATTTAAAATATTAGTTATTTTTGCTTTTCTATTCATTTATGCTATTTGTATATTAATGAGTTTAATATAAAATTAATTTATAACTGATCAAGGTTAAAAATATAAGAATGAAAAAAATTTGTGAGTTTTTAAATTGTAAGGAAGAAGGGATTTATCCAGCACCTAGATCTAGAAAAGATATTACTAATTATAAATATTATTGTATTGAACATATAAGAGATTTTAATAGATCTTGGAATTTTTTTGAAGGTCTTACCGAAGAACAATTCGAAAATGAAATAAGAAAATCAACAACATGGGACAGACCATCATGGAAATTTGGCACGAGTAATTTTAACAAAAAAATAAATGATACTTTCAATTTTTTTAATGATATAGAAAATAAAAATCTTTCTAAGAAAAAAATTAATTCTAAATTACTATCTTCCTGGAAATTATTAGAATTAAATCCAACAGCAAACATTGAAGAAGTAAAGAAACAATATAAATTATTGGCAAAGAAATGGCACCCAGACAAAAATTTAAAATTAAAAGATAATGAGAGTGATATGTTTGTAAAAATAACTAATGCTTACAAAGCAATCATCAAATCTTTTAACAGCCCATCAATAGATATTAATTAATATAAAATTTTGGAGATATATATGAATGATATTGGACTTGCAAGAAATATGGATAATGATGAAAAAGCATTTCCAAAAAAGCTAGGAGAAGTAAATACAAAGTCACTTTTTGGATTTTCTTCAAACATGAAAGTTTATGGATTTAAAGAAAAAACAAAATTTGTTCCTGATCATGATGAATCTTATGTCTTTGATGAGGTGACTACTAAAGCAATTCTTGCTGGTTTTTCTTATAATAGAAGAGTAATGATCCAAGGATATCATGGTACTGGTAAATCAACTCATATAGAACAAGTTGCTTCAAGATTAAATTGGCCTTGTATCAGAATTAACTTAGATAGTCACATTAGTCGTTTAGATTTAGTAGGAAAAGATGCAATTGTGCTTAAAGATGGTAAACAAGTAACTGTTTTCAAAGAAGGAGTTTTACCTTGGGCTCTTCAAAATCCAGTTGCTCTTGTTTTTGATGAATATGATGCAGGAAGACCTGACGTTATGTTTGTAATTCAACGAATTTTAGAGGCTAGTGGAAAATTAACTTTATTAGACAATAATAAAGTAATTACCCCTCACCAAAATTTTAGGATTTTTGCCACAGCAAATACTGTAGGATTGGGTGATACTAGTGGCCTTTATCATGGGACACAACAAATTAATCAAGGTCAAATGGATAGATGGTCTATTGTATCTGCATTAAATTATTTGCCAAACGAGATTGAAGAAAAAATTATTTTAGCTAAGGTTCCAACATTTGTTGGGAAAAATGAAAAATTAATTAATCAAATGGTATCATTAGCTGAATTAACTCGAAATGGTTTTATAGCCGGTGACTTATCTACTGTAATGTCACCAAGAACTGTAATAACCTGGGCAGAAAATTTTAACATTATAGATGATTTAGACCTAGCATTTAAAATGACTTTTTTAAATAAGTGTGATGAAGTAGAAAAACCAATAGTTTCAGAATATTATCAACGTTGTTTTGGAAGGACATTAGTTGAAAACGAAACCTTAGAAAATGAATAAAGAAAAAAAAATAGCAGAATTTCAAAATGCAACTGCAGCTACAATTAAAGCAATTGCTTCAAATAAATTAAAAAATCGCGAGATACAATTTTTTGGGAATACGACTAGATTTAATTCAAAACAAATAACAATTGCAAAACATTCTAATGATTTTGATGAAACAATTGTTAATAAAACTAGGGGTGAATCAGATGAAATTTCTCTTAAATTACAATATCATGATAGATTTATACATTCAAAATTAAAGCCATCCTCTGATTTGGCAGCAACAATTTTTAATTTAGCTGAAGATACAAGAATTGAAAGAATAGGTAGTAAGAAATTTTATGGAGTTAAAAAAAATTTACAAAAATTAATAGAAAAAAAATTTGAAACTAATTTAATTGCACCACCAGGAAGCGACGACACGACTTCTTTTGTAAATGCAATGCATTTATATTTAAGAAAAAAACTATCAGATGCACCTATACCTCAAAATTCAACAAAAACTATGTCTTTATGGGAACCATGGTTAGAAAAAAGAGTTGGAAAATTTATATCTGAACTTTCAGAAAATATAAATGATCAAGAGCTATTTGGAAAAAATATTAATAATCTTCTTACCGCATTAAAATCTGAATTAGGAGACTTAGACGATAATAATAATGATTCTGACGATGATTCTGATGAGGATGGAAGTGATGAAGAAAACTCAGATGATCAAAATAATACATCACAAGGAGACAGTGAAGAAGATAATGAAGACGGAATTGAAACAGGCGTAGAAGAAAATACAGAATCTACTTCTGATGAAAATGAATTTTCAGATGATGATATAGAAAGCAATGATGGAGAAGGAAATGAAGAATTAATTTCCAAGCAACAAAATAATCAAAATCAGTTAGATAACAAGTTTAATGCTTATAAAATTTTTACAAACAAATATGATGAAACTATAAATGCAACAGATCTATGTGATAATGATGAGTTATTAAGATTAAGGAAAACCTTGGATAAACAACTTGAAAATCTTCAAGGAGCTGTTGCTCGTTTAGCTAACAAATTACAAAGAAAACTACAAGCAAGACAAAATAGAACATGGGAATTTGATTTAGAAGAAGGTATGCTTGATGCCGCAAAACTGGCAAGAGTTGTTTCAAATCCTTTATTCCCACTTTCATATAAAATTGAAAAAGATACAAAATTTAAAGATACTATAGTTTCAATTTTAATTGATAACTCAGGTTCAATGAGAGGTAGACCAATTACTATTGCAGCTATAAGCGCAGATATTCTAGCAAGAACATTAGAAAGGTGTGGAGTTAAAGTTGAAATTTTAGGCTTTACCACAAAAGCTTGGAAAGGAGGCCAATCTAGAGAACAATGGATAAATGAAGGTAAGACAACCAACCCAGGTAGACTTAATGATTTAAGGCACATTATCTATAAATCAGCAGAAGCACCGTGGCGTAGATCAAAAAACTCTCTAGGTTTAATGTTAAGAGAAGGTATATTAAAAGAAAATATTGATGGTGAAGCTCTGACATGGGCTCATGAAAGAATTTATCACAGATATGAAGAAAGAAAAATTTTGATGGTTATCAGTGATGGAGCTCCTGTAGACGATACTACATTATCAGCAAATAGTGGTAACTACCTAGAAAAACATTTAAAACTAATAATTAATTTTATAGAAAATCAATCTCCAGTCGAATTAATTGCAATCGGAATTGGTCATGATGTTACAAGATATTATAAAAAAGCTGTGACCCTCACTGATGCAGAACATTTAGCTGGAGCAATGACAGAACAACTTGCAGATTTATTTGATGAAAATGTAGAATAATTACTTTTTATTATTTTTTAAAATTTGCTTTTTAATTTTAATAGCTGTTTCAGCCAAATTATTATTACTAGTTTTAATTAGATAAGAATCTAAGCCGCCATTTTTTTCAACAGTTTTCATAGTTCTAACAGTAATATTCAGATTAATGTATTTCTGCAGTGTTCCACTATATAATTTTACGTTTTGAAGATTTGGAATAAATCTCCTTTTTGTCCTATTGTTAGCATGACTAACGTTGTTGCCACTCATTGGTTTTTTACCTGAAATTTCGCATACTTTAGACATAAATTAATCCTTGGTGATCTTATAAAGGAAGCTCTTTTGATGGTCAAGCAAAAGTAAAAATTATACTATGTTTTTTTGTTTAATCCATTTTCTACAATTTTATTTGCTTCATTTATGCTTTTAGCTAATCCCCTAACCTCTTCCCAATTTTTGATATTATCTCTTTTTCTATAACTATCAAGTTGATCTAAGATATTTTTTACAACAAAAGGTCCTTTATAAACCAAACCTGTATATAATTGAATTAAATCAGCTCCACATAAAATTTTTATGTATGCTGATTTTCCATCATAAACACCTCCAGTGGCAATAATTGAAATACGTGAATCAAAATCATTTAAAATTTTTCTAGCCATAATTAAAACTTTAGTTGATTCCTCAAAGAGTGGTTCTCCAGATAAACCACCAATTTCTCCTTTGTATTTAGATTTAACATTTCTTTTAACAGTTGTGTTAGATATAATTAAGCCATTCAATTTATGCTTAACTATTTCTTTAATTATTTTTTTTAATTCTGTATAACTTAAATCAGGAGAAATCTTAATTAATATAGGCGGGCAAATCTTTATTTTATTTTTTTCTTTTTTTATTGAGACAATTAAGTTTTTAAAATTTTTATCTGAGTGAAGTTTTCTTAAATTTGGTGTATTTGGAGATGATATATTAATTACCAAATAATCAGCATATTTAGCAAATGCATTAATTAATTTAGTATAATCCTTAATCCTATCAGAAGAATTTTTGTTAGGACCAATATTTATTCCTAATTTTATATTTGAAGGTTTATTGTTTTTTCGAAAATCTTTTATTCTATTCTTGATTAAAGTAAGACCATCATTATTAAAACCATTTCTATTAATAATAGCTTTGTCTTCAGTCAATCTAAATATTCTTGGTTTTGGATTGCCTTCTTGAGGAAAAACTGTAATCGTTCCAACCTCTAAAAAACCAAACCCCAACTTATGTATTTGGTTGATAGTCTCAGCATTTTTATCAAAGCCAGCTGCTAATCCAACTGGATTTTGAAATTTAATATCCATTACTTTTAATGGAATAGATTTTGTTTTTATTTTTGGTAAAAATCCATTCTTAATTATTTTAATTATTAAATCATGTGCAGTTTCTGGATCAATCAAACTTAAAATTCTATAAAAAACTCTCCAGTACATTTTTATTTAACAAGGTTACCATTTAGAACATCTTCTAATAATTTGATACTCTTATTTATTCCATATAATTTTATAAACCCACCCATTCTTGGTCCACTAGATTGCCCTAAGGCTGTTTCATACAAGCAAGAAAACCATTCTCTAAGATTTTCATAACCAGCTTCCTTTCCAACTTTAAAGACAATAGATTGTATTTCTTCATTAGAAGTTTTGGCATCTAAGTCTTTTAAATGAGTTACTAAATTTTTTATAGTTTTAGTTTCGAATTCACTAGGTAATCTAAATTTTTTAAATGGTAAAACTCTTTGTTTATAATAATTAATAGAAAGATCAACTAACATATCAAATTTTTTGTTTAATCCTTTTTTCAACTCTGGTGTGTAATTAGTAATATAACTCCACAAATCGTTTGAATTATCGGCATTACATACTGAAGATAAATTTAAAAGCAAATTAAATGAGACAGGAAAAATATCTTTAGGTGGATTACTTTTATGAATATGCCAGACAGGATTATCATATTCACATTCATTGTTTGAGTTATATTTACTTAGAAATGAGTAGTACTCATCTATCGTTTTAGGTATTACATCAAAAAATAATTTTTTTGCTCTCTTTGGGTTGTTAAACATAAACAACGATAAAGATTCTTCAGTTCCATAAGCTAGCCACTCTTCTATTGATAACCCATTACCTTTAGATTTTGATATTTTTTGACCATTCCCATCCAAAAACAACTCATAAGAAAAACCTGCTGGTTGAGAACCACCTAATATATTTAAAATTTTTGTAGATAAAATTACGCTTTCACTTAAATCTTTTCCTGCCATTTCATAATCAACTCCAAGTGCGTACCATCTCATAGCCCAATCACATTTCCATTGTAATTTACAATTGCCGTTTAAAATTGAAACTTTCTCTTCTTTATTACTGATTGAAGAAACGTATGTTATTAAGTTGTCAGTTACATCTATATCTATAACATTGGCTTGTAATACTTTACCTGTATAAGAACATATAGGAAGAAAAGGACTGTATGTTTTTTTTCTTTCTTCACCTAATGTTGGCATAATGACATTTTTAATTTTATCATAATTAAGTAATATTTTTGATAATGCATTATTAAATTGGCCTGATTTATAACATTCAGTAGATGATACAAATTGATAATCAAAACCAAACTTATCTAAAAATTCTTTCAATTTATTATTATTGTAAGAACCAAAGCTTTCAAATTTTTCAAAAGGATCTGGAACATCAGTGAGAGGTTTTTCTAAATGTTCACTGAGCATTGTTTGATTTGGAACATTTTCAGGAACTTTTCTAAATCCATCCATATCATCAGAAAAACATATTAACTTTGTGGCTTTTCCAGTGAGATGAAAAAAAGCGTTTTGAACCATAGTTGTTCTAGCCACCTCACCAAAAGTACCTATATGTGGCAGTCCAGATGGACCATATCCTGTTTCAAACAAAACAGGATTATCATCATTAATGAGATCAAACTTTTTATTTTTTTTTAATCTTTCTATTAAAACTTTAGCTTCTAGAAAAGGCCAAGATTTTAAATTATTTGAAATTTTTTCATTTACAAAGTTCATAAGTTAAACACTTATTAATCTAATTTAGATTATTAATAAAGAAATATTGTAAAATTCAAAAAAAAACACCTAATAAAATATTAGGTGTTTTTAAAGTTTTGTTTGAATTGGGCTTACATCATTCCAGGCATTCCACCCATGCCGCCCATGCCGCCCATGCCGCCCATGCCGCCCATGTCTGGCATTCCACCACCTGATCCAGATGCTGGTTCAGGCTGGTCTGCAATCATAGCTTCTGTTGTAATTAACAATCCAGCTACAGAAGATGCATTTTGAAGAGCTGATCTAACAACTTTTGTTGGGTCTATAACACCATCTTTTACAAGATCTACAAATTTTCCTGTCTGTGCATTATAACCAAAATTTGCATCATCATTTTCTTCTAGTTTACCAACGATCACTGCACCATCTTGACCAGCGTTGTCTGCAATTTGCTTGGCAGGAGACTTTAGAGCTTTCTTAACAATCTCAATACCTACATTTTGATCTTCATTATCACCCTTAACTTTAGATAGCGCTTTAATAGCTTTGATGTAAACTGTTCCACCACCAGGTACTATTCCTTCTTCAACAGCTGCTCTAGTAGCATGCATTGCATCATCAACCCTATCTTTTCTTTCTTTAACTTCAACTTCAGTGGCTCCACCAACCTTGATTACAGCTACACCACCAGCTAACTTAGCTAGTCTTTCTTGAAGTTTTTCTTTATCATAATCAGATGTAGTTTCCTCTATTTGAGCTCTTATCTGATTACATCTTGCGCTAATATCGTCTTTAGAACCAGCACCATCAATAATTGTAGTTTCTTCCTTTGTTATCTCAATTCTTTTAGCAGTACCTAACATTTCTAAAGAAACATTATCGAGCTTAATACCTAAATCTTCTGATATTAGTTCACCCTTAGTAAGAATAGCAATATCTTCTAACATTGCTTTTCTTCTGTCACCAAATCCTGGAGCTTTAACAGCAGCGATTTTTAAACCGCCTCTTAATTTATTAACAACTAAAGTTGCTAAAGCTTCTCCCTCAACATCCTCAGCAATAATTAGTAATGGTTTACCTGATTGAACGATTTTTTCTAATAAAGGAACCATTTCCTGCAAGTTAGATAATTTCTTTTCGTGTAATAGAATATAACAATCTTCTAATACAGTTTTCATCTTGTCTGCGTCCGTTATGAAATACGGGGATAAATAACCTCTATCAAATTGCATACCTTCAACAACATCTAATTCAGTATCTAAACTTTTGGCTTCTTCTACAGTGATAACCCCTTCATTACCAACCTTATCCATTGCTTTAGCAATCATCTCACCAATTTCTTTTTCCCCATTAGCAGAGATTGTTCCAACTTGAGCAACTTCAGCATTAGTATTAATTTTACTAGCTCTACCTTCTAAATCAGCTACAACTGCAGTTGTTGCTAAATCAATGCCTCTTTTTAGATCCATAGGATTTCGACCAGCTGCAACTGCTTTAGAACCTTCAGTTGCAATTGCTTGCGCAAGAACTGTTGCAGTAGTTGTTCCATCACCAGCGACGTCATTAGCTTTTGATGCAACTTCTCTTACCATTTGAGCACCCATATTTTGAAATTTGTCTTTTAAATCTATTTCTTTAGCAACAGTAACACCATCTTTAGAAATTCGCGGAGCACCAAATGATTTATCCATAACTACATTTCTACCCTTAGGTCCTAATGTTACTTTAACCGCTTCAGCAAGTACATTAATACCTTCAAGCATTTTTTGTCTTGCATCACCGCCGAATTTTACGTCTTTAGCAGCCATTATATTTTCCTTTCAAATAATTAAAAATTTTACGATTTAGTTTATAATTCCCATGATGTCGCTTTCCTTCATAATTAGAAGGTCTTTACCATCAATTTTAACTTCTGTACCTGACCACTTGCCAAAAAGTATTGTATCACCTTCTTTGACATCTAATGGTTGTATCTTTCCAGAATCATCTCTTGCTCCAGAGCCTACAGCTAATATTTTACCTTGCATAGGTTTTTCTTGAGCTGAATCTGGGATTATAATTCCACCTGCAGTCTTTTCGTCTGAATCCAAACGCTCAACTACTACTCTATCGTGAAGTGGTTTAAACTTCATTATTGTCTCCCTAATTATTTAAGTTACGCTCATAAAGAGCACAACACATAAATAGTTGTAATTTATAAAGTTTCAAGATTTTTTTAAAAAAAAATTCCTATTTACATAAATGAAAATTTTGGTAAATAAATTAATAATATGAATGATAATTTTAATCCTATAAAACAAGATTTATTGCTCCTAAATTGGCTATTACTAATTTTTATATTAGTGCTAGGCATGATAATCATTGGAGGCATTACAAGAATTACCGATTCAGGCTTGTCAATGGTTGAGTGGAGACCCTTTCTAGGGTTTTTACCACCTTTAAATAATCAAGAATGGGAAAGAGTATTTGACCTTTACAAAAATACACCAGAATATTCTTTCTATAACAAAGGAATGCTACTTTCAGAATTTAAATTTATTTTTTTTTGGGAATATTTCCATAGATTATGGGGAAGAATAATAGGAATTGTTTTTATTATACCTTTCATATATTTTCTTGTTGCAAAGAAAATAGGTAAATCTATTACTGTAAGACTTCTTGTCATTTTGTTTTTTGGTAGCCTTCAAGCATTTATCGGTTGGTGGATGGTTAAATCTGGATTGATTGACAAACCAGATGTATCTCAATATAGGTTAGCGATTCATTTTGGAAATAGCTTACTGATTTTGTTTCTATTATTTTGGCTAATTCTAGATTTAAAATACAAAAAATCTAGAATTAAGTTCGATTTAAACTTAATCATTTTTTTTATAATATTTGTTACAATTATCGCAGGATCTCTAGTCGCTGGAATGGATGCAGGACTAATGTACAATACATATCCTTTAATGAATGATAATTTTTTTCCCAGTGACTATCTTTCATTAGGACTTTTAGATCCTTTTGAGAATCCTGGGTCAGCACAATTTCATCATAGACACCTGGGATTTATTTCATTAGTTGCAATTGTAATATTTTTTGCTAGAAATTTTTATCAAAAGAAAGTGTTTTTTGAGTTAATATTATTAATTACGTTTATATTTATACAATTTATTTTAGGAGTTTATATTCTTTTGAATTATGTTCCAAATTTAAATGCAAGTTTGCATCAAATTGGAGCAGTTTTAATATTCTTAACAATGATAAAAATAATGCACACCTTAAATATTAAGGCTTAATCTTTTTATTAATATTAATACCTAATTCTTTCAGTTGAATTTCATTAACGTCAGAAGGTGCTCCCATCATTAAGTCCTCGGCTTTTCCAGTCATAGGAAATAGTACAATCTCTCTCAGATTAGGTTCATCAGCTAAAAGCATAACTATTCTGTCGATGCCAGGTGCGATACCTCCATGAGGAGGAGCACCAAATTTAAAAGCATTAATCATACCAGGAAATTTATTATCAACAACATCATGATTATGACCAGCAATTTCAAATGCTTTGTACATAATCTCTGGTACATGATTCCTAATTGCACCTGAAGATAATTCTACACCATTACAAACTAGATCGTACTGATACGCTAAAATATCTAATGGATTTTTTTCAATAAGTGACTTCATCCCACCCTGCGGCATTGAAAAGGGGTTATGAGAAAAGTCTATCTCTCCAGTAATTTCATTTTTTTCAAACATTGGATAATCAACAATCCAACAAAACTTAAATTGATTTTCATTAATCATATTTTTTTCAATAGCGATTTTTGCTCTTGCCTTACCTGCTAGATCTGCAGCTTCTTTTTCCATTGCACATGAGAAAAATAAAGCATCTCCATCATTCAAATTAAATTTTTCTTTTAAAATTTGAGCTTTTTCAAGACCAAGTGCATTTGCTATTGGACCTTTTGCTTCGTTATCAGAGAAAATTATATACCCCATACCTGGGGCTCCCTGCGATTGAGCCCAACTATTCATTTTATCTGCTAAAGCTCGACTACCGCAATCAACACCTGGCACAGCTCTAACTACTGACCCTTTTTCAATATTACTTGCAAAAATTTTAAAATTAGAATTTTTAAAAAAATCTGTTACATCTTGTATAATTACATCATATCTAATGTCAGGTTTGTCAGTTCCATATTTTAACATTGCGTCTTTAAAAGTAATTTTAACAAAATCTTTGACTACTTCTTTTTTTGTGAATTTTTTAAAAACGTTATAAATTACTGGTTGAACAGCTTCAAAAACATCTTCTTGCTCTACAAATGACATTTCTACATCCAATTGATAAAACTCGCCTGGAGATCTATCAGCTCTACTATCCTCATCCCTAAAACAAGGAGCAATTTGAAAGTATTTATCAAAACCTGACACCATGACAAGTTGCTTAAATTGCTGAGGAGCTTGAGGAAGAGCGTAAAATTTACCTTTATGAATCCGAGAGGGAACTAAAAAATCTCTAGCACCTTCAGGACTAGATGCAGTTAAAATTGGTGTTTGAAATTCGATAAAATCCTGCTCTAACATTTCAGATCTTATCTCTTGTATTATTTGAGATCTCAGAATTATATTTTGATGAGGCCTATTTCTTCTCAAATCAAGATATCTATATCTTAGCCTTATTTCTTCTCCGTAATCGTCATCCGAATTAACCTGCAAAGGTAGACTTTCTGCGTTTGATAAAATAGTAATTTTATCAACTTGTAGCTCCACCTCACCCGTAGGAATATTATGATTGATAGTTTCGGCGGATCTTTCAACAACTTTTCCATGCACAGAAATAACAGATTCCAAAGAAATTTTTTCCAGAATATCAAAAGTATCTTTTTGTGTGTCAGTGACTATTTGAGATATGCCGTAATGGTCTCTTAAATCTACAAATACCAGTTGCCCATGATCTCTTTTTCTATGAACCCAACCTGATAGTTTTACTTTTTCACCTACCAAAGATTTATTAATTTCGTTACATTTGTGTGTTCTATAAGTGTGAGCTTTATTCATCAAGATTACCTCTAAACAATTTTTATAACATCAAACTATAAAATTACTATAAGATTTTTAAAATTATACTAGACAGACCACTTGATGAATATCTTTGATTTAAAGTGGAAAATTAATAAAATTAATAGAGGTATTACCATTTGTAATGTAGTAGCAACAGCTAAGTCTTTTCGATCTCCGCTTGTTTGTAAGTTGATAATTTCTAATGATAAAGTTGTTATTTCACCATTACCTATAAAATAGATTGGCCCATATAGACTTATAGAAATAATAAATCCTATTGCAAAGCTAAGAAAGATTATATTTAAAATTAAATTCAATTTAATTTTAATTAAAATTGTTAAATAACTCTTGTTTAGAGACTGAGCTATTTTTAAATATATTTTGTTAATATTTTTATAAGAATTTGAAAGTATTAGATATGTATATGGAATTATATATATAATTTTAATCCATAATACGTTTAGAAACTTGTTATCAAAATTATTAGTTAAAAGAAAAAAATTAAAGCCTAACAAAATTGTTAATTCAGGTACTAATAGAGGAATATAAAATATAAAATTTAAAAAATTACTTTTTAATTTTAATGCTTCCAAAAGCTCTGACCATACAATTATTATTATTAAACTAATAAGTGATCCTAAAGTAGCTAAAATTAATGAATTAAGAAAACTATCAAAATTAAATTTAAAAAAAACAAAATAATTATCTAAAGTTAATTTTTTAGGAAATAAATTAGGAAAATTCCAATCAACTGCTAAAGACCAGATAATTGAAATCAAAATATTAATAATAAAAATTATAAAACAAGTTAATGACACAAAATATAAAATATTTTCAAAAAAATTATTTTTTCTATCTAAAAGATATCTATAGAAAACTAAGTATTGTTGTTTACAAATCAATTTTTCGAAACTTAACCAAGTTAATATTATTAAAATAATTATCAATAATTGTATAATCGACAAACAAGATGCAATTGAAAAACTAGCCAATTCTGGTTGTTGAAAAAGTTGTAAAATTCTTATTGATATGGTTGATGGTGTTGTTGGAGCAAGTATCAACGACATATCAATTACAGTTGCCGAAAAAATTAATACAACAAAAATAGTAATTTTTAACTTTCTATAAATTAAAGGGAAAATAAAAAAAATCCAGCTTGTAAAATCAGAAAAGTTTTTTGATTTTGCTAAAAAAAAATATTCCTTACTCTTTACATTATTTAAAAATCCAATTGAAATTAACAAAAAAAAAGGAGTTTCTTTTAGTATCAAACCAAGTATTAAAAAAAGACCATAATTGTCTGGGAACAAATCTAAATTTGGCGGTCTTTCAAAATTAAAAACTAATGATATTATTCGAATAAAAAAACCACTTGATGAAAATAGAAAAGAAATTCCAACCGCCATGGTTATGTGTGGAAAAGCAATTAAAGGATATAAAAGTTTATTTAGCTTAGCAAAAAAATTTGTAAAATATAATTTAGCTAATATAACTTGGGATAATATTAAAGAAATAAAAGTAGATAATATACCCACTGAAATAGATAAATAAATTGATTTTTCTATCCCAGGAAGCTGAAATGTTAAAAGAAAATATTTAAGAGTAAAATTATCTGAAACATCCAAAAAATATCCCATTGATGGGAGTATAGTACCTAGTGTACCAAAAATTACTGGAAAAGATATAGTACCTAATATTAAAAGAAAAAGTAAAAAAAATAATATATTTTTTTTTCTTTCAATTAACTGATCCATATCTCGCAATCCAACCTTCTTCAATAACCTTGACCCAACTTGGGTGAGGTTCAGGAATTTTTTTCTCCAAGTCTTGAAAACTTAAATCAGTAGATTTATTCAAAAGATTTTCAAAGTCTTTTTTAAGGTTTTTGTTTAATGTCTCGAAAGATAAAACTGAAGGATCTCCCCATATTTCTGAGTTTTGCTTTTCTAATTGCGCTTCAGGTGAAATCATATAATTTATCACAACTTTCGAAGCATTTTTATTTGTGGCATTGTAAGGAATTGTAAGATAATGAGTATTAGCTAATGAACCAATATTTGGTATAAAACTTTTAACTGAAGATTTAAAATTTCCTTTTGAAATTTCATTTTTTGGATATGCAATATTGAATGTTAAACCTATATCTAATTCATTATCAGAAAATAATTGGCCAAGTGACAAATAATTATTTGGATATATTTTACCACTTTTCCATAAAAAAGGTGTGATTTCGTCAAACCAATTCCATAATTCATTCAATGACGATTTATGTGTATCATCGTTAAGATTATACTTATTATAAAAGAGTTTTTTATCTTTAGATACTTCTATCAAAATTTGTTTCAAAAAACTTGTTCCTATAAAGTCTGGAGGTTGAGGAAAAGTAAATCTTCCAGGATTCTTTTTTATAAAATTTTTAAATTGAGATGCACTTTTTGGAACAATTTTTAATTTATCACTATCATAATAAAAAATAAGTTGAGATAATCCCCAAGGCATTTCCTTTCCTTCATTAAAAATACCAAAGTCATAGAAATAGGCTGATGATTGAGAAAAATTGATAAATTTTGAATTAGGTAATTGCAATATCCAATTCTTATTTAACAACAAATTATTTTTTTTCATTGTTAAAAAGTTCTCTCCATTTATCCAAATGATATCAACTGAACCATTATCATTTTTTTTTGCAATTTTCTCGAATAAAACTTTTTTAACTGCATCAGATGTATCTTTAATTTTTATATGTTGTAATTTGATCCCATATTTTTCATGAACTTTTGATTTGACCCAATTAATATAATTATTGATATTTTTAGACCCCCCCCATGCATGAAGTTTTACTGTTTTATTTTGGGCACTGTTAACTATTTGATCCCAAGTATTAGTATGTCCAGTTTTACTAAATGAAAGATTTATGACATTAAATATAAATAGAATAATTAAAAATAAAGATCTCATATTCACCCGTTTAAAATTTTATTTTAGGACTTATATCAATATAATAACAAATATTATCTGACAATGAACGCTTTATTTATATTAATAGATCAAATCATATCCATATATTTATATACACTGATAATCTATGTTATAATAACCCTTCTAGTTCAATTCGAAATCGTAAATCGGTACAATAGAATTATTGATTTAATATTAAAAGGATTAATTGCACTTCACGAACCTTTGTTAATCAAAATTAGAAAATATATTCCTTTTATTGGTGGAATGGATTTTTCACCTGTTATAGTCATATTGCTTTTATCATTTATCAGAAATTTATTAATTGATTACAGATTAAGTTTGTAGGATTAAGACAATTGATAAGTAATAATATGAAAATCATTAATGGAATAAAACATTCTAAAAATCTTACTAAAAAGATTAAAGAATTAGTTTTAAAATCTGAGAGACTTAATAAACGTAAACCTGCTATAGCCGTAATTTTAATTGGCGAAAATTCAGCTAGTGAAATATATGTCAAAAATAAAATTAAAACTGCAGAAAATATTGGAATAATATCAAAGAAAATTACATACCCCTCCAAAGTTTCTGAAAAAGAATTATTAAATAAAATCAGAGATTTAAATGAACAAAAAGATATCGATGGAATTCTTGTTCAACTCCCACTACCAACGCATATATCTGAATATAAAGTTATTTTATCAATTGATCCAAAAAAAGATGTAGATGGATTTCATCCTATAAATTTAGGCAACTTATTTCTAGGTAATAATAACGGAATGATCCCTTGTACACCTCTTGGGTGTATTTATATGTTAAAAAAAGAACTAGGTTCACTTAATGGATTAAATGCTACTATAGTAGGTAGATCTAATATTGTTGGAAAACCTATGCAATCTTTGCTACTAAAAGAAAATTGCACAACTACAATTACACACTCTAAAACAAAAAACTTATCTGAATTTACATTAAAAGCTGATATTTTAATTGCTGCAATCGGAATGACTGAGTTTATAGATAATAGTTATGTAAAAGAAAAAGCAACTGTTATTGATGTTGGTATCAATAGAAAAAAAATAAATGATAAAATTAAAATTTTAGGTGATGTAAATTTTAATGATGTTATTAATAAGGTGAATTTAATTACACCTGTACCTGGTGGGGTAGGTCCTATGACAATTGCATGTTTAATGTATAATACAGTTAAAGCAAGTTTCTTAAGAAACAATCACAAATTTAAAGAGATTATTTTTGATGAATGATTTAATAGCAAATTCAATATTAGTAATTTGTCTTCTAATAGTTTTTGGAATTTTAATGTGGGGCGTTATTACAATGGGTAGAGGTGGTGAATATAATAAATCTAAAAGTAATTTGATTATGAGATATAGAATTATTTTCCAAGCAATTGCAATAATCGTTTTTGTATTTATTTTATATATGAAGAGATATTATAATGGTTAAACTAAATAAAATTTATACTAAAACAGGAGATGATGGGACAACTGGTCTGTCAGATGGTAGTCGTGTAAAAAAATATGATTTAAGACCATCTGCATATGGTGATGTTGACGAATTAAATTCTTTTATTGGACTTTCAATTAACTGTATTAATAAAGAGAGAAAATATAATTTTTTGGTTGAGATTTTAAAAAAAATTCAAAATGATCTTTTTGATTTAGGTGCCGACTTATCTACACCAATTGAAGAGAATCCGAAATTTGAACCATTAAGAATTAAAAATTCTCAAGTTTTAAATTTAGAGAATATGATTGATAAGTTTAATAATAAACTAGAACCATTAAATTCATTTGTTTTACCTGGTGGATCTGAAATATCGTCCTGGCTTCATATTGCAAGAACAGTAGCAAGAAGAGCTGAGAGATCCATTTCAAAACTTTCTGAAAAAAATAAAATTAACAAACAATCATTAATATATATCAACAGACTGTCAGACTTTTTGTTTGTAGTTTCGAGAGTAACAAATGATAATGGAAAGTCAGATATATTGTGGGTTCCAGGAGAAAATCAATAAGTAGAATGGGAGATAATTTATGAAGATACTAGTTCCAGTAAAAAGAGTTGTAGACTATAACGTTAAAGTTAGAGTTAAAAAAGATGAAACAGACGTTGAATTAGATAATGTTAAAATGTCTATGAACCCTTTTGATGAGATAGCTGTGGAGGAAGCTCTTCGATTAAAGGAAAAAGGTGTTGCCAGTGAAATAATTGCAATATCTATAGGCTTGTCAGAAGTGCAAGAAACAATTAGGAACGCTTTAGCAATGGGAGCTGATTCTGGAATTTTTGTAAATTGTACATCTAAACTTGAACCGTTATCTGTTGCTAAAATCCTGACGTCTATATGTAACAAAATCAGACCTGATCTTGTGATTATGGGTAAACAAGCAATTGATGATGACATGAATGCTACTGGACAAATGCTTTCAGCAATGCTGAACTGGGGTCAAGCAACCTTTGCAAGTAAATTAGAAATACAAGATAAAAAAATAAAAGTTGGTAGAGAAATTGATGGGGGCATAGAAAATATTGAAGTTAATTTGCCAGCTATTGTGACAACTGACTTGAGGTTGAATGAACCACGATATGCAAGTCTGCCTAACATCATGAAAGCAAAAAGAAAACCAATTGATGAAATAAAAGTTGAAGATTTAAATATCGACATTGAGCCGAGGTTAGAAATCTTAAAAGTTGAAGAACCAAAATCCAGAGAGGCTGGAATTATGGTAAAATCAGTTGATGAGATGATTGAAAAATTAAAAAATGAAGCTAAAGTAATATAAGTAAGAGGTAAATATGAAAACGTTAGTTATAGTAGATCATAGTAATAATAAATTAGAAAAATCGACATTAAATACTGTAAAAGCTGGTATTCAACTTGAAAATGTAGATTTATTGGTTTTAAGCGATAGTTGTAAAGATATTTGTAATGAATTAATTCATATTAAAAATATTAATAATATTTTTATTAATGAAAATGATGCATTTAAAAACCAATTAGCTGAAGATTCAGCAAATTTTATTGCTGAAAATTTTAAAGACTACACAAATATTCTATTTTCTAATACTTCTAATGGAAAAAATATAGCGCCAAGACTAGCAGGATTACTTGATACTATGATAATTCCAGATGTGATTGAAATTGTTGATAAGCAAACATTTAAAAGACCAATTTATGCTGGGAACGCCATTGCAACTTGTAAGAGTAAAAATAAAATAAATATCATAACTATCAGATCTACAGCATTTGAAGAAGCAGAAATCAGCCATGAAAATGTTGGTGAAATTAAAGAAATAGGTAGTTTAACAACTAATAATCTGACAAAATATTTGAATTCTGAACTAACTAAAAGTGAACGGCCTGAATTAACTTCAGCTGATATAGTTGTATCAGGTGGGAGAGGTCTAGGGTCTGCAGAAAACTTTCAGGTATTAGAAAAGTTAGCTGATAAACTTGGTGCTGCCATGGGAGCAAGTAGGGCTGCAGTCGATGCTGGATATGTGCCAAATGATTGGCAGGTTGGTCAAACTGGAAAAATTGTTGCCCCAAACCTTTACATAGCCGTAGGTATTTCGGGAGCAATACAACACCTAGCTGGTATGAAAGATAGTAAAGTTATAGTGGGTATCAATAAAGACGAAGAAGCACCTATTTTTTCAATCTCTGACTATGGCTTAGCTGATGATTTGTTTAAAGCAGTCCCAGAGATGGAAAGTAAACTTAATTAAAAAAGTTGTTAATTTGTTCTAATGAAACTTTATTGTAACTAAAAATACCCTCTTTTTTTGCTATTATATTCTGTTGATTTATTAATAGAGTTGTAGGTATACCTCTTAGTCTCAAACTTTTAAAAAAAGTCATATTTTGATCAAAGTAAGCATTTAGTTCATTTACTTTATTTGTTTTTAGAAAATTTAATTGATCCTTAATTGGTTTTTTATCAATTGAAATAATGATCACTTTTAAATCTTTATTTTCAATTTTCATTTTGTTTAAGTCAGGTAATTCTTTTTTACATGGGATACACCAAGTAGCCCAAAAATTAACAACGTATTTAGAATTGAAATCTAAAATATTAGTCAATTTTTTTTCAATATTATTTTCGTCATTCAAGATTATATTTTTATTTAATTTTAAATCTATTTTTTGAAATAAAGAATTTGATAGAGATGGAAATGGGAAAATAATTAATATAATTAACAAAAATTTTATACTATTAAACAATATTGTTTCTCTTTTTTATTTTATATATAAGATAATTAAAAAAATTATAAAGTTAAGATAATGACAAAAAGAAAAAAAAGTTTAAAAAGCACTATTTGGGGTGGAAGATTTGAGGGAGTGTCGAGTGATAATTTAATTAAGTTCAATTCCTCAATCAGTTTTGACAAAAATTTGTATGCTCAAGATATTGAAGGTTCAATAGCTCATGCTGAAATGTTGTCAAAACAAAAAATTATTTTAAAAAAAGATTTTTTAGAAATTAAGAGTGGTCTTCTTAAAATAAAAAAAGAGATTGAAACAAATAAATTCAAATTTAAAATTGAACTAGAAGACATCCACATGAATATTGAAAGTAGGTTAATTGAATTAATTGGTGAGTCTGGAAAAAAATTACATACTGCACGCTCAAGAAATGATCAAGTAGTTACAGACTTTAAAATGTGGATAAGAAGTGATTTGGATTCGATACTAGACCTTTTAAAACAATTTCAAGAGAATTTAATTATTCAAGCTGAAAATAATTATGAGACCTTAATGCCAGGTTATACTCACTTGCAAGTTGCTCAACCTGTCACTTTTGGCCATCATCTTTTGGCCTATGTTGAAATGTTTGGAAGAGACAGAGCAAGAATTAAAGATTGTATAAATAGAATGAATGAATGCCCTCTTGGTTCAGCTGCACTTGCCGGAACAAGTTACCCAATCGATAGAAACTTTGTAGCAAAAAAATTAAATTTTTCTTCACCTACAAGAAACTCTATAGATTCTGTTTCAAGTCGTGATTTTGCTATTGAATATTTATCCGTACTTAGTTTGATTGGCATTAATTTATCAAGAATTGCTGAAGAGCTTGTACTGTGGTCATCAAATGGTTTTAATTTCATAGTGATTGATGAAGAATATACTACTGGATCAAGTATCATGCCGCAAAAAAGAAATCCTGATGCAGCTGAACTTATTAGAGGAAAATCTAATAGACTTTTAGGGAATTTAGTTAATTTAACAAATTTATTAAAAGGCTTACCTCTTGCTTATAGTAAAGATTTGCAGGAAGATAAAGAACCAGTATTTGACTCATCTGAAAATATCAAAAATTGCCTATTAAACATAATTGGTATAATTAAGTCTTTAAAAATTAATAAAAATAAAATGCTTAAAGCCTTACAGAAAGGATTTCCAACTGCAACGGACCTAGCTGATTATTTAGTAACATATTTAAATATTCCATTCAGAGATGCTCATAAAATTACTGGTAAAATTATTCTTCTTGCAGAAAAGAAGAATTGCTCCCTTGACGAATTGTCACTAGAAGATTTAAAGTCGATTGAACCTAGAATTGATAGTAACATTATGAAATCAATAAGTATCAATTCATCTATATTAAAAAAAACATCATTTGGTGGAACATCTCCAAGATTGGTTTTAAAAGCAATATCAGATGCTAAAAGGAGATATTTATAAAGTTATGCCAAAATTAACACAATCATATACTCTATTTTTTTTATTAATAGTTTTAAGTTTTTTTTCTTATGGATGTGGAAAAAAAGCTGACCCTATTGCACCATCAAAAAAAATAATTTCAACAAAAAATTAATATGCAAAAAATTGGATACTATCGTAAATCAGGGGAATTATTTCTTCAAAATTTAAATTTGAAAAAATTGGTAGATCACTATGGAACTCCAACCTTTGTATATGATTCAAATTTAATAAAAAACTCCTTATATATGCTTAAAAAAGTTATGGATCCTCTTAATGGTAAAATTCATTTTGCTGTTAAATCAAATGATAATCTCGGAGTCATTAAATATATAAATAGTCTAGGTGCAGGTGCTGATGTGGTATCTATTGGTGAATTAAAAAGATGCTTAAAAGTTTCAGTTAAGCCAAAAGACATTATATTTTCAGGTGTAGGAAAACAAAAAGATGAAATAGAATTTGCTATTAATAAAAATATTAAACAATTAAATGCAGAATCAATTGAAGAGTTAAAAGATATAATTGAAATTTCAAAAAACATAAAAAAGAAAGTAAATGTAGCATTAAGAGTTAACCTCGACATAAACGCTAAAACCCATAAAAAAATATCAACCGGTGATGAAAACTCAAAATTTGGAATTATCTATGATGATATTGTGCATGCTTATAAATTGATAAATGATGCTTCTTTTATTAATCCATATGGACTGGCTATACATGTAGGATCACAATTATTTGATTATGATGTTTTTTTTCAAACATTTTCAAAAATTAAGAATTTAGCACTTGAATTAAAGAATCTTGGCTATGAAGTTAACCATTTGGACCTGGGAGGTGGATTTGGAGTTGATTATACAATGAAAAATTCACTTAATTACAAATCTTTTAGTAAAGCTTTATATGAAGTTTTTAAAAATGATGAGTTTCGACTGAGCGTTGAACCAGGAAGATCTTTAATTGCTGAATCAGGGGTTTTACTAACTAAAGTAATTAGAACAAAATCAACTAATTACAAAAACTTTTTGATTGTTGATGCTGCGATGAATAATTTAATTAGACCTACTCTTTATAATGCAACTCATTCCATACAGCCTCTTAAAATTAAAAGTAATCGTTCTTCAAAAAAGTATGACATCGTTGGACCAATTTGTGAAACAGGTGATTTTTTAGGTATTGATTTTAATTTACAAGAAACAAAAAAGAATGAAATTCTAGTAATTATGACTTGTGGCGCATATGGAAGTGTTATGAGATCAAATTATAACAGTAGACCAAGTGCTGCTGAAATTTTAATATTTAATAATAAAGAGATTTTGCTTAGAAAAAGAGAAAAAATAGATCAACTACTTAGTCTTGACATAATACCAGATTTCTAGCTTGAACTTTCAATTTCTTTCATAATAGTAGCACGAATTGTAGCATTGTTATATTTTTGATTTGTTAGTATCAAATGATTTATTTTGACAAAGTTGTTTGAAGAGATAAATAATTGTGTTGATTTTATTATTGTTTCAGCAAGTATTTTACCGTCTTCTGTCGTCATAATTACTTTTAATGTAGGTGTTAATATAGAGTATTTAGAATTATTTTTTATATTCCCAAAAAACTTTACTGACTTACCTTCATAAACAGCACCAAAATTTTCTATCTCTAGATTTTTAAAATCAGCATAAAATGGTATTTTGACTTGTTTGAATAAGTCTAATACTTTATGAAAATTTTTTTCTACAAAGTTAGGAAAATAAGAATGGCTTAAACCTACAATATTATTTCTAAAGTACACACTGCTACTTATAATTAGTATAGAGATAAAAATAATCAAAGGAATTGCAAAACTATTCTGTTTTGAATTAACATTTTTTAGAGTTTCAATATTAGATGTTTTTTTATTTATTTGTTTTTTATTCTTAATTATTTTTGTTTCTCTATTTTTTACACTTGCTTCAGCAATTTCTTCAGCAATTTGAGCAACTGTTTTTTTCTTAGTATTATAGTTTTGATTTTTAACCTTAGTAATCTTTTCTTTTGGCTGAACTTTTATTTCTTTACTCAGTATGTCCGTTTTCTTCTCAATTTCTGATCTGATAGCATCAAGGTCTTTACGTAATTTTTCTTCAGATATATTTTCTGGTGATTTTTGAGGATTTTTATTTTTAACAAATGGCCATTCATTACCACAAACACTACACTTAAAAAACTTTAATTTTGATGTTATTAGACTTTCGTCGACTTCAAATGAAGTATTACATTTTAAACATTTTTCTAACATATTATTTAACCTAAATAATTTATTATTGTATAATAAAATATATGTCTTTCCAAATAATTAACTAATTCAAATGATAAAAAATAAATATCTATTTTTAATCATCCTACTTTTAATAGTATTAGTCATAGACTACTCATTTTTCTATAAAAAAATTTTTAACTATAAAAATAACTTAAATGATAATTATAATTTTATTGTTTTAACTGGAGGTGATAATAGAGTTAAAAAATCTTTAAAAATTTTTTTTCCAATTAAAAATAAAAATAAAAATTTATTTATCAGCGGTGTAGGAAAAGGATTTAATAAAAAGACATTAAAAAAACTAACTCAAAAAAAAGTACAGTATAATAATATTATAGATTGTTGTATTCAAATAGAGGGTATTTCTAGAAATACTTTTTCTAATGCAGTAGAAAGTTTAAAATGGGTTAAATCAAAAAAAATAAATTCATTTGTTCTATTAACAAATAATTATCACATGCCTAGAGCTATGTTAGAATTTAAAAGTATTTTCAATGATATTAAAATTACACCTTTTGTATTTATTGATGAAAATAAAGTCTGGTGGAAAACAAAAATTAATTATATTTCTGAATATTTTAAATATAAATTAACATATTTAAGAATTAATTTACTTCAATTTTGATGCTTCTGGTAGATGTTGTTTTGCTTCAATAATTTTATTTCTAATCTCTTTAGAGTTTTTAAAAAAATTATATAATTCATAAGAATCTTTTTTTCTAATTAATTTTTGTAATGCTGATAGATCTTCATTAAATCTTTGCAACATTTCTAGTACTGCTTCAGAATTATTCAAAAAAACATCTCTCCACATAGTTGGATCAGAAGATGCCAATCTAGTAAAGTCTCTAAATCCAGTTGCTGAATATCTAATAACATCATTTTTTAAATCACTTTCTAAATTATTAGCAGTGTCGACTATTGAATATGCAATTAAGTGAGGTAAATGTGAAGTAATAGCAAGTACTTTATCATGATAGAATTCATCCATGAACTCAACCTTAGAACCAAACTTTTTAAATATTTTTTCTAAAAACATTCCGTTTTTATCATTTTTATTACTAATTATAATCCAATATCTACCTTCAAATAAGTTATGAAACCCAGCTTTAGGCCCAGAATGCTCAGTTCCTGCTAAAGGGTGTGAAGGTACTAAAAATACATTTTTAGGTATCAATAAAGATAGATCTTTTATTACAGAAAGCTTTGTTGAACCTGTATCTGTTAAAATTGCTCCCTTTTTCAAATATGGTGAAATTAACTTTCCAACGTCGGCCATTGAACCAACAGGAATAGCCAATATTACCAAATCAGAATCTTTTACAGAGTCCTCCGCAGAATTACAAATTTCATCTGCTATATTAAATGATTTAACAGCCTTAAGATGTTCAAAATTATTGTCAAAAACTTTTATGTAAAATTTATTTTTTAGGTAATGACTGAATGCTTTTATTATTGAACTTCCAATTAATCCTAAGCCAATTATCGTTATGATTTTTTTTTTAACTGTCATTTTTCCTAATAAATTTTTTAAGTAATTTTAAAAAATACTTATTTTCTTCTTCGGTTCCTAACGAGACTCTTATATGACTAGGCAAGTTATAAACGTTCATTTCACGAACTAACACACCATTATTTTTAAAAAATAATACAGCGTTTTTTGCTGAAAATTTATCTTTATCTAATAAATTTATAAGAATAAAATTAGTTGAAGAATTTATAAATTTGATATCTAGCTGTTCTAATTCAATTTCCATATGTTTCATCGATTTTAAATTAAAATCAAAACAATGATTTTGAAAATCGATGTCTTTCATTGCAATAATACCAGCTTCAATAGCCATAGAATTAACACTAAAAGGACCTCTAACTGCCATTAAATAGTTAATTAATTTACTATTACCATAACCCCAGCCTAACCTCAAACCTGCAAGTCCATGTAATTTTGAAAAAGTTCTTAACATGATAACGTTATTATATTTTTCAACTAATTCAGATCCATCAGTATATTTATCATTTCGAATATATTCTGCATATGCCGCGTCATAAACTAACAAAACATTTTCTGGTATATTATTAATCAATCTATAAACTTCACTTTTACTAATGAATGTACCTGTTGGATTATTAGCATTAGCAAGAAATATTAAACGAGTTTTATCTGTTATTAATTTCAGAATATTATCAACACTTGCATGAAAATTTATATCTTTTGCTATTTTTTTTATTCCTCCAGCAACTGTAATAGATTGTGGGAATTGTAAAAATCCATATTCTGTATAAATTGCTTCATCTCCAGGTTTTAAAAATGTTTGCGCAATCACAGTAATCAAATCATCTGAACCATTACCAAGAATAATTTTATTTTGGTCTAAGTTTTTAATTTTGCTAATTGTCTTAATAAGTTCTTCACTATGTTGAGGAGGATACCGATTAAAACCCCCTATCTTTAACTCCTTATCAATCCTTGGAGAATATCCTAAAGCATTTTCATTGGCAGAAAGTCTAATTATTTTTTTTAAATTTGAAGCACCAAAATTTGGTTTATAAGCTTCTAAATTTAAAATTGATTTTTTTGGTTCTAAAGACATAATTTTTTCTAACCTAAGTTATTTCAAAATTAAATACTTTTTTTTGTAAAAAAATTCATTTAGTGGAAATTCAGATACAATTTTGATTTTAGAATTTATTTTATTAAGGGCAAATTGTGATTTCTCTATTATTGCTGCATCAATAATTTTATTATTCATTCCTTCGATTAGCTTAGTAACATTTTTAAAATCTATAGTTTTAAAATATGGCCCAAAATAACTTTCATAAGCTGCTATAGAAAACTTATCATCTCCAAGATGTCCAATTTTTAATTTTTTTTGTTTTGACAAATTAAAAGCTATAATTTGTCTCCATATTCTTTCTGCAAGTTTAGAATCGATATTGTAAGAGAAAATTTTTTCCATTACTTTGCTTTCTCTCACTGGATCATAAGCAAACCTCCCCCCCTTAGCTTCTAAAATTTTATATGAAAGTCCTTGTCTTTTGGAAATTAGCTCGGCTATCATTTTATCAAGTTGATCTATTTCTTTTCTAAGTTTTTCTAATTCTTCCATAGTAAAATTGAATTATAAATTTTAATAATATATCTTTATTGATAACATAATTTTTTCTTAAGGATAATAATATTATGACTCAAATTGAAATCATAAAAGCATTAAGTGATAACTATATTTATGTATTACATAATCCTATTAATAAACAAACAGCCGTAATTGACCCTGGGGACGCACAACCTGTTATTGAGTTGCTTGAAAAAAAAGATTGGAAGCTATCACACATATTTAATACCCACCATCATGAAGACCATGTCGCAGGGAATAAAAAATTAATAGACAAATATAATTGTAAACTTATTGCTCCAAAATATGACCAAAATAAAATACATAATTGCGATCATTATGTTTTGGATGGAGATGAAGTTGATATGATTGGTGAAAAAGCCAAAGTTTTTCATACTCCTGGCCACACTATCGGTCATATATGTTATTACATTGAGAACTTAAAAATTCTCTTTTCTGGAGATACCTTGTTTAGACTTGGATGTGGAAGAATATTCGAAGGAACTTTTAAGCAAATGAAAGACAGTTTAGATAAATTATTAAAGTTGCCTGATGATACACTTGTTTATTGTGGTCATGAATACACCATGTCAAACGCGAAATTTTGTAAAAGTTTAGTTTACAATAATGATGAAGAGTTAGATGCTAGCATTCTAGAAATTAAAAATTTAAGAGATGAAGAAAAACCAACTATACCCTTTTTTCTTGGCCAAGAGAAAAAGTTAAATCCATTTTTAAGATATAATGATATTAATTTTAAAATTGCGAATAATGTTCAAAAACTTAATAGTGCAGACACATTTAAATACTTTAGAAAACTAAAGGATAATTACTAATTTCATATGAAACAGAGCAATCATTAAAAATATCAGGCTTTGTAATTTTTATTTTAACATTTTCAACTTTGTCAAAAGTTTCTATTTTTTTTATTAAGTTATCTGCAAGCGTTTCAATTAAATTAAAATGCTTTGAATTAACAACATCCAATACAGTTCTTCTAAATTTTCCATAATCGGCAACGTCATGTAGATTATCAGTATGAGTTTTCATTCTATTAAAAAGTGAAATTTCTAAATTAATTATTATTTTTTGTTTGTTTAATTTTTCGTTTTCATAAACACCAACAGAGGCACTACAAATTAAGTTTTCAATGAGAATTTTCTTAAGCATTTAAATTATACCTTATTTAATGGCAACATCTCTCGAAGGAGGGGCCAAGTGCGATCCTCCATCTAATAATGAAATGTGTCCTGTAACAGAATTTGAGTTAGTTAAAAAATCAAGAGCCAAGTATAGATCATCTATCGTGGCAGAACTATTTAAAATGTTTTTTTTGTGAGATTCTAAGAAATCTTTTTCATTTTGATTTTCTGCAGGTAATATTATTCCTGGTGCAATTGCATTTACTCTCAAATCTGGTGCATAAGATAAAGCTGACATTTTTGTTAATCCTGACATTGCTAACTTTGATAAAGTATAAGAATAATAATCTGGATTTAAACCTTCAATTTTAGCATCAATAATATTGATGACCATGTTGTTTTTGTTTTTTTCAGTTTGGTTTTTAATTATATTTTTATAAAGTGCTTGAATAAGTATTGCAGGGGTAGAAAAATTAATTGACATATGTCGATTTAACTTTTCTATGGTAAATTCCTCGCCGGTATCGTATTCGAATAAACCAGCATTATTTACTAAACCTATCCACTCCTTCTCTTTTAAAAGTAAGTTATGTACTAAATTTTCAACATCCTTATAATTTGTGAAGTCAGCTTGATATAATTTTATATTTTTTGAATAAAGGGATAATTCATTTGCTGTTTCTTCTGCTTCAACTTTTGAGTTATTATAATGTAAAATTAAATCCCAATCATTCATTACAAAAAACTTAGAAATAAGCTTTCCTAATCTTTTAGATCCCGATGTAACCAATACAGATTTTCTTTTATTCATTTTAAGGACCCTCAATCAAATAATCTGGTATAATACCTGTTTTTTTAATACAGGAAGCAATATTTTGATTTCTTAATAAACCATATTTTGTCATTAAAATTGATTTGATTCCAATTGAGTTTGCACCCAAAATGTCAGTATGCAAAGTATCTCCTACCATTCCAATTCTTGACATATTAATTGAAGATCCTGTTATAAACTGTACTTTTTCTAGAGCCATTTCGAAGATTGTTGAAAAAGGCTTACCAAACCATAATGGTAAATTTATACCTTCATTTATTAATTTTAAGGTAAAATAACCCGGCTCAATACTAAAAAAACCCTTATGTGGAGCAACAATATCCGGATTGGAAACAAAGAATGGTCTTGGATTTGAAGTCAATGTATCTTTTAACAAATCTTGAAAATCTGAGTCCCAATAACTTGAACCTAAAAAAATAAAAGTGTCCATTTCATCAAATTGTTCAATATCTTTTGCTAAATCTATGGTGATACTATTTTTTATGTTTAGCTCTTCATCTTTATTACCTAAAACACCTATTTTAGATGGTTTAAGATAAGTAGATAAGAATCTTTCTGTTGCGTCACGACTTGATATAATTTCATCATAAGAAAATTCTAATCCAAGTTCATGGAATTGATTAATTTTTTTTTCTGAACAGAAAGTTGCACCATTTGTTAGAATAATTACACATATCCCTTTATCTCTAGCAATATTTAGAGTCTCAATTATCCGTGGTACTAATTTATCTCCTATATTTATAACTCCAAACGCATCTAAAAATAAAACATCAAATTCATCTAAAATATTACTTAAGTTTTTTCTTACTTTTATATCTTTGGAGTATTTTTGAGAATGAGGTAAAATTTTTTTAAAATTTTCATATAATGTTATAACCTGCTGAGTATCGATATTATTAATAGAAGGAAAAATAAAATTTTTATTAAACTCCTCATGTTGAATTAAAAATTGTTGATTGTTATTTGTCATTATTTATTTATATTAGATTATCAATATTAATCTATTGGAAACTAATAAAATGACAATTAAATCTTGTTTTTCTCTAGTTGAAGAAGCAAAACAAAAAATCAACAGTATTAACTTTAAGAATGCTATGAAATTACATACTGAAGGTGAAACAATTTTTATTGATCTAAGAGATATAAGAGAATTAGAAAAAAATGGGAAAATAAAAAATGCTAAGCATGTACCAAGAGGGATGTTAGAGTTTTGGATTGACCCTAAAAGTCCTTATTATAGAGATTACTTCAATTCTAAAAATAAGTTTATATTTTATTGTGCTTCTGGATGGCGATCATCCTTATCTTCTAAGACAGCTTTGGAAATGGGTTTGATTAATGTTTTGAATCTAGAAAATGGTATTGATGATTGGATAAAACAAAACGGCCCAATAGAAAAGATTACTGTAAAAAAAAAATAGTTTGATTATTTTTTAAATAGATTTACCATATAATTGTCATTACCTCTTTTTGTGAGAGCGTTTTAAATAACCGCCGAAGGAGCAACTACCCTAGAAACTCTCAGGTAAAAGTATCATAAAGAGTTGACAATCTGGAGAGAGACATATTTTATGTCCACCGAAGGAGTAAGCTCATACAACGAGTTAATCTCTCAGGTAAACATGACAGATTAGGGCTTGATTTGTCGTGGAGTTTTTATGAAAAAAATAGCAGTTATTGGTGCAGGCATAACAGGCATTACAACAGCATATCAATTAATGAAAAAAGGTTACGATGTAACTGTTTTTGATAAACAAAAGTATGCAGCAATGGAGACAAGTTATGCTAATGGTGGACAACTATCTGCATGTAATGGTGAAGTTTGGACAAACTGGAAAACTATTTACCAAGGATTACAGTGGATTTTTAAAAAAGATGCCCCTCTTTCTATTAATTTAAAACCTTCCTTACATAAAGTAGGATGGTTTTTAAGTTTTTTATCAAATGTAAAAAATCATGAAAAAAATACAATTGCCACAGTAAAGATGGCAATTGAAAGTGGCAATCTTTTAAAAGAAATATTAAAAGATGAAAACATTAATTTTGACTTTAAAGAAAGGGGTATTTTACATCTTTGTAATACAGAAGAAAATTTTAATCATGGATTAAAAGTTAATAAATGGCTAACAAAAGCAGGTTTAAAAAGAGAACCACTTAATAACAAAGAAATTCAAAAAATTGAGCCTACAATTAATTTAGATAATTTTTTCGGTGGTTTTTTTACAAAAAGTGATATGTCTGGTGATATACATCTATTTTGCACTCAATTAGCTGAAATTTGTAAAAAAAACAATGTCAAATTTAATTATAATACATCTATAAATGATATAATTCATAAACATAATTTAGTTGAATTAAAATTTAGCACTCAAAACACTGACAATACTGATACTTTTGATGCAACAGTAATTTGTGCAGGTGTATCAAGTAAGCTTATAGCTTCTAAATTAGGAGATAACGTTAATATATATCCTGTAAAGGGCTATTCCATAACGATCGATCTTAATGATAAGATTAGCCAAAAACATGCGCCTGAAGTTTCACTATTGGATGACGGAGCTAAAATTGTGTCAAGTAGACTTGGTATGAATAGATTTAGAATAGCAGGTACAGCTGAATTTAATGGTTATAATAAAGATATAAGAGAAGACAGAATACTTCCATTGATTAAATGGAGTAACAAACTTTTTCCAAAAGTGTCAACTGAACATTATAGACCATGGGCAGGGTTAAGACCTATGACCCCAAATATGATGCCTAAAATTGGTAAAGGAAAACTACCTGGAATATTTTATAACACTGGCCATGGACATTTAGGATGGACATTAAGTGCTTTTTCATCTTTATTAATTTCAGATATATTATTAAGAACTGACAATTTAAATTAATTTTATATATCTAAGTTTGAAACATTTAATGCATTATCTTGAATAAAGTTTCGTCTAGGCTCTACCACCTCTCCCATGAGTGTTGAAAAGGTCTCTTCAGCATTAATTTCTTGTTCAATTTTGACCTGAATTAAGCTTCTAGAATTTGGATCAAGAGTTGTTTCCCAAAGTTGGTCTGGATTCATCTCTCCTAGCCCTTTATATCTGCTTATTTGAGAACCTTTTTTTCCTTTTTCTAAAATAAAATCTACTAAATGTAAGGAAGAATTAATTACTTGTTCTTCGTTTTCAAAGACTAATTTTATATTTTCTTGAAAAATTTTAGAATGTTCAGACAGATTATTAATTTCTAAAACTTCGTGATAATTTAAATCTTCAGATTTTAATTCAAACTTTTCTGTTACACCACGATAAGTATTTTCAAATAGTATTGATTTTTCAGAAGAACTTAAATTAATTTCCCAATATTTATTTTCAGGATTAAATCTATTTAAAAAATTTAAAATTATGTTAATTTTTTCTTTATCTTCAAAAATATTTTTATTCAGTAATCCTAAATTTGATAAACTTGATAAAATTTCTTCACCACCAATCTTACGTGTCAATGACCTAATATATTTATTAAGAATTATACATTTTTCAACAAAATTATTTAAGTCTTTCTCAATAATTGTCTCATTATTACCAATAGTCAGAGAACAATTTTTTATTCCGTTTTTAATTAAAAAGTCATCTAAATGATCTTGGTCTTTAAGATAGATTTCTGATTTATTTAACTTAATTTTAAAAAGTGGTGGCTGAGCAATATATAAGTAACCAGCGTCTACCAAAGGTCTCATATGACGAAAAAAGAATGTTAGAAGTAAAGTTCTAATATGACTTCCATCGACATCAGCATCTGTCATTATGATTATCTTATGGTAACGTGATTTTTCTAAATTTAACTCGGCATTTCCTACTCCAGCACCTATGGCCGTAATTAGTGTACCAATTTCAGTAGATGATAACATTTTATCAATTCTTGATCTTTCAACATTTAGTATCTTTCCTCTAAGTGGCAATATCGCTTGATTTGATCTATCACGGCCTTGTTTTGCTGAACCACCAGCAGAATCACCTTCAACTAAAAATATTTCAGCTTTCTTAGGATCTTTCTCCTGACAATCAGCAAGTTTTCCAGGCAAGCTTGCTATATCTAGTACTCCTTTTCTTCTAGTCAATTCTCTAGCTTTTCTTGCTGCTTCTCTTGCAGAAGCCGCTTCATAAACTTTATTTATAATTTTTTTTGCATCTGCAGGATTTTCCTCAAACCATTGTGACAATGATTCATTTATACATTGTTCAACGATTGGTCTTACTTCACTGGAAACTAACTTATCCTTAGTTTGACTAGAAAATTTTGGATCAGGTAACTTTAATGAAATTATCGATGACAAACCTTCCCTACAATCATCTCCAGTCAGTGGAATTTTTTCTTTTTTGGAAAAACCAAAGTTATTTGAATAATTATTTATCACCCTTGTCAAAGCGGCTCTAAAACCTGCAAGATGAGTCCCACCGTCTTTTTGTGGAATGTTATTAGTAAAACATAAAGAAGTTTCATGAAAAACATCAGTCCACTCAAGGGCAACCTCCATCGAAATATCTTCTTTTTTATGTGATGTAATTATTGTTTCATGAAAACTATTTCTAGATTTATTAATATGTTTTATATATTGCCTCAAACCTCCTTCATAACTAAATTGAAGAGTTTTATTTTGAGAATTCCTTTCATCAATTAAGTTTATTGTTATTCCGCTATTTAAAAATGCAAGTTCACGAAGCCTGTGTTCTAAGATCTTAAAATCAAAAGTAACTGTTGAAAAGATACTTGAACTTGGCTTAAAAATAATTTGTGTTCCAGTAACTTGAGATTCTCCAATAATTTTAAGAGGATTTTCAGCATTGCCATTTATAAACTTAACAAAATACTTTTTACCGTTTCTACTTATATTCAATAAAAGAAAATCTGATAAAGCATTAACTACAGATACACCAACACCATGTAACCCACCTGATACTTTATAAGAATTATTGTCAAATTTTCCCCCAGCATGAAGTTGCGTCATGATAACTTCTGCAGCTGAAATGCCTTCTTCAGGATGTAAGTCTACAGGTATACCTCTACCATCATCTGAAATTTTTACAGATCCATCAGATAATAAAGTAACGTTTATATTTTTACAATAACCTGCTAGTGATTCATCAATAGAGTTATCTAAAACTTCATAAACCATGTGATGTAATCCTGAGCCATCATCGGTATCCCCAATATACATTCCTGGTCTTTTTCTAACGGCATCTAAACCTTTTAAAACTTTAATAGAGTCTGCATCATAATTTTTGCCACTTTCACTTTTATTTGTTAAATCATTATGCATATTTCAACTCTCTATTTTTGGAAAAATTTTTTTGTAATTTATTAACATCAATTAAATTATAAGAAATAGGATAATTTTTAAAAGCTCTAGGGTTTGTACATGTGAACCAACATTGTGAGTTGTGTTTAGATGTCTTTTCAAATAAAGCTCTTTTATGAATATCATCAAGATGTTCTATTATATCATCTAGCAACAGAATTGGTGTTTGTTTGTATATAGACTCCATTAAATCACAATGTTTAAAAATTAAAGAGATTAACATTACTTTTTGTTCTCCAGTAGAACAATATCTGATTTCTTGTTTGCTTTCTCTTTTAAAAAGAAATAATTCTGATTTATGAGGACCAATAAATGAACTTATACCATTATGTCTATTTTTTCTTAAAATTTCTATCATTTTAGAATGATATTTTTCTTTACCTAAACTATCTAATAACTCTTCCGCTTTTCCAGTAATTTCTATACATATATCAGGAAAAAAATCTTCATTTAAATCAGAATTAAAAAAAATACTCTGCATTTCTAAAACAAATTTTTTTCTGCTTTCTATAATTTCTATCGATAAATTAACAATGTCATTTTCAATAGTATCGACCCAGATTTTATTACCATTATAATTATTTATTATTTTAAGTCTTTCTTTAATTAAAAATTCATATCTATATAGTAAACCTACGTGAGTTGGGTTAGATATGTTAATCAACCTATCAATAAACCTTCTCTTTTCTTGCATTCCATTATGAAAAACCAGAAGCATTTGTGGCGTTATCCAAGAAATTTTTACTAATTTTGACAAGTCAGCTTGTTTTGAAAATTCACCATTAATTTTTACTAATCTAGAATTATTATTTTTTTGAATTCCAGTACCTATTTCAAATGTTTTATTCATTACAAAAATACTTGCATGAACTCCCCAAAAAAGATCTTCATAAAATTTATCATCAAACTTATTAAAAATTAAATCTTTTGATTTTGCTTTTCTTATACCTCTTCCTGAAGTCAAATAAGAAACAGCTTCTAATATATTGGTCTTACCAACACCATTATGTCCCACTAAAACAACATTATCAGCAGATAGGTTTAGTTCTAAATTTTTATAATTTCTAAAATAACTTGCTTTTATTTGTTTAATAAAAAGTTGTTTATTATTTACAAAATTAATATTTGTATTTATTTGGGTTTGTTTCATTAACTTATTAATTCTATACCCTCATCGGCATCAAAACAAAAATTATACCCTCTTGTTGTTCATCTGTAATCAAAGCTGGAGAAGAAGAGTCAGATAATGAAAAATGAATTTTATCACCTTGAATTTGATTTGTAATATCCAGTAAATATTTAGAATTAAAGCCTATTTCAAGCTTTTCCCCACCAAATTCAATTGTTAATTCTTCAATGGCATTACCTATTTCACTATTATTCACTTTTAAAATTAATGAATTGTTATTTATTTCAAGTTTAACTGCCCTGGTTTTTTCTATAGATATAGTAGAAACTCTATCAACGGCATCTTTGAAATCTTTAGTTAAAACTTCTAATTTATTTTTATTTTCTTGTGGTATTACCCTTTGATAGTCAGGAAATGTACCATCAATCAATTTTGAAGTTAAAATACAATTGTTTACAGTAAACTTAATTTTATTCTTTGAAACCTTTACCAATATATCTCCATCAGTTTCTTCTAAAAGTTTTCTTAACTCGTTAACAGTTTTTCTAGGAATAATAATTGATGGAATTCCATTTGCGCCCTCTGGAAGCTTAAGTTTAACTTGAGCTAATCTATGTCCATCTGTAGCTACTCCTTTTAAAAAATTTTTATTTTCTTCATCTTGGTGAACGTAGATGCCATTAAGGT
>CACMRF010000003.1 GCA_902615995.1 uncultured SAR116 cluster alpha proteobacterium | reverse complement strand
TAAATGTTTTCAGGAATAATTTCAGCTTTAGGCAATGTAAAAAACATAACTTATAATGATATTTATTCAGTAGATATAGAAATTACAAAAATTAATTTAGAGGATTTTGAGAAATCAGATAATCTTATTAAAATTGGTTGTTCAATTGCTTGTTCAGGTGTCTGTCTAACTTTAACAGAAAAAAATGATAATGTTTTAACGTTTGATATAAGTAAGGAAACAATGAATAAAACAAATCTTTCTGATTGGAAAATTGGTAGTCTAGTAAATTTAGAAAGAGCATTAAGAGTTGGAGATGAAATTGGAGGGCATTTTGTCACTGGTCATGTTGATACTGTTCTTGAATTACAAAATATTATTGAGGAAGATGGATCCAAAATTTTATTTATAAAATTAAACAAAGAAATTTCACCATATGTAGCTTCTAAAGGTTCAATTACTATTGAGGGTGTTTCGCTTACTGTAAATGATGTTATGAATGATTATTTCAATGTCAACATTATACCTTTTACATGGGATAATACAAATTTAAGAGATATAAAAGTTAATGATTTTGTTAATGTTGAAATTGATTTACTTTCTAGGTATTTAGTTAATTATCAAAAACGGAAAGATAATTAATATGGACGTAACAAGTATTGAAGATGTTATTAAGGACGCTTCACAAGGTAAAATTTTTATCTTAGTTGATGACGAAAATAGAGAAAATGAAGGTGACCTTTGTGTTCTAGGTGATTTTGTAAACCCCCACGTAATAAATTTTATGGCCACACATGGAAGAGGTTTAATCTGTTTAGCAATTACCAAGCAACAATCTGATAAATTAGGATTGTCCTTGATGGAAAGAAGAAATGAATCTAGATACGATACAGCATTCACTCAATCAATCGAAGCAACACATGGCGTTACTACTGGAATTTCTGCCTCAGATAGATCAATCACGATTAAAACTGCAATAAATGAACAAAATAATGAAAGTCATATTACCACGCCAGGACATGTTTTTCCAATAATTGCAAGAAATGGAGGAACTCTAATTAGAGCAGGGCATACTGAAGCTATAGTTGATATTGCAAAAATTTGTGGATTAAATCCATCTGGTGTTATTTGTGAGATAATGAAAGATAACGGTGAAATGGCAAGATTGCCAGATTTAAAAAAATTTGCAAAAAAGCATAATTTAAAAATTGGTACAATTGCAGATTTAATTTCTTACAGAAGAAAGAATGAAAATTTATTAGTAAGAACATTTGAAAAACCATTTAATAGTTCAGTGACTGGATCATGGAGAATAATAGTTTATAAAAGTTTAATAGATGAAGTAGAACATTTAGCCCTTATTAAGGGAGTAATAACTTCTAAAGATAAAACCATGGTAAGAGTTCATTCATTTAACCCTATTGTTGATCTTTTAGAAGATTTAAATGTTGATGGTCAAAATAATTTAATTTATAAGGCAATGAAGAAAATTGAAGATAATAATAGTGGTATAGTCATTATCATTAATGATTCTTACAAAGATTTCATTAGTAAAAAGTTAAAAAATGATGATGAAATTGAAACAAAAGATAAAAGTAATCTGCGCCAATATGGAGTTGGGGCTCAAATACTTTCTGACTTAGGTGTAAAAAACATGATTTTATTATCTAACTCTAAGAAAAAAGCTATTGGATTAAAAGGTTTTGATTTGTCAATTGTTAATTGGGAGAGATTAGATTGATTAATAGAAAAGTTTTAATAATTATATCTCAATATTATAAAGATATTTCTGAAAATTTATTAAAATCAGCAGTAACTTTTTTAGAAGAAAATTCAATTCTTTTTGACATAATTGAAGTACCTGGCGCTTTAGAGATACCTCAAGTGTTAAATTTTCAGGTTAACGTCTTTAAGAATATAAGGTTTGTTTATGAAGGTTACATTGCTTTAGGTTGTGTGATAAAAGGTGAAACTTATCATTTTGAAATTGTTAGTAATGAGACTAATAGAGGCTTAATGAATATAGCTTTAAAACATTCTTTTCCTTTAGGAAATGGTGTGATTACAGCTTATAATTATGATCAAGCTTTAAAAAGATCTTTAGATAAAGGAAAAGAAGCAGCCCAAGCATGTTATGAATTAATAAAAATAAAAAATTACAATAACAAAGTTGATAAAAATTGACTGATAATATTAGACACAAATCGATTAGAAAAAAAACAGCATCAAGAATTGCTGCTATACAAATTTTATACTTACATCAATTTAATAATCAACCTCTTTATGAGTCTATATCAATTTATGAATTACATTATAAAAAATTTTTACTTAAAAAATTAGATATAAAAGAACTAGATACTAATCTATTATCAGATTTGTTAGACAATTTCGATAAAAATACAGACGTTTATGATACAATTATTGAAAAAAATTTATCTAAAGATTGGAAAATTGCAAGATTAGGGAAAAATGAACTAAATATATTAAGATTATCTATTTTTGAACTAAAATTTTTTAAAAAATTTGATAAAAAAACAATTATCAATGAATATGTTAGTTTATTTAATAATTTTTGTGGAGAACCAGATTTTGCAAATGGTTTTTTAAATAATGTTTTAAATAGTGAACAATCAATTAATGGATGAGTTTGATTTAATCAAAAAATATTTTGTACCAATTTCATCAATTGAAAGTCAAAATTTATCTAATGATGGAGCTGTTTTTAAACCAAAAAAAGGTTTAGATTATGTTGTTTCAACTGATACAATTGTTGAAAAAATTCACTTCATAGGCAATGAGCCACCTGATCAAATTGCAAAAAAAGCATTAAGAACAAATCTATCTGATTTAGCTGCAATGGGCGCTGATCCTGAGTTTTATAGTTTGTCAATAAGTTTACCTAAAGCAAAATCTAAAAGTTTCATTAAAAATTTTGTAAAAGGTTTAAAAGAAGATCAAAAAAAATATAAAATTAAATTGCTTGGTGGAGATTTAACAGCTTCGTCTCAAATAATTACAATAACAATAAGTATTATAGGAACTGTTCCATGTGGACAATGTATAAGTAGATCAAATTCAAGGGTGAATGACCTTTTGTATGTGACAGGTGTCTTAGGTTTGTCAAATATTGGACTACAAAATCTAAATAAAAATGATAAAGAATATTTAATTCCTAAATCAAAATATTATTTGCCACAACCTAGGGTAGAGTTTTCTTCTTCTGTTAGAAATTTTGTAACATCAATGATTGATATTTCGGACGGATTTATTCAAGATTGTAATCATTTAGCTAGATTGTCAAATTTAGAGTTTGCAATTAATATCAAAAATTTACCTATTTCTGACATCGATTTGCTGTCTTATGAAGAAAGGTTGAGTGCTGCACTAATTGGAGGAGATGATTATGAACTTTTATTCACTTCACCACCTATTTATAAAGAAAAAATCAATAAAATAGCAAAACTCCAAGGATTACAAATTACAAATATTGGCTATATTAAAAATGGCGAAAATGGACATGTTACATCAAATAATAGACCGATTGATATAGATGCATACAAACATTTTTAATTTTCATTATTTCTTCTTAAATTACTTAATATATTCCTTAATACCTCAAATGATGTTCTATCATCTGCTATAGATTTTTCATTTAATTTACTTAAATTAATTTTATTAGGTAAGTATTCTTTTTTAAAACTAAACTCAACAACTTTATTATTTTCATCGTAAAAAATTTCTAAAAAACTTGCTTCGTCAAATTGGTTAACATTTCCAATTTCTTTTCTCATCTTTTGAGAGATATAATAAACATTTTTTATATCATATGGATTAATAAATGAGGGTGGGCCAAGTTTTTTTATGATAAAAGATTTTGAAGTTTCCCCTTTTTTTATGTTAATTTGATCAAATGATTTTAATTTTGGTCCATTATTTATAATTTCTTTGTCAAAAGATAAGCTACATGATACTAAAAGCAATACAAAGTGAATATTAAATAATTTTAAAGTCATTTTAATTTATGTTTTTTAAAAAAAAAAAATTTGAAACAGTATCTAATGTTATTTACCAGAAAATTGTAAATTTTTCTAGAAATAAAATCTTTTACACTAAGTATAGTGTTCCAGATACAATTGATGGAAGATTCGATATGCTTGTATTAATAACTATCATTGTTATACATAGATTATCAAAAATAAAAAATGAAGGCAGTGAATTATCACAAAAGATATTTGATATTGTTTTTAGAGACCTTGATTATTCCTTAAGAGAGTTAGGCGCTGGAGATGTATCTGTTGCAAATAATATGAAAAAATTAATATCTTCATATATGGGAAGACAAAAAACTTATGTAAAAGCTTTTAAGAGTGAAGATGAAAAGTTTTTAGCATTAGCATTCAAAAACAATATATTTCGCAATAAAGACCAAAAGAGAGATTTAATATTATTATTATCAAAAAATATTTTTAGGATTAACAAAAAACTTCATTTGATAGAAGATAAAAAAATGCTTAATGGAGACTTTGATTTTTCTATTGGTCTTTTATAAATTACTATGTTGCAATGTTTCATTCTAACTGATAATAATCATCAATTAATATGATTTGGAGTTTTTTTGACAAAAATTAAGATTTCATTAGATGCAATGGGTGGAGACCATGCACCTGAAGTTGTGGTTGAAGGTGCCGCTGAAGCTAAGGTAAGATATCCTGATATTGAATTTATATTTTTTGGTAATAAAAAAATCTTATATTCATTAATAGATAGTAAACATAATTTATCTGAATCAGAAATTGTACATACAATGGAATTTATCAAACCAAACGATAAACCTAGTAACGTAATAAGAAGAGGTGCTAATACATCAATGGCACTTGCTATAAAATCAGTAAAAAATCAATCAAGTGCGATGGTCTCAGCTGGCAATACAGGTGCTTTAATGGCCTTTTCAAAACTTTTTTTAAAAACAATTTCAGGTATAAATAGACCTGCAATAGCAGCATGTTTCCCTACGAAACTAGGCGAAGTCTGTATGCTGGATTTGGGTGCAAATATTGAATGTGATAAAAATAATTTAATACAATTTGCTTTAATGGGACAGGCTTTTGCTAAAATTGTAATAGGTATAAAAAATCCTAAGGTAAGTTTGCTTAACATTGGTGAAGAAGAAATTAAAGGCTTTAGTTATATACAAGAAGCCTCAGAAATTTTAAAAAATTTAAGTAAAATTATTAATTATTGTGGTTATGTTGAAGGTGATAGAATAACTGATGGTTTAGTGGATGTAATAGTTACTGATGGATTTACAGGCAATATTGCTTTAAAAACTGCAGAAGGAACTGCGAGTTTCTTTACAAATTCTCTAAAGGAATCATTAAAAAAATCAATTTTTTCTAAATTAGGTTATTTTTTAGCAAAAAAATCATTAGAAGGATTTAGGGCACATATGGATCCTAGAAAGTATAACGGTGCAGTATTTTTAGGTCTAAACGGAGTTATTGTTAAAAGTCATGGAGGAACTGATTCTTTTGGGTTTGCTAATGCTATTGGTGTTGCTTATGACATGGCAAAATATAACTTTATCGAAGACTTGAAGAAAAAATTATCTATAACAACAAAACATCTTATTTAATGAGTTCAAAGTTTCAAATTTTATTAACAGGTGTTGGTTCTTATCTTCCAAAAAAAAAGATATCTAATTATGATTTGGAAAAGTTCATGGATACTTCAGATGAATGGATTAGAAAAAGAACTGGTATAAAGTTTAGACATTTTGTTGAAGATAATGAATTAACATCAGACATGGGAACCAATGCTGCTGAATTAGCTATCTTTAACGCTGGTTTAAAACCTACGGATATTGACTTAATAATTCTTGCAACAACAACACCAGATAATACATTCCCTTCAACAGCATCTAAAATTCAAAAAAATCTGGGTTGTAAAGCAATTTCATTTGATGTTCAAGCGGTTTGTGCGGGTTTTATTTATGCAATTTCTATTGGGGTTGCAATGCTTAAAGATACACATGGAAAAAAATGTTTAGTTATTGGTGCAGATAGTATGTCTAAAATATTAGATTGGAATGATAGATCAACATCAGTTCTATTTGGAGATGGTGCTGGAGCTGTTGTTTTAGAAAAAAAAATTGTAAGAAATGAAACTGTTGAAAATAAACAATGGGGTATTTTAGCAACTAAAATATTTACTAATGGTGAATATTATGATCTTTTAAGTACTGACGGAGGTGTTTCAAAAAATAAAAGTACTGGCTTTCTTAGAATGAATGGAAAAGAAATCTTTAAACATGCTGTTGAAAAATTGTCCTCTTCACTTTTAATGTGTTTAGAGGAATGCAATATGAATATAAATGATTTGGATTGGCTTATTCCACACCAAGCTAATCAAAGGATAATTAACGCTGTATCTAATAAAATTAAAATACCTCAAGATAAAATAATAAGCACAATATCTAATCATGGTAATACATCCGCCGCATCTATACCATTAGCCTTAGATGTGGCAACTAAGAATAGTAATATAAAAAATGGTGATATTTTAGCTTTACAAGCTATTGGAGGAGGGCTTTCTTGGGGGTCTTTAATTTTAAAAATAGGAAATCCAGATTAAGAAAATTGTTGTAAGCTCTATGATTTTAATTAATATGATAATATGAGTAAAACATGGACAAAAAATGATTTGATAGAAAAAATTCAATCGGAAATTGGAATTTCATTATCAGATTCATCTAAAATATTTGAAGAAATAATTGAAGAAATATTATCTTCTCTTGAAAATGGCAATGATGTTAAAATTTCTAATTTTGGCACATTTTCTGTTAAAAAGAAAAATTCTAGGCTCGGAAGAAACCCAAAAACTGGAGATGAAAAAGAAATTTCTGCTAGAAATGTCATCTCATTTTATCCATCAAAAACAATGAAAAATAAAATTTCTTAAAAAATTATGTCAGAAATTAGCTCATATTATACAATTTCAAATGTTTCAAAAAAATTAAAAGTACCTACGCATGTATTGAGATTTTGGGAAAAAAAATTTAACTTCATTAAACCTAAAAAGAATCAAACTGGAAGAAGATATTACTCTAATCAAGATATAGTCAACTTAGAAATAATAAAAGATTTGTTACACAACAAAGGTTATACCATAGCTGGAGCTATTAAATATATGAAAAATAATGATCAACTAGATTATAAAAGTGAAATAGATCATTTAAATGTTAGCAATGCATCATTGGTTAAAAAAATTGAAGAAACTTCTGATCTAATTTTAATTGCAAAAAATATACTTAATAAATATTAAATATAAATCGGGTTATAGCGCAGCTTGGTAGCGCATCCGTCTGGGGGGCGGAAGGTCGCAGGTTCAAATCCTGCTAACCCGACCATAAAATTTATAGACACCTTTTTATAGAAATTTTAAATATTTATAATGTTAAAGGTTTTTATTTAAAGCTTAATTATAAATTAATGAAGCCAACGAAAGTTGGATTATTTGTATATACATATTAATAGTAAAACTTTTGAATAATGTACTAGTAAATTTCTATATAATCATATAAATGTGAAAGTTAAATTTTAAGGATAGAAGATTTATGAAAATTTTGTATGAAGATATTTTATCAACTTATAATAAAATTAAACCATTTTTAAAAGTTACTGAAACATCATATTCAGAACAAATTTCTAAGAAATTTGATTGTAATTTATTTATTAAATTTGAAAACAGACAAAATACAGGATCATTTAAAATTAGAGGTGCGTTATCTAAATTACTTTCCATATCTTCTAAAGAAAAATCCAAAGGTGTAATAGCTATGTCAGCCGGAAATCACGCTCAAGGATTGGCTTATTCTGGAAATAAATTAAATGTAAATACAAATATTGTTATGCCTCTAGGCACTCCTTTTACAAAAATAAGAAGAACAAAAGCTTTTGGAGGTAATGTATTTTTAAAAGGAAATGATCTTGTTGAAAGTAAAAAACATGTTAATAAACTTATTGATAAGTTTGGATATATTGAAGTGCACCCTTACAACGATTATGAAGTCATAAAAGGTCAAGGAACTATTTATCTTGAAATGTTAAAACAGATATCAGAGCTTGATTTTTTACTTGTACCAGTTGGTGGAGGTGGGTTACTAGCTGGATGTTCAATAATTAATAATTCATTTTCTAAAAGAACTAAATTGATAGGAGTTGAATCAAAATTTTATCCTTCATTATATAATAAATTGTATAAGAAAAAATTAAAATGTACTGGATCTACAATTGCTGAAGGTATAGCTGTAAAGGAAATTGGTCTAATTCCCTATAATTATATAAAAGATAAAATAGATAATGTTATTCAAGTGTCTGATTCTTCTATTGAACAAGCTATTGCAATGTTAGCATTAACAGAAAAGGTTGTTGTTGAAGGTGCAGGTGCAGTAGGTTTAGCTGCTATTATAGAAAACCAAAAAATGTTTAAAAATAAGAATGTAGGGATTATTTTATGTGGAGGAAATATAGATTCTAAAATTATCTCTTCTATTTTAATGAGAGATTTAGTTAGGGCTAGGCAAATCACAACAATGACAATAACAATGCCAGACAAACCTGGACAGTTAAATATAATTTCAAATATTTGTGCAAATTCAGGTGCTAATGTACTTAGGGTTGAACATAATAGATTTACAATGGATTTATCAGCAAGTCTCGCAAAATTAGATATCACTATAGAAACACAAAATGAAGATCATTTAACAAAAATTATAAATTTAATAGAAAAAGAAGGATTGCCAGTAACTTTAGATGATAATAATTGAAATTATTGATTAGGATTAAGTAAACTATCTAAAGATTCTAAATTAGATTTTACTTTGTGAAAAATTTCAAAATTTCTGTAATAGTATTTCTGAATATCAGAAAGCATGTTTTCTTTAAATTCATTATCGATTTGATTTACAAATTTTTTGTCAATTTTTTGATTGTAATTTTCTTTTAAGATTTTGAAAGTTAAAATGCCAGTTGGTGTTTCTATAGTTTTTAATTCTCCAATTTTTGATTTAAAAATATTATTAATTACATAATTATTAAAAACTTTACTTAAGTTTTTGTTTTCAAATCTCTTTAAATTTAAAATTTTATTTAAATTGTCAGGTTTTACGTTTTTAAAATTGTTTTCAGATTTTAACTTAGTGTTTTCAACTTTTAATTTTTCATACAATTTTTCTGACACAAGTTTTTCAGCATCTGAATATGATAGTTGATTTTCATTAATTTCATTATTAATATTAATCAGTACAAATTCATTTTCCTTTATCTCTAATAATTCTGAAATTTCATTAACTTCAAGTTTCCATATTTCATTCAAGAACTTTTTATTTAAATTAGATTTTTTTGGTTTAAAGTTTTTATAAACGTCACCATTTTTTGAAATATTTGATATTTTGTTTATTTTTAAATTTTTAATTTTAGATAATTTGATTATCTCATTTAAATTATTACCTGAAAAAGCTAAATCATTTATAAGTTCTATCTTTTCATATAATTTTTCAATCGCCGAATTGTAAAGTAAGTCTTTTTTAATAACATCTTTAACTTCGTTAATTAGTTGAACTTTTTCTTTATTAATTTTGTTTATTTGAACAACATGAAAACCAAAATTAGTTTTAAATGGTTTAATTAAACCTATGTTTGCTATATTGAAGATTTTATCTTTTATATTTTCTGTTAGATCATTTTTAGAAATGTTTTTAAATTTAACATCATTTTCATTAAATTTTAAAAGCTTTGCTTGATTAATAAAGTCATTGTTATTAAGAACTTTTTTATAAAAATTCTCTGCTTTTTGTTTTGCATTAAAAATTACTTGAAAATAGCTCCTAGTTTCAGGAGTTTTAAATTCATTTATTTTTTCATAATATGAGTTTGCGATTTGTTCTTCACTTATAATTATATCATCGTAAAGAAAATCTGGTTTTATTGATACGTATGATACGTTTCTTAATTTGGGAATTCTAAAGTTATTTTTATGAGTATTATAGAAAGTTATTTTTGAATTTTCAGTTATTGGTTCATTAATTTTCTTGAGATAAGGTGTAAAAATATAGTTTAAATCTAGTTTTCTATTTTGCCATTTATAAAAATCTGTTGAAAAAAATGTGCTGTAATTTTTGATGTCATATATATGGTCAAAGATTTTACCATTTAAAATTTGCAGTTGAAGGTTTTCAATATATTCGTTTTCTGAAATATTATTATTTCTTAATAGTTTATTAAATTTTTTTTCTGAGAAAACATTTTGATTATTTAAATTTTCTTTAAACTGATCATTTTCTGATATTTGTCTCTTTAATATTAACCTAGGCACATTAAGATCTAAAAATCGTGATTCTTGATTAATAATTAATTTCGCTTTATTACTAATTAATACATTATTTAAGAAACCATTTTGAATTGCAGTTTGAACATCAATCACACCTGTATTTGTAGCTCTTGATTTATTAAAATCATTAATAATTTGTTCATAACTAATCTCAAAATCATTTGATTTAAAAACAGGAGGCAGCTTATTACCTGTCAAATCTCCAACGCCCCAAGCGGCAAAACCTATAACAATTAAAACTAGGAATATTTTAAATAAAAAAGATTGAGATTTATTTCTTAATGCTCTTAACATAATTATTCATTATATTAAAACTAAATGAATTACAACATTTTGAATAAATAAAAACAAGGTAGTTAAAATATGTTAATAGCCGGAAACTGGAAAATGAATTTGAAATATGAAAATATTATAAATTTTAAAGATATTATTTCTGAATTTAAATTAGATGATCGTGTTGAAATGGCTATTTTTCCTCAATTTCCATTGTTATATTCTGCAAAAAAATATCTTTCAGATCATAATATTGAAATTGGTGCTCAAGCTTGTTCAGCACATTTAAAAGGAGCTTACACAGGAGATGTTTCAGTTGATATTATTTCTGACATAGGATGTAAATACTGCCTTGTTGGTCATTCTGAAAGAAGAGAATTTCATCATGAAACTAATGATTTTGTAAAAAAAGCGTCAACTTTATTGTTAACTAAAAATATTGTTCCTATAATCTGTGTTGGGGAGTCTCTAGAAATCAGAAATAAAAAAGTCACTGATCAATTTATTAAAAATCAGATTAGAGAATGTGTTCCTGATAAAATAAGTTCTAACTTAATAATAGCTTATGAACCATTATGGGCTATTGGTACAGGTATAATTCCAAATTATGAAGAAATATTTAATATTCACAATGTTATTTTAGATGAGTTGTCTTACATCGAAAATTTGAAGGTTATTTACGGAGGGTCTGTAAATAATGAAAATTGTTCTAAAATATTTGAATTGAAAACTGTCCATGGTGCATTAATAGGTGGTTCAAGTTTAAAATTTAAAGATTTTCTTGCAATTTATAAAAGTGCAGTTAAACAGATAATATAATTTTTTTTAAATAGATTTAATATGGAAAATACAGTTTTAATTATTCATGTCGTTTTAGCATTCTTAATAATTATTTTAGTATTACTTCAAAAAAGTGAAGGGGGAGGCCTAGGTATTGGCGGGAGTCAAAGTGGAGGATTTATGACTGCTAGAGGTACTGCTAATACACTTACAAAAATAACAACTATAGTAGGTGCATTATTTTTTATTACTTCTATACTACTTGCAATACTATCTGGAAGTAATTATAAGCCTTCAATCTCGCAAGAGATAAAAACTGATACAATTAATGAAAATAATAATCCTAAAGTTCCTACTGATAATTGAATTTTTTTTTATTTGATATAATCTCTTAATATGAAAAACGGCACCCCTAAATTTATTTTTATTACAGGTGGTGTGGTTTCTTCACTTGGTAAAGGGCTAGCTTCAGCTAGTTTAGCTTCTTTGTTTATTTCTAGAGGTTTTAAGGTTAGATTAAGAAAATTAGATCCTTATTTGAATGTAGACCCCGGAACAATGAGCCCATATCAGCATGGAGAGTGTTTTGTTACAGATGATGGCGCAGAAACAGATCTAGATTTAGGCCATTACGAAAGATTTACAGGAGTTAATTCAAGAAAATCTGATAATGTCACTACAGGTAAAATTTATTCTCAAGTTTTGAAAAAAGAAAGAAGAGGTGATTACCTTGGTGCAACTATACAAGTAATACCACATGTAACAGATGCTATAAAAAAATTTATTATATCAGACATCAGTGACGAAGACTTTATGTTTTGTGAAATTGGAGGAACGGTTGGAGATATTGAATCCTTGCCATTTATTGAAGCAATTAGACAATTAAGAAATGAGCTTGGAAAAGAAAATACATGTTTTGTTCATGTTACATTATTACCATTTATAAATGCAGCAAAAGAATTAAAGACTAAACCTACTCAGCATTCAGTTAAAGAATTGCAAGGCATGGGAATTCAGCCAGATATTTTGTTATGTAGAACAGAGATGAATATTCCTGAAGATCAAAAAAAGAAAATTGCCCAATTTTGTAATGTTAAAGAAAAAGCTGTGATTGAGGCAATTGATGTTAACTCAATTTATGAAGTTCCAATAGCTTACAACGATGCTGGATTTGATAGAGAAATTCTTGATTATTTTAGCCTATATGACGAAAAATCTCCAGACTTGAGTGTCTGGAAAAAAATAATTTCTATACAAAAATCCTCTGAAGGAGAAGTTAATATTGGGATTGTAGGAAAATATACGTCTATTATTGACTCTTATAAATCCTTGATTGAAGCAATTACTCATGGAGGTATAGCTAATAAGACAAAAATTAATTTAGTTTGGATTGATTCCGAAAACATTGATAATGTGTCTTATTCTTTCAAAAATGTTCATGGAATAATTGTACCTGGTGGTTTTGGTGAAAGAGGATCTGATGGCAAAATTTCAGCAATTAACTTCGCAAGGTTGAATAAAATACCTTTTTTAGGAATTTGTCTAGGAATGCAATTGGCTGTAATAGAGTTCGCAAGAAATGTTATGAATTATAAAAACGCTTCGTCAACTGAGTTTGGTACAACAGAATTTCCCATTATATCTTTATTAACTGAATGGCAAACAAAAAAAGGAAAAGAAAAGAGAGATATTCTTAGTGAATATGGAGGCACAATGAGGCTTGGATCCTATGAATGTCATTTGAAACAAAATTCAAAAATATTTGATATTTACAATAATGAAATAATTTATGAAAGACACAGGCATAGATATGAAGTTAACTTAGATTTATGTGATAAATTTGATGAATCAGGTATGTTTTTTGCTGGAATGTCTCCAGACAATATACTTCCTGAAACTTTAGAATTAAATGACCATCCATGGTTTATTGCTGTTCAGTTTCATCCAGAGCTAAAATCAAGGCCTTTTCAGCCTCATCCTCTTTTTGTCTCATTTATAAATGCATCATTAAATCAATCGAGATTGTTGTAGGTTAATAATTATGATTAAAAAAATTAAAATAGGAGGATTTGAAGTAAAGAATGATAATAAGTTATTTTTAATTGCTGGTCCGTGTGTTATTGAAAATAGAGATCACGCATTATATCACGCTAAAATGATCAAACAAATATGTGACGATTTTTCACTAAATTTTGTATTTAAATCCTCTTTTGACAAAGCAAATAGAACTAATATTAATTCAAGTAGAGGAGTTGGAATTGAAAAAGGTCTTGATATTTTAAACGAAATTAAAAATAGTTTAAACGTTCCTGTTTTAACGGATATTCATGAAAGTTATCAATGTAATCTTCTTAAAGAAGTTGTTGATATTATTCAGATACCTGCGTTTTTATGCAGACAAACAGACTTATTATTAAATGCTTCAAATACTGGTAAAATAATTAATATTAAAAAAGGACAATTTTTGGCTCCTTGGGATATGGTAAATGTTGTAGAAAAAATAAAATCTACAGGTAATGAAAAAATTATATTAACTGAAAGAGGAAGCAGTTTTGGATATAATAATCTGGTTTTTGATTTAAGGTCATTAATCGAAATGAAAAAAATAGGATACCCTATTGTATTTGACGCTACTCACTCTGTTCAAAGTCCAGGAGGATTAGGAAATGTTTCTGGCGGAAATAGAGAGTATATTCCTTATTATTCTAATGCCGCAGTAACTGTAGGTATTTCTGGAATATTTATGGAAGTTCATGAAAATCCTGATATAGCTCCGAGCGATGGCACTAACATGATTAGATTAGATAAATTGAGAAATATTCTTAAAGATATCTTAAAAATAGATCAGTTAATTAAAGAACATTCCATTGGAGATTATAATGATTAAAATTGAAAATGTTAAAGGAAGACAAATTCTAGATAGTCGTGGAAATCCAACAATTGAAGTTGACATAAATTTGTCAAATGGATTGATTGCTAGTGCAAGTGTCCCCTCTGGAGCATCAACCGGTAAGTATGAAGCAGTTGAACTTAGGGATGGATTTAAATCATATCATGGAAAAAGTGTAACAAAAGCCATAGATAATATTGATAATGATATAAAAAATATAATTCTAGGCAGATCACCATTAGAACAAGCCAAGATTGATAACGATTTAATAAGTCTTGATGGGACATCAAATAAAAATAAATTAGGAGCAAATGCAATTCTTGGTGTTTCAATGGCAGTAGCAAGAGCAGGTGCAGCTTCATTAAATCAACCATTGTATAATTATATTGGTGGCTTAAGCTCAAAGATAATGCCAGTTCCTTTGATGAATATTATTAATGGTGGTGCACATGCAAATAATCTTCTAGATATTCAAGAGTTTATGATAATGCCTGTTAATTTTGAAAGTTTTAGTGATGCATTGAGAGCTGGCTCTGAAATTTTTCATAATTTAAAAGAAATATTAAATAATAAAAATTATTCAACAAGTGTTGGTGACGAAGGAGGATTTGCTCCTAAAATAGATGATCCTAAAATTGCTTTAGATTTAATCTCAAAATCTATTGAAGTAAGTGGTTATAGAGTTGGTGAAGATATTTTTGTTGCATTAGATGCAGCTGCAAGTGAATTTTATAAAAAAAATAAATACATATTAAATGATAAAAAACAATTATTAACCACGAATGAATTAATTGATTATTGGGGAAGGTTAATTAAGAATTATCCTATTATTTCAATTGAAGATCCATTTGATGAAGATGATATAAATGGGTTTGCTAAATTTACAAAAATATACGGTAAAAATCTTCAAATAGTTGGAGATGATTTATTTGTGACTTCAGAAAAAAAATTGAGTGAAGGAATACAAAAACAAGCTGGAAACTCAATTTTAATTAAACTGAACCAAGTTGGAACTTTAACAGAAACTCTTGATACTATATCAAGAGCAAAAAAGCATAATTTTAATACAGTTATTTCACATAGGTCTGGTGAAACAGAAGATAATTTTATATCTGATTTGTGTGTTGGTACTAATGCTGGTCAAATTAAAACAGGTTCTTTATCAAGATCTGATAGAACCTCAAAGTATAATCAGCTACTCAGAATTGAAGAACAATTAGGAGAAGAAGCTAAATTTATGGGTAATGAAATTTTAGATATTATAAATAAGGAATGATGAATTACTTTAGAAGAGAATTTGTAAGGCTATTTTTATCGCTTATTGTTATTATTTGTATTTACAATTCTATAAATTTAACTTTTTTCAATGAAAAATCTGTTACAAAAATTTTTGAAATGAATGAAAATATTTTCCATTTAAATCAAGAGTTAGTGGATTTACAGCAGATAGAAGAAAAATTGATGACTAAAATTAAATTTCTATCATTTGAAACTTTGAATAAAGATTATGTAAGTGAATTAGCTCAAAAAACATTAGGTATGATTAAAGAAGGCAATGTTTTGGTAATATTAGATGAATAATATTATGAATTTATTGTATTTAAAGTTTAAAATATATATATAGTTACTATGAATATGAATGAAAAACAAAGTGATAAATTAGCTTCAAAAAAGAAGAGCAATTATGATCTAGATCTTTTATTAAAACTTAATGAACAAATGCTACTGATTAGAAGGTTTGAAGAAAAAGCTGGCCAACTTTACGGAATGGGTAAAATTGGCGGTTTCTGTCATCTTTACATCGGACAAGAGGCTGTTGTTGTTGGTATTAATTCAGCACTTAAAGATAATGACACTATGGTCACTTCTTATAGAGATCACGGACATATGTTAGTATGTGGCATGGACCCAAAAGGGGTTATGGCCGAATTGACAGGCCGTATTACTGGTTACTCTAAGGGTAAAGGTGGCTCCATGCATATGTTTAGCAGAGAAAAAGGTTTTTTTGGAGGTCATGGTATTGTTGGTGCCCAAGTCCCAATTGGAGCGGGGTTAGCTTTTTCCCATAAATATAAAGATGAGAAATCTATCTGCGTTACTTTTTTTGGGGATGGAGCTGCAAATCAAGGTCAAGTTTATGAAACATTTAATATTGCTGCTTTATGGAGTTTACCTGTACTTTTTATAATTGAAAATAATTTATATGGTATGGGAACCTCTGTTGAAAGGTCTTCATCAACTGACAATTTTGCAACTAGAGGTGAAGCTTTTGGTATAGAAAATAAAACAGTTAATGGAATGGATGTTTTAGACGTAAGAGAGGCTGCTATTGAAGCAGTAAACTACTGTAGATCAAATCAAAAACCATTTATTTTAGAAGTAAAAACCTACCGTTTTAGAGGTCATTCTATGTCTGATCCAGGTAAGTACAGAACAAGAGACGAAGTTGCTGAGATGAGAAAAAATGGGCCATTAAAAGCTTTACAAAAATTAATTTTAGAGAGCGGCTTTAATGAAAATGAACTTAAAGAAATAGACAATAAAATTAAGTTAAAGGTTAACGAAGCAGCTGACTTCGCAATAGAGTCTAAATTACCAGATGAATCAGAACTTTTGAAAGATATAATTATAGAATAATGAGCAATAATGAGATATTAATGCCAGCTTTAAGCCCCACTATGGAAGAGGGAACCCTTGCAAAATGGTTAGTTAAAGTTGGTGATAAAATCAGTTCTGGAGATTTAATAGCTGAGATAGAAACTGACAAAGCTACTATGGAAATTGAAGCTATTGAAGAAGGTTTTATCTCAAAACTTATTGTTGAAGAAGGTACACAAGGTATAAAAATTAATACTCCTATTGCTGAATTTAGTGATTCTGAAAAATTTAGTGAAATTAATAATGATGAAAGAAATAAAAATGTAATTAATATTTCAAACAAGGGAGTAACTGAAGAAGTAAAGTCGACTGCGATTGAAACATCAGATAAAGATTTAACTTCATCTAACATTGATGCTACAAAAAAAATTACTGTACGGGAAGCTCTTAGAGACGCAATTTTAGAAGAAATGGACGCAGATAATAATGTTTTTATTATGGGAGAAGAAGTTGCAGAATATGAAGGTGCCTATAAAGTTACTCAAGGTCTCTTAGAGAAGTTTGGAGATAAAAGAGTTATAGATACCCCCATAACTGAACATGGTTTCACTGGTATTGGTGTAGGAGCAGCATTTGGTAATTTAAAACCTATCGTAGAGTTTATGACATTTAATTTTTCAATGCAAGCTATTGACCAAATTATAAATTCAGCAGCTAAAACATTATATATGTCTGGTGGTCAAATGGGATGTCCAATTGTGTTTAGAGGACCAAATGGTGCTGCTAGTAGAGTTGCTGCTCAACACAGCCAATGTTTTGCAAGTTGGTATTCACATGTACCCGGATTAAAAGTCGTATCTCCATGGTCAAGTGAAGATGCAAAAGGATTACTGAAATCCGCAATTAGAGACCCAAATCCTATAGTATTTCTTGAGAATGAAGTCATGTATGGTCAATCTTTTGATTGTCCAATATCAAATGAATTCACATTACCTATTGGAAAAGCTAAAGTTGAAAAAAACGGCTCTGATGTAACAATTGTCGCTTTCTCTATAATGGTAGGCAAAGCATTAGAAGCAGCAAATGAATTAGAAAAAAATGGTATAAACGTAGAAGTTATTAACCTTCGTACACTTAGACCTTTAGATTTAGAAACCATTATAAATTCAGTTAAAAAAACAAATAGATTAATTACTTGTGAAGAGGGTTTTGGTTATTCAGGAATTGGTGCTGAAATTTCATCATTAATTCAAGAGAATGCATTTGATTGGCTTGATGCACCCGTTTTAAGAGTTCATGGTAAAGATGTGCCAATGCCATATGCAGAAAATTTAGAAAAACTGGCTTTGCCACAAACAAGTGATATTATTAATAAAGCTAAACAAATTTGTTCCTAGAGTGGATCTAGTATGAGTAATGAAATTTTAATGCCAGCTTTAAGTCCAACAATGGAAGAGGGAACTCTTGCTAAATGGCTTATTTCAGAAGGGGATACAATTTCATCTGGTGATTTAATTGCTGAAATTGAAACTGACAAAGCTACAATGGAAGTTGAATCGATTTTTGATGGGACTATCGGAAAACTTTTTTTTAATGAAGGGTCTGAGGGTATTAAGGTCAATACACCGATTGGTATCATATTAGACCCTGGAGAAAAATATGATGAAAAAATACATGGCCCCAATGTAAAATCCGGTTCTAATGAGAAAAATGATAAAGAATTAATTAAACAAGATGGTACTGATAGGCCTCTTGATCAATTTGTAAAATTTGAGCAGGTTGATGAACAAAAATCTAATTCATCTGATAGTGATATTGCAGTTAATATTAATGAAAAAAACCGTATTTTTGCAAGTCCACTTGCAAAAAGGATTGCGAGAGAAAAATCCATTGATCTTAATTTGATTAAAGGTTCTGGTCCGCATGGAAGAATTGTTAAAAAAGATGTTGATATACATAATGTAAATTCCGCACCAAAAGATTTAAAAAAATCAATTTCGGATGTAAGTAATTTTGAATTAATTAAAAACTCTTCAATGAGACAAACAATTGCAAAAAGGTTAGTTGAGTCTAAAACTAACGCACCACATTTTTATCTATCTATAGATTGTAATATTGATGATTTATTATCATTTAGAAAAAAAGTTAATAATGAATTCCCTGAGCAAGGGAAAATATCTGTCAATGACATAATCGTAAAGGTTGCTGGCCTAACATTAAATAAAGTCCCTGAATGTAATGTTAGTTGGACAAATGAGAGTACAAAATTTTTTAAATCCTCAGATATTTCTGTAGCTGTGGCTATAGATGGAGGATTAATAACGCCAATAGTAAGAAATGTAGAAGAAAAAGGGATACATAAAATTTCAAGCGAGATAAAAGAGCTTGTTGAAAAAGCTAAGAATGGTACTCTATCGCAAGATGAATATAATGGTGGAACTTTTTCAATCTCAAACTTAGGAATGTATGGTATTAAAAATTTTACAGCTATTATTAATCCACCTCAAAGTGCAATTTTGGCTGTAGGTGCTGGACAAAAAATACCAACTGTTAATGATGATAAAATTGTCATTTGTAATATTATGAATGTAACTCTTTCATGTGACCATCGAGCTATTGATGGAGCAGTTGGAGCAAAATTTCTCCAAGTTTTTAAAAAAATAATTGAAAATCCAATTTTGATGTCATTGTAATGTCAGAGAATAATTTAAAATATGACCTTTTAATAATTGGTGGTGGACCAGGTGGTTATGTTGCTGCAATAAGGGCTTCACAACTTGGATTAAATGTTGGGCTGGTAGAAAGAGAAAATTTAGGTGGTGTTTGCTTAAATTGGGGATGCATTCCAACAAAAGCTTTGTTAAGAAGTTCAGAAGTTAAACATCTGTTAGATAATTCTAAGTCATATGGCTTTTCAATACCTGATTATAAAGTTAATTTTGAAGATATAATTAAAAGATCACGAACAGTTGCTAAATCTTTGTCTTCAGGTGTAGAACATTTAATGAAAAAAAATAAAATTAATGTTCATAAAGGATTAGCCAAAATAATAGGATCAGGCAGAGATCAAAAAGTGGTAAAGGTTATAGATAAAGAAAAAAATGAATTGAAAATTTCATCTAATTTTTTAATTATTGCCACTGGGGCCACTTCTAAAAACCTCCCTTTTGTATCTTCAGATGGAATAAACATATTAGATTATAGGACAGCTATGACCCCTAAAGAACTTCCTAAATCATTAATTATTGTTGGTTCAGGTGCGATAGGATCAGAATTTGCTTCTTTTTATAATGATTTAGGATGTAAAGTTACAATAGTTGAAGTACAAGATAAAATTTTGCCAAATGAAGATCATGAAATATCAGAATTTGTTTTAAAAAGTTTTAAAAATAGAGGCATAGATATTCACATCAATTCTGAATTACAAAGTGTTAACACTAAAGTTTCGTCTGTTGAATGTGAAATAAAAAATGGAGATAAAAAAAGTAAATTAAGTGCTGATAAACTTTTATTATCTGTTGGGATTAAACCTAATGTTGAAGATTTAGGTTTAGAAGCACTTAATATAGAGATGGAAAATGGGTTTATCAAAACAAATGAACTTATGAAAACCTCTGAAAATGGTATATATGCTATTGGAGATGTGACTGATGGTCCATGGCTAGCACATAAAGCTAGTCATGAAGGAATTTTATGTGTTGATGCTATTAAGGGATTGAAAACACATAAAATCAAAAAAGAAAATATTCCTGGTTGTACTTATTCTAGGCCTCAAATTGCTTCTATTGGATTAACTGAAAAAAAAGCTTTGGAACTAAATCATGAAATAAAAGTTGGAAGATTTCCATTTGTAGGAAATGGTAAAGCAATAGCTTTAGGAGAACCAGAAGGTTTTATAAAAACCATATTTGATAAAAAGACCGGTGAGTTTTTAGGCGCTCATCTAGTTGGTCCTGAAGTAACAGAATTAATTCAAGGATTTGCTATTGCAAAAAAATTAGAAACAACAGAGGAAGACTTAATGGAAACAATTTTTCCGCATCCAACGTTATCAGAAGCTATGCATGAATCTGTTTTAGATGCCTATGACAGAGTAATTCATTTTTAGATTTAGATAGATGAAAATTAGACATCCTGAAAAAATAAATACTTCCGATAAATTATCTCCTTTAAAACCTAATTGGTTAAAAATTAGATTTAAATCGGGCGATAATATTAATTCAGTTAAAGAAATTGTTAAAAAAAATAAAGTTCATACAGTTTGCGAAGAAGCTAATTGTCCAAATTTAAGTGAGTGTTGGTCAAAAAAACATGCAACATTTATGATTATGGGTGATACATGTACCAGAGCATGTACTTTTTGTAATGTTAAAACTGGAAAGCCAAATTATTTAGATCCTTTTGAACCTGAGAGAGTTGCAACCTCAGTAAGCGAATTAGGATTGACGCATGTTGTTATAACTTCTGTTAACAGAGATGATTTAAAAGATAATGGTCTCTCACATTTCTTAAATACTTTAAAAGCTATAAGATGTGAATCTCCTCAAACAACGATTGAAATTTTAACACCTGATTTCATGAAAAATAGTAGCGCTGCTAATCTTATTGGCAAGTCTGCACCTGATGTATTTAATCATAACCTTGAGACTGTACCAAGGTTATATAACGAAGTGAGGCCAGGCGCTAGATACTTTACATCATTAAAGTTACTTAATGATATTAAATCATATAACTCCAAAATTTTTACTAAATCTGGATTAATGGTTGGATTAGGTGAGACTAAAGATGAGATTATTCAAGTTATGGATGATTTAAGAGCCGCTGACGTTGATTTTTTAACAATTGGTCAATATCTGCAACCAACAATAAAACATCATGCTGTTATTGATTATATCACTCCAGAGTTATTTAATGTTTATAGGGATATCGCAATTTCAAAAGGATTTTTACTTGTTTCCTCATCACCGTTTACAAGAAGTAGTTATCATGCTGATGAAGATTTCCTAAAATTAAAAATAAAAAGAAATTTATAAATATCAATGAAATATAGAGAGAAAAAAATTTTAAATTATAAGCCTGAACAGCTTTTTGACTTAGTAAGCGATATAAAAAAGTATCCCGAATTTCTACCCTGGTGTTTAGGTTCAAGGGTAAAAAAAATTTCACATAAACAATTAAACGCAGATCTTATTGTTGGAATGAGAATTTATAGAGAGATATTTAAATCTAATGTTCACTTAAATAAGGACTTGTCTACTATTGAGGTAGAGTATCTTAAGGGACCATTTAAACAATTAAAAAATAAATGGATTTTTAATAAAGTTGATAATGGATGCGAGGTAGACTTTTATGTGGAATTTGAACTAAATTCTAGATTACTTAATGGTGTAATCAAAGCTTTTTTTGAAGAAGCAGTTGTTAAAATGATTACTGCATTTGAAAGTAGAGCTGGTAAACTTTACGGGTAATTTTTTAAAAAATTATTTAACTCTTTTAAGCTTTCTAGCGTAGCTTTAAGTCTTATATCTAGCCTATTTCCATTAAACAAAAATTTTTTTGTTGTAATTTTGTTTTTAGTTCCAAAACCCACCCAAACTAAACCGACTGGTTTATTTTTTGACCCTCCATTTGGACCAGCTATTCCTGTAATTCCTATTCCAACATTTGTACTAAAGTTATTTACTAAATTTGAAGCCATATGATATGCAGTTTGTTTGCTAACAGCACCAAACTCTTCAATTATATTGTCATTTATCTTTAAAATATTTACTTTTGCTTCATTTGAATAGGTTATAAAACTTCTTTCAAATACATCACTTGCACCTGAATTGTTTACAATCGCAGATGATAGTAAACCACCTGTACAACTTTCTGCAGCACTAATTTTAAAAGATAATAGTTTTAATTTATCTATTAACACTTTACTTTCTTTATTTATATCTTTCCAAACCATAAAAATATAAAATATATTACAGGAATTGTATAAATGCCACCAATAATATCATCAAATAAAATGCCAAATGTACCTGGTATTTTCTCTATACCTCTTAACCCAATTTTAGAAATATCAAAAAATCTGAATAATAAAAATATAATACTAATATTAATGATATTGTTTTCTAGCTCAAATAATGGAATTGAAAATAAAGCAACATATTGACCTAAAAATTCATCAATTACTATGCTTTGATGATCTTTATTTCCATATAATTTTAAATAATTTTGTATTGATAGAAGGCTTAAAAAAAAAACAATAAAAAATATCAAAATTATTATTTCTAATTGTAAATATGTATTTAAATAAAAAAATATAATGCATGTAAATAAGGAAGCTATTGTGCCAGGGGCATATTTAAATTTTCCAATAGGGTAAATTTCTGAAAATTTTATAAGAAATATATTATTAATCATCAATAATTTTTATGGTTGTATTAGAAAAAACAGCAATACCTTCTTTTCTTCCAATAAATCCTATTCCTTCATTTGATTTACCTTTAATTGATAAAATTTCTTTATTTATATCTGTGGATTTTGAAATGTTATTTTTTATTTCATCTACATAATCTAGAATTTTAGGACTTTCAGTGATTATGACAGTGTCAATATGAATTAATTCAGCATTTTTCTCTTTTAATTTGTTTAATGCATGCTTTAAAAATACGAAGCTATCACAATTTTCCCATTTATTTTCAGTAGGAGGAAAATGGTAACCAATGTCATTTTCATTTAATGCACCATATATGCTGTCAGTTATAGCGTGAAGTAACACATCTGCATCAGAATGTCCTTTCAAGAAATAGCCATTATCAATTTTTAATCCACCCAAAATCAGTTTTTTGTCTTTTGTTTTGGAATTAATTTTTACAAGCTTGTGAACATCGTAACCTATCCCATTTTTAGTTATATAATTTTTCATATTTTGATTTTCTAAAATTGATTTAATTAAATGTAAATCCTCTTCATATGTAATTTTTAACGATTTTGGATCACCTTCTATATATTTAACTCCAAAACCATTTTCTATTAATAAAGATGAATCGTCATCATAATTTTGTTTCTTATAAACATTTCTATGAGACAACATTAGGTTCTCGAAATTACATATTTGTGGTGTTTGAATTAAAAGATAGTTTTTTTTATTTAAATATTTAACTTTTTTGTTGGTTTTATTTTTTATAATAGCATCTGAAACTTTTAAAGCTGGGACAACACATGAGACATCATTTTTAATATTATTTTTTAGTTTTTCAATTATATTTTTATTAATATATGGCCTTGCAGCGTCATGTATCATTACATTTAGGGGTTTATATTTTTTAATTTTTTTTAGAGCTTTGAATATACTCTCTTGTCTTGTCTTTCCACCTATTATAGGTGCTGTTAAATTATATTTATTACATATTTTAACAGCATCATTGTACCTAGTTTCTGAAACAACAATAAATAATTTACTATCCAATTTTAATTCAAGAAAATTTTCTATACATATTTCTAATATTGATTTTTTATTTATTAAGTAAAATTGTTTTTCAATATTATTATTTTTAGATCTAAACCTTTCACTTAAGCCTGCAGCTAATATTACGAAAACTAAATTCATGTTTGCCTAATTTTTATACTAAAAAATAATATATTCTGATATGCTATAAATAATGTTCATTTTTTAATCATTGTGATTATATTAATAACATGTTTAATGATATACTAAATAGCTTTATAGATCCAATTCTTGTTATAAACAAAGAAAAAGATATTAAATATGTAAATGCATCATTTGAAGAAACTTTTTATGTAAACTCAAATTTAATATTAAACCAAAATTTAAATTCTATAATTGATGAAGATTCACCACTAATTTTATTAATCAATAAAGCTATTAAAAATGTAATAAATCTTAAGGAAGATAAGCTTATAATTTCGTTGAGAAATCAAAGTAAAAAACAACTTAAAGTTAGTATATTTAACACTTTTGTTGAAAAAGATTTGATTGTTATTCATTTTGAACAAAATCTTAAAAATCAAACTTTTATTTACCATAAAATTAATTCGAAAATTTCACAATCTTTTAGTTCATTAGTTGAAATGTTAATGCATGAATTAAAAAATCCACTTTCAGGTATAGTAGGTGCAACTCAATTATTACAAAAAGATTTGAAATCTTCAAATTATGTAGAAATGCTGGATTTAATAAAATTTGAAGCTGACAGAATTAAAAATTTACTTTCAAATATGGAAAATCTCTCTGCAGGGGAGGCAAATATGTCTTTAGATTTTATTAACATTCATAAAGTACTAAATTATTGTACAAATTCTGCAAAAAATAGTTATGGTTATGAAATTTTATTTGAAGAGATATATGATCCTTCATTGCCAGATTTTTATGCAAATGAAGAATTATTAATTCAAATATTTACAAACCTGATTAAAAACGCTTCTGAAGCACAAAATAATACAGGGAAAATTATTTTAAAAACTTCGTATAATGCTAATAAAAAGTTTTTACTAAACGAAAATGATTTGCCAGAAAAAAAACCTTTACAAGTCGAAGTTATTGATTTTGGAATAGGAATTCCAGAATCAGATTTTGAAAATATTTTTGATCCATTTGTTACAAAAAAACAAGATGGTAAAGGCTTGGGATTATCAATTGTTTCAAATTCAATTAGAACATTAGATGGGTCCATTGAAGTTACCTCTGAAAACGGATGTACTAATTTTTGTTTAAATTTTCCACTAAAAACAACTCTCAAGGATGATTATGAAAAAAATTTTGGTAGTCGATGATGATAAAAGTATAAGATTAGTTTTATCGACGGCACTTACGAGAAGCGGTTTTCTAGTAAAAACTAGTGCTACAACAGCTGGTTTCTGGAGTTTATTAAATGATGATAACTTTGATGTAATGATAACTGATGTTGGTCTTCCTGATGGAGACACATTAGATGTCTTGCCAAAAATTCAGACTCTAAATCCAAAAATGAAGATAATAGTGATTTCAGCTAAATCCACATTAATTACAGCAGTAAGAGCAGAAAAGAAAGGAGCTTTTTATTATTTTCCTAAACCATTTGATCTTGATGAATTAATTGGTTTAGTGAATAAAATATTCGAGACATCTGGTTTATTAGACCAAAAACCACTTGTTGAAGATGAAAATCTTGTTTCTGATAAACCAAGTTTATATGAATCGGGTCCTATCATTGGAAAATCTAAAATTATGCAAGATACGTATAAAATCATTGCAAGATTAATTAAATCTAATATCACTGTTTTAATCAATGGAGAGATTGGCACAGGAAAAAAATTATTAGCTAAGTCAATTCATGATTTAACATTTTCAGACAAAAAACCATTTATAAAATTAAATATAAAAAATTTTAGAATAATTAATGAGGATTTGTCTTTTTATTTAAATGATAAAAATCATAATTCTGTATACATCAATGACATTAAAAATTTAGATGGTGGTACAATTTTTATTGATCAAGTGTGTGAAGGATCTCAAGCTGAACAATATGAGTTATTAAATTTCATTGAAAATTTCAATTTGATTAATAATCAAAAATCTCTAAAAGCGAATACTAGAATAATTGCAACATCAAAAAAAGATCTTATTAAACTTGTTGAAAAAGGAGATTTTAGAGAAGATCTTTATTATAAGTTAAATGTTATGCCAATATACTTGCCATCTTTAAGAAAAAGATTAGAAGATCTACCAAGTTTAATAAATTATTTCATAAATACTTTTAATGTTAAAAATAATAACAAACTATCAATTGATGAATTATCATTAAACTTTTTAAAGACTTATCATTGGCCTGGGAATATTCAAGAATTAAGAAACTTAATTGAAAGATTATCGCTTTCCATATCTAATCATAAAATCACAGTTTCAGACGTAAAAGATCATCTGAAAAATTCCTTTGAAATTAATGAAAATGATGAAAATTTAACTTTAGAAAATTTAATTGAAAAGCGTATAAGTAAGCTTACATCTTCTTTTAATGACAATTCGATTAATATGAATGTATATGATGAATTTATCAGAACAGTAGAAAAACCACTTATTGAAAATATATTAAATTACACTAGAGGAAATCAAATTAAAGCATCTTCTATATTAGGATTAAATAGAAACACCTTAAGAAAAAAAATATCAGAATTAGGTGTAACTGTTAGGAAAGTTAGAAAAAATAGTTTATAATAATCTTTATAAATTATTTATAAAAAGATGAATAAGCTTTTAACTTTAAAAAAATTTTTAAAAGTAAATACTATATTTTTAATTCCATTACTTTTATTAATATTAGGACTTTTATATACTAATAATTTTAATTTAAATATCAAAAATCTGTCACAAACTTATTTTTATGTGATTTTTATAGGTCTAATTTTTCCAGTCATTTTTCTTTTTTATAAAGTTCTTAAACAAATATACACACTTTTTTTTCAAGCTAAATTGAAGATTGCAGGATATGAACTACATAAAAAATTGGCTGTATTGTTTTCTGTTGTTTGTTTAATGCCATCATTAATTATTTCAGCTTTTTCAATTTTTACAATAAATACTGCTTTAGAGGGATGGTTTAGTGAAAAAATTTCAACAGCAGTTACTCAATCTGTTGAAGTTGCTAACAAGTATCTAGTTGAGCATCAAAATGCCATTAAAGGAGAGGCTTTAGAATTTGCAAAAATACTAAATGATAATGCTATCTCATTTTCATCAAATCAAGATAAAATAAATAAATTTTTAAATTTTTATATTAGTAAAAATAATCTCACAGAAGCTGTATTGATTGGGTCATCAAGAAATGTACTAGCAAGATCGCAATTTGCATTTGAAATCAATTATCTAGATTTGCCAAATAGATATTATGATTTAGCTAATGATGGAAAAATAATAATTTCAAATGATAGAGATTCAAATAAAGTAAATGCATTTATAAAGTTAGATCAATATGTCGATGCATATTTGTTAACCTCAAGGTTCATTGATCAAAAAGTTTTAGAAGCAATAAGCAAATCAAATATTGCTTCTGACGATTATAAATCTATTGAGTTAAATTTATTTGATACCAAAATTTCAATATTAGCTTTATTTCTTTTTATTTCGTTATTTTTACTATTAATATCTTTATATGTAGGTTTAGGATTGTCTAACAGGTTAATTTCTCCAATAGCTGAATTAATTCATGCGTCTCAAGAAGTTGGAAGAGGAAACTTAAATTATCAAATTAAAAATAAAACGCTTTTGCAAAATAAAATCACTGAATTAAAAAAACTTGGCAATGCATTTAATAAAATGGTGCTTGATATTAAAAATAATAGATCAGAACTTATAGAAGCAAATGATCAATTGGATCAAAGAAGACAATTTTCAGAAGCCGTCCTATCTGGTGTTTACTCTGGAGTAATAGGATTAGATAAAAATTTTAGAATAAATTTACCTAATAAAACTGCTGAAAAGCTATTGGGAATTAATATCTCAAAACATTATAATAAAAAACTTGAAAAACTTTTTCCTGAATTTCAAATTTTAATTGATGAAATTAAGTATAAAAATAATAATTTTGTTGAAAAAAAAATAGAATTTTTAAAAAACAATAAAAAATATATTCTAATATCTAGAATTGTTAAACAAATTAATGAAAATAAAATAATAGGATATGTTCTTACGTTTGAAGACATCACTGATCTGATACAAGCACAAAAGTTGGTTGCTTGGTCAGATGTTGCTAGAAAAATAGCTCATGAAATTAAAAACCCTCTTACTCCTATAAGATTAGGTGCGGAAAGAATAGCTAATTCTACATTAATTCAATCAGATAATAAATTATTAAACACTTCTGAAATGATTTTAAAAAATGTTGATGATATAAGACATTTGATAGACGAGTTTTCTTCTTTTTCTAGATTGCCAAGTCCAATTCTAGAAAATATAAATTATAATAAATTTATAGACGATACTTATAATTTTTTTAAAACATCTTATCCTGATATTCAGTTTGACAAAACTTCTTTTAGCAATATTGATAAAAAACTAAAAATTTACGCTGATGAAAAACAATTAAGACAAGTTATTGCTAATGTTATTAAAAATTCTTCTGAAAACTTTCAAGAAAATGACATTTCTAGTAAAATTATAATTTTTTCGTCGATTATAACTCAAAATTCTATTTTATTAAGTATAGAAGATAATGGTGTTGGCATAAAGGAAGCAAATAAAATTAAGATACTAGAACCATATTTTACTACAAAAAAAAATGGAACAGGTTTAGGTTTAGCTATCTCTAAAAAAATAATTGAAGACCATAATGGTGAAATTGTTATAGAATCATCTGAAAAAGGGACCAAAGTAAAAATTAAATTTCCAATTAACAATAAATAACCAAGAAACTTATGATAAATAATAAAATTTTAATTGTAGACGATGAAACTGATATCTGTGATTTAATTTCTGATATATTAAGTGAGAATGGTTATTCAGTTAATAGTGCATTTTCAAAAGATGAAGCTATTAAGGTTATGGAAAATTCAGGTATATCTTTGGTTATAACTGATATTTGGATGAATGATAATGAAAAAGAGGGCTTTGAATTGCTTGAATGGTGTAAAGCCTACAATGCTCTTACACCAGTTTTAATTATGTCTGGTCATGGTACTATTGAGTATGCCATGAATGCTGCTAAGAATGGTGCCTATGATTTTCTAGAAAAACCATTTAACTCTGATAGATTATTATTTTTAGTAAAAAAAGCTCTTCAAGAAAGAGATTTAAAGATAAAATTAATGGACTCTAATAATGAATGGCTTAAAAGCAATCATATAATTGGAAAATCATCTAAGATAAAAAATGTAAAAAATATTTGTATCAAAGTGTCAAAAAGTAATAGTAGAATACTTATAAGTGGTCCGTCTGGTTCAGGTAAAGAGACCTGTGCACGTTTTATTCATTCATTGTCAAACAGAATGAATCATCCATTTGTAGTTGCTGCTTGCGCTAGTCTATCTAATCAAATGGTTGATCAATTACTTTTTGGTTTTAATGATAATAAAAACAAAAATGATGCTAAAAGTTTATTTGAACAAGCTAATAATGGTACTATTTATTTTAATGAAATTTGTGACCTTCCCGTAGATACTCAAGCTAAATTAATTAATGTAATACAAGATCAAAGTTTTTATAAATATGGTTCGAATAAAAAAATTAAAATCGACATTAGAGTTATTGCTGGCACTAGCTATGATCCAAATGAAGCTGTAAAGAATGGTATTTTAAGGGAAGACTTATATTACAGATTGTCTGTTGTGCCAATATCCATACCATCTCTTAATTCTAGAATTGAAGATATTAATCTTTTAATTAATACATTTATGGAAGTGGCTTCAAAGTTATTTAATAAAAATAAATTAATTTTTGCAGACGAAACTTATATTTTATTACAAAGCTTTAATTGGAAAGGCAATGTGAGACAATTAAAGAATTTAATTGAATGGCTTTTAATTATGTATGGAAATGAGAAAAATTTTCAAGTTGAAATATCTCATTTACCTCCTGAATTTAAAAGTAATAAAGATAATGAACATAAAGATAATTACGATTTTAATTTACCTATTAAAGATGCAAGAAAAATTTTTGAAAAAAAATATTTGGAAACCCAATTAATTCGATTTAAAGGAAATATAGTTCAAACATCAACTTTTGTTGGAATGGACCGTTCAGCTTTACATAGAAAAATAAAAGAGTTAGATATAAAGATTGAAAAATAAGTTTATGGTAAAATTATGAAAATTATTGTTTGTGGTGCTGGAAGAGTTGGGATCTCAATATCGGAGCATCTTTCAACCGAAAATAATGATATAACTGTTATTGATTCAAATTCTGAGGCTCTTAAAAGAATAACAGATCTTTATGATGTACGAGGAGTTTTAGGTTTAGCTTCTCATCCAGCTGTTTTGAAAAATGCAGGAATTGAGGATGCCGAGATGTTGATTGCTGTAACTGAATCTGATGAGATTAATATTATGGCTTGTCATTTATCCAATCTACTTTTTAATATACCAACAAAAATTGCTAGAATTAGATCAAGAGAATATCTCAGTGAAGAGTTGTTAAATTTATTTCAAGAAGGAAAAATCCCAATAGATCATATTATTTCTCCTGAAGAGGAAGTTGCTTCAGCAATAGTAAAACAATGGAGAACTCCAGGAGCATTTGATGTTGCAGAATTTTGTAACTCATATGTAACAATGCTTGGAATTTTATGTAATTCAAATTGTCCAATATTAGATACGCCATTAAGAGAATTAGTAGATTTATTTCCAGGTTTAAATGCTACAATAATGGCTATAATTAGAGATAATAACCTAATTATACCAAGATCTGGAGATGATGCTCTAAAAATAAATGATAGAATATATCTGTCTTGTCAAACTGATCAAATTGAAAGAACTTTAGCGGCATTTGGACATTCAGAAATAACTTCTCATAATGTCATAATTTCAGGTGCTGGTAATTTAGGTGTTATGATTGGAGATATGATAAATAAAATCTCACCTGATACAAATCTTACTTTTATTGAGTTAGATAAAAATGTAGCAAGAAATGCAGCTGAGCAGTTAGAGTTTGCATCAATCATTTCTGGAGATACACTAGATCCAGAAATAATAAAAGAAGCTAGAGTGGGTAAAGAAACATCATTTATTTCAGCTACAAATCATGATGAAGTTAATATTTTGTCATCACTACTAGCAAAAAGATCAGGAACAAAACATTGTATTGTTTTATTAAATCAACCAGCATTTTTTCCTTTAGTAAATACATTAGATTTAGAAGCAGTAATAAGTCCACCTGTTATAACAGTGTCGTCAATTTTAAAGTATATTAGAAAAGGTCAAATTGAAGCTGTTCATTCAATTATTGAAGAATTTGGAGAAGTTATATCAGTTGAGGCTCTTGAAACATCCTCAATTATTGGGATGCCTTTAAAAGAGATTAAGTTACCTAAAAATGTTTCTATAGGATCTATAGTAAAAAAAGATAATGAAATTATACCAGCAAGGGGCAGTTCAACAATTGACCCTGGTGATAAATTAGTTATGTTTGTTCCAGTTAAATCAATTAAAAAAGTTCAAGAACTTTTATCTGTTAGATTGGATTATTTTTAATGTTATCTTACGTAAATAATAAATTTTGCTCCCTTGAAAAAGCGCAAATCTCAGTAAATGATAGAGGGTATCAGTTTGGTGATGCTGTTTATGAAGTAATATATTATAAAAATTGTAAATTTTTAGACTTAGAAGGTCATTTGAAACGACTTAGAATATCAATGTCTAGAATTGATTTTCAATTAAAGTATTCAGATTCAGCCATAATAACAATCATGAAAAGATTAGTTACTGAAAATAATATAAAACATGGTTCAATTTATATTCAAGTATCAAGAGGTGAATATTCAAGAGATCATAGTTATTTCAATATGCCTTTAAAACCAATTCTAGTTATTTTAACAAAAAAAATTAAAGAAGACTTTAAGACTATTATTCCGGGTATTAAAGTTTATACAACATTTGATACTAGATGGAATAATCCAGATATTAAAACAACACAACTTTTACCAAATGTATTAGCTAAAACAAAGGGAATTAAAAACGGTTTTGGTGAAGCATTATTTTTAGACAAAAATTCGTATATAACAGAGGGGTCAAGTTCAAACTTTTGGATATTAAACAAAAGCAATATACTAGTTACAAGATCTCTTGATGGAAAAATATTAGCTGGAATTACAAGAGATTCAATCTTAAATTGTGCTAAAAATAAAAATATTAAAGTGGAAGAAAAAAAAATATCATTTGATAATATTAAAAATTGTAAGGAAGCTTTTATTACAAGTGCTTCATCTTTTGTTACACCTGTAATACAGGTAGATAACATCAAAATCAATAATGGAAAAGTTGGAGAATTTTCTAACTTACTGCGGAAAACATATTTAGAATTAAATGATTAATTATTAGTAAATTGAATAATATAAGTAATTTAAAAGAAAAAGTACTAATAGTTATTCCTATTATAAATAATTATAAAATATTTAAAGATTCTTTCTATAATAAAAATAACTTAGAAAACAGAAAATCAGAAACAATTTCATTAGTTCGTGCATTAAATGTAAATATATTAGATGTTTTAACCATAAAAATTAATAAATTTTCATCTGCATATTTATTTAATAAAAATTCACTAGACTGTATCTTAAAATTAATACAAAAATTAAAAATTAATTTATTAATTATTGATTTTCAATTATCTCCAATACAACAGAGAAATCTGGAGCTTTTATTTAAAGTTAAAGTAATAGATAGAACACAAGTTATTTTAGAAATATTTTCTTCAAGAGCAATTTCAAGTGAAGGTAAAATCCAAGTAGAATTAGCTGCTTTGAATTTTCAAAAAACTAGACTTGTAAGATCTTGGACACATTTAGAAAGACAAAGAGGTGGGTCTGGTTTTTTAGGTGGTCCTGGAGAAAGACAAATAGAGTTAGATAGAAGAATAATTAATAAAAATATTAAAAATTTAAATGCAAGTCTTCAAAAAGTTGTCAAAACTAGATCAATTCAAAATTCAAAAAGAAAAAACTCATCATCAATTATAGTTTCTTTAGTTGGTTATACAAATACTGGAAAATCAACATTATTTAATAATCTTACCAACTCTTCGGTAATTTCTAAAAACATGTTATTTGCTACATTAGACCCAACTTTAAGATTAATGAAGCATGAAATGTCCTATAAAAGTAAAATAATTTTATCTGATACTGTTGGTTTTATTTCCTCTCTTCCGACTGAATTGGTAGAATCTTTTAAATCCACTCTCGAATTTATTAAGGATTCAGATTTTTTGTTAATTGTTAATGATGCTTCTGATAAAAATATGGAAGATAAGTATGACATAATTTTAAAAACACTTAAAAGTATAGGTGTTGGAGACAATTATTTAAAAGAGAAAGTTATTAATGTTTTTAATAAATGTGATTTAGTGTGTAATGAAAAACAAAATTTATATTTTTCTAATTTTAAAAATGGTATATTTACTTCTTCATTTAATGTTGATGATATAAAAAAATTAAAGAAAAAAATTTACGAATTCTCTTTAAATATAAATGACAAGTAATTACAAAATGTTCGATTTTACAAAGGAAGAAAATAGAAAATATGTAAATGATTTTTTCTTTTTTTTATTAAAAAAAGTTAATGATGATATAATCATTAAACATTTAGAAGATCTAAATTCTGATAAAATTTTTACTAAATCTGACAAAGATGATTTTGTTACTGTTTATGATAAAAAAGCGGAAGAATATATTATTAAAGAAATAAATAAAAAATTTACAACAATTAAAATTATTGGAGAAGAAACTTTTTTTCAAAAAAAAATTGATTTTTCAATTATAGATGATGGATACTATTTTACTATCGATCCAATAGATGGAACAAAAAACTATATAAATAAAAATAAAAATTTTTGTAGTATGGTTTCATTGATTTTAAAAAAAAAACCAATTGCAGCTTTTATATATTATCCACTGATAAAAAAATACATTAGTTCATTTAAAAATTTTGGCTCTAAGATTTTAGATTTAAACACCCATGAGATTTGTAAATTAAAAATTAATAAAGAATTATTTAACTTTGCAACAGGTGGAACAAAAGGAATACCTGAAATTACTAGAAAAATTATTTTAGAAAAATTTAATTCTAATTTTAAAAGGTGTTTTATTGGAAGTGCAGGTGTCGAAACTTTAATGTTAGCAAATAATGAGGTAGATTTCATTTTTCATGGTAGAGTAACTCCTTGGGATCATTCACCTATGACTTTAATCACAAAAGAGGCAGGTGGTGAAGTTTTGATGTTTAATAATGCATCCACATTCAATGTTTTTTCTAAGGGTCCAATATTAGCTGCAAAAAACATTGAACACTGGAAACATGTAAAAAGTAAATTAAATATTAATTAATCAATTTTTTATAATATTAAATGGATTGAATGCTTGCAATCCTGCCATTATTTCAATTCTATTAACATTAATATTTTTTGGTCTAGTTGCAACCCAGTAAATAATTTCACCTATATCTTCCGGTTTGATAAAATTTGTGTTTTCATAAACTTTATTTGCTTTTTCATTATCACCTTTAAACCTAACTATTGAGAATTCTGTTTCAGCTAAGCCAGGCTCTATTGATGTTACATAAATCCCTTTACTAACCAAATCAGCTCTAAGGTTTAAGGAGAACTGGCTGACAAAAGCTTTAGTTCCTCCGTACACATTTCCTCCTGGATATGGATATGATCCGGCTACAGAACCTATATTAATTATATGCCCACTTTTATTTTGAACCATTTTTGGTAAAACCTGTCTCGTGGCATAGATTAAACCTTTAATGTTTGTATCGACCATTTTGTCCCAGTCATCTAAATTTGCTTCATCTGCACCTTCTAATCCAAGTGCTAAACCAGCATTATTACATAAAACATCTATATTTGAAAAATCTGGAGGAATATTTTCAATTTCTTTTTTTACAGCAATTCTATCAGTTATATCAAAACAAAGTGGAAGGCAATGTTCACCTAATTCTTTTGTTAGATCTTCTAGTCTATTACCTCTTCTTCCAGTAATTATTACTTTCCATCCATTTTTAATAAAAATTTTAGCTGTTTCTTTACCAAATCCTGAAGTGGCTCCAGTAATAAGAATAGTTTGTTTTAAATCATTCATTATTCAATTCCTCTTTAATTTTTGCATCTTTCCATAATTGGTGAATATTTTTTGAGTTGATTTTAATATTATTTTTTTGAAGTGTTTTCTCAATATTTAAAAACCTATTTTTAAATTTTTTTATTGATTTTTCTACAACTATATCTGGATTTAAATCTAAATGCCTTATGAGGTTTACAACAGAGAATAATAAATCTCCTATCTCTTCTTCAACTTTTTCTATGTTGTTGTTAATTTGTAATGATTTTTTTACTTCAATTAATTCTTCTTCAACTTTTTTTAACGGGCCTGAATAATTTTTCCAATCAAAATTGATTAAACTCACTTTTTGTTGAACTTTATAGCTTTTTAGAAGTGGAGGTAAATTGTTAGGAATGTCATCTAATATACTATTAAATTGACCTTTTTTATTTTTTTTTTCTCCCAACTTAATTTTTTCCCATGTGTTTTTTGGGGTATCATTTTCATTATAATTGATATCAAATATTTGTGGATGTCTTCTTATAATTTTCTTTGTAATTTCATTACAAACTTCTTCAAATGAAAACATATTATTATCTTTGCTAACTTGACTAAAAAGTACTACTTGAAGTAACAAATCTCCTAATTCTTCTTTAATATTTTTAATATCTTTATTATTTATTGCATTTTGAAGTTCATAAGCTTCTTCAATTGGAAAATTACTTAATGTTTCAAAAGTTTGTGCAATATCCCAAGGACATCCATTTTTAGGATGTCTCAAAAGTTCAATTACTTTTAATAACTTATTCAATGAATTCAGTTTATTTAATTCATTTAATTCTTTTAATGTTAACTTTTTCATACTTATTGTGTATACATTTAATAAAGTAAGCTAATATGACTAATTTAAATAATCAACCGAATACAAATGTATCAATTTTTATTAACTTTAGACGTTTTTTTCTAACAGGTCTATTAGTAACTGCTCCAATAATAATTACAATATACGTTACTTGGCTTGTAATCACTTTTATTGATATCAAAGTTGCAAACCTTTTGCCTGAATATTTAGATTTTAGAAAGGCATTACCATTTCAAATCCCTGGTCTAGGTTTGGTAATTGTTATTTTTGTTATAACTTTAATTGGTGCAATTACACCAGGATTAATTGGAAGAAATTTACTTAAGCTTGGTGAAATGATTTTATTTAAAACACCAGTAATTAGAACTGTATATTCATCAATAAAGCAAATTATGGAAACTGTTATGTCCACTAATTCTAAAAGTTTTAAAGAAGTGGTTTTAGTTGAATATCCAAGAAAAGATATATGGGTCATAGCCTTTGTTACAAGTTCTGTAAAAGGTGAAATAGATGATAAAATTAAAAAATCTAAATTAGTAAGTATTTTTGTTCCTACAACTCCCAATCCCACCAGCGGGTTTTTACTTTTTGTTGCTCAAAAGGATTTGATATATCTAGATATGCCAGTTGAACAGGCAGTTAAATTAGTTATTTCTGGTGGAATTGTTTCTCCAAAACAAAAAAAATTAACCGCCTAACGAAATAAGTGCATTTTTGTTTTGGAAAATTTCATTAAGTTGTTCTAATTTTTTTGAATTTATTTCAAAATTATTAAATAAAAACTCTGCTTCGATCTTAGCATTTTCAATTAAATCTTTATGAAGAATTAAATTTACAAATCTAAAATTAGCATCTCCTGATTGTCTTACACCCAAAACTTCACCTGGACCTCTTAAAATTAAGTCTTTTTCAGCAATGATAAATCCATCGTTTGTAGATTTTAATGTATTTAATCTTTTTTCTGCAATTTCAGATAATTGATTTTCATATAAAAGTATACAATAAGACTGTTTATCACTTCTTCCTACACGACCTCTAAGTTGATGTAATTGTGCTAACCCGTACCTATTAGCAGACTCTATAATGATTATATCTGCATTTGGAACATCTATTCCAACTTCTACAACTGTAGTTGCTAGAAGAATTCTAGATTTTTCATTTTTAAAATTATTAATTATTATATCTCTTTCTTCTGATTTTTGTTTTCCATGAACTATATTAAACTCTGTACTCTTAAAATATTTTGATAAATATTTCTCTCTTTCCTCAATAGATGTTAAATTTGTAGTATCTTCATTGAATTCAATTGCGGGGCATATCCAATAAATTTGTGATCCTTCAGAAATTCTTCTTTTTAAACCTTTTACCAGTGAGTCTAATTTTTTGATAGAAATAAGAGATGTATCAATATTTTTTCTTCCTTTTGGTTTCATTTTTATATTTGAAACACTCATATCATTGTAATATGTCAAGGCTAATGATCTTGGAATTGGTGTTGCAGTCATAACAAGTAAATTTATATCATTTCCCTTTTCAACTATTGAAATTCTTTGATTCACACCAAATCTATGTTGTTCATCTATAACTGCTAATTTTAAATTTTTATATATTAAGCCTTTTGAGGTTAAAGCATGTGTCCCTATTATTATTTTAGATTTACCATTTTTGACATTTTCATAATTTTGTTTTTTTAATTTTGCAGATTGTTTACCAACTATTAAGGTAACTTCAATATCTAAATTTTTAATAAGGTGTTTTAAATTTTGATAATGTTGTTGAGCTAAAACTTCAGTTGGAGCCATTAAAGCTGCTTGATATCCCGATCCTATAACTTGTATTATGGCAAATATTGCAACAATTGTTTTTCCACTTCCTACATCACCTTGCAACAACCGTAGCATTGGCTTATTGGATTTTAAATCATCTGAAATTTCATTAATGACTTTAATCTGATCTTCTGTAAGTTCAAAATTTAAATTTTTGAGTAATAAGGTATTTAAATCATTCTCTAAAATTCTAGAATTATTAGCTTGCATTTTATTTTTTAAAATCATTAGCGAAATAAAATTTGATAATAATTCATCGTGAGCTAACCTTTTAATTAAGTTGCTTTCTGGATTATTAAACTCTTGTTCTTTTGGCATATGAAGTGTCTTTATAGTATTTGAAAAACTTAAAAAATTAAATTTCTTAATAGTTTCATCTCTAGACCATTCTTCTAAATTATTTAAGTTTTCTAAGCCATAATTTATAATATTATTAATTTGGTTCTTCTTAATACCATTTGGCATCCTGTAAATTGGATCATATTTAGGTATTTTATAATTTAGTTCTTTAGGGATAAAGTAATCAGGATGAGTGATTTGAGGAATACCCTTAAATATTTCAACTTTACCACTAACTGTATATTCATTATTAATTTTATATAATTTTGAAAAGCTGTTTGAATAAAGATTGAAATATACAATATCAAGTCTTTGATTTGATTCCTCATTTAATCCAAATGTTATTATTCTTGAAGGAATTCTTCTTTTAAAAAATCCCTTTTTGATATTCATTTCAACGATCACAACATCTACAGTAATATAATCTCCTTTTTCAGAACTTTTAATTGAAGTTTTTTGGTATCTATTAATATATTTTGTTGGTAAATTTAATAAATGATCTATAACTCTTGAACCAATTTTATCTTTAATTAATTTAATTGTTTTAGGACCAATGCCTTTTATATTTTCAATAGAATTAAAAATTTTTTCTGATAAATTATTTTTTTTTATGCTAATAGACAATTACAAGTTCCCAATTTTTTGTAAACTAAGATAATTTTATGAAAGAAAATTTAAACAATAAAGATTTAATTATAAAAAAGCTTATTTATAGATCAAAATATACTGGAACAAAAGAAACTGATATTCTTTTATCAAATTTTGTAGATGCCTACATATATGACTTAACATTTGAACAATTAAAAACATATCAAAGTATTTTAGATTCCGGTGATCCACGTATTTGGAGATTAGCAATAGATAATGAAATATCCAATGATGAAAAAGAACTTTATCTTCTTAATATGATAAAGAAAAGTGGTAATATTAATGATTGATTTAAAAATCAATCAAGAGTTAAATAATTTTTCTTCTTTTAATGGTATTGATGAAGCATTCTTACCGATTTTTATTAATAAATATTTAAAATTAAATAATAAACTATTTTTAGTTTTAAAAGATGATAAACAATTGAATGAAATTGAAAGTTTGATTTTGATTTCTAATCCTAATTGCAAAGTTTTGTCTATACCTGCGTGGGATATCTTACCTTATGATAATTCTTCTCCTAACAAAGTATTAAATGGACAAAGAATAAGTGCATTATCTAGTCTAGTAAATAATGTATTTTTAGATGAGGAACTTGTTATCTTAACTACATTTAATAGTATTTTTATAAAAACAGCACCATTCGATTTTTATAAAAATCTTTATTTAGATATTTTAATTTCACAAACTATTTCGATTTCAAACTTAAGAGATAAATTAACTAAAATGGGTTACACAAAAGTAAATACTGTTAGAGAAAATAATGAATTTGCAGTTAGGGGAGATATAATTGATATTTTTAATTCTGGAAAAGAAAATCCTATACGTATTTATTTAAACAATGATAAAATAGAAAAAATTTCATTTTTCGATGCACTTACTCAAAGAAACAAATCCAAATTAAAATTTAATAATAAATTAATTATATTTCCAGCATCAGAAATTCTTTTATCAAAAGAAAACATAGAAGTTTTTAAAAAAAATTATTCCAGCAGTTTTGATATTGATTTAAGAAATGATGATTTATATACGAAGATTTTATCTGGCCATAGAATTTCAGGTATTGAAAATTATTTTAGTTTATTTTTTAACACAGCTCTTTCGAATATTTTTGATTTAATTTCAAAAAATAAATGTTTTAGTGATATGAAATATTTAATCTTTGATAAGAATATTAATCATGTCTTAAAGAAACTTGAAGAGATTGAATTATTATATAAAAGAAGAAGTGATGAATTTTCAAATTTTCTTCAACCTGATTATAATTACTTAACTTTAAACGAATTCAAAAATTATCAAAAAACATTAAAATTTAATTTCATTAATGATTTACAACTAAGTAATTCATATGATTATCATTCAAAAAGAATTATTTTGCCAACAAACAATTCTTTAAATAAAAGTGCTCTGGAACATCTATCAGAATTTATAAATAATCAATTAAATAATAGAAAAACTATTATTTTCTGTTGTGAAGAAAAAGTAAAATTATTTAACTTTAAAAAATATTTTGAAGTAACAATAAAAGATAAAAAAATAAAAATTATTTATTTAAATTATTATGATTTATTAAACTCCACAGAATTGAGTAATTTAATATTTTGTAATATTAATATTACAAATAGTTTTGAATTTAAAAATTATATCTTTGTTAACGAAAGTGACTACTCTCATAAAAATTATAAACCAAAAAAATCAAAAATTCGAAAGGCAGAAAACTTTTTAAAAGATTTAAACTCACTCAAAGCTAATGACTTTGTCGCGCATGTGGATCATGGAGTTGGCATTTATAGATCCTTAGAAATTATTAATATTTCTAATAATGATCATGATTGCTTGAAAATTGAATATTCTGGTGGAGACAAACTTTTTGTACCGGTCGAAAATATAAATTTATTATCTAAGATTGCTGATGGTCTAGAAAATAGAATTTTAGATAAACTAGGTTCATCAAATTGGCTAATTAGAAAAAATAAAATTAAAAATAAAATTGACGATCTAGCTAATAAATTGATAACTACTGCTGCAAATCGAAGAGTTCAAAATAAAGTACAAATTTATGAACCAAAAAATTATAACGAGTTTGTTAATAATTTTTCTTTTGATCTTACTGATGATCAAGAAACAGCAATCGAAGATACTTTGAATGATATCTATTCAAACAAATTGATGGATAGATTAATTTGTGGAGATGTTGGGTTTGGTAAAACAGAAGTAGCTATAAGAGCGTCTTTTGTTGTGGCATCCTCTGGCAAACAAGTAGCTATTGTTGCACCAACAACAATATTAGTAGAACAACATTTTAAAACTTTTGAAGATAGATTTAAAGATTTTGATATAAGTATCAAAAGCCTATCTAGGATGACTAAAAACAATGATAGGTTAAAAATTAAAAATGATCTTAATAATGGAAAGTTATCTATTGTAATTGGTACTCATGCTCTTTTATCTAAGGACATCTCATTTTTAAATTTAGGATTGATAGTTATTGATGAAGAACAGCATTTTGGAGTTGCTCAAAAAGAAAGGCTAAAAGAACTGCAATTTGATATACATGTATTAACTTTATCTGCAACTCCAATCCCAAGAACTCTTCAGTTATCTTTGACTGGCTTAAAAGATTTAAGTCTTATAACAACTCCTCCAACTAACAGATTAGCTGTAAGAACTTTTGTTAATGAATGGGATAAGGTTACTTTAACAGATGCTTTAAAAAGAGAGATAGAAAGGGATGGTCAGATTTTTGTTGTTTGTCCAAGAATTAAAGATATTGAAATAGTATTAAAGTTAATTAAAACAATGTCTCCAGAATCAAAAATTTCTGTTGCTCATGGTAGATTAACACCGACCGAATTGGAAGATAGCATAATAAGTTTTTATCAAAAGGAATCTAATATTTTAATTTCTACAAATATTATTGAATCTGGAATTGATATCCCTAATGCTAATACACTAATTATTTATAATGCTGATTTATTTGGTTTGTCCCAACTCTATCAGCTCAGAGGTAGAGTTGGAAGGAGTGATAAAAGAGCTTATGCTTATCTTACAACAAAAAAAGGTAAAGTTTTAAATGATAATGCGATAGAAAGGTTAAAAGTTTTAAAAACTTTAGACAATTTAGGTGCAGGATTTTCTTTAGCTAATTATGATTTAGATATTAGAGGTGCAGGTAATTTGTTAGGTGATGAACAATCTGGTCAAATCAGAGATATTGGATATGAACTTTACCAAAAAATGCTTATGGAAACAATTAATAGCCTTAAAAAAAATAAAAATACTCAATATGTAAATTGGTCACCTACGATTACAATTGGTAAAGCAGTATTAATACCTGAAGATTACGTTGAAGATTTATCAACGAGAATGTCATTATATAGAAAAATTGGTGATTTAACCTCTAATGACGAAATTAAAAATTTTATAGAAGAATTAAATGAAAGATTTGGTCCGCCACCTAATGAGGTTTCAAATTTGATTTATACAATATCTTTAAAAATAATTTGCTTAAAATTAAATATTAATTTTATAGACATTGGGCCTAAAGCATTAATTATTGGTTTTAGAAAACAAGGAGAAAAAGAAATTTCTAAAATTTTAGATTGGGTTAAGAAAAATAAAAATTTTATCAAACTTAGAAATGATGAAAAAATCGTGATAACCTTGAAAGGTGAGAGTGTAAATAGATTTAAATTACTAAAAGATTATTTGAAAGAGATTAATTTTATATTAAAGCCTTAATTACATCTAAAAGTTCCCTTGGTTTTTTCAAAATCGATTGTACTAACTTTTACTAAAATAAATTTATTTGAATTACAGGATACTATTAACTTTTCTTTTGCAGTTTGAGGTAAATCAGTCATAAATTTAGGATTTAATCTCCATTCAATTGTAACATACTTAGTCATTTCTTTTTGAATTATATTTTTATCAACTTTGCTTTTTGCAACATATGAAGAGCAATTAGCAATAAATAAAATCAAAAATACATTAAAAAACAAATATAATTTTTTCATAAAATTTCCTTTACCATGTTCCTGTATTATTCATTGATTTCCAAGGATCTTTAATTTCTAATGCTTCTCCTTGTTGAAGAAGTTCAATTGAAATATTATTTGGAGATTTAATGAATGCCATTCTTCCATCCCTAGGCGGTCTATTGATAACCACTCCTTTATCCATTAATTTCTGACAAGTTTCATATATGTTTGAAACTGAAAATGCCAAATGACCAAAATTTCTCCCTTTATCAAGGTCTTCATAGTCCCAATTATGAGTAAGTTCTATTTCTGGTGATCTAGTATTTATTGCAGAACTTTCATCTTCAGTAGCAGCCAAAAATATTAATGTAAACTTTCCTTCAGGAACATCTTTTCGTCTTGTTTCAATTAAGCCTAATTTATTACAAAAGAAATCTAATGATTCTCCTAAATTGTTAACTCTGATCATGGTATGCAAAAATTTCATTAATAAACTCCAGATAATATTAAAAATTATATCTATTTGTTAGAAGATTCAATAAATTTATTTTATATTAGTTTTATGTCTAAATTAGATTATGGTTATAACATACCTGCATTAAAAGGAATGATGTTAGAAGAAATTCAAACACCATGTTTGCTAATTGATTATGAGACATTTAAATTAAATGTTGAAAAAATGAGTTCTTTTACTCATAAAAATAATATAAAACTTAGACCTCACGCAAAAATGCATAAATCTGTAGAGGTAGCAAAATATCAACTTCAATATGGAAATGCTTCTGGTATATGTTGTCAAAAATTAAGTGAAGCTGAAGTATTTGTAAGATCGGGTATAAAAGATATTTTAATCACTAATCAAATAACAGATTTAAAGAAAATTGATAGATTATGTAAAATTAATAGGTCAGGTTCTAAGGTCACTTGCTGTGTAGATAATATAGATAATTTAAATGATATAAATAACATTGCCTCTGATAATAATGTTAAAATTGAAATTTTTATAGAGTTAGAGTGTGGTGCTCAAAGATGTGGAACAGATAACATTGATGATATTAAATTAATGATTCAATTTATTAATAAATCGTCAAATATAAAATTGTCTGGGTTTCAAGCTTATAATGGTTCTAATCAACATGTGTTAGATTCAAAAGAGAGAGAAACAACAGTTAATAATACTAATAAAAGAATTTCTAATTTACTTAAATATTTTGATATGTCCGGTTTGATTGTAACTGGAGGAGGTACTGGTTGTTTCGAAGAAGAAACAAAAAATAAAATTTATAATGAAATTCAAGTTGGCTCATATGCATTTATGGATGCACATTATTCAAGTTTAAAAAAGAATAAATCAAATATTCTTTTTGAAAACTCACTATTTATTTATACAAGTGTCATTTCGGTAGCCAAACAAAATTTTGCGGTTGTTGATGCTGGTTTAAAGTCTATGTCTGTAGACAGTGGACTACCAAAAATATTCAATAAAAATGATCTAAAATATACAAAATGTTCTGATGAGCATGGAATAATTGAAGATTATAACAACTCTCTTAAATTAAATGATAAGTTAAAATTGATACCAGGGCACTGTGATCCAACATGTAATTTACATGATTGGTATGTTGTTATTGATAAAAATAGAAAAGTAAAAGATTTATGGAAAGTATCAGCTCGTGGATTTAGTTTTTAATGATTGAGTATAACAAAAATAATTTACTTGTAATTTTAGGTAATCAGCTTTTTCCATTGGAATACATTTCTCAGTTAAATATCAATAAAATTTATATGAAAGAAGATATTGAACTTTGTACTTATTTTAAACATCACAAAATGAAATTAACTCTTTTTTTAACTGCTATGAGAGATTATCGCGACATGTTAAAAAAAAATGATTTTGAAGTTCATTATAAACCATTAAAAATAGACCAAAAGACAAAAAGCAACTATATAGATGAACTTAGAATTTTCATAAAAAAAAATAAAATTAATAGATTATATGTATATGATATTATTGACAAATTTTTTGAAAAAAAATTTTTAACTCTTTCTAATGAAGTAGATTTAACTTTTATTCCATCTCCAATGTTTTTTTTAAGTCAAGAAGATCTTAAAGAGTATGGACATAATAATAAAAATTTAAGAATGGTTTCTTTTTATCAAATGATGAGAAAGAAACTAAATCTTCTTATAGACGAAAATGAAAAGCCTACAGGAGGGAAATGGTCATTCGATGAATTAAATAGAAAACGACTTCCAAAAGAAATTAAAATACCAGCAACTACATTTTTTAATAAGTCTAAAAATATTGATGACGTAAAATTAATTGTGGAAAAATATTTCTCTGGTCATCCAGGAGATAATAAAAATTTTTGGGTACCAACTAATAGAAAGCAAGCTTTTGAGTTATTAAAAGAATTTGTTAAGCTTAAATTTAAAAATTTTGGTGATTTTGAAGATGCAGTTGATATAGATGAAAATTTTTTATTTCACTCTTGTCTAAGTTCGTCTTTAAATTTAGGTTTAATAACCCCAAAAGATGTAATCGAACAAGTAAATAAATCTAAAGACATACCACTAAATTCTCTCGAAGGTTTTATAAGACAAATAATTGGATGGAGAGAATTTATAAGACTAGTTTATTTTCTAAAAGGTGATTTTCAAGAAAATTCAAATTATTGGAAACATAACAGAAAATTAAAAGATTGTTGGTATGATGGAACAACTAATATCAAACCATTAGATGATACAATAAAGAAATGTTTAAAATATGGATATGTACATCACATACCACGTTTAATGATTTTAAGTAATATAATGAATTTATGTAAAATTTCTCCGAAAGAAATATACAGATGGTTTATGGAAATGTTCGTTGACAGTAGTGACTGGGTAATGGTGCCTAATGTTTATGGAATGGGAACTTATGCAGACGGTGGAATTTTTTCAACTAAGCCATATATTTGTGGATCTAATTATATTTTAAAAATGAGTAATTATAAAAAAGATAACTGGTGTGACGTTATGGATGGATTATATTGGTCTTTTATTGATAATAACAAAACTTTTTTTTCAAAAAATCCACGTTTAAATATGATGGTCAGAACATTGGAAAGAATGAATATTGAGAGAAAAAAAATAATTTTTGAAAAAGCTGATGAATTTATTGAAAACGTTACATATATATAATCCATGAAAAAAATATTTTATTTATTCATTAAAATTAAAGTCATTTTCTTTTTATCAATTTTTCAGTCTAAATCTGATACTTTTTACTATTCAGGCGGTTGTTTTTGGTGTACTGAAGAAGACTTTGAAGAATTTAAAGGAGTTAAAGAGGTCATTAGTGGGTTTACTGGAGGAACAACTCCAAATCCTAAATATTATCCTAATCAATGGGGAGACCACAGAGAAGCAGCAAAGGTGATTTATGACCCAAACAAAGTTTCATTTGCTGAATTAGTAAAACATGTTTTCAATACAGTTGATTACGAAGATTCAGATGGTCAGTTTTGTGATAGAGGTCATTCATATAGTCCAGCTATTTATTACAAAAACAATGAACAAAAAAATATTATAAATGATATTGCTCCCAAAACTTCAAAAGTTGCTGTAGAAAAAGAAACAAAATTTTTTCCTGTAAGGGATGAACATCAAAATTTTTATAAAAAAAATTCTTTAAAGTATTATCTCTATAAAACTGCATGTGGTAGAGAAAAAAGATTAAAGCAATTGAAAAAAGTTAAATAACCAAAATGTCAATTTGGGGAACATTAATTGGTGGCATGTTAGGTTTTACTATTGGTGGACCGATAGGAGCACTATTAGGATCTTTTCTAGGAAGTAAATTTTCAGGTGGAAAAGTTAAAAGTATAAATTTCAGTAATGAAAACTCTCAACAGATTTTTGCATTAGCTTTGATTATTTTGTCTGCAAAAATTAGTAAAGCAGATGGAGTTGTCACAAAGGATGAATTACTTGCAATTAAAGAAAAGTTAAATATACCTGATAGTGAAATTGATAATGTTTCAAAAGTGTTTAATGTAGCAAAACAAGATGATTTAGGTTTTGAACCATATGCACAACAAATAAGCCAAATTTATTCAAAAAATAAAACAGCTTTAGTAGAAGTTTTAAATGTTCTTTTATATATTGCTGAAGCAGACGGAGAGGTTAGTAATCCTGAAATTAAGATGATAAGAGAAATTGGTTTTATCTTTAATCTTTCTGACATTGAAATAAATAGTCTTTTTGAAAGCAGAAAATCATCAGAAAAATTAAATCCATATATAGTTTTAGGAGTTAAGCCATCTGATGATATTAAAGAAATTAGAAAAAAATATATCAATTTATCAAAAACTTATCATCCAGATTTATTAATTAATAAAGGTGTTCCAAAAGAAGTTCTTGAAAAAAGTAAAGAAAAAATGAGAACAATTAATAATGCTTGGGATCAAATCCAAAAACTAAAAAAAACTAGTTAATTTAATTTTTTAAAATCGCAATCAATTTTTTAGAAATAGTATTAGAAATTATTTTAACTCCCTTTTCATTTGGATGAATGCCATCACTTAAATTTAATTCTGGATTTAAAGCCACGTCTTGAAGCAAAAAGGGAATAAATAACAGATTAAATTTTTTTGCTAAATCAGGATAAATAATGTCAAAGCTATCTTTATACTTTTTTCCATATGAAGAAGGTGCAATCATCCCAGCTAAAATAACTTTAATATTTTTATCATCAATTATTTTAATAATTTGTTCTAGGTTTTTATATGTTTCATTTGGTTTAATGCCTCTAAGCATATCATTTGCACCTAAACACAATACAACGTGTGTTATATTTTTTTCAGCAAGCGTCCAATTAATTCTATTTAAACCTCCAAAACTAGTTTCACCAGCGATGCTAGCATTAATTATTTTATAGTTATATCCTAACAGTAAAAGTTTTTGTTCAAGTATATTATTTAAGGAATTTTTTTTTTCCAATTTGTATCCAGACATTAAACTATCACCGTATAGCAATATTTTATCTAATGCATAGGAGTTAAACGAAACTAGACAACTTAAGATTAATGTAATAATAAAATGTTTGAGCATGAACAAACTTCTAGAAATAAAAAATTTAAGTTTATCTTATAAGATAAATAATAAGTCATTACAAATACTTAAAAATGTAAATATTGATCTAAATTATAAAGAATCAATTTCAGTCATTGGAGAAAGTGGCTCAGGTAAAACTAGTTTAATTATGTTAATAGCTGGTTTAGAAAAATTTAATTCAGGAGAATTAATTTTTGAAGGCAATAACTTTAAAAATTTAAATGAAGAAGAGCTTTCAGATATTAGAAGAAAAAATATTGGTATAATTTTTCAATCTTTTTTTCTTTTACCAAATTTTACGGCATTAGAAAATGTAAATTTAACTTTTGAAATTAACAGCATAAATAATGGTTTAAATAAATCTAAAGAAATTTTAGATAAGGTAGGTTTGAAACATCGATTTAATCATTATCCAAGTCAACTTTCTGGAGGTGAGCAACAAAGAGTTGCTATAGCTAGATCATTAGTTATGAAACCAAAGTTAATATTAGCTGATGAGCCTACAGGTAATCTTGATAAAATAAATTCATCATTAATTTCAGGTATCTTATTTGATATTGTAAAAGATTCAGGATCAAGTCTTATATTAGTAACTCATGACACCAAAATTGCCAATAAAGCTCATAAAAAGATTGAAATAAATGATGGAAAAATTGTTTAATTATAATGATATAAAATTTATATTTTTATTTTCAATTAAAGATTTATTCAGAAGTAAGGCTAAGTTATTGAGTATTTCAATAACTCTTTTTTTAAGTTTGTTTATATATAGTACAATTTTAACAATTAATTTAAGTCTTAATGAAGAGTTATCAAAAAATCAAAAAACTCTTTTGGGTGGTGATTTAGAAATTGATTACAACAGAGGAAAAGCTGATTATAATTTGATATCAAAAATAAAAAAAATTGCACAAGTAACTGAAATTATTGAATTTAATTCAATGATTAATAAAGATAACAAATCAATTTTTGTAAGAATTAAATCTATTGACATTAATTATCCACTATATGGAAAAGTTGAAACACATCCAAAAAATGCATTTCAAATAATGAAAAAAAATTCCAATACAATTTTATTAAATAAAAATACATTTGAAAATTTGAAACTTAAAATTGGCGAAAAAGTTAATATACAAAATAAAAATTTAACTGTTATTGGTTATTTAAAAAATATTCCTGATATTGGTGGAGTTTTTGTATTTGGTGATTATGCGATGATAAATAATATCACACTTGACGAATTGAAATTACAAGCATTAGGAAATTTAATAAATAAAGAGTTTAAATTAAAATTTAATAAAAACATTGAAAGTATAAATGGCATTAAATTAGTAAAAAACATTCTAAATAATGATAAAAATCATAAGATTAAAATGCCTGAAAATTCTGGGAGAGGCCTAAAATTAGCAATTAACAACTTTATTCAATTTTTGTCATTACTATCAATTAGTGCTTTATTAATATCCTCAGTTGGATTGGCTAATTCACTTTTATCATATTTAAATGATAAATATATTTCTATTGCCATTAAAAAAGCTATTGGTATGAAAAATTCTAAAATTAAATTGATATATTATTGTGAATTATTTTTTCTATTAATTATATTATCATTATTTTCTTATATTTTAAGTTTGTTTATAATACCAATCCTAAATTCATTCTTAATTAATTTTTATAATATTCAACTTTCATATCACTTTTCCTTATTTACTTACTTAAATGTTTTTTTTGCAGGTTTTGTGGTATTTGTAATTTTTTCTATCCCAACATTAAATGCAATTGATAATATTAAAGGAAATGATTTATTAAAAAATGTTAAAAGAGACATCACATTCATTTTTAAAACTAAAACAAATTCTTTACTTTTTTTAACATCTTTAATTTTTGTTTTATTTATATCTTTAAGTTCGTTTAGACCAATTTATAGTTTAATTTATTTTATAAGCTTCTTTATTTGCATTTTAATTTTTTATTTAATTTTTATAATTTTTTTACGTCAGTTTAAAAAAATTTATATAGAGAATTTTATACCATTTAAGTTTGCTTTGAAAGACATTATAAAATTTAAAAATATATCATTGATTGTTTTAGTTACATTAGGTTTAGGAACAACACTTCTTTTATCTTTGGGATTAATTGGTTTCAATTTAAAGAAAGAAATTTCTCGATCAATTCCAAATATTGCTCCAGATTATTTTTTTATTGGGCTTCAAAATAATCAAAAATTAGAATTCATAAACTTTATTAAAAATAAAGATACTTTAGCTATAATTAATGCCATGCCAATGGTTTCTGTAAAGTTAATAAAAATTAATAATATAGATCCATTAAATTATATTGACCGCTTTAATGAAAGCTTTTGGTTTATAAATAATGACCGAAGAATATCTTGGTCAGATAATCCACCTCTTAATAACCCAATTACAAAAGGAAAATGGTGGGAAAATAATCAAAATGAAGAAGAATTGTTGATTTCATTAGATAGTAAAATTGCAAAAGATTTAAATGTTAAACTTGATGATAAATTTACATTATTAATCTCTGGTAGAGAAGTAATTGGTAAAGTTGTTAATTTTAGGAAAGTAAATTATCGAGATCTTAATATAAATTTTGCTATGTTAATTAATCCTTCATTTGCAAAAAAATTACCAAGTGAAATTCTTGCAACTGTTAAATTTGATAAAGAAGTTAAAAATATTAATTTATTAAATGAATTTCCAAATGTTTCTTTTATCGAAGTTAGAAGTTATTTACAAAAAATTTCAAATTTACTGAACAAAATCTATTTATCAATTTCATTGGTATCGTTGGTTGTTATATTTATAGGCTTTTTTGTCATAGTGAGTGCTATTATTGTTCAAGGTAAAAGTAAAATATATCAAAATTTAGTTTTTAAAATCATTGGCCTAAGTAAACTGCAAATAATTAAATCCTCCATTATTGAATTCTTAATTCTTTATGGAGTTACAATTTTTTTCTCTACAATTTTTTCAATAATAATATCTAATTTAGCTATTCAAGGATTTTTTAATTTATCATGGGAATTTGATTTTAATACATTTTTTATAATTATAAGTTTTATTATAGTTTTAAGTTTACTATTAATATTTTTTACAAACTTTAAATATTTAACTCCTAAAATTTATCCTTTAATTAGAAATGAATAAAGTGTAGTTTGTGTTAAATAAAGAGGTGTATATGTTAAGAATTTTTATTTTAGTTATTTTGTTCTTTACCTTTTCATCAATGTCACATGGTAAAGTATTTGATAAAAAGAAATGTGAAGAAATTTTAAAAAAATATGACGTAAGTTATCAATCATGGAACAATATTCTTAATAGATATCTTAAAGAAAGAGAAAATTTAAAAGATAAAGACAAAAAAGAAATTAATAGAATGCAGAATATCTTTGGAAATGCAATGAGAGTTCATGAAGTAAGAATGAATACTTTCGCTAACTCATATGAGGCATTTTGTAAATAAAACCTTTTTCTATAGGTTTAATTTAAAACTTTTATGTGTACTTAAAAAGCCAAGTTTTTTATAAAAATTAATTGCTTTAAGTCTTTTCTTATTACTCGTTAACTGTATCAAACCACATTTATTTAATTTTGCGATTTGAATACCTTTTTTCATCAATTCTGATCCATAACCCTTATTTCTGTAATCTTTCTTAATTCTAACTGATTCAATTTGGCATCTTGTCATGCCTTCCATAGATAGGCCTGGAATGAAAGTTAATTGCATCATACCGATTATTTGATCATTTAAAATCATTGTAAAAATTTCATTATTTGAATCATTTAGAATTTTCATAAATGATTTCTTATAATTATTAAATGATGTTTCACTTATATTCTCTCTATCTTTTCCAAGATCATCGTCAAATAGAAGATGTATTAAATCTTTAAGATTTTTTAATTTTGCTTTTTCAATTATTAAAGTTGACATATTTATTAATCATTTCTAATTAGTACAATAATTTGTAATTTCTATAACATTTAAAAAATGATCATTAAACTTCTTTTTTATGCACTTTTATTGATATGGCCATCAGTATTATTATCTAGTTCAAAAATAGATAAATATAATTTTTCAATTCAATTTTCTAATTTCTCAATTGCAAAAATTTCAGCCACAGTTAACAAAAATGAAAATAAAATTTTATATTCAATAGTATCTTCTTCTGATGGTTCTTTCAAAAGTTTTTATAAATTTTCTTCAACTATAAAAGGACAGTCTAAAAGAATTAGAGATAAATTATTTCCTTCGATTTATGAAACTTTTTCAAGTTATAAAGGCAAAACGAGAAAATCTTATGTTGAATGGGACAATTCCAATAATGTTTTAAAATTTCAAAATACACCAATGTTGGATTTAAAAAAAGTAAATAAAATTCCTCAAAATACTATTTTTAATGTAACAGATCCATTTACAGCATTGATTAATACAATTGACAATCTCCAACTAAATAATTCATGTATCAATAAATTTAGAGTTTTTGACGGTAGAAGAAGATATGATTTAGAAATGATAGAGTTAAGCAGGTCATTTTTAAAGAAAGATAGACCAAAAACTTATGAAGGTAATGTAATAATATGTGGTTTAAGATTTTATCCTATTGGAGGTCATTATTTAGATTCAAAATGGAAACCTGAAAATGATAAATTTTCTGATGTGAAGTTATATTTTGGTTTTTTAAATAAAAAGGTTTTTCCTGTTAGAATGGAAATTAACAGATGGTTTGGCTCAATAATTACGCGAATTATTTTTACGTAAATATTAATGAAATTTCTTTACAAAACATCTAAAGATTCAAATTTTTTATCTCTCACATCTTTATTAGTTGGTATTTTAATTTTATCTTACCAAGATGCACTGATAAAATTTATTGCTAATGATACAACATTTTGGCAGTTACAATTTATAAGATCATTTTTTAATATTATGTTTTTATACATAATTGTAATTTTGTTTCAAAATAAGAGTTTGTTAATTCCTGAAAATTGGTTGCCAGTTACAATAAGAGGTACAATGATGGTTCTTTGCATGTTTTGTTTTTTTTCAGCATCACCAATATTATCCCTATCTCAAATGGCAGCAGGTTTATATACATTTCCAATATTTGTAACAATTTTATCTATAGTTATTACAAAAGAAATGGTTGGTAAATACAGGCTTGTGGCACTTGCAATGGGTTTTACTGGAAGTGTATTTATATTACAACTTTGGAAAGAAAATTTTAATCTATATCAATTATTACCAATGCTTGCAGGCTTTTTTTATGCTTGTAATATTATAATGATACGAAAATACTGTAGGAATGAAAGTCCAGTTGCCCTTACTTTTGTTGTAGGCATATTATTTTTTATATCAGGAATTATAGGCATCATTTTCTTTGAATTTATATTTGAATACGATCAAAATTTTAATATAGATTTTATAACTAATGGTTGGGTTGATTTAACTATGATAATCTTTTTATTTATTGTTACATGCTCTTTGTTAAATATAATAGGAAATTTAGCACTCGCTAAAGCGTATCAGAATGCAGAAAGCAGTTGGCTTGCGCCTTTAGATTATTTTTACTTAGTTTTTGCTTGTTTATGGAGCAAGTTAGTTTTTGATGTTTGGCCAGAAAATATAGAATTTGCTGGTATATTTTTAATAGTTACATCAGGGTTAATTATTACATATAGAGAGAAAGTAAATAATAAAAATCTTCAATAGTTAAATGACAAATATATCAAACAATAAATTAAAAAAAAACAACATATTATTTGAAAATAATGATAAATTATTCAAAAAATATTTAATGAAATCAAATGTTTTTGTGGAATATGGTTGTGGACAATCAACTTATTGGGCATTAAAAAATACAACTGCTCAAATCTTATCTGTTGATACATCAATTGACTGGATAAAAACAATTAAACAATCAAAAGTCTATAACGAACAAAAAATAAAATTAAAATATATTGATGTAGGTAAAGTTGAGAACTGGGGGTTTCCAATAGATTATTCAAAAAGAGATTCTTTTATTGACTATACAAATTGGGCTTGGAAACAAAATTTAATTCCTGATACTGTTTTGATAGATGGAAGGTTCAGAGTTTGTTGTTTTTTTACGTGTTTAAAATTTGCAAAAGAAGGAACGATAATTATATTCGACGATTATTTTGATAGACCATATTATCATATTGTTGAGAAGTATTTAAGAGTTCATCAAAAATGTGGAAGGCAAGCAATCTTTAAAATTTTTAATAAAGAGAAATTTGATTCAAAAAAAATTGATACAGAAATAAAAAATTTTCGTCATGTTTTAAATTGAATTTTATTGTGTTTCAAAGCTATTCAATTAAGTTAATTTTATGAAAAGATATTTTTTCTATTTTTGTTTATTTTTATTTTGTTTTATTCAAAATTCTTGGTCAGATGATTTTATAATTAATAATATAGTTATAAATAAACCATGGATTAAATCAATACACTCTGGTCAAAAAGTTACTTCTGGATATTTAGAAATTATAAATAATGGTAAATCAGATGATGTTCTATTATTTATTGAATCAAATTTTGCTAAAAATAATCAAATACACTCTATGAATATACAAAATGATGTTATGAAAATGAAACATTTGAAATTTGGATTAATTATTAAAAAAAAATCTAAGATTGTATTAAAGCCTGGTAGTTTCCATTTAATGTTTTCTGAAATTAATGAGGGGTTAAAAAATAAAAAATATTTATATATAAAATTAAACTTTAAAAAAAATGGATCTATAGAAATACCATTCCAAATTAAAAAAAATAATACTAAAGGTCATGTTAATCATAAACATTGAATTTGTTTAAAATAAAATTTTTAAATAAAAAATTGTTAATAACCCAACTGATATACAGGCTATGAAACCTACAATGAGTGGTTTATAACCAAGAGTGAAGATTTGATTGAGATTTGTTTGAAGTCCCAATGAAAGCATTCCATATAAAATTAAAATTTTAGCAATGTATTTTATGATACTTATACTTTCTATCCACATTATCTCGTATTGCGTATTTAAAAAGTTTAAGTCTCCTAAAGTTCTGAAAATACTAAACATGATAAATCCAACTACAAACATAGGTAGGAATTTTATTAAATTAGTTTTGAAATCTATTTTCGTTTCTTTTACAAATTTTAATGTAAGTAACGGTATCAATAATATTAAAAAAGAATTTCTTAATAATTTTGTAGCCATTGCAGAATTTAAAGCATTTTCTGAAACAAATGTTTCATCATAAATCATTCCAGCAGCACTGACTTGAGCAGTATCATGAATAGAAGCACCTAAAAAAATGCCAGCTAAGATGTCATCATTTTTAAACAGAAATTCAGAAATATAAGGGTAAGTAAGTACTGTAATAAGTCCAAATATAGTAACAATTGACACGGCGTAACTAATTTCATTTTTTTTTGGGTTTATGATACTAGATGTAGCAATTATAGCTGTTACACCACAAATTGCTGTACCCATACCAATTAAATAAGAAAGATTTTTAGATAAATTAAAATATTTTGCAAATATATATATAATTAAAAATATTAAAATAATATTTAAAATAATTAAAAAAAATGACATGTATCCAAACATCATAAGTTGATTTAGACTTAAAGAGATTCCTAAAAGTGCTATACCTAGTCTAAGAAGTTTCTTTAAAGAAAATTCAGTAAACTTTTTTAATGTTGCATGTCTCAAGTAAAACTTGTTAAGAGTTATTCCAAAAATTAAACTAATAAAGGCTAATGAAAGTAAAATATTTTGTGATTTTAGATAAATATCAATTAAATAACAAATAAATAGAATAAATGTACAAAATACCAGGCCAGGAGAGTAATCTTTAATGATTTGCATATTTCTTAATTTCTAATATTAAATTTGAAAAAATCAGAGGACTTTCTTGTGGTACATTATGACCAACATTTTTTAATAATTTATGTTTAATAAGATTGGTAAACTTTTTTATATTTTTTTCGTGTTTTGGTTCTCGAACTCCATTCATTAAGCCATCAAGTGTAATTGTCGGAACTTTAATTTTTGGTGTTAATGACAATTTATTTTCTATTGCAGAATAACTTTTATCACCATCAACAAGACCATATCTGTGTTTGTAGCTATGAATAACAACATCTACAAAATCAGGATTTTGAAAACTTTCTTGAGATAACTCAAAATCTTTTTTAGAAAATTTCCAGGTTGGCGACCAAGTTTTCCAAAGAAATTTTATTATATCATTACGATTTTTTGTTAGTGAGTTAAAACCTCTTTTTGTATGAAAGAAATATTGATACCAGTAGTTCTTTTCATTTTCTGGTTTATCTGGGGTGATGCTATCAATTTTAATATTTTGAATATTATAACCATTACATGAGATAAGCCCTATACATCTTTGGGGATATAGAGCAGCCACAATACATGCTGCTCTTCCACCCCAATCGTAACCAGCAAGTATTGCTTTTTTGATATTTAAGCCATCCATAAGGTCAATAAGATCTTTTCCTAGTGCCGCTTGCTCTCCAGATCTAATTAAGCTTTTATTCAAAAACTTAGTAGGTCCGAAACCTCTTAAATATGGAACTATAATTCTTAAATCATGTTTTTTTAAAATTTCAACTACATCTTTATAAGCATATATGTCATATGGAAAACCATGCATAAGAAAAACTGGAATACTATTTTTATGTCCAATCTCAAAATATGAAATATTTAATTTGTCAGTTTTTAGAGGTTTTAAATTATTTTTCATTTTTATAGTTTCCAATTAATCTTATCAATTTTTTTACTTTCCAAGAAGAAATTTGTTTTTGAAAAAGGTTGTGATCCAAAAAATCCATTATTAGCTGAATATGGAGATGGATGAGGGCTTTTTAAAATTTTATGTTTACTTTCATCAATTAGTGAAATTTTTTCTTGTGCTTTTTTCCCCCACAAAATAAATACTAAATTTTCTTTTAGGGAGCTAAGTGAATGAAGTATTTTATCTGTGAATATTTCCCAGCCCTTATTAGAGTGTGAAGAAGGTTTAGAAGATTCAACTGTTAATATTGTATTAAGTAATAAAACTCCTTGTTTTGCCCAATTCGAAAGATCACCATGTTGAGATGGTAAAATATTTAGATCTGAATTAAGTTCTTTAAAAATATTTTGTAATGATGGTGGAATTTTATTTCCAATTTCCACTGAAAAACTAAGTCCATTTGCCTGATTATGGCCATGATATGGGTCTTGACCTAAAATTATAACTTTTACTGAAGTGAAAGGAGTTAAATTTAAGGCATTAAAAATTTTTGACCCAGGTGGATAAATTATTTTACTATTTTTTTTTTCATTATTTAAAAAAACAGATAAATTCTTCATATATGGTTTTTCAAATTCATCTTTTAAAACCTCTAACCAACTACTTTCTAAATTTATCTTACCCATATAATTTAAATAACTTATATATTGATAAAATTTCAATAATTTTTATATTTAGTGAATGAATAAATCTTTTTTTCGAAAAGTTGGTTTTGGTCTAGGGGTAGACGAATCTATTCCGTCTAATCCACTTGAGTGGTCTATTTCACAAATTGAAAAATTACCAAAACTTAATTGGTCAGGGCCTATTTATTCATTAAAAGAAATGATGGAGTTTCACGGTAAGTATAACTATCAAGATAGAAGAGTATTAAGGAAAAAATTTAAGAAAGATAGAAAAGCTTATAAAAAAGAAAAAAAAATACTTAAATACAAAACTGGTTTTCATTACTTTGAGCCCTTATGGCTATATATTAGACATAATGAGGCAGTAAATGGTAATTCACCAGTATTTCATAGATTTTTACATTTTTGGGGAAATCATTTCGCAATTCAAAAGAAAAATGCAATGTATTCTTATGATGTAGGTCCATATCATAGAGAAGTGATTGCACCTGCAATGTTAAAAAATATAGAAGATTTAGTCTATGAAGTAACAATTTCCTGGGCAATGATACATAATTTAGATAATACAAAATCTATAGGGCCTAATTCTCCAAAAGCATTTAAGTATGCTGAAAGAGGAAAGTCAGCTAATTTAAATGAGAATCATGGCAGAGAGTTACTTGAGCTACATACAGTTTCACCAAATGCTGGTTATACACAAAATGATGTTATAGACATGTCAAAAGTAATGTCCGGTTGGATGCATAGAATTCCTAAAATTAGTTCAAAGATCCACAAAAGAGAGGAAAATGTCCCTGTACATTTTATAGAAGCATATCATGATAGCGGTCCATTTAATGTATTAGGAAAAAAATATGTTGAGAGTTTTGGTACTAAGTCTGCCAGAGAAATGTTAAGAAAAGTGATTAAAGATTTAGTAAAAAATCCAGCATGTATAGAATTTATTTCAAAAAAATTATGTAATCATTTTATTACTCAAGATCCGTCGGATGAAATTGTTAATTCAGTAATAAGTGCATGGAAAAAATCAAAAGGTGATCTAAAAATAATACATTCTGAAGTTTTAAAACAAGCTTACAAATTTTCTTATTTAAAAAAATTTCAACAACCCGAAACTTGGTTATTACAATTTATAAAAATGTCTGGTTTAGATTATTTTCCAAAGGATATGACTTATGATTTTGAGACTATGATTCCACGGGATAAAGATCGTGTAAGAAGAATTTGTAGAAACTTGGGTCAATTACCATTTAGACCACTTCAGCCTAATGGTTGGTCAGATTTTGAAGAAGACTGGCTTTCTCCAGAATTTTTATTTAGAAGAATTGGCATTTTGAATGCATTAAAACAAAAAGGGAAACTAATACATTTAGATAAAAGCTATTTAGATAGAATAATTGAATTAAATTTTGACAATGTCTCGGAGATAAAAACTTTTCTTAGAAAGGTTAATAATAATGAAGAAAGTGTCGCGCTTTTTAGTAGTAAATGGATGTTAAAGACATGAAAATTAATAGAAGACAATTTACATTAGGGTCAACAACACTCTTATTGTCAGGGATGTTACCTCTAAAAGTTAATTCATCTATGTTAGATAATAAAAAGAACTTGGTTGTAATTATGTTAAGAGGTGCGATGGATGGTTTGACATCAGTTCCTTACATTCATGATAATACATTAGAAAAAGTAAGACCTGACATAGTTGTAAAAAAATTATTAGATTTAAATAGTGATTTTAGCCTCCATCCTAAACTTTCAGGCTTCCACAAATTGTGGAAATCAAATGAAGCTTCAATTGTTCATGCAACAAATATTCCATATACTGGTAGGTCACATTTTGACGGTCAAAATTTAATGGAAAGTGGTGGTACAATACCTTATAAGTTGAAAACAGGATGGCTTGGAAGGGGAATTGATGTTGCTGGATTAGAGGGCTTGTCCATGTCTTTGCCTATGCCTTTATTATTAAGGGGTAAAGCAAATCAAGATAATTTTTTTCCTTCAAAGTTGAGTATGCCAACTAGAAATTTAGTTGATATATTAAAACATCATTATGAAGACGAACCTCTATTAAAAAAATCTTTTGATAAACTAATTAGCAGGCCAATCTCTATGACTAAATCTCCAAATAATAAAAATTTAAAAACACTTGCAAGGATTGCAGGTTCAGAACTTAAAAAAATTGATGGTCCTCGAGTTGCTGTGTTTGAAGTGTTTGGTTTTGATACTCATGCTGCACAAGGGGGTGCAGATGGTGAGCATGGACAAAAGCTTAAACAAGTAGATTATACATTTGATGTTTTGAAAAAAACATTAGGTAACTCTTTTAAAAATACTTTAATAATTACACTTACTGAATTTGGAAGAACATTAGTTCAAAATAATGGCTATGGAACAGAACATGGTTATGGAACTTCGATTCTTTTAGGTGGTGGTTTAGTTAAAAAATCTCAAGTTTATGCAGATTGGCCTGGTATTAAAAATAAAAATTTATTTGAAGGAAGAGATTTGAACTCTACCTTAGATTCTCGTTCTGTCTATTGTTCAGCAATGTCAGTGTGTTTTGATACAGACTTTCAATTGTTAAATACAGAAGTTTTTCCTGATGAAAAATTAAATGATCTCACAGAAATTTTATTTAAAGTATAATTATGATGTTTTATTGTTTTATCAATATTGATTAACTCTCTCTTAATGAAATGAGTCCGACACCGGATGCTTCAAAACCACCATCAACTGATAAATTTTGTCCAGTTATATAACTTGCTTTTTCAGAGGATAAGAAAAAAATTGCTTCAGCAATTTCATTTTCCATACCATATCTGTTAAGGGGTATTGAATCATGGTAAGCTTTCACAATGTCTGGAGTGTGCACTGCTTGAGCTAATTTAGTCTTTACAGGCCCTGGTGAGACACAATTTACTCTGATCCCAAATTCGCCTAATTCTATAGCTTGTTGTTGAGTTAATTGTATAATTGCTGCTTTTGAAGTTCCATATGCAATCCTTAAAGTTGATGCTCTTAATCCAGATATTGATGCAATATTAATAATACTTCCTTTAGTTTTTTTTAAATATTTAATTACATTTTGCGTTGTTAAAAATGTGCCATCTAAATTTGTATCCATGATTTTACGCCAATTTTTAAATTTTACAGTTTCAATTTTTCCAAAATCAGCTACACCGGCATTATTTACTAAAATATCTATTCGTTTCCCCCATTTATAAATATCCTCAATCATACTTTTATTTTTTTTAGGATATGATATATCACAAATATATTTTAATAATTTGTCATTTTTTAATTTAAGTTTATTCACTTCATTTCTGTCTCTATCAACTATTACAACTTTATAATTTTGTTGTAAGAATATTTTAGCTGTAGCGAGACCTATGCCTCTTGCAGCGCCTGTTATTATTGCTACTTTATCCATAAAGTTTTACCATGTTTCACCGAATGGTCTTAACTCTACTCGAAAAGACCACGTTGATTTATCCTGAAGCACTGTTTTATACATTTCTTCTGCTATTGCAGTTGGTTTTGAGAAATAATCGTCTGGTTTGTCCGGTTGCATGTAAGGACGTGTTCTTGGTGTATCTATAGCTGCGTCAATAATGAAATAAGCAACGTGTATACCTTTAGGACCAAATTCTCTTGCAATTGATTCGGCCAAAATTCTTTGAGCTGCTTTTGTAGACGCAAAAAACCCCCAATGTGATTTACCTCTAGTTGCTGCAGTATTACCAGTTATTAAAATACTTCCTTTTTTTTTGGACAACATACTTGGCAAAGTTTCTCTTACAAGATGTAATAGGGCTGTTGTATTTACTCTAAAATTTAGTTCTAAATCATCAGGATTTAATTTTAATATACTTCCTCTTGATGCACTTGGAGCATTATGTATTACAACATCTGCAGGACCTAAATTATTTTTTATTTTCTTTAAGGTTTTTTTAAACTTTTCCAAATCACCTACATCACAAGGATATGAAAAAATGTTTTTATATTTTTTTTCTAAATCATTTAAATTTTTTTTATTCCTTGCAATCATTGCAACTTTATATTTTTTTTTACCAAAAAGTTTTGCTATTTCAGCGCCAGTTCCTTTGTCAGGACCAACTCCAGTAACGATACAAACTTTTTCTTTTTCAGACATCGAAACAATCTTGTTTGTATAGAGTATCTCTCCATCTTATTGTATTTGGCAATGTTTTTGGTATTTCAAATTTTAATAATTCACATGATTTAAAAATTGAATATCCCGTTATATCAGCAATTGTAAATTGTTCTCCACAAATAAATGTGTTTTTTTCAAGATGTTGATCAATTCTTTGAAAAAGCAATTCGATCATTTGTATGCCTCTTTCTACAATTGCCGGCATTTGTTTAATATCATTTCTCGTGCCTGCTAATACTCTATTAACAAAAAATGATGATTTGTTTCTTATTGCATTCCCTAAAGGAGAATAGCCGTCTAATTCTAACCTTCTGTTCCACATATCAATATATGCTCTCATCTTAGGTGTAGATCCAAATAAAGTAGGTTCTGGAAAATGTTCCTCTTCTAAATATTTACAAATACTAATACTTTCAGAGATTATTGTATTATCATCGAGTTGAAGAAAGGGGACGCAATTAAATGGATTCATAGATTTGAAAGGCTCTTTAAATTGTTCGCCTTCTCTAACATTAATTTCTTGTTCTGGTATTTCTTTATTTTTAAATTTTAAAAAAATTTTCACTCTTCTTCCATTTGGAGCAATTGTAAAATTATATAATTTCATTTTTAATCCTATGTTTTGATTTTGTATCCTGTTTTAAAAATTCTCCATATAATTATTATACATAGTAAAATAAACAAAGAAATTGAAAATATACTTATTAAAATATTAACTTCACCTGTACCAAAAAAAGAATATCTAAAACCAGATACAAGATAAAATATAGGGTTGAATAATGTAATTGTTTGCCAAAAATCTGGAAGCACATCAATGGTATAAAAACTACCGCCTAAAAAAACTAATGGTGTGATAATTATCATTGGAACAAAATTTATTTGTTCAAAATTGTCTGAAGCAATTCCAATAATAAAACCTAATAAACTAAATGATACACAGGATAATAACAGCATACACAACATCAAAATTGGAAATTTGATATTAAGATCAACAAAAAAAGTTGAGGTTATTAAAATTAGTAATCCAAGACAAAATGATTTAGTTGCAGAAGCACCAACATAACCAATAACAATTTCAACATATGAGATTGGGGCTGATAAAATTTCATAAGTAGTACCTAGAAATTTAGGAAAAAATATGCCAAATGATGCGTTGTTTACACTTTGCATTGAAATAGTTAAAATCACTAATCCAGGCACTATAAATGCACCGTAAGGTATTTCATTTGTAAAGTTTATGTTATTTCCAATTGCTGTTCCAAAGACAATGAAATATAAAACAGTTGATAATATTGGAGAAATAAGATTTTGGATAAGTGTTCTAAATGTTCGAGACATTTCAAAAATATAAATAGCTTTAATAGATCTGAAATTAATCATTTTTTAAAATCTCAACAAATATTTGTTCAAGATTAGATTGTTTAGTCTGAACATCTATTAACTCTATTCCAGTTTTCTTTATCTCATTTAATAAAGTAGTTATACCTGTTTTTTTCTTATTGGGGCTATAATCATATTCTAAATTTTTTTTATCTTTGCTTACACGAAGTTGAAATTTTTCTAAAGCTTTATCTATTTTGTTAATTTTACTATTTGTATGAATTATTAATGTTTTTTTACTCATTCTATCTATTAAATTGTCTTTCTTATCAATTAATAAAATTTTCCCATGATTAATAATAGCAATTCTGTTTGCCATTAATTCTGCTTCTTCAATATAATGCGTGGTTAAAATAATTGTAACGCCGCTATTTTGAAGATTTTTGATAGTATTCCACATATCTTTTCTAAGCTCAACATCTACGCCGGCAGTTGGTTCATCCAAAAACAGGACATCTGGCTCATGGCTTAATGCCTTAGCAATCAAAACTCTTCTTTTCATTCCGCCAGATAGAGATCTAATAATTTGATCTTTTTTGTCCCATAAACTTAACTTTTTTAATAAATTTTCAATATATTCTTCGTCAGGTTTTTTGCCAAATAATTGTCTTGAAAAATTTACTGTATTAATAACTTTTTCAAAAGGTTCAAAAGACAATTCTTGAGGTACTATGCCAATACATTTTCTGGCCTCTCTATAATTATCTACTACATCAAAACCATTAACTTTTATATCACCAGATGTAATGGAAGATATTCCGCATATATTGGATATTAATGTAGTTTTACCGGCACCATTTGGTCCTAACAAAGCAATGATCTCGCCTTTAAAAATATTAAGATTCACATCATCTAAAGCAACTTTATTATCTTTATATGTCTTTCTAAGATTTTTGATTTCTATTATAGTTTGCATATAAAATTAGAATTAATATTATTTAATCATAACATATACACAAAATATTTATTTAGAAGTAAAAAATTGCAAGAATTATATATAACTGGTGCTGGTGTTAGTTCAGCAAGTGGCATACCAACATTTAGAGGAAGTGATGGATTTTGGACAGTAGGTAGCGTTAATTATACACCACAAGAAATGGCAACTAGATATATGTATGAAAATCACCCGGATCAATTTTTACTATGGTATTTTAAAAGGTTCATTGCCTATAAAGATGCAAAACCAAATTTTGTACATAAATGGCTATCTAATAAAAACCTTATAACTCAAAATATTGATGGTTTGGATGCTAAAGCTGGAAATAAAAATTATATAAGTATTCACGGAAGATTAGATAAAGTTGTTACATATCAAGATGAAATGGAGTATCAAACACCTATTGATGCAAATTGGAATGAAATTGATCCTTCACATGATGATAATAAATTAGTTTCATCTTTATTTGATAAATTTAAAATTTTAGAAACAAACAATTTTAAACCTAAAATTAAATTTTCTTTAAAGCCTTTTGTATTATTATTTGACGAAATGTACACCGAAATTTACAGGTTTTCTGAGGCTGAAGAATGGATGAATTCAGCAAAAAAAATGATTTTTATTGGAACTTCCTTTAGTGTAAATATTACATCAATTGCTTTGAGAATAGGTATGGCAAATAATATTTCTATCGAAATAGTTGACCCCAAACCAATGAAATTAAACTATCCAAATATAAAATATTTTGAAATGTCAGGAGAAGAATACTGTAAGTTAAGAGAGAACTTATAAAATTTTCCACGTTGATGTAGCGTATGCAGCTAATTTGCCATCTTCTCTGAATAATTTAGAATCTAGTGTACTTATAGTTCGTCCTTTTTTTAAAAAAGATCCAACACATTTAATTTTTTCATGTTTAATAGCTGACATAAAATTTACTTTTAATTCTAAAGTAGTTCCTGCACTTTGTTCATTTTTTATTAAATGTCCCATTGATATATCCATAATTGTTGTAATTATTCCCCCATGAAGAGTGCCTTGGGGGTTAAACATTGGTGGAACAGATTCTAATGAAACTATGCATTGGTTAGGTTCAAAATTTATTTTAGCGCCCAAAAATCTTAATAAATAGAATGATCCAAATTCTTGTTTATCTGAACTTAAACCACGTTCATGCATCTTATTACTGATTGATCTTATTTCATTATTCATAATAAGTTAATCAATCTTAAGTTTTGAGAGTTTTTCAAAATCAAAAACAACACCATGGCCAGGCTTGTCTGGAGCAGGAGAGTATCCATTATTTATTGAGAGTTTTTCTTCTATATAATCATCAATTCTCCAAGCATGAAATTCCATATATGAAGCATTTGGACAAGCCGCTAGTAGGTGAACATGAAGTTCATGAACGCCGTGTGACACCACAGGTAAGTTATTTATTTCAGCAAGTTTTGCAACTTTCATATAAGTTGTTATTCCACCACAAGTAGTTAGGTCTGGTTCAACATAATCAACACCATTATGTTTTATTAATAAATTCATTTCAGCTAGTGTGTGTAAATTTTCCCCTGCCGCAATTGGAACTTTTCCGAGAGATCTTAAATATTTATAACCTTCAAAATCGTCGGGTTTGATGGGCTCCTCTAACCAAACTAAATTAAACTTTTCAATTTCGTTGAATGCTTTCATGGCTTGATTAACTGACCATGCCTCATTAGCATCAGCCATTAATGATATATCATTTGGCAAGTAACTTCTCATTGCATCTAATCTTTCTAAATCTTCTTTTAATGTTTCTCTACCAAGTCTCATTTTGATTGCTCTAAACCCTTGATTTAGTGATTTGCTAGCTTCAGCTAATAATTTGTCTTTTGAAAAATTTAAATCTATATTACCCGCGTAACATAATACATTTTTTTGATATCCACCTAATAAACTCCATAATGGTTCATTTAGATATTTCCCTTTAAGATCCCACAATGCCACATCCACCGCAGCTATTGCAAAGCTTACGGGTGCACCTCTCCCTGCGTAATGTACTTTTTTCCACATGAGGTTCCATAAATACTCAATATATCTAGGATCCTTATTTTTAAGTAAATCAATAAAACTATCTTTTATTATTTGTGCAATAGCTTTTCCTTGATTTTCATGGACTGTTATGTAACCAACTCCTTCAACTTCATCATCATTTGTTATTCTACATACAACTAAGTCAAAAGATTTCATAACTCCTGCTGCGTAAGCTTCAACTGGTTCAGGTAAAGGAATGTTATAAGTATCGATTTTAATTTCTGAAATAAACATAGAAAAAATATACAATATACTATTGAAATTTCAAATTAATTAACCACGTATAATGTAGGCATTGCATTATTTGGATGTCTATTTAAATCAGGAAATCGCCATAATGGGATTTTCGTTAACTTGCTTTTAAAGGAGTATATTATGACAATATTACCAACACTAGCTCTACGTTCTTTTGTAGGATTCGATAATCTTTTCAACGAACTAGAGAATTTTAATAATGAAAAACAAAGTTCTTTTCCTGCTTATGACATAATCAGACATTCTGATGATGAGTATGAAATAACTTTGGCAGTATCTGGTTTCAATAAAAAAGATATTAATATTGATGTACATGATGGTGTTCTTACAGTTAAAGGACAAATAATGAGTGACGTTCAAGATAAAAATGTTCAATATCTTTATAATGGAATTGCCAAAAGATCATTTGAACAAAAGTTCAGATTAGAACAATATGTGGATGTCAAAGAAGCAAACTTATCTAATGGACTTTTAAACATTGTTCTTAAAAGAGAAATTCCTGAGGAAAGAAAACCTAAAAAGATACCTTTAAAAGTTATCTAAAATAATATTGTCTTACAAAGTGACTTGAAATGTTGCTTTGTAAGATTATATCTTTAACATGGAATTCCTATTATTATGGTTTTTTAATCAAGACGTATTTGAAAGTGGCTTAAGATATAAATCAGCTGCTGAATGTTTTACAAATGCTCAAAATGCAGGCTTGGAATTAAGGGATGTTGGTTTAAACCCACCAACTTTTACATGTATTCCAGTATCAAAAGATAAAGAATTAAAAATTTACAGACAAGGATCTGTATCTAAATTTCCTTTTTAATTTCATTTTAATTTAATTTTACTATAGTTATTGTACAAAAAGTAACTTGGGGAGGATTTATGAAGTTATTTTATATTTTGACAACACTTTTAGGTTATTTATTATCTAGTACTTTAACTTTTGCAGATACTAAAATAACATACAAATCAGCTAAATCGACATCATCATATTATCAAATGGGTGTTCAAATAGCTGAAGCAATGAAAAAAAACTCGAATGGTTCAATTATTGTCACCGTAGAAGAGAGCCAAGGTTCTGTACAAAATGTTAAAGAAGTTAAGGCTAGAAAAGGTAATTATGTATTTACTACACCACCAGTTTTAATAAAACTAGCTATCGCTGAAAAAGCTATGTTTAAAGGAAAGGGTGACCCTAGATACTCAGATATAAGAGCCTTATTTCCAATTCCATCGTTAACTATGCATTTTGTTATGTCAAAAAAATCAGGAGTTACCAAATTTTCAGAAATGTCTGGAAAATCAATATTAATTGGCAAAGGTTCTTTTGGTGCTAGAGAGGGTGCAAAATACCTTAAGATGTTTGGTTTGGAAGGCAAAGTTAATTTGGCAAATGTAGAATTGTCAAATGCTGTTTCCGCACTAAAGAATGGTCAAATTGATGGTTTTGTTACAGCTGGATCTTATCCAGCTCCAAATGTTATTGAAGCTGCTTCTTCAGTCGGAGTAAATGTAATTTCACTATCAGATGATCAAATTAAAAAAACAAAAAGAACTAAGTTAATTATACCTAGTGGAACTTATAAAGGCCAGAGTTCTGATATTCAAACAACTTCATTACCAGTAGTTACTTATACTACAACAGATATGAGTTCTGATGTTGCTTATAGCTTAACTAAAACTTTTTGGGAAAGTAAAAACTCATTAGGTCAAGCTGCTAAGTGGTGGAATGGTGTTGAATTTAACATGATTAATAATATTTCAACGAAAATTCACCCAGGTGCATTAAAATATTACAAAGAAAAAGGCGTAAAAATATCTTCTCATCATAATTAATGAGAATTGATAAAAATATATGGATAATGATTGGCCTAGGGTCAATCATTTTTCATATGTACTTAATTTTTTCTGGATTGATACCAAATTTAGTTTCAAGACCCATTCATATGGCTTTTACTATCCCATGGATTTTTTTATATTCAGAAAATGATAAAAAAATTTCTTTTATAAATATAGTTTTAGCTGTTCTCGGTGTTTTATCTTGTTTATGGATTGCTCTAAATCATGATTTGTTATCTGATCAATATGGTTTTATCGAAAATGAATTTCAATTCATACTAAGTTTATTTTTATTATTTTTAGTTTTAGAAATGGCTAGAAGATCAGTCGGTTGGCCTTTACCATTAGTCACGCTCATTGCTTTGTTATATGGCATGTTTGGCTATTTGATACCTGGAGAATTTGGTCATCCTGGAATACCTGTTAATAGTTTTTTAGGTAACTTAACCATTGCTGAAACTGGACTTTGGGGGTCTTTAACCAATGTTTCGGTTACGATTGTGTCAATTTTTGTAATATTCGGATGTTTTTTAAATGCTGGAGAGGCAGGAGAAGGTTTTATGAATATTGCAAAATTTTTTGCTGGAAAGCTAAAAGGGGGTGCAGCAAAAGTTTCAATAATTTCATCAGCATTATTTGGATCCATATCTGGCTCTGCTTCTGCTAATGTTGCGTCTACCGGTTCAATCACATTGCCAACAATGAAAAAACTTGGGTACCCAAAAAAGTTAGCAGCATCTGTAGAAGCAGTTGCTTCTTCTGGAGGACAAATTATGCCTCCACTTATGGGTGCTGGTGCTTTTGTTATGGTGGAGTTAACAGGCATACCTTATGATGAAATAATTGTTGCTGCTTTTCTTCCTGCATTATTATTTTTTTTTACAGTTTGGATTGGTATTAATTTTTATTCAGGTGTTTATAATTTAAAGCCTTTGCCAGAAAAGGATACACCTAATAAAAAGTTAGTTTTTTTTACATTTATATTTTTTCTTGTTCCATTTTTTATCTTGTTATTTTTTATGTTTAGTGGCTTTACTCCACAATTTTCTGCTTCAATAGCAATTTTATTATCATTTGTACTATTATTTTTTAATCTAAATACAAAATTTGATATTAAGATAGGGTTTGATAGATTTAAAAAAGCTTGTAATTTATGTGGCAAGCAAATTTCTTTAATTGCTTCGATAATTTTATGTGCTTCCTTGATTATTGGTGTTTTGGCTATGACAGGACTGGGCATAAAGTTAACATCTTTAATAATGTCATTCTCAAACAATAATGTATGGCTAGCGTTATTATTCACTGCTTTAGCATGCTTGATTTTAGGAATGGAAGTTCCAACTACTGCAGCTTATATAATTTGCGTAACTGTAGCTGGACCTGCATTGATTGACATGGGATTAGACATACTTCTTGTGCATTTATTTGTATTTTGGTTTGCACTTTTATCAACTATAACTCCTCCAGTATGTGGAACAGTTTTTATCGCAGCTGGTATGGTAAATGAAAACTGGGTAAAAGTATCTATAACTTCTATGATTTTAGGTCTGGGATTATATTTTATTCCTTTAGGAATGGTTTCAAATCCAAGTTTAATAAAATTAGGGTCCACACCTATAGAAGCATTAATTTCAATGTTTAAAATTTCAATTTGTTTGTTAATGTTTTCATTTTTTATAATTAAAGCTAAACACTTTTTATTGAAAATTTTAGGACTATTTGTTGGTTGTTTAATTTTATTTTATTAATTTTTCTTAAAAAAATTATTAATTCCCCAAAGAGGGATTTTCCTATAGCAGTTAGAAGTATTTTATTTATACTACTGAGATGATTGCAATCAAAAAAACTTTTGTGTTATAAAAATAAAATAGAAATATAAATGTTTTATAATATTATAACTAAGTTTTACAATATACTTAAAAATAGTGTTAATTGTCCAATGTACAAAATATCATATATAGTGCCTTTAGCTCTTTTTTTCCTATTCAACAATATGGTAGTTTTTTTGGTCAATGGGGTAATTTATTTATATGGTTTTCAATTGGATTTGCACTCTCTCAGATACAAATAAATAATAAATTATAGGAAAATAAATGAATAAATTTGATCAATTTAGAAAAAAAACTTTTACACCTTTTTGGAATAACTTTAATACAAAACCTAAATCATCAAATTCAATATCAATAATAATTCAATCATTCAAAAAATTTTTAAGAAAAAATATAGGTATTAAAATTAAAATTAATACGTATAAAAATTTAGAAAAAAAAGACGAGTTTTTTTCATCCTATCAAATTGATAAAAATATAATAAATTATAGAAATAAGCTACTAGCTAAAATAGTCGTTAAGTATTTACGTAAAAGTAATTTAAATTTTAAAATAAAAGATATAAATAAATATGTTGGTGAATATTGTGAAGTCTTTCAAAAATCACCGATAAAAGAATTAGGAAGTGGATTTGGTTTTAATGAGGGTCTTTTTTTATATTGTATTATAAAAGTTATTAATCCAAATTTAGTTATAGAATCAGGGGTTATGAAAGGTTTTACTACATATTTAATAGATTCTGCTGTTAGCAATAATTGTAAATTAAAATGTTATGATATTAGTTTTGAAAATATTGAATACAAATCAAAAAAAGCTAATTATTTTCAACAGGATATAAATCAAGATCCACCAAATTTGAAAAATAAAAAAGTTCTTGCTTTTTGGGATGACCATACTTCACAATTAGATAGATTAGAATTTTCTATTAAAAATAAAATTAAATTTAACTTATTTGACGATGATTTAAGTTTTTTAAATTTTCATTCAGATGGTTGGCCACCAATTCCTTCAATTAGTATGTTATTTGACCTTAAAAATAAAATTATTACTAAAAATTCATTTGAATGGATTTCCAGGGGAAGAAAAGGTGAAATTTGGTTAGAAAAAATCAAAAAAAGAAATGAAATAAATCAAATTAAAACTCATAATTTATTTCCAAATTTGTTCAATATAACTGGCTTTAAAAACCATAGTCAATGTTCATTGGTTATTTTAAAAAAATAGATTATTGAAATTTATCAACTCCAATCAATTACAAACATCAACTTTTTATATATAACTATACACCCATGGCTCACATGTGGAAGTGTTAACATTTGAAATGCTAATTTGTTTAACATGGTGAATATACTTCTTTGTATGCTTTTCCAAAACCTTTTACGTAAAGAGAATTTCTAATATTAAATTCATAAAAGTTAAAATCTAAAAATTCACCCCACATTTTTGCACTCTTTTCAATTAGAATATAATTTTTTAATAATTCTCTAAATAATTGGTCATTTTTATTTAACTTAATCTTTTCAATTTTTCCTAACAAAGTAAGTCTAGGATTATTTAATTTCTCCTTATGAACTTCTTTTTGAGCAAAATATATACTTACCTTTTTATTAATTTTTAAATTTTCTGTATGATCACTTAAATCGCTTAGTAAAAGGTATATTTTTTTTTTGTAATAAAGAGGCAGTGTTTTTGATAAGTATGGATATCCGTTTTGATCTAAAGTACCTAAAACACATTGTTGGTAATTACCTTGTAATATGTCGTCAACTTCTTTTTTTATGACTTTATTTGTCAGATTGTATTTATTTGTATTAGATTTGATCTTCATTTAATTTATGATACTTAATTAATTAAATTACAGTAATAAATTTTTTTTTCAATTATGACTTTAAAAGATATAGATTTTAATAAATCAATTGTTCCGATATTTATATTGTTTTTTTGTTTATTCATGATTTCTTTTAGTAGAGGAATGGGAGAGAGTTTTGGTGTGTTCCTTCTTCCATTAAGTGATACATTTGATTGGGATAGAGCTTCTGTAACTTCAATTTATTCGATTTACATGTTTAGTTTAGGTATAGGATCTCTTATATCGGGAATAATTTTTGATAAATTTGGAGGTAAGTTTAACTACGTTTTAGGCACCTTGCTTCTATTATGTGGTTACTATATTTCAGGATATTTAAATGAATTATGGCAATTTTATATTTTCTTAGGAGTTTTTAGCGGACTAGGTGCCTCAATGGTTGGGATCATACCAAGTCAGAGTATTATTTCAAAATGGTTTAATAAAAAATTATCGTCAGCATTATCAATTGCTTATTCTGGCCAAGGGCTAGGTGTTTTAATTTTGGCTCCACTTTGTCAAATATTGATAAGTAAGTATGGTTGGGAAACTTCATATAATTTAATTGGTTTATTCTTTTTTGGGATTTTGATTTTATTATTCTTTCTACCTTGGAAAAAAATTAATGTTGGCATTTACAATTCAGTAGATGTTTCTACAAATAAATTAAATGATTCATCATTATTTGAAGCTTTAAGAGAAAATACATTTTGGAAATTTTTTCTAATTTATTTTTTTACAGCGATGGGTATTTTTGGAATTAGTTTACAAGTTGTTGTTTATTTAATTTATTGTGGGTTTTCAGATTTAGAAGCTGCTTTATACTTTGGTCTGATGGGGATGCTAACTTTTCCGGGAATGGCATTAACTGGTTTTGCTGCTGATATATGGCCAAAACATTATGTTTCAACTTTAAGTTATATATTAAGTTTATTAGGAATTTTATCACTATATTGTATACAATATTCTGATTTAAAATATTTGATTGTATTTTTATTTATTATCCCTTTTGGTTTATCAGCTGGTGCTAGAGGTCCAATAATAACTACACTTATTGCAAAAATTTTTGCAGGAAAAGGCCTTGCTTCTATCTATGGAGCATCTAATTTAGGTCAAGGACTTGGTGCTGCATTAGGTGCATTTATATCAGGTTTTTTATTTGATCAATTTTCAAATTATAATGTTGGATTTTTCTTTTGTACTTTATTTACAATAATTGGTGCTTTACTATTTTGGTTAATACCAAATATAAAAAAAATTTAGAGTTTAATTATGGAAAAAAGATTTAATCTCGAAACTTCAATTTTGACTGATGATTTACTTTTTCCGGAAGGTCCAATTTATTTAAATGATGGAAGTATTTTATTAGTTGAAATAGCCAGAGGTACTCTAACAAAAATATATCAAAATGGAAAAAAAGAAATTGTTTCAAATTTAGGTGAAGGGCCAAATGGAGCCGCAATTGGTCCAGATGGATTTTGTTATATTTGTAATAATGGTGGGTTTGATTGGGAAATCTCAAGTGATCAAAAGAAAAGGAGACCAGTTGCTCAAGCAAAAAACTATAAGTCAGGTAAAATTCAAAAAGTCAATTTAAATACGGGTGAATTTGAAACACTTTATTCTGAGTGTAATGGATTACCATTAAATGGTCCAAATGATATTGTTTTTGATAAAAAAGGAAATTTTTGGTTTACAGATTTAGGAAAAGTTAGGGAAAGAACTATGGACCGAGGTTCCGTTTATTGGGCAAAGCCTGATGGTTCAGAAATTAAAGAAGTTATTCATCCTATTATGACACCTAATGGAATAGGTTTATCTCCAGATGAAAATTTTTTGTATATTGCTGATACAGAAGGAGGTAAATTATATAGCTTTGAAATTCTAGGTGATGGAGAGGTAAATAAAATTCAGTTTCCAAATTCTGTATATGGTGGACAATTACTCAATCAAAATAGAGGGCTTTTTAGATTTGATTCATTAGCAATTGAATTGAATGGAAATGTTTGTGTTGGTACATTGTATGATGGTGGGATAACTGTAATATCTCCATCAGATGGGTTTAAAGAATTCTATTCAATTAACGACCCCTATATTACAAATTTATGTTTTGGGGGATTAAACAATAATACTGCTTATATTACCGCATCTTATGAAGGTTTGTTATTAAAAGCAAAGTGGCCTAGGCAAGGTTTAAGTTGTAATTTTAATATTTAAATTTTTAAAAAACATTTATCTAGTTTTTTTTAAATAATACTTATTATAATATAAACTTAATAAAGAATTTAAAATGAATATTGATTATTTAATTAAAAATGGAACTATTATTGATGGTTCGGGAGATGCTAGATATGAAGCAGATCTTTTGGTAAATGGTGACCGAATTATTTCAATTTTTAAGAAAGATCAAAAATCTGTTAAAATACATGATGAAAATTATATCTTAAATGATTTATCATTTAAAAATGTAATCGATGCTACATCACATATAATTGCACCAGGATTTATAGATGTTCACACTCATGACGATCAAAATATTTTTATTGATAGAAGTATGTCATGTAAAATTAGTCAAGGAGTAACTACCTGCATTGCAGGAAATTGTGGTATAAGTTTAGCTCCTTTTGATTTTTCTGGAGATGTTCCAGCGCCAATTCCATTACTTGGTGATAAAGATGCATATAGATTTTCATCTGTTTCATCATATAAAAATGAATTTAATGAAAGCCCAAGTTCAATCAATATTTCACTGTTGACAGGTCACTCAATGCTAAGAGTTCAGGTGATGAACGGAGAAATAAATAGAAGTGCAACTAAAGACGAAATAATTAAAATGCAAAATATTTTAGAAAATGCATTGATTGATGGCTCGATTGGATTGTCAACTGGTCTTGCGTATCCTGCTGCTAATGATGCACCAACTGAAGAAATTATTGAATTAGCAAAAGTATTAAAAAAACATGATGGAATTTTCACTACTCATATGAGGAATGAGGGAGATAATCTAGTAGAGTCTGTAAATGAAACAATTAAGATTGGGAAATTAGCTGATGTAAGAACTGTGATATCACATCATAAATGTGCAGGAAGATCTAATTGGGGTAAAAGTAAAGAAACTTTAAAATTAATTAAAGAGGCTAAAAAGAAACAACATCTTGATTTAGATTGTTATCCGTATACAGCCAGTTCAACAATGTTGTTAAAACATTTTGTAGAAAGGGCCGACAAAGTATTGGTTACATGGTCAGATAAAGTGCAAGACTTAAAAGTTAATGATATCAATAAGATAGCAAAAGAATTTAATTGTACAATTGATGAGTTGGTAGATAAACTTTATCCTGCTGGAGCAATTTATTTTCAGATGGATGATGAAGATTTAAATCGTATAATTAGTTTTGATGGCACTATGATAGGTTCAGATGGCTTGCCTGGGGATAAGCATCCTCATCCAAGATTATGGGGAACTTTTCCAAGAGTTTTAGGAAAATATTCCAGAGAGATGAAACTTTTTTCTTTAGAAGAAGCAATATACAAAATGACTTTTAAAAGCGCTAAGACTTTTGGTTTAGAAAAAAGAGGATTGATAAAAAAAGATTATTTTGCAGACTTAGTTATATTTGATCCTGAAGTTGTAATTGACAAAGCAACTTATGAAAAGCCACTTATGCCAGCTTTAGGAATAGATACTGTTATCAACAATGGTCAAATTGTATGGCAATCTATGAAATCTTTAAATATTTACAGTGGAAAATTTTTAGAAGGAAAGTCATTTAATTAAAAAAAGTTTTCATCTTTTTTTTATCTTCAAACCTTACTGGTTCAAACCCAAGTTTTTGATAAAGAGGAAGTGCAGCCTTATGGTCTAATGTACATGTATTAACAGTTAATTTATTAATATAATTTGTATCCCAACCCATTAAGAATGCTGTTTTAAAGAGATATTTACCTAGACCTTTTCCTAAATTACCCTTAGTCAATCCAATATAACTTATATCGCAGATTTCTTTTTTTCTATAATCTAAGATAAAAAATCCAATTGGAACACCTGATGATATAAGTGAGTAAAAATATACATTTTTGTTATTTAAAAAATTTTCTGTAATTACTTTTTTTTGCTTTAACATGTCTGTCCATTCATATTCTTCTCCAACAGATTTATATAAAGAAATAAAATACCAATATGGAACATTATTTGATTTAATAATATTAGTGAATTTTATTGGACAATTTGGATATGAATAACCAGGGTGTTTTATCATTTCTAAATAAGTGACCCTATATTTTAAAATTTTATTTTTGTCTTTTTTCATGTTTATGTGTAGATATATAATATAAAATTAAAAAAAAAAATGGAATAAAATGAAAAAAATTGAACATCTTATTAATGGTAAACTTAATTCTAATTTTGTTAATAATACATCATCAGTTTTTAACCCAGCGACAGGTGAAGAGGCTTCACAGGTTGTTTTGGGCACAGAAAAATGTGTACAAGATGCAGTAAACTCTGCAAAAAATGCATACATATCTTGGTCATCAGAAACACCACTTATGAGATCAAGAAAAATGTTTAAATTAAAAGAAATAATAGAATCTAGAAAAAATGAGTTGGCTGAATTAATCACATTAGAACATGGTAAAACATTTGATGATGCATTAGGAGAGGTTGGAAGGGGACTAGAAGTAGTTGAATTTGCTTGTGGTATTCCAAATTTATTAGCCGGCAATTATACTAGTGAAGTTGGAAGATCAATTGATAGTTGGTCAGATAATCAACCTTTGGGAATTGTAGCTGGAATAACACCATTTAATTTTCCTGTCATGGTACCTTTATGGATGTTTCCCATTGCAATTGCATGTGGAAATTGTTTTATTTTAAAGCCTTCAGAGAGAGATCCAAGTTCTACATTGTTGTTAGCGCAAATGGTATTGGATGCCGGGTTCCCTCCAGGTGTATTAAATATTGTAAATGGTGGTAAAGAGGCTGTTGATGCAATCTTAAAAAATAAAGATATTAGTGCTGTCAGTTTTGTTGGATCAACACCAATAGCACATTATATATATCAAGAAGCCGCAAAATATGGAAAAAAAGTACAAGCCATGGGTGGCGCCAAAAATCACATGGTTGTAATGCCTGATGCTGATATAAACTTAGTCTGTGATTCTATTATGGGATCTGTTTTTGGATCTGCTGGTGAAAGATGTATGGCAGTTTCAGTTGTTGTTCCCGTTGGAAAAGAGACTGGAGATGCTATTAGAACAAAAATAACTCCAATGATTGAAAACTTAAAAATAGGTCCGGGTTTAGAAAAATCGTCTGAAATGGGTCCTTTGGTAACTAAACAACACTTAGATAAAGTTAAAAATTATATCGATATTGGTATTAAAGAGGGTGCTGATTTAGTAGTTGATGGAAGAAATTTTAAACTTCAAGGTTATGAAAATGGTTATTATGTTGGGGGAACATTCTTTGATCACGTTTCAACTGACATGAAAATCTACCAAGAAGAAATATTTGGGCCTGTTATGTCAATGGTAAGGTCTGAGAGTATGGTAGAAGCATTAGAAATGGTTAATAACCATGAATATGGAAATGGCACTGCTATTTTTACTTCTGATGGAGGTGTTGCCAGAAAATTTGCAAACGAATGTCAAATAGGAATGGTAGGCATTAATGTGCCAATTCCAGTTCCAATGGCTTATCATTCTTTTGGTGGTTGGAAAAAGTCTGTATTTGGAGGACATGCCGTATATGGAATGGAAGGTGTTAGGTTTTATACCAGACTTAAGACGGTTACAGGAAGATGGCCAGTTGGAAAATCTTTAGGCGCTCAATACACTTTTCCAAATAATAGTTGATATTAACTCATCATTAAATCAGGAAGCCAAGTTATTACTTGAGGGAACAATACTAATCCTAAAATTGTTAATATGTCTGCAATAAAGAATAAAGTAACTCCTTTAAATACATCAGTAACAGGTATATCTTTCCTTACACCTGCAACCACAAAACAATTTAGACCAATAGGAGGTGTTATCAGACAAACTTCGGCCATTTTAACAACAATAATACCAAACCAAACACTGACTTGATTGAATGTCATTCCAAATGGACTTTCTGCGGCTGTAACGTCTGGTCCACCATTTAATAACATTACAGCTGGATATACAACTGGCAGAGTTAGTAATAATAATCCTATTGCATCTATAAACATTCCTAAAATAACATATCCAAGAAGTATTAATAAAAGTGTAACATATGGGTCTAAAGGAAGTGATATAATCCAATTAGCAAAATCTTCAGGGAGTCCAGAAAATCCTAAAAATCTTACAAAAATCAAAACACCCCATATTATAGAAAATATCATAGCTACTAATTTAGCTGTTTCTATCAGTGCAGCTTTTAGAGCGACAATCTTAACTTTATTATAAATTGCCATAACAAGAACCACAAATGCACCTAAAGACCCAGCTTCAGTTGGAGTCGCCCAACCTGCATAAATAGCACTTATAATTGTGGCAATAACAACCGCAATAGGCAAAATCCCTGGTAAAGTTTTTAATTTTTCATTTAATGTATATCTTCTAGATGGAGGGCCTAATTTAGGATTCTTTTTAGCCCATAAAATAATTATTAACGCGTACACAATTGCAGAAAATACACCGGGTAAAAAACCAGCTAATAATAGTGCTCCAACGGATTCTTCAACTATAATTGCATAGATGATTAAAATTGCAGATGGTGGGATTAAAGATGCTAAAGTTCCACCAGCGGCTACCACACCAGCAGCTAACTTTTTGTCATAACCTTCTTTAAGCATTTCAGGTATAGCTATTCTTGAAAAAACAGCTGCTGTGGCAGTAGAAGCTCCTGAAACTGCAGCAAATCCAGCAGTTGCAAAAACTGTAGCTACAGCAAGTCCACCTGGCACAAAACCAACCCATGCTTTAGCTGCTTCAAACAATTGTCTTGTTATTCCAGCTTGATAGGCTAAAAAACCTATTAATATAAAGATTGGCAATAAACCAAGAACAAATGTAACAGATTTTGAATATGGTATTGCTCCAATGTTACCTAAAGCTGGACCAACTCCAATTAATTCTACAAGTCCAATTATTCCAGCTATACTTGCTGCAATTACAACTCTTACACCACAGATAACTAAAACCAAAAGAATACATGTACAAATTACTCCAACTAATGAGGGATCATTATATCCTATGCCAAATATTCCTTCTGGCTGTCCTTGAAGTAGTTTTTCAAAAAACATATTATTCTCTTATTGATTTAATTTCTTCGTTTGCTAACTCTTCAGCTGTTTTTATAATTGGAACATAAATAGGTTCAGCATTAACATTTATAGCTAATCTTAAATAACCAATTAATTCTATAAAAAGTCTAAAAAACCAAATTGTAAAACCTATAGGAACTAAAATTTTAGCTGGCCACGTTGGAAACAAATAATCCATTGTACTGTCACCGATTACATATGCATCTATTGCAAAAAGACTGCTATAATATATAAGAATTGCAATGACTATAAATGCACAAAATGTTGCAATAAACTCAACTATCCATTTAATTCTTCCTTTTAAATTTGCAACAAGAAGTTCCATACGAATGTGAGCATCCATTCTTTGAGCAAAAGCAACGCCTAGAAATGCAAAAATTGAAATTGCTAATTCAGATAGTTCTAAAAATGCAGGCCACGGATAGCCCACAACTCTAGATATAATTTGGATAGATGTTAAAATCATCACAATGAAAATCGAAATTCCGACAAATAAAACAAGAAAGTCTTCAATTTTACTTAGTTTTTTATTAAATAAATCTAACAATTTAAAGCCTATAATAAAACATGTGTGCAAACAATTACACACATGTTTTTATTTGTATATTATTTTATATTTGAATATTTATAGTTTAGAATGACGTCTAATACTGCTTGAGCATCAAATTGATCTTTGTTAGCAGCAACCCATTCATTCCAAATCGGTTTACCTACTTTGGCTTTAAATTCAGCAAGAGTTTTGTCATCATATCTGATCTCTTTGAATTTCTTCTTCCAAACAGGTAAATTTTTATCATCAGCTTTCTTGTATGCAGCTTTAAGAGATTCTAAAGCTTCACCACGAAGACTATTTAATAAATTTTGATATTGTTTTGGAAGTTTATTATAAGCTTGTAAATTCATCACATAAGGACAATCTGACGTTCCAGGTGATAAATTTGCTGTATACCAATCGGCTACTTCTGGTATTTTGTAAGCAGCATGAGCATATGTGAAAGGAAAAGAAACTGCATCTACAGCTCCTCTTGCAATAAGTGTATATGTCTCTGGAGCAGGAACTGACATTTTTGTAGCCCCTAATTTTACCATTGCTGTTCCAACACCACCACCAGCTCTAACTCTCATTCCTTTAAAGTCAGAAAGTTTTAATGGTGGCTTCCCTTTACCCATAAATTCATATTGTGGTAAATTCGAAGTCATAAAATATATGCCATTAAATTTTGATGCTTCTTTTTTTAGTATTGGATGATCGTAGACTGCTTGTCTTACTTTTGCATCTCTGTCAAAACTTTGTCCAAGTGGTAAAAATGGAAGTGTTAAAACCATTAAACCTGGGTTTTTCTTTGGATGGTAAAAGTTACAAACAGTTGCCATTTCAAAAGAATTAGCTTTCAAACCATCCCAATTTTCTCTTGATTTTGCCAATTGGCCACCATAGAAAATTTTCAATTTAAATTTTCCATTTGTTTCTTCTGCTAATCTCTTAGATAATGTTTCTGCACCTTCCGTGAAAGCTCTTCTTTTACCCCATAAACTATATTTCCAAAAAACACTTGGGCCATCAACTTTAGCCAAAACAATTGTTGCAAATATATTGGAGATCAAAAACATTAATGAAATTGTTATTAATCTTTTGATTTTTAACATTAATTTTCCTCCTAGTTAGTTTTAATGTTTAGATTTATTGGATAATAAACTAATATCCCTATAGTCATCAAATTGTTAAGAATGTCAAATTAGAAAAACATAACATATTAACAATATAAATAATTAATATCTTACAACTTTTTTTCTTTTGGAGTTTTATTTTCTTTGACTAATTGCAATAGTAAACCAGCAATAAACATTTTTATTTACTTAACATATTTGAGAAATCATTTATTTCTGGTAAAGGCCAGTCTGGTGTATCATTTGGTACTTTAAAAACATTTAATGTCATAGATATCAAACTGTAATATCCACATATTCCTACTATATCAATAACTCTTGTTTGCCCCAATTTTTCCAGGGCAATAGCAAAAGTGTCATCTTTTACATTTTTTAAAATATTGCTTTCAGCAGCAAAATCAAAAACAATTTGTTCAATTTGATTATCAAAAATTGGTCTTTTTGCTTGTGCAATTATATTTACATATTCTTCATTTATTCCCGCTTTTATTGCTAATGGTGCGTGGTGCTCCCATTCAAATTTGGATGACCATACACGTCCAGTTGTAATTATAGCTAACTCTGATAAAGAGTTATCCAGGCTAGTACCATAACGTGCATACGCTCCAACTTGTTGTGCAACTTTAGCAAGTTTTGGATTGTTCAGCCATATTCTTAAAGGCCCAACGACACTTCCTCTTGGACCTTTTACTATTTCATCATGAACTTTTTTTTGTTCTTCATTTAAATCCTCAACTGTCCAATCTTTTAATCTTTGCATATTTCCTCCTAAAATAAGTTTATATTGTTTAAAATGATCTCATCTGCATATTTATTTCCTAGAACAGATAATCCAATAGGACCAGTGCTGCCTTTAAACTTTGGAATACTTATTTGAGGTCTAGATGATAAACCTCCTACACAGGTAAATTCCATAACTTTTTTTCTTAACTCAGATAAGTCGTCGTCAGACTGCCCTTTAATGGGAGCTGAGAATGGTGTTGTTGGAAAAATTAAAATGGATTCTACTGGTAAATTTTGGTCAAGCTCTGAGATGAATTTTTTTCTTAGATTTACAGCATCATCATACATATTTTTTGTAATATTTTTTGCCATTTTAAATCTAGAATTAATTTCAGTAGAAATTTTGGGATCATATTTGTCAATCCATGGTAAGATATTTAATTTTATTTCATATCCTTGTATTATTCTAAAACAATCTGCCAATTCAGATTTTTTATAATTAGACAGTCGTACTTTTTTTAAATTTTTAAATTTATATTCACAATAATCATAAAATTGAGATTTAATATTGTGATCTAAATCATCTACAATATCAGTTGGAATTAAAATATATTTTTGTTCGATTAGAATTTCTTTAAAATTATTAAAAAATATTTTTCCTAATTTTAGCATGTTTGATTTATCGTTAGAAAACCATCCTAATGTATCGAAACTCTCTGACATCGGATAAACTTTTTGAAGATTAATTCTGCCATGAGTTGGTCTAAATCCAAAAACTCCACAAAAAGATGCGGGAACTCTTACTGATCCACCAGTATCAGTTCCTATTGTAAAATCATAATCAATTTGAGTTAGAGCTGCAGCTGAACCAGAGCTGGATCCACCTGGCACACAATTGGGTGCATTTTTGTTAATTGGTGTTCCATAATGAATATTCTCTCCAATGATAGAGTAAAAAAATTCATCACAAATCGTTATACCTTCTAGAATTGCACCTTCATTTAATATTTTTTGTAAAAAAGGTGCGTTTTCAATTGCCTCTTTGGAATGTTTATAAAAATCAGGATTTCCACATGATGTTTTAAAACCTTTTATGTGGCACATGTCTTTGCATAAAAATTTCATGTTTAGAAGGTTGCCTTCATGTGAGGTTTGTATTTTGTCTTTAGGTGTATGTGGAGCGAGAAAATTCATGAATTATTTAAATATAATGTTATACATATATCATGAGCAATATAAATCTTTATGACTTTATTGATGAAATTCAAGATTTTCCCAAAAAAGGAATTTTATTTAGAGATATAAGTCCTCTTTTAGAGGATAGGGATGCTTTTAAATTACTTATATTAAAAATGATCCATCAAATTAATAATTATAAAATTGATTTGATAGCTGGAATAGAATCAAGAGGTTTTTTGTTTTCAACGATATTAGCGCATCAATTGAATATCGGGTCAATAATGATAAGAAAACCCAACAAATTGCCAGGTAATGTTATTAAAAAGAAATATGAATTAGAATATGGAAGTTCCACATTAAGCTTACAAAAAAAAAGAAATCTCAATGGAAAAAATTTATTAATTGTTGATGATCTTCTTGCTACTGGAGGTACATTAAAATGTGCGGAAGAACTTATTTCTGAAGTAGGAGGTAAAGTTGTTTTAACTGGAGTTGCAATTGAGTTGAATGCTTTGAAAGGAAGAGAAAAAATCAAATCTAATTGTTTTTCTGTATTAAATTATGATTGATAAAAAAAATACAGTTATACTTGTTGCATTAGAGCAAGAATTGCCAAAAAGTTATCTTCCGGGATGGAAAATAATTTATACTGGAGTAGGTAAGGTTAATGCTAGTTTTGCTATCTCAAGGTCTTATTTAGATTATAAACCTGAATATGTTGTTAATTACGGTACAGCAGGTTCATTAAATAAAAATATTTCAGGCTTAATTGAGGTTTCCAAATTTTACCAAAGAGATATGGATGTAAGAGGTTTAGGATTTCAATTAGGTCAAACTCCTTTTGAAAATGATCTTTTTGTTCAATTAGATAAAAATGGATATAGTTGTGGTACTGGAGATAGTTTTGTAATGACTTCTCCGGATTTAGTTACTGACATTGTTGATATGGAGGCATATAGCTATGCTAAATTTTGTAAAATTAATAAATTAAATTTTATTTGTTTTAAATTTATTTCAGATAATGCAGATGATGACGCAGGTCAAGATTGGTCTAAAGCTTTTAAAAAAGGCGCAAAAGAATTTTCACTATTTTTTCAAAAAGAATATGAAGGTATTAAAATTTAATACCTTCATAATAATATTTAAGCAAATCCATTCTGAGCTACAGTCATTCCAACTAACATTGGTATAGATAATAAAGTATTAGTTCTTGAAAATAACATTGCTTTTTTTGCAGCTTTAGCCTTTGTATCTGCATCTACTTCGATTATACCTAGTGCTCTTTTTTGGTTTGGCCAAATAACACCCCATACATTAATGAGCATAATTATTCCTAACCACATTCCAACACCAATAGGCCAAAAACCCTCTGAAAAGGTCATTGCTTGATGTAAATATCCATTTAAATAAGCTAATATCAATCCCGTTATTACTGTAACAAGCGCACCCCATCTAAACCAAAAAAGAGCGGCTGGAGCAATTACTTTACTTATTGCAGGTTTTTGCTCATCTGGAATTTTAGTCATGTTTGGAATTTGAACAAAGTTAAAATAGTATAATATTCCAACCCACATGATACCTGAAATGACATGAAACCATCTGAACAACCACATGTTGAATGCTGCTTGATCGAATTGGCCACTTTTGGCTAGAAATAAAATAAATATGAACGCTATTAAAAAAGATAATGATATTGTGATTTTTAATTCTGTTAATATTTTCAACATTTTATATCCTTATTTAAATATTTACATTCTAGATGCTACATTCTCCCAATTAACAAGTTTATTTAAAAAATTCTCTAAATAAGCAGGTCTTTTATTTCTAAAATCAATATAATAAGAGTGTTCCCAAACATCACAACCTAATAATGCTGTTTGATTGAAACATACTGGATTTACCCCATTTTCTGTTTTAGTAATTTTAAGTGATCCGTCATTCTCTTTAACAAGCCAGCACCAACCTGAGCCAAACTGTGTAGCGCCAGCATCGCAAAAGGCGCTTTTAAAATTATCTATACTTCCAAATTGATCTGTTAGTGTTTTTTCCAACTCACTTGGCATGTTATTGTTTGATGGTCCCATCATTTCCCAAAATTGTGTATGATTCCAATGTTGAGAAACATTGTTAAATATACCATTTTGAGCAACTTTTGAACTATCATAATTTCCTTTAATGATATCTTCTAATGATTTATTTTCCCATTCAGTACCAGATAGTAATTTGTTCCCATTATCTACATATGCTTTGTGGTGAATATCATGATGAAATTCAAGTGTTTCTTTACTCATTCCATTTGACTCAAGTGCGTCATGTGAATAAGGAAGGTCTTTCAATTCTAAAGGCATTTATATCTCCATAAATTTAAATAGTTATGATTATTAATAAATTATTGTGACTAATGTTTCAATTTATATAATTTACAAATTTAATAAATACTAAAATTGTCTAATTTTAAAATCTATGAAATATAATTACTTTTTCTTTTGATTTATGTGTATTATAAGGGTTATCGGTTCATTTATTATATGAATTTCAAATTTTTAATTCTTGAGAGGTTTTATGAAACAAAGAGTAGTGAGTTTATCTGATTTTGGTCCAGCAGAAAATATGTCTTTAATTGAAGCTGATATTCCAACACCTGGAAATGGGCAAATTGTTGTAAAGAACAATGCTATAGGTCTTAATTACTTAGACACATATTTCAGATCTGGTTTATATCCATGGCCTAATAACAATGATATTAAAATTCCTGGTTCTGAGGGAGTTGGCTATATTCATGCGGTTGGTTCTGATGTATTAGATTTTAAAGAAGGTGATAGAGTTTCATACGTAACTCCAGTTGGGGCATATGCAGAATATGCGATTATTAATGCGGCACATGCTGCTAAGATAAATGTTGAAGTAGAAGATCATGATGTAGTTGCATGTACTTTGAAGGGATTGACTACCCATTATCTATTACATTTAACAACTAAAGTAACACCTGGCATGACAACTCTTGTTCATGCAGCTGCAGGTGGCGTTGGGCAATTGATGGGGCAGTGGGGAAAAGAAATTGGCGCTACAATGATAGGAACCGCTGGAGGCCCTGACAAAGTTGCTACTGCTCTCGAAGCAGGTTATGATCATGTTATCGACTACAAAAAAGATGACTTTGTCGATGAAGTTATGAAAATAACAAATGATAAAAAATGTGATGTTGTGTATGATAGTGTAGCTAAGGATGTTTTTCCAGGATCTATGGATTGTCTAAAACCGAGGGGTTTATGGGTTTTGTTTGGTCAGGCATCAGGGTCTATCACAGATTTCAATTTAGCCATGTTATCTGCTAAAGGTTCTTTATTTGTTACAAGACCAACATTGTTTAGTTATATTGCAAATAGGGATGAATATAATAATGCATCGCATCAGCTCTATAGTCGTGTGTCCGATGGTAGGTTAAAAGTTTACATTCATGACAAAATGCCATTAGAAAAAATAGTTGAAGCACATAACGAACTTGAAGGCCGCAAAACAAAAGGTGGATTAGTTATCACACTATAATTAAAGGGATTTAAAATGATAGATTTGTATACATGGCATACACCAAATGGAAGAAAAGTTTCAATTATGTTAGAAGAAATTGGAATACCTTATGAAGTTCATTCAATAAATATTGCAAAAGATGAACAGTTTCAGCCTCATTTTTTAAATATTTGTCCTAATAATAAAATTCCTGCAATTGTTGACAGAAGTAATAATAATTATGCGTTATTTGAGTCTGGAGCTATTTTAATTTATTTAGCTGAAAAAACTGGAAAACTTCTAAACTCAAATAATAAAGAGGAATATTACAGAACTTTAGAATGGTTAATGTTTCAGATGGCAAATGTTGGTCCTATGTTTGGTCAGGTCCATCATTTTGTTAAATATAATAAAGGTAAATCAGAATATTCTGAGACAAGATATTCTAAAGAAGCCAAGCGTTTATATGGTGTCATGGATAAAAAATTATCTTCAAGTCAATTTATAGCTGGCGATAATTATTCAATTGCTGATATTTCAATTTGGCCATGGACTGCTAGATTTGATTGGCAAGAAATAAACTTAAATGAATTTCCAAATGTAACTAGGTGGTACAAGGAAATGGCAGAAAGACCAGCAGTTCAAAAAGGTTGGTTAGTTCCACAAAATGATCAAGTAATACCTCATCCTTAAATTATGTTTAAACTTATAATTGCAGGTTTAGGATGGTGGGGTAAGGTGATGATACAAAGGTTATCTTCATCTAAAAAAGTAAAAATTGTTAACTTAATTGAACCTTATCCTGATAAAGAAGCCTTGCAATTAGCAAAAAATTTTAACTTAGATATTTTAAATGATTTTGAACAGGCTGTTAAATCAACTGATTTTGATGGCATTGTATTATGCACTCCCAATTCATTTCATAAAGATCAAACTATTTTATGCGCTAATTTAAAAAAACATGTTTTTTGTGAAAAGCCACTATCATTGATACCTTCAGACGTAAAAGAAATGATTAAAGTTTGTAAAGATAATAATGTTCTTTTAGGTGTTGGGCATGAACGTAGATTTGAAAATGGATGGCAAAAATTAAAAGAAGTTATTGAAAATAATTTGTTAGGTAACATCATGTATGCTGAAGCACATTTTAGTCACGATAAATTAGCAAATTTGCCTTTAGATAACTGGAGGACTGACCCTGAAGTTGCTCCTGCTGCGGGGATGACTGGAATGGGTATACATTTAACTGATTTTATGATTTGGTTATTTGGTTCTGTGAAAAAAGTTTTTGCTACAACAGCAAAAAGAGCATTAAAGTACGAAACTGGAGATGTTGTTAGTGCAACACTTGTTCATGAAACAGGTTTAAGTACACAAATAACAGCAATTTTAAAAACACATCATTATCAAAGAGTTACAATTTTTGGAGAGAATGGATGGGTAGAACTAGTTGATAGTTCACACCCTGATACACCTGGAGACTCAGAAATGACAATAAGAATGAGTGATGGAAATATTGAAAAAATAAAATTTAATTGGACAGACACTGTTTCAAAAAATATTCATAATTTTGTTGATGCTTCAACTAATAATAAAGATTACTTGTTTACAGATAATGAGAAATATCAAAATATAGCTGTTTTAGATGCAATTAAACGATCCAGTTCTGATGATATAATTGTTAAATTATAATAAATGATTGTAACAAAATTGTAATTTTCTTAAATTAAAGATTAATTAAATTAAATTATGAATCTAAAAAAAAGTAATTTGAAAAAAAAGAAAACTTCTAAATATTTAGTGGATGTTGGAAATATCTTGGAAGATGGATTTATCCTAATTAATAATTCTGGACGAGTTTTAGTTTCAAATAAAGCCTCTCAAGAATTAATAGGAAAAAATTTATTAAATAAAAATATTTTAAATATTATTAAAAACCCAGATTTTAATTCATTAAATTTTGAAAAATCTAATAAGAAATATGATCATTCATTTGTGCATGAATTAGATGATTATTTAAATAGACAACTAAGAATAAAATTAAAAAAAATTTCTAAAAACAAAATTTTGTTAACAATTACTGATTTAACTTTGCAAAGAAATCTTGAAAAAATAAGAAGGGATTTTGTTGCAAATGTAAGTCATGAACTTAGATCTCCATTAACAATTTTGTCTGGTTTTGTAGAAACAATGTTAAATGATGATAAAATTGACAAAACAACACTCAAAAAATTTTTAAATATTATGAACGAAGAATCTAAAAGAATGAATACATTAATTGATGATATTCTTTCTCTTTCAAAAGTAGAATCAGAGGAACATATTTCACCATCTACAACTATTTCAATTTTTGAACCTATCAATTCTGTGATATCAACTATCAAAAAGTCTGGTTTATTAAAAAACAATAATCTAATTTTAATTGACGATAGAGTTGATAAAAACCAATCACTTATAGTAGAAGCAGATTTTTTAGAACTAACACAAGTATTTTATAATTTAATTGAAAACGGTATCAAATATGGGAATTCAAATTCAGATATTTTAATCAAAATTGATCAAATGAAAACTAATGAATTAACGGTATCTGTAATTAATGAAGGCGAAGGAATTCCTGAAAAATATATTGATAGAGTTACAGAAAGATTTTTTAGAGTAGATAAAGCTAGATCAAGAAAAATTGGTGGTACCGGCTTAGGTTTAGCAATTGTAAAACATATTTTAATCAAACATAGGGCAGAACTTTCAATTAGAAGTAATCAAAACAAACAAACAATATTTTCTATAACTTTTCCAATTTTAAAAATTTGAAAATCATAATTTATTAAATATTGTAATATAAATGTAATATTTATTTAATATTAGAATACTATGAATGAGATTTTACTCGCAGATGATGAACCAAATCAAATTGAATTAATGAAATTCAATTTAGAGAAGAATGGGTTTTTAGTTAAATCAGCATATAATGGCGAACAAGCTCTTGATATGATTTATGAAAAAAAACCAACTGTTCTTATAGCAGATTGGATGATGCCAAAGATGTCTGGTATAGAGTTGTGTAGGATACTTAGATCTAACAAAGATACAAAGTTACTTCCAATAATAATGCTAAGTGCAAGAAGTGAGGAAGCTGATAAATCACTTGGATTAGATACAGGTGCCGATGATTATATATCAAAACCATTCTCTCCAATGGAACTTGTTTCTAGAGTTAAAGCGCTTATTAGACGAACAAATACATCTATGTCTATAGACGAATTGATTGTTGGAGAACTAAAAATATC
>CACMRF010000002.1 GCA_902615995.1 uncultured SAR116 cluster alpha proteobacterium | reverse complement strand
ACATCCATTGCTTCTAAAACTTTAGGAGTTCCTAATCCCATTGGAACTTGCCAGGGTATGAATTCACCCCATTCACCTCGCATAGAAACTATAGTTAGAAAAGGAATTCTGCAAATATTTGGTAATGCTAAAGCATTAATACAATTTCCAACTCCACTTGATTGCATAAGTAAAGCACTTTTTTTTCCTCCAGCCCAAGCTCCACAAGCCAATCCTACTCCCTCTTCTTCTGTAGTTAAAGTTACCACATCGATATTGTTATCCTTTTCACATAAATTTATTAAAGGAGTATGTCCAGCATCAGGAATGTGTGAGACTAGGGAGATACCAATATCTTTGAAAACATCATAAATATCATTTCTCCAATCTTTTGAAAATTTTTCCATATAATGAGTAACCTTTTTATATGAATTTATTTTATTCATATTAATATAAAATAAAAATGTTTTTTTAAAAATTAAGGATAAATAAAAAATATGAACAATAATAAAGTTGCAATCGTAACAGGTGGAGCAAAAAATATTGGGAGAGCAACATGTATAGAGTTAGCAAAACTTAATTTCAATATATTAATTCATGCAAATACCGACGAAAAAGGTGCTAAAGAAACAAAAACTCTTGTAGATGATTATAAAGTTGGATCTAAAGTTATAATTGGAGATTTAACAGATCAAAACTTTGTTAGTGACTTAGTAAATGAAGCTTCTAAACTTGGTAATCTATCGGTATTAGTAAACAATGCTTCTCAAAGAAATTTTTTTAAATTTGAAGATATGACATACAAAGATTGGAGGCATATATTAAACATTAATTTAGATGCTGTATTCTTGACTTGTAAGAAAGCGATACCATTAATGAAAGATAGTTCTTGGGGAAGAATCATAAATCTAGGCGGTCTTTCGGCTCATATTGGGGCTATTGGAAGATCACACGTTGTGACTTCTAAACTCGCAGTAGTTGGGTTTACTCGTGCTCTAGCAACAGAATATGCTGGGACGGGTATTACAGTAAATTGTGTTGTGCCAGGATTAATTGATACTATAAGAGGCAAATCTGCAGGACAAGGATTAGTCCACCCAACTCATTCAGATCCACCGATAGGAAGAAAAGGTAAACCAATTGAAGTTGCAAAAATGATAAGGAATTTATGCGACGAAAATTCAGATTTCATTAATGGACAAACTATTCACGTGAATGGTGGAAGTTTTTTTTGTTAATTATTTACTAGCTCTTTTTGCTGCTTCGGATTGATGATCTCCGTGTTCATCCCAATAGGGAACTGAACCATAAGTTTTTACCAAAAAGTCTAGAAATGCTCTTACTTTAGGTGAAAGATGTTTACCACTTGGATATACAGCATAAATTGGAATGTCTTCTTGAAGAAAGTTTTCTAACAAAGAGGTTAATGTTCCTGCAGCTATATGTCTACCAACAACAAATCGAGACAACATACATATGCCCCCATTATTAATGCATGATCTCAAAATTGCATCACCATGATTTAATTGTAACATACCTTTTGCTGTAAAGATTTTAGGCTTATTATCTACTAAAAAATGCCACTCATTGTAAGGACTTCCAAGTTGAAAAGAAATAATATCATGTTTAATTAAATCATCAGGATGTATAGGCTTACCCTTTTTTTTCAGATAGTCAGGTGAAGCTACCATTGCTCTTGGGTTAGAAGCAAGTTTTCTTGATATAAGAGACGAGTCTTTCATCAAAGCAATTCTAATAGCAAGATCAATGTTATTCTCAACAAGATTTAATTCATTATCAGAAATAATCATTTCAACTTCAACATCTGGATACATTTCTCTAAAAATAGGTAAATGAGGCGATATGTGCCTATATGAAAAAGTGCTCGGTGCAGTAATTCTCAAATGTCCTCTTGGAGCATTAGTAACACTGGAAACTGCTGCTTCTGCTTCGTCTACATCACCTATAATTCTTCTAGCTCGATCAAGATAAGCATGACCAACTTCTGTTAAAGAAACAGATCTAGTTGTACGCGTTAATAATCTTGCACCAAGTCTATCTTCAAGAGCGGACAAATTTTTTGACATTACAGATGGTGATAAATTTAGATCTCTACCAGCACTTGCCATTGACCCTTTGTCAGCTACTGTAACAAAAACTCTCATCATTGATATTAAATCCATAAAATCTCACAAATATATTTGATTAAAACTATATCTTACTTTAGATAAAACTTGAAATTCTTAAATTAATTGCGTATCAAAAAGATGCATACGGCGTGAAAATTTTCATCATTTACCACAATGTGGAGGGGTGGCCGAGTGGCTGAAGGCGCCGGTTTGCTAAATCGTTAGGGGAAGAAATTCCTCTCGGGGGTTCGAATCCCCCTCCCTCCGCCATTATACTAATTTAATATAAGTAAATAGAAGTAAAATTTTTTCAATAACAATGACTTGTCTTTGATATTTATTTATAAACCCCACCTCATGGCAGCTGTATGAACAGGTGAATCCCAATGTTTTTTTAATTCTTGGTCAAGCTTAGTAAGAGTTATAGATGCACCTTGCATCTCTAAGGACGTGCAATAATTTCCAACTAATGATCGTGTGATCTTTATATTTTTATTATCAAGAGTTTTTTTGGCATTATCATAAAGAAGATACAACTCTGTAAGAGGTGTACCACCCATACCATTTACAAATAATAAAATTTCATCATTTTTTTCTAGCTTTAAGTCTTCAATTATTGCCTCTAACAACTTATTAGTAATTTCTTGTGCAGGCTGTACTTTATCTCTTCTCCTTCCTGGTTCTCCATGAATGCCTACTCCAAATTCCATTTCATCAGGACCTAGTTCAAAAGTGGGTTTTCCAGCAGCAGGGACAATGCAGCTCGATAAAGCTACTCCCATTGAGCCTGAGTTTCTATTTACTTTATCTCCTAAAGATTTACACTCTTTTAGACTGCCTCCAGACTCTGCAAGAGAACCAACGATTTTCTCAACAACAATAGTGGCAGCAACACCTCTTCGTCCAGTTGTAAAAGATGAATCTTCAACTGCTACATCATCGTTAGTCAAAACCGTTTCACTGGCTCCAGTCATCATTTCTGATGCCATTTGAAAATTCATAATATCCCCAGAGTAATTTTTAACGATAAACAAAACACCTGCACCACCTTCAACTTTTTCAGAAGCTGCAATCATTTGATCTGGTGATGGAGATGAAAAAACAAATCCTGGACAAGCAGCATCTAACATTCCATAACCTACAAATCCACCATGCATAGGTTCATGGCCGCTTCCACCACCACTTATTATAGCTACTTTCCCCTTTTTAGTAGCCTCAGATCTAATTATAAAATTTGGATCATAGTGACAGGTTATGATATCTTGATGTGCAGCACCAAATCCTTGCAAACTCTCTTTTAAAAAATCATCTGTTGAGTTTAAAAATTTCTTCATATATTTCTCCTAAGTATTTAATATTGACATGCACACTGTTCTAATCATTAGCTGTGAAGTACGAGCGCCTGGATCAATATGTCCCTTTGAACGCTCACCCAAAAAAGAAGCTCTGCCTTTAGTAGCCAATAAATCCTTAGTTGATATCATCCCTTTTTCAGCTTCTTCTATAGCTTCTCTCATTAAATCTTTAAGATCTTTTTTTTTCTCAACTCCTTGTTTTAAACAATTAGCAACAGGTATTAAAACATCCATCATTGTTTTTTCTCCTACATCAGCCTTACCTCGTTGCTTAACCGCCTCCACACCATCTGCAAACATATTTATCGCTTTTTTGTAATCAACGCCGTTATCAATATTGCTAACTTTTGCCATAGTCATGAATAGTGTGCCGAATAATGCACCAGAAGAACCTCCAATACCTGATAAAATTTTCATAGCTATTTGATTTAAAGCTTTTGACATTGATAAATGTTTGATTATTGGCTCTAACTCAATTACAAGTTTAATTCCTCTTTGGACATTAAAAATATGGTCTCCATCACCAATTTCTTGATCTAATTTTTCTATTTCAGGTGCATTATTGTCAATAACAACTTGAATTTCTTTTGCATTTTTGATTAAAAAATCATTACTCACTAAACTCTCCCTGATTATAAAAATATAGTAATTAAATGTTACAAAAAAGCAAAAATGCTTTCAAAGTTTTAGATTAAAAGTTATCTTAAACCGTCATTACCAATAATATCTTTTTCTTCTAATCCGCCTAATCTAGCGTGTAGTCTAGATCTTGAAGCTGCAGCAAATAACACCAAAATTTCATCTGGTTTAGGAGCATCATTAATTGATAAAGTTAATGTATCATAAAATGATCTAGCGTAAATAGCATCTTTATGGGCAAAAGGGATATCTATTTCAGTTCCTGGACCGCCAATTTTGCCTGTAGAAGGTATCCAGGCAACTCCTCCACCAATAACTTCTCGAATTGGGTCTGCAAAAGCTGTTGTCAAACAAGCATTTCCGTGCTCATATTCACCGAGCGTTCCAACAATACAAGATTTACCATAACTTAAAATTGGATTATCGTTTGCACATCTCAATAATCTTTTGCCAAAAGCAATACCAAGGTCTTTTGATGGATTAATCAGTAAATCTAGATTTTGTGAATATTTACCTGCATAAGGGTTTTTTAAAATTGCCCCAACCGCATATTTTCGCAATGGTTCATTATCAAATTTTACACCAGTTTCATTTTCAAGTGTTTCTTCAAAATACTCAATCCATTTTCTTATTTTAAGTCCTTTTATCTCATTTTTCATTTCTTATCCTTTATTCAAATTTTTCTAAAATATTATTTTTTTCAATTTTTATATTTCTAATAGAAGGAGGAGTATTTTTACTTCTACCTACAAAGCGAGGTACTCCAGAAGTTATTACAGATCCAATACTAAATGGGTCTCCATTTTTTAGAGCATCTAGAGCATTTGATTTTGTGCCACCTAAAGGGGCATCTACTATTAGTAAGTCTGCGTTAAACCCCTCTTTTATAAATCCAGAATTTATTCCATAAGCTTTAGCAACATTACCTGTGGCAGCAGCTATAAGTAATTCTGGAGATAATTTAGAAAGTGATGAAATTTGACTAATGGTGTAGATTATCCCTAAAGGCATTATCCCACTTCCAGTCGGTGTATCTGTAGCTATTAAAAATCTTTCAAATACATTGTTTTGATAAGCTTCATTCGCACAAATTATTGCTGTTCTTAAATTACCAGCAGTACAAACTTGCATAAAAATATCTGTTTCTTTTGAAATAATTTTAAAATATTTATCATCAATTGAAACAGGACCGCCATTAATATGAAAAGACACATCAGGATTGATATTAATCAAGTCATTACCAGTAATAGCAAATGAACCAGGGATTGATGCGCCTCCAGTATGCAATGTTGTTAAAAACCCTGCTTGTTTTGCATTTTTTACTAATTCAACATATTCATTAGCAGATTTAACGTTCCCAAAACCAGCTTTTGCAAGCCAAACCCCCTTCTTCTTCAATTCTAAGAAATCATTGGGTGTTAAGCCGGGCTCAATAATAACTGAACCAGCATACACGGTCATCCCACCTGGTTTATAATTATCAAAACATTTCTTTGCTGCTATAGCCAATGCTTTAACACCCTCAGGGTCATTTGGACGTCCTGGAACATGAACTTCTGAAGCCGTAATTGAAGTTGTCGTTCCTCCATGTAAATAACTTGAAAGATAGCCAATTGTATTTTGTCTGGGTGTGTAATCACCGAATGTAATATGAACATGTGAGTCAATGAAGCCTGGGGTGACCGTCGCTCCATCAGCATCTATAATGACATCACAATTTTCTATATTTTTGAAATTTGAATTTCCAATTTCATCAATAACACCATCTTTCAATAAAATACTATCACCAGGAACAAGAGGATTAGAATAATCACCTGATACAATAGTTTCAATATTTTTAATTAAGACTTTTATTGAGTATCCTTATTCATTGTATACTTTATTATCATTCCTAGTTTAAAAATTTTCAATCAAAATTCTTTAGACTTTTAAATAAAATTAATTTTAAAAATAAAAAATTTTAATATTATAAATAGATGAACATTTTATTTTCAGAAATAGTTTTATTACTTCATTTTTGTATTTTTTTATTTGTTATAATCAGTTTTTTTTTAATACCCATAGGTTATTACCAAAAATGGAAGTGGGTAGAAAATAGATATTATAGGTCGATCCATATTATTTTAATGGGAATTATATTTATTGAAACAATCTTGGGTTTTATGTGTCCGTTGACTATATTAGAAAATTTTTTAAGAAATGATACAAAAGTAAATAATAAATTTTCTGAAATTTTACATCTAATTATGTATTGGGATTTGCCAAGTTATCAATTTATAATTCTATATTTATTAAGTCTTTTATATTTGATCTTGCTTTGGTTCTTTTGTAAGCCTGATTTTAAAAAAAATAAATTTTTACAATAACTTATAAGTTAATATCTATTATATTAAATCTTTTTCACATGGATTAAACTTAGTAGAAAAAAAGAAATAACGTGTTTTTATAAAACTATTGTATAGTAAATTTAAGAATTTAATCTATTAACATTGTTATAAAAAATATGCGAAATAGCCAAAAAATTTTTAATAAGTTTATTTCAAAAACATTCACTGAAAATGAAATAAGTAAAGTAAGTTTCAAAAATTTAGATAATGACTATTCAAAAATTTGTTTATCAATTTTATTAAAAACTTTTAAAAGTCATCCTGATGCAAATCTTGCAAAACAATTTTTAGAGGATTATCGAAATCATTCATTTAACAAATTTCTTATGAAATTTAAAAATAAAAATATAAATGATTTTGAAAAACTGGCAAATAAAGAAAATTTGTGGAGTATTTTTTCACCTACCGCTATAACTGGGTCAAGTGATCCAAAAAGTTTTAAAAATAAAATATTAGAAAAAAGAATACTAAAAAAATTAAAAAAACCTAAAAACTCAATTCAAATTCCACATGAAGAAATTTTATTTTTAAGTAATATATTAATTACTATACCTGAAGATTATAAATCAAATAACATACCATTAAATTTGCAAAGTAGAATTAAGCCATTCCTCAGTAAAAATCAAAATTATTGGTATGATCATCCAATACCAATTGACGCATTTGATCATGAAAATGAAATTTTATACGGACTAAGGCATCTGGATAAAGCTCTAGATATAGAATTCACACGTGGTAACTTAAAATATAATGAAAAAATTTCATTAATATTATCACTATCAGTAACTCACAAAGGATTAGAAGAAATTGCTTTTGACTATGTTAAAAATAAAATAAGAGAAAAACTTAATTTAAAATTCATTGACGTGTTTGTTTTTGATGAAAATAGAACTTCGAAAATCATAAATACACTTTTTCCTAAAAATAATGATTATGAAGTGTTATTTGGTGTTAATGGAAATTATGGAAGACATTATACTTTTTTAAAATATGCCTTAATTTTATGGAATAAATTAATAAATAAAAGCTTTAAGTATAGCTTTAAAATAGATCTAGATCAGGTTTTTGACCAAAAATTTCTTATTAGAATGTCCAAAATGTCAATATTTGAAATCTTTAAAAATCAGCAATATTGGGGAGGTACTGGAATAGATTTCGAAGAAAGACTTGTTGATCTAGGAATGCTTGCTGGTGGGTTAGTCAATAAAGGGGAAACTTATAAAGATTATTTAATACCAGACGTAAAAAGACCTGTGAAAAAAACAATTTTTTCAAATATTTCCTCAAAGCGAGTATTTTGTCCAGATTGGTCACATGCTCTTTCTACAGAGGCTGAAATCATATATGAAAAGGAAAATATTCATAGAGTTCACGTAACAGGAGGCACTACAGGTATTACGTTAAATGCATTAGAAAAATGGGCACCTTTTACTCCAAGTTTTATAAACAGGGCTGAAGATCAAGCATTTATTATTTCATCCTTAAATAAAAATGAATTTTTATCGCATATACATGCACCCTATTTAATAATGAGGCATGATAAATTAGATTTTGCAAAAAGAACTGTTTCTAATGCAAAATTGGGAAAAGAAATTGGTAATTTAGAGAGAATTCTTTTATTTAGTTATTACAGTAGATGTTCTCATTTTGATTTCAATCTAATTAAAAGCCATTTATGGCCATATACGTCATCTTTTATACAAAAATTTCCTGAAATATTACTTTATTTTATTTTATTGATTGATGGAATTTCAAAAAACAAAGAATTTTTGCACGACGCCTCAATAAGACTTAAAAGAACACTAAATTTTTGTAATGGTAAATTAGAAGATCAGTTTAAACTTGAAAAAGAATTTTGGAAAATTTTTATTTTAAGAATAAATAATTTTTCAGATGTTAAATCTTCTTTAAGAGATATAATTTCTTCATCTCAAATCTCGAAATAATTTATATGAAATCTATTAAATAAAATGATCGATAAGTCAAAAATTTTCACAATTTTTAGCTATATATTCATTCTATATATTTCTTTACTTGTACTAATTTTTATATTTCAAAGATCTCTTATGTATTTTCCGATAAAAGAAAAAATTAGTAAATCTTTTTATAAAAATACCCAACTAAATATGATAGATATAAATACATCAGATGGCTTAATTCTTAAGTCTTTATATAAAAAATCTGAAACAAACATTAATAAAACTATTCTTGTGTTACATGGAAATGCTGGTCATATTGGTCACAGAGTTAATAAATTTAAGCCCTTCATAGAAAAAGGTTATGGTTTACTTTTATTAGAATATAGAGGATATGGTGAAAACAAAGGTAAACCGAATAAATTAGGGCTATATAAAGATGGGGAAGCAGCAATTAATTACCTAATTAATCAAAAAATTAAAACTAAAAATATAGTAGTTTATGGAGAATCTCTTGGTACAGCAATTGCTACAAACTTATCAACTAATTATTCTTTTAATATGACTATCTTAGAAGCTCCATTCACATCTGTAGCTGATGTGGTACAAAAGAGATATTGGATCTTTCCAGCAAAATATTTGGTTTTAGATGATTTTGATATTTTAGGAATAATTAAAAAGATTAAATCTCCTTTGTTAATTCTACATGGCTACAAAGATTATGTGATTAATATAGCTTTTGGAAAAAAAATATTTAAAGCTGCGCCCAACCCAAAAAAAGCTATATTCGTGCAAAATGCTGGTCACAATAACCTTTTTGAATTTAATTTAGCTAATAAGATATTAAATTTTCTAGAAAAATATTGATATTAATTATTTCAATTTTTCCATAACAATCTTTTTTCAATTACAATGGAGATCTCTTGAATTGATGATAATTTTTTTAAAAAAAATCTTTATTTTGTTTGTATCATTTTAATTGAATTGGCAGTTTCAATTACAGTTTTTTCAAAAGGTATAGGAGACCATGTGAAAGTTTTGATTGTATCAGAATTATCTGCAATCATATTTACTCCTAACAATGCCAGCATTCCTTTAGCCTCACGATCAAACATAGACAAAAATTTGAAAAACCAGTTTGGTGCTATTTTAGTACTTGGACCTTTGTAACCTTGATTTATAAGAAATTGTGCAACTTCAGCAAAACTCACAGGATTTGTTCCAGATGCTATAAATCTTTTGCCAGAAACTTTTGAGTTAGTTAAAGCTTGTACATGTAATTTTGCAACATCTCTTACGTCAACCATTGGAAAAGCAGCATCAGGCACCATAGGTATTTTACCATTTAGTACTTTGGATAGTATAGTTAATGACTCACAAGAAATATTATCTCCAAGTGGTGGTCCAAACACTCCTCCTGGAGCAATTACGACTAAATCCATTTTAGATATTTTTTTATTTTTATAAATAAAATCCCAGGCTGATCTCTCTGCAAGAGTTTTGCTTTTTATGTATGTACTTAAATTAGGGTAATTTATGTCAGTCCAATCTTTAGGTCCAAAATGACCACGACGAATACTTGACATCATTGATACAATTGAACTTGTCAATACTATTCTTTTGACTCCACCTTTTTTTGAAGCTTCTAAAACACGTCTAGTTCCTTCCACTGCAGGTAATATCATTTCATCTTCATTCTTTGGTATTGCAATTCTAAACGGTGATGCAACATGCATAACATAATCACATCCTTCAATAGCTTTGTCCCAACCAATATCAGAAGTTAAATCCAATATTTCAAATTTAAGATTTTTAATATTTATTTTATTTTTTTTAAAAGTACTTATGACTTCATTTTGTTTAGAAGAATTTCTAACTGTTCCTTTAACCTTATATCCTTTATTTAACAATTCTTTGGCACAATAGAGGCCTATAAAACCAGATATACCTGTTACTAAAACTGTTTTTGACATTGTAAAACCTTCAAAATTAAAATCATATTATTAAAAAAATAATAATTTTCAAAATTTAATCTAAAATTATATTTTTTACTATATATTTGATTCAATTTGACATGTGCGAATATATTTTTGATAATTATTATCATTATAAATTATGGAGGAAAATATGGATGATGTTAAGCCTTTTATCTATCCTGGAGATGATGGTTCAAAACTTAAACCGGGCTCAAGATATGAGAACTTTATAGGCGGTGATTGGACAAAACCTAAAACTGGAAATTATTTTGAAAATATTTCACCAACGAGCGGAAAGGTCATTTGTGAAATACCAAGGTCTAACGCTGATGATGTAAATTTAGCTTTAGATGCTGCTCATAAAGCAGCTCCTGGATGGGGTAAAACCGGTCCAGCCGAAAGATCAAATATTTTATTAAAAATAGCAGATGTCATTGAACAAAATGCGGAAAAATTATCGCTAGCTGAAACCTTAGATAATGGAAAACCTATACGTGAACCAATGGCAGCTGACATACCTCTCACTGTAGATCATTTTAGATATTTCGCTGGTGCGATCAGAGCTCAAGAGGGAACTATTGGTAATATTGATGGAATGCAATCTGGTGGTGGTAACTCCGCTCAAGGGATGATGGCTTATCATTATCCAGAACCACTTGGTGTCGTAGGTCAAATAATACCCTGGAATTTCCCAATATTAATGGCTGCTTGGAAACTTGCCCCAGCTTTAGCTGCAGGCAATGCTGTTGTACTGAAGCCAGCTGAGCAAACCCCCTACTCAATTTGTGTTTTAATGGAATTAATAGCTGATCTTCTTCCACCAGGAGTTGTAAATGTTGTTCAAGGCTATGGAGTTGAGGCTGGAAAACCTCTTGCATCTAGCAATAGAGTTAAAAAAATAGGATTTACTGGAGAAACTACTACCGGAAGATTAATTTTACAATATGCATCTGAAAATTTAATCCCCGTTACGCTAGAATTGGGTGGTAAAAGTCCAAACATCTTTTTTAAAGATATTATGAATGGAGGTGACGAATATCTCTCACGTTGTGTGGAAGGTTTTTTGCATGCTTACTTTAATCAAGGTGAGGTCTGCACATGCCCGTCTAGAGCAGTTGTTCATGAAGATATTTATGAGCCGTTCATGGAGATGGTTAAAAAAAGAGTTTCAGTTTTAAATTGTGGAGATCCTTTTGATTTAAATACTCAAGTTGGTGCTCAAGCTTCTTCAGAACAATTTGATAAAATCATGTCTTATTTAGATGTTGGAAAACAAGAAGGCGCAAGTGTAATTTTTGGAGGCGAGAAAAGACAAATGGATGGCGCATACTCCAATGGTTATTATGTAGAACCAACTGCATTTAAAGGTGATAATTCTATGAGAATATTTCAAGAAGAAATATTTGGACCAGTAGTATCTGTGACAACATTTAAAGACGAGGCTGAGGCTATTTCAATTGCTAATGATACACTTTACGGTCTTGGTGCAGGTGTTTGGTCAAAAGATGCAAACATATGTTATAGAATGGGAAGAGCTATAGAAGCTGGTAGAGTATGGGTAAATTGTTATCATTCTTATCCAGCTCATGCAGCGTTTGGCGGCTATAAAAATTCAGGTATTGGAAGAGAAACTCATAAGATGATGCTAAACCACTATCAGCAAACTAAAAACGTTTTAGTATCTTATGCAGAAGTTCCAGACGGTTTTTTTTAAAAAATAAAAGTTTATATCCTCCCTTCTTGGGAGGATATTAAAACTGGAGTTAAAAATGATTAAAAGAGTTTTATCAACAAAAAAAACTGATGATTTAATAAACGAGTTATCAAAAATACATGGACTATTGGTATTTCATCAATCTGGTGGATGTTGTGATGGTTCTTCACCAATGTGTTTTCCTCGATCTGAGTTTAGAGTTGGATCAAGAGATATTTATTTAGGTAACATTAGTTCACAACCATTTTTTATGTCGGAAGATCAATTTGAATATTGGAAACATACACAATTAATTATTGACGTAGTTGATGGCAAAGGTGGAATGTTTTCTTTAGAAGGACCTACTGGAAAAAGATTTTTAACCAGATCACGAGTTTATGAAGAAAATGAGATTAATGAACTCTTAAAAAATCCTCCTCAAATAGCAAGCAATTTATCAAATATTGAGGGACTAAAGACGACTGTTAATTAAATACAGATTCTTTTGAAATGTAAATGTAACTTTTTTTTGTTAATTTATTACAGATGAGATAATTATGAAAAAACATTTTATGGCAACACATACTTGGACTAGTAACGAAGCTAGAGATAAGGTTATTGAAATGAATTCTGGTATGACTGAAGAGGAATTTTTTTCTGGTCTTAAAACAGAAAAAGCAGAAACATTACAACATTGGATGGGCAAAGATGACTTTTTCTTTTGTCATTGGTATGCCGAAAGTGAAGATGCAATAATTGAGGCATTAGAAAAAGTAGGTTTCAATGATTTAATAGTTACTATGCCAAACGAAATGCAACGTTACATATCAATTGATAAGCCAACAGGCAAGCCAATAGTAAATCCTTTTGATAAGGATTAAAATAGTACTTCGTAAGTTTTTATTTCATTATTAAAACCTTTAACACTTATATTTTTAGCTAATGAGGTTTTTATGTCATTTTCAATTAAATTTTTTGTATTTTCAGAGATTAAAATTCCAGACGTTTTTGAATAAGTTTCCAGTCTCGATGCAAGATTAACAGCACCTCCAATAACTGTATAATCTAATCTTCTATCACTACCAAAATTTCCTACTGTACATTCTCCAGAATTAATACCAATTCTAATTTTTAAAGGGATAGTTAATTTATATTTGTTTGTAAATTCAAAGGACATTTCTTTCATTTTTTTTTGCATGGCAATAGCCATTCTTACACAATTTATTGCATCATCACGATAGCCTTTTGAAACGGGGTCTCCAAAAAATATCATAATTGCATCGCCAATATACTTGTCAATAGTTCCACCAAAAGAGAGAGCTATATCAGACATTTTAGATAAATATGTATTTAGCATGTCTGTTAAAGATTTTGAGTTCATATCATCAGATATAGAAGTAAAAGAAACTATATCAGAAAAAAAAATACTTAAAAATTTTTTTTCACTTTCTATTTTTGCTTTTTTTTCACCAGAGAAAATTAAATCATAAAGTTGAGGAGAGAGATACTTAGACAATTGTTTAGCTATATTTTCAATTTGTTCACTTTTTGATTTTGCAATATCTTCAGCTATCCTTGCTCTTTGCTTTTGTTTATCAAGTTCAGTAGTTAGGTTGCTTCTCAGTTTTGATTCTAATTGTAGTTTAGCTAATTGAATTTTCATAGATCTTAATTCATCTTTTGAAATGTCAACCATATTTAAAGTCCTAAATTAATTTTATACCAAGAAAACATTGAAATGTGTATTAATAAATTTTTGTCACCTCTAAGTTCCAAAAGAGGTTATAAATATCTTGTTTTCAAACAGTAATTACTTCAGAAAAGTAAAAAAATAAATGCATTATTAGAATAAAAGTTTATAAATTATTTGAAATCAAATGATGGTAACTCTTTAATACTTTTTTTTAGAGACTTTCCCCAACTATCTGATATTTTTTCAAAATAAGGATCATTTTTTTCAATCCTTATTTGGTTGTTAAATTGAAAATCATCTTTTTTTAGAGTACAGACATCTATTGGCATGCCTACTGAAACATTTGCCTTCATGGTACTATCAAAAGATACTAAAAGTAGTTTTATTGCATCACCGAAGTTAGAGTGCTTTTCAAGAGCTCTAACAATAATCGGTTTGCCATATTTTGTTTCTCCAATTTGAAAAAAAGATTGGTCTTCAGATGCTTCTATAAAGTTACCCTCAGGATAAATTAAAAATAACCTATGTTCTTGACCTGCTATTTGACCACCTAAAATTAATGTAGAGGAATATGGGTTTTCACCTACTTGACCATCAGAAGAATATTCATTTGATATATTTCTTAATATTTTCCCAACAATTCTGGCTACTTGAAACATAGATTTGGTTTTAAGAATATTATCAATATCATTATTGGGGTTATCAATAGCTTCATTTATAAGATTAATAGTAGCCTGAGATGTAGCTAAGTTGCCAGAAGTTAATAAAACAACACTCCTTTCGTTTTTATTAGACCAGAAAAACATTTTTTTATTTGTATTTACATTATCTATACCTGCGTTTGTTAAAGTATCTGACATAAATACTAAACCTTGATTTAATTTTAATCCTACACAATAAGTCATTAAGCACCTTAATTATTGATTTAAAATATCAATTGATAATTCTAAATTTTGATTTTCAATAAAATATCCATTTATAATACCTTTTACTGGAACAACATCATTATAATCGAAACCTTTTGCAATTTCTACATATCTGTCATCTGGAGAAATACCATTAGATATGTCAAAACCAATCCAGCCAAGATTTTCTATAAATACTTCGGCCCAAGCATGCATGGAAAGATTATCAGTATCTTCTATTGGTTTAAATAATCCACTAACATACCTACAAGGAAGATTATTCATTCGCACTATAGATAAAAATATATGGGTGTGGTCCTGACAAACTCCAAACCCCTTTTTAAATGCATCTTCAGCAGTTGTTTTATAATCTGTTTTTCCTTTTTTATATTTAATTTTAGATTTAATATTAAATGATAAATTATGTAGACTTCCTATCAAGTCTTCATAATTCAAAATATTTTCTTTGTAAAACTTTGATATGTATTCACCAGGATTTGTGAGGTTAGTTTTATCAACATAACACCAAAGAGGAAGATCTTTTTTTGAAAATTCTTTAATTCCAAAATTAGACTTTGTTTCAACCTTACCAAAAATATTGTATTCAATCTTTTTGGAGTTATTTTGTATACTAACCAATTCAATTTGATTACCAAATTGATCTTTAGAATTAAGTTCCTTTTTTCCACCTTGTATGTCAATTTTCCAATCTAAAATTTTCTGGCTTTCATTATTTTGAGGGGTTAAAAGTAATTTATTAAATCCAAAATTAATTGTTCCATCTATCTCATATATAATTTTTTGGGTTATTTTTAAAATCATACTATTATTGGAAATTAAATTCTTCCTCTATATTTGAAGCTAATGTCATATTTAATTTAAATAAACTGTTTAAAAATGAGTAATTATTAAAATTTGTATTTTTTTGTTTAATTTTTTTTTGAATACTAATAGCATTTAAGAAACTATTATTTTTTGTAAAATTTTTTTTATGAACTGACTTTAAATTTTTAATAGTTTCATTAATACAAAACATCAGTGATTTAGGCATATCTTTATCTGATATTAAGAAATAAGAAACTTTATTAGCTTTAATTTCATTCTGATTTTTCCACATAAATGATCTGTATGACGATATGCTCCTTAAAATCATTTCTAATTGAAAATTATCGTAACCCTCAAATCTAAATTTTTTTTCGTCTAATAAGAGATAATATCTTGTATTCAAAATTCTTGCAGTATTATCAAATCTCTCAATAAATGTGCCTAAATAGCAGAAATTTAAGATTTCATTTTTTAACATACTTCTTTCTAAAAAACCAAAAATAAGAGCAATCTTTTCTCTTGTATTTTTAATAATTGTTTGAATTTTACTTTCATTTATTTTTTTATTAAGTTCTTCATTCAAATATAACCAACACGTATTTATAGCTTCCCAAACCTCTGATGTAATTGACACTCTTGATCTTCGTGCATTTTCTCTAGCTTTTTCAATAAGTAGTAAAATATTATTTAAATTTTTAGGATCTTTAAACATAAAGTTAATTATATTTAGACTTTCTAAAGAATTATTTTTCTTCAAAAAATGATGTCTTATAGAATTTGTTTTCAAAATTGCGTCCCATTCATTATACAAATTATTTGATGATAGTAGGTATAATTGGAAACCACTCTCAATCATACACAATGTGTTTTCAACTCGTTCAATATATCTGAACATCCAAAATAATGAGTCGGCTGTACTTCCTAACATTAGGAACTCAATATCCAAGTATCTTTAGTTCCACCACCCTGACTTGAATTAACAACAAGTGAATCTTTCTTTAAAGCAACTCTGGTAAGACCACCACTGGTAACTGAAACTTTTTCTTTTGCTAGTAAAGCAAAACACCTCAAGTCTACATGTCTAGAAGTTAGACCTTTTTTTGTATAAATGGGACATGTAGATAAAGATAAAGTGGGTTGAGCAATATAATTATAAGGATTTTTTATAATTTTATTTTTAAATTTGGCTATTTCAGTTTTGCTTGCTAGTGGACCTACAAGCATCCCATAACCACCTGAGCCATGAACTTCTTTAACAACTAATTTATTTAAATTATCTAACACATAATTCAGTTCATCTTTTACACGGCATTTAAATGTTTTTACATTTTTTAATATGGGTTTCTGACCCAAATAAAATTTAATAATGTCTGGAATGTAAGAATAAATTGATTTATCGTCTGAAATGCCTGTGCCAGGAGCATTTGCTATAGTTACGTATTTATTTCTGTATACCTCCATTAATCCTGGAACTCCTAAAAAACTATCTTCCTTAAATGATAATGGATCTAAAAAACTATCGTCTATTCTTCTATAAATCACATCTACTCTTTTCCAACCTTCTATCGTTCTCATATTTAAATATTTATTAATTACCCTAAGATCTTTACCTTCTACTAATTCAATTCCTAACTTATCTGCTAAAAAAGCATGTTCAAAAAATGCCGCATTATATATACCGGGCGTTAGTAAAACTATATTTGGGTTTCTATTAGTTTTTTTAGGTGAAGACTTCTTTAAAATTTCGGATAAGTTTTTAGCATAGTTTCTATTTTCGAATACTTTATATCTTGAAAAGAGCTCAGGAAATAATTTTATCATAGTATCTCTATTTTCTATCATATAAGAAGCGCCAGATGGGACTCTAACATTATCTTCTAATACATAAAAATTATCTGAATTCGTTTTTATTAAATCTATACCAGAGATATGATTATATGTTTTTTGTGGAGGAATAAATCCTATCATCTGTTTCAAAAAAGCAGGATTATTTTGAATTAGATCAACAGGTATCACTCCATGCTTAATTATCTCTTGTTGACCATAAATATCATTTAGAAAAAAATTAATAGCTAAAACTCTTTGTGTTATTCCTCTAACTATTTTATCCCATTCCTTATAGTTTATTATTCTTGGAATAATATCAAACGGTATTAAATTTTCTTTATTGTCATTGGAATAAACTTTAAATGATACACCTGTGTTTTGAAAAAATTTCATTGCATCAGAATTTTTTTTTGTTAATTCATCATTATCTTGATTTTTAAACCAATTAATTAACTTTTTGTAATTCGTTCTTACAGAGTTTTTATTTATAAAAGCTTCGTCATATTTTTTTGTAAGATAAGTCATACTTAATTCCCTAATAATATAACTTATTGAGAATAATTGTTAAAATACCTGTATCAAAACTATTTATTTAGTAATTGTAAAATAATTAAATTAAAGTTCTCAAATGCCTAAAAAGTTATCTTTTAAGATGATAAGATAATACATTAAACATTTAAATTACTAATTAAAAAGCAATTAAAATTATAAAAACTAAGTCACGTATCAGTCAGGATTACTTTGACTTTCTTAATTTATCCTAAGATTTATTTATACTTAATTAAATGATTTAAACTAATTTTTTAAAAAAAGTTTTTATATCATTTGATAATAATGCCGGTTCTTCTAATGCCGCAAAGTGACCTCCTCTAGGCATTTCTGTCCATTGTTTTACATTATAAATTCTTTCTACATAACTTTTTGGAGGCCATTTTAAAAACTCTTTTGGAAAAAGAGAGCATGCTGTAGGAGTTTCAACTCTTGTTGAAGGATTATTAGAAAAAATTCTACCTCCTTCAAGTCTTCTCCCGTAATAAATCCATGAAGAACTTTCAAATGTATTAGTTAATATGTAGATCATTATATTTCTTAGTAGTTCATCTTTTGTGAATGTACTGAACAAATCATTATTATTAATATCAGACCAACCGTGAAATTTTTCTAGAATCCATGCAGCTACACCAACAGGATTGTCTACCATAGAATAGGCGAGTGTTAGAGGTTTTGTAGCCTTTTGAGTCATATATCCCTTTTGTAGTTCAACATTTAACTCAAAATCATCTTCCCATTTTTTTTCTTCTTCATTTTGTGTTCCATTTACATGTCTGAACCCCATCATATTTACATGTATTCCCTTACAATCTTTAGGATAATCAAAAGCTAGCCAAGCTGCAATGTAGGATCCCCAATCACCACCCTGAGCAAAATAATTTTTATAACCAAGTACATCTACTAAAAGTTTATTAATATAACTTGCCATTTTTCTAGGCCCCATAGGTTCATTTGGTTTATCAGAAAACCCAAACCCTGGCAGAGATGGTGCAATAATATCGAAGGATATGTTGCTGGAATTTTCAGTTAACATTGGTATTATTTTATGAAATTCGCTAACTGATCCTGGCCATCCATGTAATAACACTAAAGGATAATTGATTTTTCCCTTACCTTTTTCAAAAACGAAATGGAGTTTTAGGTCCTCTACATCAGACCTATATTGATTAAATGAATTTAGATAATCCTGATCTATAACCCAGTCATATTCGTCTGTCCAATATTGACATAATTCTTTTAACTTGTCTGGATTAGTTCCCATTTCCCAAGTTTTTGAATATGAAATCTTTGACCAATTAAACTCTTTAATTTTATTTTGTATTTTAATAACATCTTCATCTTTAAAATTAATTTTAAACAAGTCAGTCATATTAATATTATATATAAAAAGGATAATTTTTCTAATTTTGATTTAATTAAAATCTGTCATATTTCTGTCACAACAAGTTTGACTTTCTTCATTAATCCTGTGATTTTAAAAATATAAAATGAGGGGTGACAAGATAAACATTGAATTTTTTGTAGTGGAGGAATGACTTTAACCCCCGACAGATACATTATGATTCCGCTGCTCTTAACTTAAAAATCTATAATTAATAACTATTTTTTTGTTAGAAGAAATTAGTTGTCGCGCCTCCGTAAAAACAGAGGTTAAAAAATAGCTTTTTTTACTACCCTTACCCTGACAGATATTTTGGAAACCATAGTGCAATATCTGGAATAAACATCACCATTAACATACCAATTATTTGTAAAGCAATAAAAGGAAGTACTGCATAGAATATTTCTTGCAATTCTATATCAGCTGGAGCAACTGATTTAAGCCAAAAACATGCTGGTCCAAATGGAGGAGATAAAAAGTATATCTGTATATTCATTACAAAAAGTACTCCAAACCAGACAGCTGCCCATTCAGGCTCTAAGCCAAGTTCAGGAGCCATCCCAACTACAACAGGTGCAAATACTGGAACAGTAATAAATGCAATAGCTATCCACTCCATAAAGGTTCCTAGAACAACTAAAATTCCCATCATAACAAAAACGATCCCAAGTGCTGGCAAACCAAGTCCAGAAAATAAAGACCTCATAAAGTCAGCGCCACCAATCAAGTTATAAATTCCTACAAATGCAACAGCACCTAAAATTAACCAAATAATTGTACCTACAGTTGACATTGTTCCAGCGAGAGCTACTTGTAATAAATTCCAATCAAAAGAGTTTCTAAATGCCGCTACAAAAATAGCTCCTAATACACCAACAGCAGCTGCTTCAGTTACTGATGCTATTCCTCCATATATTGATCCCATCACACAAAAAATCAAAAATATACTTAAGAAAACAGCATAAAGTTTATCCTTGGACATTTTCATTTCTTTTTTTCTAGCAGCAGCTACTTCTTCTGCTGTAGGTGCCATAGCAGGATTAATATTACATCTTGCTAGAACGTATAAAGCGTATAAAAACGCTAAAAGAAGCCCTGGAACAGCACCTGCCATAAATAAATCACCAATTGCTACCTGAGCTGATAAACCATAAATAATCATTATGATACTAGGTGGTATCAGCGTAGCAAGGGCTCCAGAAGCACAAATTAATCCTATCGACATTTTTCTGTCATAACCAAGTCTTAAAAGCTGAGGTAAGGCAACTAAGCCTAACATTACAATTTCACCACCCATTACACCAGACATAGCTGCCAAAACAACGGCTACTGCAATAGTTTGAATAGCTACTCCACCTCTTAGTTTTCCAGCAAAAATAGACATTGCATCAAACAAATCTTCAGCAACACCAGCCCTTTCTAGTATTGACGCCATTAAAACAAATAATGGAACAGCGATTAAGGGATATTTTTCTAACAATCCAAATGCATTAGTTGATACTAAATATAACCCACCATACCCAAAGTAAAATAATGCACTAAGTATTGAAACAAAGAGAGTAACTACTCCTAAAGGCATTCCAGTCATCATAAGAATAAGCATTAAAGCAACAATAAGTAAACTCGCTGTACCAATATCCATATCTCTCATATTGATGATTTCTTGTGGATTAATAAAGCTACCTACATATACGTAAATAGAATTTATATATCCAAAAAAACTCTCTTCACCCACAAAATGGACGATAATAACGCAGATAATTCTTAATAAAATTAACCCACATACAATTAAAACTATATTTTTTGCTAATTTAGATGAAAAATGTCTGTATAAATTTATCATCAACTGAAGTATGTAAACAATAGCTCCAAGCGTTAGCATAGATTTCAAAATTAGGGGTTGAGGAGAATTCCAAGCACTACCTGCCCTCTCAATCATCATTACAGATTCTAAAGCTCTTATAACAGAATCATCTATAAGCAGCCATAGTGCTATTACACCAATAATATAGGCAAACAAATCAAGCCACCACTTCCCTCGGTCAGAGGCCATAATATAGAAAACAGTTATGCCTATATGACGTTTATGTAAAGTTACATAAGCAGCAGATAACATCCATGCAGTAGCAGCCAATACCATAACTACCTCAAAAACCCATTGAGTTGGAGAATCAAAAATATATCTTGATACAACCTCATATCCTGTAACCGCAGCACAGATTAAATATAATTGAGCAACAGCTAATCCTGAGAATTTACTAAAATGATCATAAAATCTAAAGTTATCGTGAATTGGTTTAAAATTTTCTTCTTCATCCAATATCGTACCTTTTTTATTCACTGTAATTTCTGACATTTATTCTCCAAATATAAATTTTCGCTTGATTTTTAAAGACAATCGCTCATTCTTAATATTAGTTACATAAATTTTTTTATGTCAAGAAAGAAAGGTAAATGAATTATGGCTAAACCAGTTAGGAATGATCATGTTAACACTTATGGTGTTTGGGCATGGGTTGTTGGATTTGCATTTGCAACCTTTATTGTTTGGCTCATGTTTCATTTAGCTGATGGATTCAGTTAATTTTATCACACAAGGAGGTAATTAGTGAAAAAATTATTAATCAGTGCGGTACTATCATCTGCTTTATTAATTTCTGGCAGCCTTAGTGCTAAAACATTAAAATTTCAAATAAGTTCAAAAGCTGGAGATTGGGCTCATACATATTTGAATACAAAAAATAAAGTTCTTGAAGAACTTACAAATGGTGAATTAAAAATTGACCCATTACCAACAAAATCTGTTGTTCCTCATAGAGAAACAATTGACGCTGTAGCAAATGGAATCTTAGACGGTGACATGAATGCTATAGCTTATTTCGCAGGAAGAGACCCTGCTTTTGCTATTATGGGAGACCTAATTGCAGGTTATGACACACCAAAACAATATCAAGAATATTGTATGCATGGTGGCGGAAAAGAAATGCTTCAAAAAATTTATGACAAAGTTTTACCAGGTAAAATTTTAGTTTTAGGTTGTGGTCCTTATGGTAAAGAAGCATTAGTTTCTAAAGTACCAATTAACGGTGTAGCAGACTTAAAAGGTGTAAAAATTAGATCACCTGAAGGACTTGCGGCTGATGTTTTTAGAAGAGCTGGTGCATCGCCATCATCTATTCCATTTTCAGAAGTTTATACTTCTTTAGAAAAGGGTATTGTTGATGCAGCTGACGCATCTGTATACATAAACAATCACGCTAGTGGATTTCATAAAATTGCTAAATATCCATTATATCCTGGCATACACTCAATGGCTAACCTTCAAACAATAATTAATAAAAAGGTTTTTAATAAATTGAGCAAGCAAAACCAAGTTGCGCTTAAGACTTGGACATATTGGGTATGGACTAGCAAGTTAAGAGATGCAGGCTTAGATGGAAGAGCTCAAGTTGCTAAAGATAAAGCAGCAGGTGACTTAACAATTATAGATTGGCCAGTATCCGAAAGAGCTAAATTCAGAAAAATAGCCGTAGAGGCCTGGAATGCTGCAGCAGCAAAAAGCCCTCTTGCCAAAGAAGCTCTTGAGTCAAACTTAGCATATATGAAAAAGATTGGTTTATTATAAGCCTATTAAAATATTACTTAACTAACTATTTCGATAGTTAGTTAAGTTTATATTTCTTCAAATAACTAAATGAATTTAAACATATTAACTACTGTTGACACACCTACTATTTCTAATGCCCTTGATATATATAGGGGTGACAGATCAGCTGAAGGATTTACGAAATTTCCAGTGGTTTGTTCAAATAAAAATCTTAAACCTATTGTTGGAGTTGCCAAAACAGCAAAAATCAAAGCATCAATTAAATCTTCATTAAGTCCAGCAGAATTAAATGAAATACGCATAAATTATTATGAATATATGTCTAAAAGAAAAGATATCACTTTTAAAAACGTATGTGTTATTGAAGACTTAGATTGGCCAAATCCTATTGGTGCATTTTGGGGAGAAGTAAATGTATCAATTCACAAAGGTTTAAAATTGAATGGCACTTTAACAAATGGACTACTTCGCGACCTTGGTGATATAGATAAAGATTATATGGTATTATCTAGCAGTATAGGTCCAAGTCATGCTTACGTTCACGTTGTAGAATTTGACACAGAAGTAAATTTATTTGGTTTAAAAATAAAACCAAATGATATTATTCATGCTGACCGCCACGGTGCCGTTATTATACCAAGAGATGCTTTAAAAATGTTACCCAAAGCAATCAAATTCATGAAAAATAAGGAAGAAATTGTAATTAAAGCATCAAAAGAAAAAGATTTTAATTTTGAAAAACTTAAAATTGCATGGCAAAAAGCAAATTCTATGACTTTTAATGATTAATTTAATTATGTTTTTGAAAACATTTACCTATCAATGGCGTATAAGGTTCATCACAAGAATTTCCAACACAGTTTTTCATAAACTTAAAGTTATCAAATTTGTCAATGTGAACTATTTCTACAAATAAAACTTCAGGTAAACCTTCTTTTTGCGGAAAACCATTTCTAATTAGTAATAAATGATCCTCATTTTCTTGAGCATCATAAACGCGCCACTTTTTTTCTTCGTAGAAAGTATTTGATGACTTCCTATGGTAAAAAAGAGAACATTCATTATCCTTATTATGCTTACAAGGAAACCAACAATGATAAGATTCTGCAAAAGAAGAAAAACAAATACTCAAGAAGATGAGTAATAAAACAATTATTTGAAACATGTTATACTTTTAATGCAAAAGTTTGTTCTAAATAAGTTAATTTAAAAAAAGTTAAGAAATAGGTATAATAAATGTAATTTTTAAAACATATATATACAAATTAGTTTTCAACCTAACACATAGATTTAAAGTCATCCACTTGAATTTTCTTTAGATAAAATATATTGAAAAATATGATACAAGTTTAACGTATCCTTAGCACAATAAGTGATTAAATTATCTTTTATCTTTTGTCTTTGTTCATTTGAAGTATTAGGGTTTGTATATTCAAACCACTTAATCATAGCATCACCACCACTGCCAACTTCATTATTTTCAGAACTATAAAGTGATGCTTTTGGTAACGCCTTTACAATGTTCTTTAATGAATATGAACCCATCATTTTAGGATTATAGAAATTTTCTCGAAGCATTTGTTCAGTATCAACTATTCTTTTTAAAATATTTTCTATTAATGGTTTAAGATCTAAACAATTTTTTCTATTGACTAAATACTTTAAAGCTCTTTTTTCAACTCCTGCTGAATGTGCAAAAATAGGTCCATCTTCTCCTAAGTTTTTTATTAATGAAATTAAAAATCTACGATCAATACCATCTTCATTAAACTCAAGAAATGACAAACTATCATTAATAGTAAGTTTTTGATCTATTTTTTTCCATTTATGCACAGAGTATTGAAACGGAAATTGGTCGTCTGGTTTTGTATCAGGTATAACTGGAACAGCTTGCTTTACACTTTCAATATCAAAAAAGTATCTAGGCCACGAAAAATTATTGATAATTTCAACAAATTTAGAATTAATCCACTCAACTTCTTGCTTATGACATTTTAGTATTTCAATAAAATTTGCTCTTTTGTGTTTTAGAGGTTGTACAACTTTGTCAGGTAAGTCTCTCAAATCGTAAATTCCTTTTTCAAACCATTCTTTTTTTAAGTCGTTACCCTTAAAAGGCAATATTGAAATCGGAGCATCTATATTCACTGGAAAAGTTTCGCTCTCACATTTGTTAATATACTCACAATTTCTACAATGATCTCCCATTTCAATTAATGGTTTAGGTGAGTTTTTATTAGTTATTGGTATCAAATCATTAATCCATTTGGGGACTAAATGAACATATTCTTGAATATCATTAAGAACATCAACTTCAATTTTTAATTCCGCATAATCATTATTACCTTCGTAATTAAATTCTTTATTTAAATGAGTTACAACTGCTTCAGTTATTTTAATATTTGAGTTCTTTAAAACAAAATATTGAATTACAATATCTTGTTTATGACTTTCTGTTACAGATGCTGAACATTTTGCTTCAATAAGTTTCCATCCATTTGGTTTTCTTATCAAAACATCAGTTCGTACTAAAGTTTCTTCAAATAGAAAGGCTCCTTCATAAATTATATTGACCTTTGGATCATTAATTGCATTCTCAGTTAATTGAATAATATCTTCATCAAAGTTATTAGATAAATCAAAACCCTCACCATAAAGTTCTTTAATTTTTTCTCCGAATACATTACCCCTATGTAAATTAAAATGATCTACTTTAACTTTTTCATTTATATCAAACCATAGTTTTTTAGGGCATCTCAGCCCTGTAATAATTTTAGATTTTGTTAATTTGTATGATAAATCCATTTTCTTCACAATTAATTGTTAAGTAATTATTTTTATAAACTCAATTCATAAACTCATTTTTTTATTTAATTTTAAACAGTAAATTTCTTTATATAAAATTATTTATATTTCTTTTATGTTTTCAATAACATCTACATCTTGACTATAAGGTATGCATTTAGCATTAAATTTAATTAAATTTTTTAAAAAATTCATTCCTGTCTTAATTTCATTAGCTTTGTCAATACATTCCTTATAAGAATTTTGCGTTAATCTAAATTCTATATTTTTAGAGTCATCTGCTAACTGAAAGTTAATAATTATAATTAAAATAAATTTATTCATTTATCGATAGTTTCTCAATTTTTTCTTTAATTAATTGTAATTTATTTTTATTAGTTTGAGATACTTTAGAAACTCTTTCCAAAGCATAATATGAATTAAAAATTCTGTTCAAATCATTATTTAATATTGCACTCAAAGATGCTGAATAAAAATACTTTCCTGCCTCAAAAGTTTTATTCTGCATTTCTAAAATTAGACCTGCGTTGTAGTATGCAAAACTATTTTTATTATTCTTAATAATAACATCATTATAAATTTCTAACGCTTCATCAAAACGTTTCTGTTTTGTTAAAATGTATGCTAACCCGTTAAGATAGATTTCCTTTTGATTTTTAGAATAAGCTTTAGCAAAATCAAGTTTAGCTAATTCAAGTTGATTTAATTTCAAGTAGCTTCTTCCTCTTAAAAAAATTAGTTGATCGTTTTCAGATTTGTTTTTAAGTTGGATATTAAGTCTTTTGATCAAATCTTCATAATTGCCTTCATTAAATAATTTATAAAAATTATCTAAATTTTGAGATGACTTTATTTGTTTTATTTCTGGATGCGGTGATTGAACATATTTATTTTGCATTTCACTAGATAGAATTTTTCTATCAGGTAATGTTTTCAACATCCTTCTTGCTACTGTATCCAACAATTGAATAACGATCTCTTCATTAAAATTATTTGCAGCTTGATAAATTCCAGAAACTAATCCAATTGGTGATATAGGTAATGACCCTGCTTGTGATACGCCTGTGTGATAAGCTTTCCATAATATTTTATTATTTTTATTTAAAAGATATAAATTTATTGAAATTTTTGCATTTGAGTAAGCTAAAAAAAAGTTATTCTCAAATTTAAGTATTTCTCCATTTATAACAGCATCACAACTATTAAGATTAATATTACTTTTAACAAAATTATTTTCTTCTTTACCATAATCTAGGTTATGTAATTCAATATCTTGATATTTTTTAGGTGACAAGTGTGCATAAAGAACACGTCTAGTTAATTCAATTTTATCAAATGAATATTTTTGTTTTTTTGCTTTATTAATAATTTTACCAACACAAATACTATTAATGCTGTTAGGTTTAAATTTTTCATCTATGAAATATTGTATATCAGACGAAAGTTTCAAATTATTTATCTTTTTTTTATTAATATAATTTGGAGAACTGCAAGCGCCAATTAATAAAACTAAGAATGTAAACTTTATAAGAATTAAATATTTAGAATTCATAGGTTATTAAATTAAGTAAAAAATCTTTAAACAAAATATTTTTTAGAAACCATCCCATTTTTTAATCAAAAAAATTTTCTTTGGTAACTGTTTCGTCATTCCAATGTATTTCATCTATATCCATTTTAATATCAACTTTAAATTTTTCACATACAGCATCCATCCAGATTTGTGGATCTTGCAAATCATTTTCATTTTGAGGCATTTCACTTTCTGGCAAATCCAAAAACCATTCATCTAATTCCCATGGATAATTCCAATCCGTGCCTTCTTTTTTAAAGGTTTCAATATCTTTTGGAATATTATTACCATGCCATCTTATACACTTTATAGCTATTTTCCCATCAGGATAAACAAAAGACATGTGTTGAACTAAATTACTAATTAATTTATCTTGGCCCATCTATGTTACCCCAATTATATCTCGTTAAACATTATATTAACAAAGTTTATAATTATTTGAACAAGTAACTTAAACGAGAGCATTAAGATAGGATTTAATTTGATCTTAAAAATAAACAGTTCTAAAATTATAATTTATTAATAAATTTAAATTTAATAATTTTTACTTTTATTGTAAATTTTTTATATGAGTAAGATTAATTTTTTAAAAATAAATAGATTTGTAATGATATTATTATTTATTTTTTTAAATAAGCAAGTTTTTAGCGAATGGATAAATTCTTCAGGAAAATATTATATTGACAGAAATATATCAATTTCTGAAGCGTGTCAAAATGCCTTAGTTAAATCTAAAAATAATGCCTTAAGAAAAGCTTTAGGTGAAAGAATTACAAGTCAACAATTAGAAGTTTGTACAGACAATAGCCAAAAAAATGAATGTGAACTATACAGGAATACATTTAACTTCTTAGATGGTGGATTAATTACTGATATATCAGATGAAAAAGAAAGTATAATAGAAGATTTTCCACAAAAATATTGTCTGGTAAGTTTAAGAGCAAATATAAAGAAGTTTCAAACAAAACCAGATTTTAATTATACAATCAATGTTAATCTAAATAACAAAAGTATAATTAATGAAGGTGATGAAATATCTATTAGTGGAGAAGTTAATAAAAATTCTTACTTAACGATTTTAGGATGGTACCCAGACTTGAACAAAGACTACTATTATAAAATTTATCCTAATAAATATACTAACAGTATATCTTTTAAGGGTTCTTTTATTATTCCAGACATACACAAAAATAAATACAAAATATTTGCACAATTACCTAAAGATTTTAAAAAAAAAGAAGCTTATGAGTTTTGGATAGTGATTGCTTCAAAAATAAAACTAGATATACTTGAAAAACAAAAAATATCTGAATTAAATAAGAGATTATTTGAATTAGGAAGATCTAACTGGGAAATTAGACGTCTGGGATATAAAATAGTGAGGAATTAAAATGAGATTATCTATAATAAATTTTTTAATATTAACTTTATTTATAAGTTCATGTGCGCCCAAACCAGGCACTCCTGAAAGCAATCTATACTTACAAAAAGAAAAATCCAAAGCTCAATCTGAAAAAGTTGATAAGACAATTTCTGAAATTCCTGATTGGTGCATCGATATGAAACAAACTAATTTATCACTTGTCGCATGTGGAAGTGGTGTTTCTTCAAACTTAAATATGGCTATGAATAGAGCAATCTTGGACGCTAAAAGACAATTAGCTGATACTATAAATAGTGAGATATCAAGTAATATGGATGATTATTTGAAATCAACAGGTACCAGTGAAAACGAACAAGTCAAACAAGCAAGTGAATTAGTTACTAAAAATACAATTATTCAAGCAAAACTAATTGGTTACAAACAAATTAAAAAACAAGTTGCAAATGTTAGTGGTAAATTTCAATATTTTGTTTTACTTGAATACCCTATTGGAGAAGCAAATCAAGCACTTTTAGACAAAATTAAAGGAAATGAAATTTTAAGCACTCAAAAAGGAGCCGATAAAGCTATGGCTGATCTTGAAAAAGAAATTGAAAAAAGAAATAATAATTAAACATTTATAAACATGTTATTTTGAAAAAACTTCAATTATTTTCTTTACTCTCATTATTTTTTTTCACTGGAAGTTGCGATAAACTTTATGTGTCTGAAACACGTTATCCTGGCTTGCACATGTTAAATAACTTAATAACTGGTAACAAACCCAGAAGAGATGTTTTAATATTTGGTTGTAGTAATCATCCTGCTGATTATGATGATAGTGGAATTTGTGGATGTGTCGATCAATCAAAAGCTCATTACGCCGAAGCTATAAAGAGAGGCTTACTTTGTAAACCATTAAAACAGAATAAAATAATTAACAGAAATTCAAATTATCCAAAAACAACAGTGCCAAATAAATTAAAATACTAACTCAATTTATTAATTATTGTTTGAAAATCTTTCATATCAGTTTCTGAAATATTTAGTAAATCATAAATTTTATCTTTGTTTTCTCCAAACATAACTTCAGGCCTTTGAGCTTTCGCAATTGTGTACATCCCCCATGACAAATCATCTAAAGGTCCTTCGGGGTTGGGGTACCAAACTTCTATAAACTCAAAATTTGCATCTTTACTTTGAGACACAAATTTAAAGCCTTTTGGTTGAATAGACTTGTTACTTAAAAACCATTCATCTAAAGCTTTTTCAAAAAAATTAACTACATCATTCATTTTATTAATATACCACTAAATAAATATTGAGCAAATTATAGATTTTGTTATTTTAGAGATATGAGCTCTGGAATACTTTTACTTCTTGACGACGTCATTTCATTAACTCAAAATGTCTCAATATATTCATCAAAAATTGCATCTTCATCAGTTTTAACTTTCAAAAAAGTTTCTGGCGTTGTTATAGATGATATAGCTGTTACTCCAAAGTATTTATCAGAGATATCACCTTCTCGTGAAATACCAATAATATTTAAAATATTAAAATTTTCTTTAATTAATAAAATTTTATTTATATTACCTACAATTTTATTACTTTCATATTTTATTCCTCAAGTAATTTTACCAATTCTTGTTTTAGGAGCTTTTTATTTGTTATTTGAAGGTGGAGAAAAAATTTTAGAATGGTTGGGAACTCATAAAGAAAAAAAGTTGCAATCTAAAATTAGTGATGTTGATAGTGAAAATAAAAAAATAAAAGGAGCTATTAAAACAGACTTTGTTTTATCTGCTGAGATAATGTCTATAGCGTCCAATGAAAATATAAACTTACCAATATTTGATCAATTTTCAATTTTATTACTGATTTCAATTTTATTAACTATAGTGGTTTACGGATTAGTTTTACTTATTGTTCGGTCTGACGATTTTGCAATTCACCTAATTGAAAAGCAAACAAATAAAATTTTAAAAAAAATAGGTTTTTATCTTATAAAAATCATTCCGTATTTATTAAAAATACTTTCAGTTGTTGGCACATTTGCGATGATTTTTATTGGTGGCGAAATTATTTTTAATGCTATTCAATATTATTTGCCTATAAATCTAGATGACTTAAATTTATTTTTTAAGTTTGGAACTGTTCCAATCTATCTTTTTGTTGGGTTAGTTTTGTCAATACTAATAAATTTGTTTTATTTATTCTTAAGAAGATTGAATTTGTTCTAATTTTATTTTTACTTCATTAACAAAATCTAAATTATCTTTTTTAAAATATTTTATACAATCTTTATAAACTGAAATTAATCCTTCAGGATCTTCATTGCTTTGATATAAATACTCTTCGTGCTTAATACATTCACTAAAATAAGTTAGCGCTTTTTCATGTAAACTTAATTCAGAATGAACCTTACCTAAAAGTTGTAGAAACGGACCTCTAAGATTTAATTCATCGTTAACGTAATATTGAATATAAATCTTATATTGCTTTAATAAATAATTCTTACATGAATTAAATTGATTTAGTTTAAACATATAAAAGCAATATTTGTAAGTATTTGTCAGTGTAGCTTGATGCTCTACTCCCATATTTAAAATACAATAATTAATAACAATTTTTAATTCTTTTAAAATGTTTTTAAAATCTGCAATTTCTTCTAAATGATCAATTAATCTAACTCTATACCTCATTGATAATAGAATATCTTTATCTTTTAATTTTTTTATCTGTGTTCTCAAATAATCTATCGCTTTGGAATGCAATTTTTGATCAAACAAATATTGATCTAAGTTAGATAAAGTTTCTTTAACTTCCTCATCATCTGGTGACAAATTATCACGTAAATAATTGAATTCAATTTCAAAATATTCTATTGCTTTGTTGTGTAGGCCTGCCAATTTATAATTTTGTGCTAAATCATTAACGTAAACATAATAATTCTCATCAAGCCCATTATTTTTTTTATGAAGAATAATATATTTTTCTAAGTCTTTACACGAATTTTTAAACAATGATAATTTTTCAAAAATAATACTTCTTTGTTCTATTAAACCCATAAAAAATAAACTGTTAGTTTTTTCATTAATTTTATATTTTTTTAAGATTTGGTTAATATAAACAAGCCCTTCATTTAATTTACCTAACTCAACTAAACAAAATATCTTATCAAATACGGTTTGAATAAATAAATCATGGGAATGCCCATAAAAGACTACAATCTCAGGAAAAATTTTATTTATTAAACTAAGAGACTCCTTAAAATTATTTGTATTTGTTAAAGAAAGAATTAAAAATCTAAAAATCGTAAATATAAATAATCGATTAAATTTAATTTTTAATAAATTAACTATATTTAATTCATCCAAAAATACCTTTAATTCAAAATATTTTTTTTTGTAAAATAATAGCTCAACCTTGTTTAAGAGATGACGAATATTAACTTCCCTTTCGAAATCTTTTAATTGAATAACTTTGTCATTTTTATCAATTAACTTTTCAGCTTGTTTAAATTTCTTTATATTTATGTAATTAGAAATTAAGTCTTGCCTATTTCCAACAGTAATAAGATGAAATTCACCAAATGCTTTGGTTCGAAGTTTTAAAGCTTTTCTTTTTAGATTAATCGCCTCTTTAAAATTTCTTGTATTACTTAAAATTGAACTTATATTTCCTAAAATTTGCATATAAAATGCACTATGTTCACCAAAATTAATTTTGACTTGATTTTCAAGTTCTTTTAGTATCAAGATTGCATTTTCAAAATCCCCAATTTCATTATAAAATTTTGCTAATGCGTTTTCGACTTCAAATCTTTGAACAGATTCATTAAATTTTTTTTTGGAATAAAATAATAGTTTAGATAGTAATTGTTGTGATTTTTTAAAATCGCCTTCTTTTAAATAAAGGAGAGCTAACTCATTACCAGCTTTTATATAATATATATTTTTATTTTTTTTTAACTTATCAAAATTATTCTCAAAAATAGTTATCGCTTTTTTATATTCACCTAACTCTCCATAACTTTGGCCTACGGTTAGTCTTAAATCTGTCCAAACTTGATTTGTATATGAGGCTTGTTTCAGAGATGCGATAAACTTGATTGTTTTTCTATATTGTCCATCTTGAAGTAAGAAATCAGCGTAAAGTGTTTCAAATTTTGGCTTTAAAGTTTTAAAATATTTACTTTTATTTTTTAAAATAATTTCTGATATTGTTATACCAGAGATATTAAATATATTTTTTTTTAAAAAATTTAAAAATGCAGATATTTGATGAACTACATCATTCTCTATTTTTTTAGAGTTTAAATTAATAAATTGCTTATAGAATGACGAACCATCAAAGTTTTTATCGATATACCTAAATAGTTTTCTATTATAAATGTCATCTTCACTTAATCCAAAAAAGTTTAAAACAAAACTTAGATCTTTAATTTTATCTTTCGTTTTTCTATTACTTTTTAAAATTATTCCATGCTTAAGCCCAAATATAATTGAATATTTTTTGAAGGAAGATATATCACTGTAATCATTTAATTTATAACAAGTATCAAAAAAGTTATAATTATAGTTATCAATTGTCGTATTTCTTATCTTCATGAAAAAAAACTTATATGTTATAAGCATATTATGAATAATTTAATCAAAATCATATCTTTTTTATTTTTAATGATAGTTTCAAATAACTTGAAAGCTGAAACTTATGAAGAAAATGTCCAAAAAGAAATTAGTATCATAGAGTCTTATTATTGGTTTGGATTAGAGGAAAAAGGAAATTTTAAAATTTTCTCTGATGGACTAAAAAAAATTCAAACTCTGAAGAAGGCTGAAGAATTCAAAACATTAAATAAAAACTTAAGATTAAAAATTAAAGCTTTAGAAACTGACTTTAATAATCAAATTGATATGGCATTTGACACATTTTATGGTGTTTTTCCTTTAGCACGATTTCTTGATAACAATATTCTAAAGGATGCATCTTCATTTGGTACATACGAAATCATTGATGACTTTGAAGTTATAGCGTCCACATCTGCAATTTCAAATCTAATAACTACATTAGCTGAAAAAGAACGAAAACAAATGGATGTTGTTTTTATATCAAATCCAACAAATGTACCTTTGCAAAATGAAGCTTTATACATGTTTAACCAAAGTCCTCAATTTTTTGTTCATAATGATAAAGAAGTAATAAATTCTTTCATTACAAATAAATTAAACGAAAATGAGTTAAAAAAATTTAAGTTAGGCAATGTAACTAATGATCATCTCAAGAGTTTGTTTAAAACTTTTGATACTAGAGATCTTCTTATTGTCAATATTAATAAACAAATGTCAGAATCTAAAGACGGATTTTATGTGGTGACAGCTAACTATTATAAGCCAAATGCATTAACACCACTAAAAAGTTTTAGAAACATGGGATTTGCAAAAGACCGAACTTATATGTTTGCAGATTTGATTTTATTAAACCTAGTTATTTTTAGTTTATCAACTTTATCTTGTTTTCTGTTTTACATAAAAACATCGAATTATAACTCAAATGATAATTTGAATTTTTTCCTATATTTAACTTTAGGATTTTTAATCTCTCGATTTTCACCAATATTTTTAATACCAACTTTAAATACATTTGTTCCTATACCAGCTCCAGAAAATTTAGCTATTTTGAGTTTCTGGTACTTAATATTTGTAGGCATAATTATATTGTTTTTTCCATTTACTATATTTCACATCATAAACTCAAAATTTAGAAATCTATTACCAATTCAATCAATTATAAATAACCAAAAAATTTTAGGAGTATCCATTTGTGCAGGATTAATATCCTGGTTCCTTACATCACTTGTAATTTATGAAGGAAGTTTTGAGTTCTTATATATATTTTGGCTTCCCATTTTAGCCTTACTCTTAAACTTTATTGAAATTGGAAAAACTCTAGATAAGAAAATTGATATATATACTTTTATATTTTCCATTCTTTCTATTTATTTATTATTAACTCTCTTTACAGCAAGTAATGATTATTCGGTTTTTGCTTCTTTAATTTCATTAATTTTATTTCTCTACAGAAATAAAAATAGTTTCTTTAAAAAAGAAATTAAGGATCAAATAGAATTTAATAAAGAAAAAACCCAAAGATGGATACATCCACACCTACTTACTTTTCAAGAAAAAATTAATAAGATTGATAAAAAAGGTATTAGTCTTGTTCATATTAAAACCATGGATGAATTAAGTACTAAAATTTTGATTAACCAAGCAAAAGATAAAAATACTAAAGTTCTAGAGATAAATTTATTAGACGAATCAAATTCATTTTCACTTGTTAATCAATTACTTGAAAAAAATGTTCAATCAAATGATAATGAGACCTTGGATAATACCTATAATTTTATCACTGGTTTCATACCCTTTGGTAATTTAATAGATATGGCTTCTTCAAATACACAAGATGCTAACTTGGAGAGCATATTAAATGCAGCTACTGTTGAATTTTTTGAAAAATTTAAAAAATTTAAAGATATTAATATTGTTATATTTGGAAGTGAGTATCTAGATTTTGGAAGTTCTGAGTGGCTAAAAAAAATCGATCAAACGCCATACAACTTTAATTTAAATGTTTTTTTAGTAGGTCAAAAAGTTATCAATGGAATTAAAACTAATTACACTATTGATTTAGAAAAGTTAAAATATAATGATTTAAAGAGATATTTGATTATTGAACTCATGTGCAGTTTAAAACTCTCTGAAGAGATTATTAAATATTTAGATCAAACTGACGATGACACATCAATAGATGATATACATTCTATTTTTGAAAACTTAAAAAATAAAAAATTAATTCATTTTAAATCAAATTGGAATTTATCTAAAAATCAATCAATTGATGATAATAGTCTAGCTTTAAATTTGGATATGGATCAAAGCGAAGAAAAACAAGAAATAATTTCACAATACAAAGACTTTTTAACAATTGCTTGTTGTTTAGGATATCAATTCGACATCAAAATTTTAGCACAAGCATTAGATCTGAATTTAATTGAAACTATAAAGATTTTTGAAGAAATAAATCTTAAAACAGGCTTTTTTAAAAATTATCCTGATGATCAAAATAAAATATCGTTTAGGAATAGAAATAATCACTTTCAATTAACACAAACACTTTTTCTAAATAACAAATTATCTGAAATTCCTCTTAGACAAAGAGCATACTGCCTAACAACAGCAAACACTTTAATGTTGTCAGATAATAATCAGCAAATAGAAAAAACTTTCTCACTACTCGAAAAAAGTGGACTTGATCAAATTGATAAAATTTTAAATTACGGAATTCTACTTTCAAAAAAACACCTTTCAATAAATAATTTTGAAAGTGCTAAAAATACTATAGAAAAGTGTTTTGATTATTTAAGTAATTCTCCTGCAAATATTAAAGATCTGTATAATGATCAATTAATAGTTACAGAATATATTTATAAATTAGAATTATCTTTTCAAAAAAATTTATTTGCAGAACAAGAAATACTTTCACTAGAAATATATAAAAATTGGAACAATATTAAAAACAAGGATGACTTGTTATATCCTTTTATAAGATCTCTTTACAACTCAAGAAAATTAAAAGAATTATTATTTATAATTAATTCCTCATTCAAAGATAAAAATCTTGTAAGATGGAAAGAGCTTGAACTTGAACATTATAAATTACTTGTTGAATTAACATTAAGTAATCAGAAAAAAATAAAAATTAAAAATAGTTTTAAAAAACTTATTAATGAAGTCCTTGATTTAGATGATATTGAATTAACTGGCTTTAAAAGTAGATTATTAACAAGTTTCGGAAATTTATTCTTAGATGACAAAGAAGCTGAAAATTATTTATTGAAATCGATTGAATTAAAAAAACAATTAAGTGATTACCCTGGACTTGCGAGATCTTATGGTGCTCTTTCAAGACTTGCATTTGCTTATAATTATAATTTTGAAAAAGCTTTAAAATATACAAATAAATGGTATGAATTTAATAAACAATTAAATGATGAATTTGGTATTATTTCAGCTAATAATTTCTTTGGCAAGATACATTATAAAAATTATGAAAATAAAAAAGAGTCAAATGAACTAAGTTTATCTAAAAAATATTATCACAAAAACTTAAAACTCTTAAAAAAGACATCTGATGTAGGAGGTAAATTACAAATCCTACTTTCTTATGCTGATTTAATGGAAATTTCAAAAAAAGAAAAATTATTTGATGAATTTGAAAAATTATCAGATGTTTTACTTAATGAAATAAAACAATTTGGTGAAATTAAAAGCCAAGCTTTTAAAAATATGATATTAGAATCTTTTAAACCTATTAAAAAAAGTAACGATAAAAATTATAAAAGTGCAAAATTAATATTAAGTTAATCTCTTCGATTTATTTCTAATAGCAAAAACCCTTTCAGCCATTTTTTTAGACATAATATTATTTTTCATTTTTTTATAAATTATGCTCAACTCCATTAAAGGTTCCATAAGTATGGGATCCATTAAATCAAATTTTTTTTCATATTCCTCTAGCATTCTTTTGTAAATTTTTTCAGCTTTCAAATAGTTGCCTTCTAATTTGTGATTAGTAGCTAAATGCCTTGCCATTCTCAACGTAATTACATGTTGAGCACCATATTTTTTGGAAGCTATATTTTCAAGATCTATAAATAATTTAGATGAACTTAATATATTTTTTATATCTCGATACCTAAGTGCTAATGAGTTTTTTGAGTCAAATACATTGTCACTTAACAATCCAAATACTTTTTCTTGTTTTGGAATAATTTCATTTAAAATTTCAACTGATTTTTGAATATCTTCTTTTCCAAATAATTTGGCCAACTGAAGTTTAAAATCTAAAATAATTTTATGATTATGACCAAAATTTTGCTCAACCTTTTTTATTAAAAAATATATAATTTTTTTAGCTTTTTCATTTTGATTTAAACCTCTAAGTATTTTTGAATAATCAAACAAAATTTTAATTAAATAAAAACTTTTATATGAATATAGTTTCTTTAAAATTTTTAAATTATTTTCATAAATAAGTTTTGCTTTCATTAATTTCTTTTCATCTAAATCAGAATTTCCTTGATAAATATTTGCGAGATTAATGTTAGTTTTGATTGTATTGATATGGGTTTTACCAAATCGATCCTCTTTTTCTTTTATTCTAAGTAAAGTAATTTTTTCTGAAATATTAAATAATTTATCTTTATTAAAAAAGCTCACACAAATAGATAACAAATCATCTAAATTATTTTTTTGAGTTTTATTTTGAAAATTTTTTGAAAATAAATAATCATAATTTTTATTCTTAAAAAAATGAATTTTTATGATTTCCATTCCATACTTATGCCATCCCATGTAATTAAAAAAAGTAAGTATTTTAATTAAAAAATAAATGTCATTAGTTGTATTTATTTTTTTTAAAGTTGAAAGATAACTATAACCAAATTCATTATTATCTATTAATCTCCATAATAAATTAATGTGTTCTAATTTTGAAATATTAGATAGATACAAAAAAAATGATTTAGAAATTAAAAGATCTTTTGCAATATTTTTCTTTTTAATAACAATGGCATGAACAGGAGAATATTTTGAAATATAATTTAAAAAATTTGTTTCACTCTTACTTTTATTTAGTAAATCAACTGATTTAATTAGATTTTTATGAATATCTCTAACTGATTCAACTCTAATTTTAGGCATATGATATTCTAACCATTAAATTCTTTAAGTGGATCAGGTTGATCACCCACTAAAAAATATTTTAATCGATCATGGAAAAGCTTATATTTATCCCCATCATATGTAAGTAACTTGCCTATTGATGCTCTTGCTACGGCTATATCAGTTGAAGTTAAAGAGTTTTCTTTATATTCTCTTTGATTATTGAAATACTCTGTCATCATTTGATCATCTCCATAATCAAACATAAGTGCTAATAGACATAAAATTTTATGAACTAAAAAGTCATTATCCTTAGGTAGATTTAACCATATATTATCAAACGCTTGTGAGATATTTCTAGGTACAGTTTCTATTCGATTTAAAATTATTTTATTTTCTTTAACACTTTCAGAGAAAAAATTTAAATAAAATGGATCAGCACCATTTTTTTGTTCATTTTGACTACATTGCCACACAAAATCTGAAAATGATTTCTCAGATGATTGACGATCAAAAATTTTATCTAAAAATTCTTTTATATTATTATTGGTAAGTCCTTTCATTGGATTTGCTGTTTTAAAATTTAAAATCTTTAAATCTTGCAAGTGATCTAAAGTTTTTTCTACAAAAAAATTTTTATTATCTTTTTCTACTCTATACGAAATAATGAATTTAATTTTTTCTAGATTAATTCTTGGTATTGCTTTGCCAATTGATTTTTCTACATCCCTATTTGATTCATCTAAAGCGTCGATAAAAATTAATATTTTTTTATTTTTTAAATTTCTAGTTATTTGAGATAATAAATTTGGAAATAGATTTTCTTTTAAATCCTTTAAATTTTCTGAAATCCAATCTGTTATATTTAGTTTAAAGATTTCACATAACTGAGCAATTAAAGATCTAAGCATCACCTCAGGTCTATCTCTAGAGTCTTGAGACATACAAAAATGGTAAATACAATGATTTATATTTTTATTTTCTACTATCAAACGACACATTAAGGCGGTCTTACCTTGACCTGCTAATGCTTTAATCACCCCATAATTTATTTTTGTTTTGTTAACATAAGTTGAAAATTCTTTTTGAATGTTATCTCTTCCAACGAAGAGTTTATTTTTTTCTAAGATCAAATCATCAAAATTAATCTTTGGGTCGGGTGGTAAATTTGGTGTTGGTATTGAACTTGATAAAAAGTTTTGAAATTCATCATAAGTACCAATGATTTTTCCATCTATTTCGGAAGAAGTTTTGTAAGAAATATAGTTTAACTTATTTATACTCCCTGAATTAAGAAAAAATAATTCATTAATATCAACTTCATTTGAAGAAATATTAAAATGAAGTAAAGGATATAATGAAATATAGTTTTTTATATCATCATCTATCACCAAACATATTTCTTTGTCAGGTAATTCATTATAGACTTTTTCTTTGATTTCCTTGGGTAAACTTCCAGATATATGAAATGTTTTTTTATTTACTCTTACAAAGATTTTCCAAGACAATAAGAACGTTAAATTTTTAAAGACGTTGATAATATCTTGGAACTTTTCTACAATTAATTGCTGATCTACTTTTTCACCATGAACAAGTTTATTACGAAAAGAAATTAAATCTTCTAAAATCATGTAAATTGTATTTTTCTTATTATTTGAGTTAGTAATTTTTTGTTCTAAATTATTCTTTAGTAAAAGAAGATTTTTATCATTATTTTCTTTATTCAATAATTTTAACAACTCTCTTATTAAACTTAACCAACTTCCATCAGATGGCGCCCTGATGGTTTTAACGATAAGGTTGTTTATTTTTATATTTTTCTTATCAATTCTATTTGCATAAAAATTAATTAATAAAACACCTAAGAATCTTAAATATAAACCTAAAACAGAACAAATTTGATAACCAAATTGAGGTTCATTAATATCTTGATCTAAATTAATTTTACTTTTGATAATTTGGTTAATTTTAGCACTTAATGGATATGGAAGTGATTTTACTAAATTTTCATCAGATATCTGATTTGTTTCTCCATTTTTACTAATGTAAATATCATTAAATTGTGACATGAGTTGTCCAATTAAATTATTTTGGTTAGATCTATTAAGGATAGGCATTAATAATCTGGCAACATTAGATCTAACTTCTTTAATATTAGACTTGTCATCCTCTAATAAGGTAATTAAGCGATTAAACTCAATTTGATCTTCTTTATTTAAGCTATTTATAAATTCTTCAAAATTCATGTTTTTATGTTAAATAATTTTTAATTAATGGAGTAAAAAGTTTCCAACTTTTTTCATGGTTATCAATATTATTTTTTTCATAGAAAAGGTAAATATGATCAAATATCTCGCGTTCTAATTTAGGTTCAAAAATATTTGTCTTATATTTTTTTTCATATAAATCGCAAATATCAAATAAATTATAAAAAGTCTTCGTTTCATCAAAACATTTTAAAATCTTATATATTAAATTATTTTTTAGAGCGTCTAAAGTTACCTTTAATTCTTTATGATTTATACTTTTTTCAGGAATTGATTTAACTAAAATTTCATCATCATAAAATAATTTAGATTTTATAGAACCATTATAAAATGTAGATATCAGAATAATATTTGATTTTACAAGTAAGTTATAAATATCAATTATATTCATATTTTCTTTAAGATAAAAATTTTCTCCGATATGTAGATTTTCTATACCTATTAATAAATATTTATTTTCATTTTTTAAATCTTTTAAACCATTATGTAATGCTTTTATATGATCGGTGTTATTAATAAAGTAGTACCCTTTATCCTTTTTCAATGTTAATTCAATTTGATTGATAATAAACCTAGTAAAAGTATAAGACGACATGCTAAGTCCATCTTTTCTAATGACATAACAATTTATGTGTCCAATTTTTCGTTTATTTAAAACTAATTTAGGAACTTTAAAAATTTCTTTAATAAAAGTAATTTTATCAAAACCTGGATATGACTTAATAACTAACGTATTTAATTTTTTATTTTCTAAAAAATTATTTAACTTAGATTTGTGTGTTTTGTTTAAATTTTTTTTCGTTGTTTTTTTTACATAATCTAAACTTTCAATATTACCTAATCTTTCATTTTCGTATCTTTCAAACCATATTCTTAATGTTTCTCTTTCAAACAAACTATCAATCGAAATCTTAGTATCTTTTAATGAATAAAACTTTAATTCAAAGCTGTTGGCATCAATGCCATTAATTGTAAATAAAGGATATAAATTTAAAATCTCCTTATTTTTATTTAAAATAAAAGGTTGTAGTAAATTTACTTTTAAATTTTTTGGAAGATTAACTGTTTCATTAATTAATCCAAGTTTAACAAAATTTAAATCTGAATTCGGTTTAATATAAATATTTTGTTTAAGAAATTTTGCTTTTTTAATTTTATTAAAGATACGCTTTCTATTTGATTTTATTTCCTCTAATGAAACCTCTAAACTACCATGACTAAATAAGTTTCTATAATGAATTAGTTTTGATGTGTCAGAATCAGTTTCATTTTGACCTCCAAAATCCTCATTAATTAAACCATCTAAAAATGTATTAATTTTTTGTTTAATAAAATAATTTTTTATTGTTCTAGAAATTAAAACCCATTGTCCTGTTGTTACGTTCAATCTAAGAAAATCGAATAAAAGTTTATTGATTAATTCATCACTTTTTCCTGTGTTGAGATATTCAGAAACCCATAAACGACCAACATGACCATAATATTGTTCTATGAGCAAAGATGTTTCATCACCTGTTGTTTCTTCACCACTAATATCAATTTCTAAAAGTAAATTTTCAACGGTAACTGCTATGTTTTGATGAATATTTTTAATGATTTTTTTATCTATCATATTGTAAATTATTATATATCATTAAACAAAGTTATGAATGAAAAAAATGATTTAAAATTAATTGCTGTTAGAGGGTTACCTGGCTCAGGAAAATCAGAATTTGCTAAGTATTTAGGTTTAAATTTTTTTGAAGCCGATCAATATTTTGACAATTTTAATGACGGGATATTTGATTTTAAATTAATTAAAAAAGCACATGAATTTTGTTATAAAAATGTAGAAAAAGAGTTAAAACTTGGTAATTCTGTTGTAGTTAGCAATACAATGACGACTGAACATGAGGTAAAAGAGTATCAAGATTTAGCTATTAAATATAATGCACACTTTGTAAGTCTTATTCTAGAAAACAGGCATAAAGGTCAATCAATACATGACGTACCAAAATCATCGATAGAACAAATGAGAAATAGATTTTCTATTAGGTTATAACTTAAAAAAATTATTCAACATCATCTAAAGAGAATGAATTAATGATATAATCATGTATAAATGCGTATACATCTGCCATAGTTATTAAATGTTTTTCAGGCACCTCTGTTAAAACATCAAAATTTAATTTAATTGATTGTATCAATGAAACAAAGGTGGTTCTGTCCTCACAAAGTTTAAATAAAATCAAATCTGGCTTCATTAACTTAACATCAAGATTAATCTTATTCTTCGAAATCTTATTTAATAAAACTGACACTAACAAATTACATTTCTGAGTGAAATCAAAAGGAAGATCTATTTTTGTAGATTTTTCAGTAGCTAAAGGATCTTCAATTGATGGTGGTAAATTCTCTTTAAATTCTTTTACAAAAGTTTCCTTGTCTAATTTGCTTTCAATGTAAGAACTTTGACCTTTTATTGTTATAGATTTAATCAAATCACTTTTTTTAGTTTCATTGATAGCTTCTTGTGTATCTAAAAGAAAATAGTCATACCCAAGAGTATCTGTAGTTAACAAACAAAAATTAAAATATATATGATTAAATGAAATACCTCTTATAACATCCATCATATTATTAATATTTAAATATTTGATATTTTCAGTAAGCCATTGATTAACACTCGCTCCAGCAAAAGTATCTAGGGAATCATTATCTGGAACACTAACTAAATAGTAAACATAGACACATATATCAGGCATTCCTTGAATTTTTCTTTTTGGATCTATCCTTGATTCATTATCTGTAGCCTCACAAATAAATGACTTAAATTTAATATAATCAAATCTATCATAAGTTATTTTTTTGATATTTTCAGGACCTTTATTTTTTATAAATTCTTGGTCTAAAATATAATTTAAATATGGAGCAATAATTTCATTCCAATAACTAGGTTGTTTTTTAAAGTTTTCATAATAAATCTTTAAATTTTTATTTTTAGCATTTTCCCAAGGTTTTTTATCTTGTTCATTAATCAAATCATACTTTTCTCTAGACAAAAATGTAACAAATCTGTTTCCAAAAGAATCTTCCCAATTATTTTTTTCAAAACACTTATTAAATTGTTTATCAAGAATACTTGATAGCTTTGTTTCATCTATCTTTGAATAATTTAATTTAGTTGGGTAAATAATTTTTTTATTTTTAAAATCACATTCAAAGATAATGTTACCACTACCCTCTTCTGTCCATAAAGTTAAACTAATTGTTTCAACTTCTCCAGATACATTAAACGATAGATAATCATTTAAATCATTAAATCTTTTATCTATAAAATCAAGATCGCTATCTGGCAAATCTAGATTGGTTATACGCATTTGAATTTCTAAAGGACAAATAATTGAGAACTCAGAAAAATTATAGATTTTATCTTTGTTATTTTTAATCCATTTATTTACATAATCATACATATTTCATCCAGAAGTTAAGGTTAAAAAATAGAATTTAATCTAATAAAATTATGTAATATTTATTTACTAGTACCTGCTTTGTAAATGCCATATATTATTAGAACACCTACAATAAACGTCCAACCAGGATAATTTGTCCAGAGAAAACCTATTAAAGCTATAATTGCCCATAAACCAAGCAAACCACCAACAATATATGAAACATATTTTAATATCTTTTTTTGTAATTTAGCTTTTCGTTTCTTTTCCATTAACTTGTTATAAGCAGCAATATTATTAGATTTTACATTTTCATAAATTTCTTTAACTTTATTTTTTATGAACTCAATATCAAAATTATCACCTTTAGTTAAACCCCTAAAATAGTTATTAATTAATTTATGAGCTATATTATTATGTTTTTTATATTCATTTGACATAGATTGTTTTGAAATTTCTTCTACTAAAGAATAACACACATCATCAGCTAGCATTTTAAACACATTATATAAAGGACGGTTTAAAACATCATTTTCAATAAATTCAAATTTACCTTGTACAATTTTTTGAATTTGATAATTAATAAAAGTCCCTTTTTTAAATAAAGACTTAAAATCTATATCTTTATCAAGAAGTGCTCGTTCTAAAACACATATTGAGTATTCATTAGTTTCTTTGATTAATTCATTAATATCTATCAATTCTTTATTTATATGTCTCAATTGAGCAGGGATTTTTTGAGCATTAACATTCATTTTTTTTTGGGAAAAAACATAATTTATCTCATCATTTAAGGCTTTTAGAAAATATTTTTTACTCTTATCGTCAAAAGAATGAATTATAAAATTTGAATTTAAAACAATTTGAAAATTTTTTCTTATTGAGTTTAGGTTACCTGCTATATTAAATAATTCCTCAAGTTTTCTTGTTGCTAATTCGTACTCCTCATTGTCAAAATATTTATCGTTAATTATTCTGTTAAATAAATCATCTAATTCATTTTCGAAATTTTTATAATTAATATTCAAATTTAAAAAATTTGATTTTTCATCCAAAAAACTGCTGTTACCTAACTTAGAAGCATTACTCGAATAAATTTTAAAATCATTAATTCTTTGTGAGATTTCATTAATTTTTTTTGATTGAATATCTAATGAATTTAATTCTAAAAAATAATTTTTATATGCTTTATCTATCATGAATTTAATTTTCTATATTCTTGCTCGGCTCTTTCTAGGTTTCGTTTGAGAGTTTGTAGATTCTTTTTTGATGCTGCCATGGCTTCTGCATTACCTCTCATGGAAGCAGACATTGCATCAATTTGAGCGATAAACGCATGATATTGAGGATCTTTCCATGAAGCATTAAGACTTCTAGCAGTAGATTTCATATTGTTACTTAAACTTAGCATCTGACTACTGTACTGTTGTAACTTTGAAATCATTGTCTGTAACTCTGCAGGTCTTATGTTAAATTTAACCATAAATACTCCTATTTTAACAAAGTTAGGGGTTGTTTTATCATATTTTCATCATCATAGTATAAAATCTTATTTTTTCCTAAGCGACCTATATCAACTATGTCTACTCCAGGAGTCTCCATATATAATTTTCTAGAATAAATATCTGGTGTAACACTGTTAATTTCAAAATTTGCAGATTCGAATGTCTCTGTAAAAGCATTGATTTTATCAATAAACACAATAGGCACGATATTTAAAGCAAGCCTTTTATTAATGATATTAAGAATTAAATCTTTTACATTATTATTTTTTACATTTCCTAAATCATCTGTGTATTTTTCTTTAAATTCTAATAATTTGTCTAGTCCAATAAACAAATATATCTGTATGGATTTACTTTTTTTTGATTTAATTATTTCTAATCTTTCTAAAATTATCTCTTTTTGATCTATATATACATATTTTTTTTGATTGCCTGGGATTAAATCAGTAAGATATTGCGATTTTAAGGGATGAAAATCAAAACATTCAATTTCATATGATTTGCTGTCTGTAAAATAATTTCTATAAAAAGATTTCAAAATAAGTTTCTTTTTTTCATTGTCATTACCGACTATCAAAATTGGGTTATACATTTGAGGATTTAAACTTAAAAAATGATAGTTTCTTTTAATATCTTGAAGTGCACCAAAACAAATATTTGATTTTTCTTTAGATCCAACTTTACTTGGGTCAAAAATTTCAAAATTTTGGCCCTTATAAACGTAATTCTCCGTTTTGATTTTATTATGTGATTTAACAGATTTTATAGTATTTAGAATTTTCTCAGTATTAATGAAAGGTACTTGAACTTGTTCATTAGCATCAATAAGGCCAATATTATCATTATAAATTGCCATACCAGGCTTTTCAAATGTTGAGGGTACTAAATTATCAGGGTGTAAAATTTTACTTGCATCCATTTCAGAAATTCTCAAGCATATACGTATACTTAATTGGGATAAAGTTGCAGGCGTTAAATTTAAATCATATATACTTTGAGTTGCTAATATGAAATGAATTCCAAAAGCTCTTCCACGTCTTAAAAGATCATCAAACAAGTCTGAACTTTTTGCACCTACTGCGTCATATTGAAGCATTCTTTGAAACTCATCAATAATCACACACCAACGAGGTAATTTTATTTTCTTTTTGTCTTTTAGATCTTTAATATTACTTACTCCATGTTTCTTAAATAGATCACCTCTTTTAGTGATTTCTGTATTAATAAATTCTAAGGTTTTCAAACCAAAAGCAGTGTCACTTTCAGTAGACAATACATGAGCATGTGGAAGATTTTCATAAGGTTGAAACTCAGTACCCTCCTTATAATCAAGTAACAAAAATTGACATTCATCAACACTATATTTTGTAGAAATACCTAAAATAATATTATGCAGTAATACTGATTTGCCACTTCCAACACCTCCCCCAATAAGAACATTATAATTAGGAGCACCGTGCCCAATGACCAAATCTAATTTTTTATCTGAACTATATCCTACAGGAACTTTTAAACCCTCATTTGATTTTGATTTAAACCATTGATTTTTAGTTTCAATTAAAGGGTCGAGGTTTATAGAAACATCCTTACTATTAATGTTCTTTACAATTGAAGCTAAAACTTTTTTTGATAATAGATCTGTTTTTAATAATCTATTATTAAGGATTGAATTATTATCTTTTGCAATGATATAAACATCAGCAGTTTTCTTGCTAACATTCTGAGCCTTTATATTTAATTCAAAATCACCAACAATATTTTTAATGTCATTTGAAAATACATAAAAGAAAATACCAGCATTTTTTAACGTATTTGAGCTAATAAATTTATTAAGAATTTTTTTAGATTCATCAGAAAATGATTTATTTATCGTACAAAATACAAAATAATATGCAAAAGGGTTTTTTGCATTTGAAGCATTATAATCAAAAAGATTATCGTAAGATTTAAGGCATTTTTTTCTTACTTCAATAATTCTTTGTTCCAACTCTTCTGACAAACTCATTAAGTCTTCATCGTCAGTACAAACTTTTTTTAGGAACTTTTCATCAAAATTTCCAAGCAAATTTAATGATGACCCAAAGTCATCAAAACTAATACCTCTAACTTGAATTAATCTTGGATCCAAACTTTCTAATGATATAGAAATTGTTTGAATTAAATAATCATGCAAAAATTGAGATGAATTTTTATTATATTCCACAAGTATGTTTCCATATGGAAATTCTTGAAGGCAAATAAGGTTTTGTTTAATCAAATGATCTTTTGGAAAAGATCCTAATGGCAAAAATTTAGGTTGTGTGTAGTTATAATTTGATGGTTCATAAGTTTGATTGATTAATAAATTTTCAAACAAATTATAATTTGGATTTAAACTTTCTTTCAATTTATTGAATTGTTCTGATTGAGATTTTAATATTTCATTTTCTTGATTAACAATAATTTCACTAAAATTTTTATTAAGCTTATCTACAAACCTATTTGAAATAGTTTTTAATTTTTCATTTATACTCCAGCTATAATTCTTTTCATTTTTACTAAGTGAATTGCTATTGTTGATCTTCTTCGTTTCTTTTAATTTATCAAGAATTAAGAATTCCTCAGAAGGAAGCACAATATCCCCCTTTTTAACTCTTAACTCAGCTAGCCAACCTTCTTGACCTGATTCATTAGTGATTGTGAAATATAATGGTTGTTTTAAAACTTGTTCTTTTGGCTCTATTAAATGCAATTCCAAAAGGTTTTGCCCTTTTTTTATGTTATCGCCTTCTTTAACATAAATCATTCCCACCTCAAATTGGGGTTTATTAATAACTTTATTTTCCAAATTAGTATATTCAGAAGGAAATAATAAAGGTGTACTAGTTTTAGACATTGTAACATTATAAGAGTTAGACGAATTGATTCAATTATTTTTTAGTTCAAATTAACCAAAACAGTTTCAGAATTTCCAAATAACTGAGGAGTCTGTTTACCTAATGAAAATTTATTAACATTTGTTTTGACATACTGATGCAATTCATTAGTAGTTATTTTTTTATCGTTATTTAAATCAGCAAAACCCTCCATTCCTTTCATTAAAAAATAAGAAAACATTCCATGTTTTGTTTCTTTAAGAGGTCTTGAGATCTGATCATGTTTAGAAGCAGAAAATAAAGTAAAATTTTTAGGTAAATATTCATCTGTTGCTTTTAAAACAACCGGTCTAGCTGAAATCAATGTTTCTTCAGTTCTAGATAACCCAGAATAACATGTATCTAAAAATATAAAGACTTTTTTTGGCTTTAGAATAGAAATATCATTAATTAATTCTTTCAACAAAACTGCTGTTTTATTAAGTAACTCAGGTCTTCCATCATAAGGTAAAAGATATTTTTCTTTTCCATCTTGTGAAGCTAAACCATGACCCGCAAAAAAAAGATATATATTTGATTTGTTATCAAATGAATTTAATCGAAGCCATTCTTTTAAAGCTAATAAAATATCACTTTCTTCAGCTCTTGAGTTGATTAATTCTTTAATATTTTCGTCTGGTATCCCAAGCTTAAACTTTGCATAATCATAAAAAACTTTTGCATCATTATCTGCAAACAATGCATTAGAAGGAATGTCTTTATAATTTGATATACCAACAATAACAGCTAATGAGTTATTATTTTTTTTAACTTTAAATTGAGTAGGATCTAGTTTTGAAAATTTTATAGTATTGATAATTTGAGTTGGCTTTCTATTTACAAAAAACTCTTTTGTACTTTTATTTCCATTCAAATCAAAAGCAGTGATTTTAATATTAAGGCCAGATCTTGGGATATACAAATTAGTTTTAAAATTACCACTCTCTTCAAACCCAACTATCATATCATTGATAATTAATTCAGAAACACCCACATTATCATTTATATTTCCATCTAAACTAACAATCTCTTCATCAATTTTTGTAAATATTTTAATTGATGGTTCTACTTTATCTAGTTTAATTATTTTTAATCTATTTAAATTTTCCTTTTTTAATTTGTCGAGTTCTTTTTTAAGTTCCCTAATAGTTTTATTTTGAGCAGTTGTGCTATTACTAGGTGAATTAGCATTGTTTAATAAGGACGAAGCATAAAAAGAAACTGGGAAATTGATTTTATTTTTGAATTTTCCATCAACCCAATACCCACTTTTTGAAACTTTTTTATTAAAGTACATTGTTCCATAACCAACTTTTTTCCCATTTTTAAATTGACCATCATATATCCAATTATCTTTATAAAAATAAATACCCAAGCCATCAAAACTATTATTTTTAAATTGTCCAACGTAAGCTTCTCCGCTTTTATTTTTAAAATATCCTATTCCATTTAATTTTCTGTTCTTAACTAATCCCTCACCTAACCCATTAGAAAATTTAATTTTCTTTACGCAAAAGTTATTTATATTTGACGAACATTTTTTAAATTTGGTAAAAAAATTATTTTTAATTTTTTCGATAGAATTTGTTAAAGACAATGGACTTCTACTGTTTAAATAATTATTTTCTTTCTGTCGAGTCACATTCTTATGCATAACATTTTTTTCAGCTTTGTATGAGTAAAGTGTTTTATTTTTGACACTAATGTCTTTATCAACAAATTTTCTTATATCTTCGTCTCGGTTAATATAATATCTAAGATGATTTTTAATTTGTCGAATTTTAAAATCAACATTTCTTTTTTTTATAAATGAACCTCGTTTAAATTCTCCCTCACTTATTTTATTTTTTCCATAATTATGTTTTTTTAGACCAAATCCATGGTAATCATTTTTCAAAAAGTCTCCGATATATGTTTCATTCCTACTTTTATAAATGCCTAAGCCATGTTTATTATAAAACCTTCTTGAATTTTTGACGGCAGCTTTAAATTCACCAATATATTTATTACCACTTGCCCATTTGTAAATTCCTCTGGTATAAGTACCATTATTAAATGTGCCAATAAAAGTATCGCCATTAGGCCATGTGTAAGTCCCTTCTTCACCATGCGCTTTTCCATTTAAGAACGCCCCCTGATAGGTGTCATTATTTTTATAGTTTATAAAACCTGTACAGTTCGTCCATCTATTTTCATGAAATTTCCCTTTACACAAATTAAGGTTAGGATGGGAAATTAACCTCATGCCGTAGCTAGTTTTCAGATTACCTGAACTGCAGCTTAATAGAAAAATAAAAAGTGAAAAAAATATCAAAGTTTTAATAAAATAAATATTTTTTGTTAAGCACATACTTTAAATGTAATAAATCTAGAATAACAATCAATGTTATAATAGTTATTAATTCATAATAATTTATCTTGAATAAAGTGAATTATTTTTTATTTTTTTTTAAAATACCTTATTATTAATTTATGATAAAACTTAGTAGATCAGCTATAGAACAATATCTTAATTGTAAAAGATGCTTTATATTAATGTATAAATATAAGGTAAGACTGAACACACTTCCATTTACACTTAATAGTGCTGTAGATAATTTATGTAAAAACGAATTTGACTACTATAGAGATAAACAACAACCACACCCAATTTTCTTAGAAAATCATATTGATGCTGTTCCATTTAAACATGACGATATCGATAAATGGAGAAATAATTTTCAAGGTATCTCTCATTATGATAGTGAAACTGATGTTCATTTTTACGGAGCAGTAGATGATGTTTGGGTCAAACCTAATGGTGAACTTATTTTATCTGACGTTAAATCCACATCAAAAAATAATTTTGATTGGGAAGAGACTTGGAACAAATATGAGTATCCAAAAGCTTACAGAAGACAATTGGAAATGTATCAGTGGTTGTTTCGTAAAAATGGGTTTAAAGTGTCTGACACAGGATACCTAGTCTATTTTAATGGTTTAAAAAATGAGCCTATGTTCAATCAAACTCTAAAATTTGAATTACATTTGATCAAATTAGATTGCAACGACAATTGGGTAAGCAAGACAATAAGTGAAGCAAAAAATCTTATGAATCAAGATATTTATCCAAAAGGATCTTTTGGTTGTGATACTTGTAGATACCTTAAAAAAAGATGGGATGTCAGTCAAAATATTTAGATTGACTATGTTCCACAAAATGTCATGTATGGTTGGTCTGATTTAATATCAATTTTAAAATAGCTCGGTATTTTTACATTATTATCATATGGATTTTCTAATACTTTTAAAAACTTTTTAAGAGGATTTAAATCTCTTTCCTCGGCACTTGACAAAACATTCTCTACAATATGATTCCTTGGAATTATTATAGGATTATTTTCCTTCATAAGTTTTAAAGATTTAGATTTTGAAAAATTTTTACTGAGTTTCCTTTTCTTGTAAATTTTAAACCAACTCTTAAACTCTTGGGATTTATAAATACTTTGATCTAGATTTTCTTCATTCATTAAATCAACAAATGTATTTGTAAAATCGGCATTATTTTTTTCCATCCAAGATAATAAAGAGTTAATTATATTTTCATCTTCACTATCATTGTCAATTAAACCTAATTTTTTCTTCATCATGTTTAACCAATTGGTTTTATAAGTTTCTGGCATAGATTTTATTACATCTTCAGCTTTTTTTATTGCTTCATTCAAATCACTTGAAATTAAAGGCAGTAAGGTCTCAGCAAATCTAGCAATATTCCACTGCGCGATGATTGGTTGGTTTTTGTAAGAATATCTTCCCATGTGATCAATTGAACTAAATTTAGTATTAGGATCATATGAATTCATGAAAGCACATGGACCATAGTCTATTGTTTCACCTGAAAGGGTCATATTATCGGTATTCATTACCCCGTGAATAAAACCTACTCTCATCCAATTAATTATCAAATTAATTTGCTTTAAAGAAAATTCCTTTAGAAGCTTTATAGAAATCTCCTCTGAATTTTTTATATCTGAATAATGTCTTTTAACAGTGTAATCAAATAAACTTCTTAAGATTTTTGTGTCTTGTTGTGCAGCTGCATATTGAAATGTCCCTACTCTAATATGTGATGAAGCAATTCTTGTTAGAATTGATCCTTGCAATTTTTTTTCTCTAAAGACATCTTCGCCAGTTTTTATAACCGATAAACTTCTAGTTGTTGGAATATTAAGATGATGAACAGCTTCACTTATTATATATTCTCTCAACATGGGACCTAAAGCTGCTTTTCCGTCTCCCCGTCTAGAATAAGGTGTTATTCCTGACCCTTTCAATTGTATATCATATCTTTTACCACATTTACTTACATGTTCACCTAGCATAATTGCTCTACCATCACCAAGGTTAGTAAAATGACCGAATTGGTGACCTGCATATGCTTGTGCATATGTATTCATTTTTTTATCATTAAAATTACCAGACAAAATTTTTGCCATTTCACTTTTATCATTTGAAGGGATATTAATATTAAGACTTTTAGCTAATTTATCGTTAAAAATAACAAGACCTGGTAGAGAAACTTTTTTAATTTCTTGCTCTGTAAAAAAACATTTAGGCAAGTTTGTATATGTATCTTCAAAATTAAAGTAGGAATTCATTGCAATTAATTATAATTAATTTCATATTTTCTTTGGATTATATATCATAAAAAATATATTGAAATAAAGTTATTAAAAAATGGAAATAAAAACACTTCAAATTTTTACTGATTATGTTTGTCCTTGGTGTTATTTAGGTCAAGCTAGACTAAAAAAAGTAATTTCAAAATATAAAATAAAATTAGATATTATACATTTCCCATTACATCCTGATACTCCAAAAGAAGGAATGAATTTACTTGATCTATTCGATTGCTCTCAAAAAGAATTAAATCAAAAAAATTCTATGATGAGTAAACTCATGAATGAAGAAAATCTAAAATATAACAACAGGGATTATACTTACAATAGCAGATTAGCTCAAGAACTTGGATACTGGGCTCAATTTAAATATAAAAATAATATGATACATGATGAACTTTACAAGTCTTACTTTATAAATAAAAAAAATGTTTATGAAATAGATATTCTTTTAAGTGCAGCATCTAGAGCTAAATTACCAGAAAAAGAAGCAAAAGAAATTTTGCAAAAAAGAACTTATAAAGATGTAATCGATAAACATTGGGAGTATTCTTATAAAATAGGTGTAACTGGAGTCCCTACTTATATTTTAGGTACAAGTTATTTAGTTGGAGCACAGAAAGAAAAAAATTTTCATGAACTATTTGAAAAAGAGAATATTGAAAGATTATGATTATTTATGAGAATATTTCTTGTTGTTAAGTCATTTGTACCACCACATTTAAAAAATGATTTTGATGATTGGTACGAAAAAGAACATTTATCTGAAGCTAAACAAACTTTTTCCGCAATTTCTGCTTCTAGAGGATGGGAAATAGAAAATGAAGATATACATTACGCATATTATGAATTTGATAATCTAAATAAAGCTAATGAAATTTTAAAAAGTGAAGCATTAAAAAAAATGATTAGTATTTATGACAAAAAATGGTCACATCAAGTTTATCGAACAAGAAAAATTATAACAATTACTCAAGAAATATAATTTTGGCATGATTTTTGCCTTTATTAACTAGGAGAAATATATGTCAAAAAAATATTTAGAAATTAAAAAACAATTTGATGACTTAATATTTGAAATTGTGAAAACAAGAACTCTCAATTATTCAGATGAAATAAATAGTCTTGTTAAACAAATAAGTCCTCAGATTGAAAAAATAAATAACTTACTTGAAGAAAAAAAAATTAGAAGCTAATTAGACTTTTTAATTTTTTTTGAAATTCTTGTTTCTAGATGGCTTATGAGAATGTTTCTCATTTGTTCAGCTCTAGCTCTGTCAGTAAATGAATATTCTCTTATATCATCGCTATCTACTCTTATTGAAAAAACGTAAAACGCGCCTTTTTTTATTACATTAGAAGCGGATCCTCTGGCAACTCTCTTTGAATCAACTAAAGTACCAAAGTTAGTCTCAACTATATTTGACATAAAACCTCCTTAAAACAATATTTTAACATATTTTCTTTAAAATTGAAATAAGATAAATATAGTCATTCAACATAACCTTTTGGAAGTGGATCTTTAATTTTTAGTTGAGATTTTAATGTTTTAATTTCATCATCTGCTTGTTTCATTTCACTTTGAAATTGATCATCAGCTTCCTGATGCATTAACCTTTGTGCTTTAATTCTTCTTAACTCCATTAATCTATCTTCTTGTTCTTCAGTCAGATCTTCCTCTTTAATTGCTTCTAACTTAATAAGTTCAGTTGCTAAAATATCTGGTTTAATTTCTTTAATTTTTTTCTTTCTACCCTTTTTTTGTTTTTCTTTAACTTCTTTTGTTGGTAACACAACAGCCTTTACATCTTCTTTTAACTCTACTTTATCTTCCACAATTTCTTCTTTTTCTGATGGGACTTCAGCAACCTCAACATCATCTTTGACCTTTTCATTAGCTTCAATAACTTCTGTTTCTTCTGGTGGTGCTTTTTCAGATTTAACCTCATCTAACATTGCATCAACTTGATCTGCATCTAGCTTTTGAACTTGTTCAATATTTTCTTCTTTGACTTCTTTTGATGGTGCTTCAGAGGCCTCAACTTCTTCTTTTACTTCTACTTTAGCTTCAATAACTTCTGTTTCTTCTGATGGTACTTTATCAGATTTAACCTCATCTAACATTGCATCAACTTGATCTGTATCTAGCTTTTGAACTTGTTCAATATTTTCTTCTTTGACTTCTTTTGATGGTGCTTCAGAGGCCTCAACTTCGTCTTTTACCTCTTCTTTAGCTAAAATTACTTCTGCTTCTTCTTGGGAAGGTTGAATAGATTGGGTATATTCATCTGTAGTTTTTTTGGAATCTTGTGTTTCCTCATTTTTGTCAATTTCTTTAATTTCGGATTTTTCATTAGCGATTGGGTTAGGTTTTATATCTTTTACAACTTGTTCTTCTAAAGATTTAGTGTCAAGAAAGGGTATTACAAAACGATTTCTAGCCGCTTCTATATTTTTTTTCAATTCATTAATTCGTGTATCCCAATCTCGCATAGCTAACCCAAATTGATAATAATTAAATAATATACAATATTTATACCAAATAAAAGATTAAGATTAATTTTTAAAGATCGTTATTTAAGTCTTTCATTTTGCGGAAACATGTGTTTGCTAGCATCTTCATCTATTTCAATTTTAAAATTATGTTTGTTTCTATGAGCAATATTTTCAGCTTTTTCACTTGCAGGTCTGGCGTTTATATAATTCATAAGTCTCTTTAGATTTTTTCTTTTATCTAATTCTCCGACTGCAATCACTTTTTCAATCATTCTTGTCCAACCCCATACAGCCATATCAACAATCGTATAAGTGTTACCCAACATATATTCATTTTTTTCAAGTCTATTATTTAAAATATTATAATGTCTTTCTGCTTCATAGGTATATCGATTAATTGCGTATTTTATTTTTTCAGGAGCCATATGTTGAAAATGTACTGATTGTCCTGAGTAAGGACCTATTCCAGTTGCCACAAACATTAACCAAGAATATAATTCACTTTTAGATTTCAAATCATTATTTGGCATGAATTTATTAGTTTTTTCCCCTAAATAAAGAAGTATAGCATTACTATCAAAAACTATATTATCGCCGTCTAAAATAGTTGGAGCTTTTGCGTTAGGATTAACTTTAAGATAATCTTCTTCATGCTGTTCACCTTTTCTTGTATCTATAGGAATTGCTTCATAATCTATATTTGCTTCTTCTAAAAAAAGAGCTATCTTCATAGGGTTTGGGCCAGTATTATAATAAAATTTAATCATTGTATATCTCCATACTATTACTAAAATAATTTAAACAGAAATCAAAATTTTGAAAGGTTTTTATGAGTTTAATTGTTGCAGATGTTGGAGGAACAAATGCTAGATTGGCGTTTCAAAAAAATATTAATTCTGAAATAAGTCTCCCCGAAAGCTTTTTATGTTCAGATTTTAAATCTTTAGAAGATATTATAAAAACATATAAGCAAAAACATGATATTTTTAATGAACATATATCGATTGCAGTAGCAGGCCCATGCGAAGATGATGATGTTATTTTAAGTAACAATCATATTAAATTTAATAAAGTTGAACTTTTGAAAAATCTCAAACTTAAATCACTTTTAGTAATTAATGATTTTGTTGCGCAAAGTTATGTTTTTAAAGATTTACTTTTAGAAAAGGATGTAAAGAAATATAAAATTTTATTAAATAAATTAAACCTTAAGAAAATAAAACATGGAACTTCAAAAAAAAACTCACCCCTTTTGGTGACTGGTCCAGGAACTGGTTTAGGAGTTTGCAACTTAAAGAAAATTGACAATTATGTAATCCCTATTCCTGGTGAAGGCGGAAATATTTTTTTTTCTCCGAGTAATTCTGAACAAATAGAAATATTAAAATATCTTCTTAAATCTCAAAAATACGTTAGTTTTGAAGATTTAGTTAGTGGAAGAGGTGTTGAAAATTTATTCAACTTTTATCAACACAAAAATGGAAGCCAAATATTTAAAATTCAAGCTAGTGAAATCTCAGACTTAGCTGATAAAAATGATCGAGATGCTATTTCTGCAATTACTCAAATGTATAAACTTTTAGTAGTATTTGTAATCAATAATATTTTTTTAAATGGAAGTCTTGGTGGGGTTGTAATATGCGGTGGAATTTCAATAAAGTTGCAAAAATTTTTAAATAAAGAAATCTTTCTTGATGAATTTTTAAAAATTGATAAATACTTTGATTATCTAAATGATATTCCAATTTATTTATGTAAAAATGAAAGTAATGGACTAATAGGAGCAAAAGATTGTTTTCATAATACTTATTTTCAAAACACATATATGATTTATAATAAATAATTAATTAGAGGCTGTATGTACCAGATTAGTAATAACGTTAGAAGATTAACAAAAAAAGAAAAGCAACAATATTCAGAACAAGGTTACGTTAAAAACTTGCCTGTTTTTTCAAACAATGGAGCCTTAGAATTACAAAAATTATTTGAAGAATTAAGTTCTAGATTGCCATCTGACGTAGATATAAATAAAACAAATATGTGGCATAAAGCTAGTAAAAAGTTTCATGACTTGTGTAGAACACCTGAAATATTAGACTACGTTGAAGATATATTAGGTCCAAATTTTGTTCAGTGGGGAGGTCAATTTTTTCATAAAGAGCCTAAAAGTGGATCTGTTGTTCCTTGGCATCAAGACGCACAATATTGGCCTTTAAAACCAGCAAACGCAGTAACTGTTTGGCTGGCAGTATACGACACCGATAAAAAAAATGGTGCAATGAAAGTTGTTTCGGGCAGCCATAAAAAAGGATCAAATGGATATAAACACCATACAAATAATGCATCTCATTTAGTTTTAGACCAGGAAGTTTCAGAAGATCAAATTGATCAAGACAACATAGTTTATATGGATTTGAAAGCAGGTGAAATATCTTTACATAATGACGCTTTATTACACGGATCGGATCCAAATAATTCAGATAGAAGAAGATGCGGAATAACAATGAGATTTTCTCCTACAAATGTAAAAGGGGATTTAAATAAATGGCCTTTTTTTGAAACTCAATTAGCTAGAGGCGTTGATAGTTTTAAACTTAACCCAATTGCGCAAATTCCAAGAGGCGAAGCCACTCCAATAAAAAGATTTTGTTATTCAAAAGATTTTGAAAAAGATTGGTAAATTATTATAGCTCATCAAAATATAAATTATAAAAATTCAATTTTTATATTGTTATAATTTAAAGCTTTTTATTCGCTTGTCTTAATCTATGAGATAATGCTGCCAAACAAGCCTTAACAAATATATTTGATGAATTAACTTGTTCATCAAATTCTTTTTTTGTAATAGCAATGATAGTACTTTGAGTAACACACCTTGCAGAGGCCGATCGAAGTTCATTATCAATAATACCCATCTCACCAAATAATTCATTTTCTTCAACAAAAAAATCTGCATCATTTGTCTCATTTTTGGGCAAGAAAATTCCAACTTTTCCTTTTACTAGCAAAAACATTTTATCAGAACTTTCTCCTACTTTAAATACACTTTGGTTCTCATTAAAATCAAGTTTTTCCATAAAAACTAATCTCCTTATTTTCTTGAGCAAAAATTAAATTAGAATTTTTATATTTAGCACTAATTTTTTCAATTTGTTCATCAGTCCTATCTGGTGCATGATGTGAAATTATTAATTTTTTTAAGTCTAAATCTTCTGCAAACTTTAAACCTTGTTCAATTGAAGAGTGACCCCAACCTTTTTTTGTTTTTAATTCATCTTCTGTAAACATTCCATCCCATATTATTAAGTCAGAATTCTCACAAAATTTAATTAAATCATTTTTTTGAGTTTTATGAAATTCATTATCTAAAAGATAACAAAACTTTATATCTTGGTCATTTAAACTATATCCAGAAGACTCCCCTGGATGAATCAAGCTAAAAGAAGAAAAATTATGTACTTTAAATTCAGATACTATATCTTTAAATTCAACAACTTTTAAGTTGTTGGTCAAATTTAATAAATCAAAAGGGAAAAATGGGGGTGAAAAACTTTGCTTTATAATTTTTTTTGTTTCGAGCTTTGATTTGTGAGCGCAGGCAACTAAAATTGGTTCTTTTGAGGAATATAAAGTTGGATTAAATGGTAAACCTTGAAGATGATCATGATGAAAATGAGATAATAAAATTATTGTTGGTTTCGTATCGTTGATTTTAACTTTAGAAAACCCACTACCGCAGTCAAATATAATCTGAACATTTTTTGTAAGAATTTCCACACAAGGTGTTGAGCCACCATATTTGACCGTAAAAGGCCCTGAAGTAGGTATTGATCCTCTTACTCCATGATTAATTATCATAAAATTTCCTCATTTATATAAGAGAATAAATAACATAAAAAAACAAGAAGTAACCATAATTAAAGTTAAAATAATGTAGATTAAAAACTTCTATAATATATAATTATAAATACAAATAACAGGGGTGCTTATATGATAAGCTGAGAGATACCCTTATAACCTGATCTAGATAATACTGGCGGAGGGAGAGTATGAATTATTTAAAAGATACTAATGCAGGAAACTTACTTAAAGAAATTAAAACAAAATCACCATTGGTTTGGAATATAAGTAACTTTGTTTCTATGGATATAGCTGCAAACATTTTGTTATCAATTGGGGCATCCCCTGCGATGGCTCACGCAATTGAGGAAGCCAAATCTTTTGCAAATCTATCTAAAGCAATTAACGGTGCTTTAACTATAAATATTGGAACCTTTGATCAATATTGGCAAAAATGTGCAATTGAAGTAGTAAATGAAGCAAAATTGCATGGCATACCTTGGGTTTTAGACCCTGTAGGTGCAGGTGCAAGTGATTTTAGAAGTAAAAATGCTAAAGAATTATTATCTTTAAAACCAACAGTTTTGAGAGGCAATGGGTCTGAAATTATTTCAATATCTGGTATTTCAAATAGTGGAAAAGGAGTTGACAGCACGTCATCTTCAAATGAGGCCTTAGATGCTGCAATTAAAATTTCAAACGAATATGATATAATAGTAGCTGTTACCGGCGAAGTTGACTATGCAACCAACGGTTCAAAAGTTTATGCTATTCATGGGGGAAATGAAATGATGACAAAAATAACTGCAACTGGGTGTGCCCTTACATGTCTTATAGGTGCAGCATTAACAAGTAATCAAAATAATTTAGTTTCTACTGCTAATATGTTAGGAATATATTCAGTTGCATCTGAAAAAGCGTCAAATTCGGCAAGAGGTCCGGCCTCATTGAGAACAGAATTAGTGGATACTATTTATAATTTAACAACTGATGAAGTTGAAAAAAATATAAAAATTGAACTCATTTAAACTTAATACATATGTAATTGGAGGGCCTGAAAATATTCAAGAAAGGCACCTATTACCCTCTGAAACCAAAAGTGAAGCTTTGGTTAGATTTGTCAGTCTTTTTTCATCTTTAGGATTAGATGTATTTCAACTTAGATTTAAAAACTCAAGTGATACTGATTTTTTAAAACTTGCGAAGGAAATAGTACAGGTATTAAAAAATACAAGTTGTAAGCTTTGTATTAATGACAATGTACAAGTAGTCAAAAAACTTATTAATGATGTTGATATTTTACATATAGGACAAAATGACATGAACCCTGAACTAGCAAAAAATCGAATTAGTAGTAAAGTAAAGATTGGTTTATCAATCACTGACTTGGGTCAAATTCAAAATATTCCTAATTTTATAAATTATATTGGTGTTGGCCCTATTTTTCCTACTGAAAGCAAGGCTGATGCATCAAATGCAATAGGTGAATTAATATTAGAAGAAATTATAAAAAAAGTAGATATACCTGTTGTAGCCATAGGTGGTATAAAACTAAAAAACATTAATAAGCTTAAGTCAATGGGTGTTTCAGGGTTTGCAATGATATCTGAAATTTTTAATAGTATTGATCCTGAAAAAAAATTTAAGGAATTTAAAAAATTAGCAAAATGAAAAAAAATATTTTAATTACAGGAGGAACAAGTGGCATAGGTTTTAATGCTGCAAAAACTTTAGTCAAGAACCCAGAAAATAATTTAGTTTTAATTGGAAATAACATAAATAAAGGAGAGCTTGCACTCAGAAAGCTTAGAGAAATTTCGAATAACAAAAATATTTCATTTTTAAAATGTGATTTATCAAGTTTAGGGGAAATTAATAATTTTTTTAAGGTTAATAAGTTTTCAAAACTTGACATATTAGTCAATAATGCAGGAGCTGTTTTTTTCAATAAATCTCTCTCTAAAGAAAAAATAGAAAAAACATTTGCATTAAATCATTTGGGGTATTTTCTTTTCACACATTTTGTTATCAAGAATAACTTAATTAAAAAAAACTCTAAAATAATTAATGTTGCGAGCGGTGCACATTGGGGAGTAAATTTAGATTTCGATGATCTTCAAATGACAAAAAATTATAATGGGTGGATTGCTTATAAAAAATCTAAGCTATGTAATATATTATTTACAAAAAAATTAAGCCAAATATTAAAAAAAGATGAAATAAATGTAAATTGCCTTCATCCAGGTTTTGTTCAAACTAATTTTGGTAGCAATAATAATTATGTTATAAAATTAGGCATAAAATTGGCCATGAAATTTGGTGGAATAAATATCAATGAAGGTACTGAAACTTTATTATACTTAATTGAAACACATGAAAAAATAACTGGAGAGTATTTCTATAAAAGTCAGTTGTCGCCTTCATCAAACTTTTCTATGAGTAAAGTTAACGCCGATAAGCTTTGGAATAAAAGTTTAGAATTATCTTCCAAGTACCTATAATTTAATTTGTTAAAAGTTTGTTTTTGATAAATGATTTATAAACAAAATAAAAACTTATTCCGACCATTATCAATGCTATTATTAATCTTGTGACACTTTCCATAAAGAATAATGGAACAGATAAAGCAAATACTGAAGCTGGAACATAAATATTTGAAAACTTTGAGCCTTTTTCTGCATCTTGATAGAATGGAAAAATAACAGAAATCACTGCCATTATTAAAAAAAATAGTGACCAAGGTCGCAGAAAAAATAAAAATAAATCATCACTGATCCCTGTGGCTCTTGCTAAATTTAACTCAGCTAATTTACCTAGAACAACTCCTAAGATCATTGGAGCTAGAGGAAAACCTAATTTTTTCATGAAGTAACCAATTATACCAAAAAAGAACATCACCCAAATATCGAAAACAACATTATGTAAAGCAAAAACACCAATGGCACAATATGCTAATATTACTGATGCTAATACATACATTGGTATTTTTGTTACTAACAAAAATATTCTTAACGAAAAAGCTTGAAGACCAACCATGAAAAAATGGGCAACAAAAAAAGCTATGAATACGCCATATGCTAAGAGTGGCTCATCTTGTATAAAAGTTGGGCCAGGTATAATATTATGTATCATTAATGCGCCAAGCATTACAGCTGTAACAATATCACCGGGTATACCAAGTGCCATCATCATTATAAGTGCACCTCCCGCTGTTGCATTATTAGCTGCTTCAGGTGCAACAATACCATCATATTCACCTTTTCCGAAATTAGCCCTTCTTTTAGATGCTTTTTTTGCTTGATCATAAGCTAATATGTTTGAAATAGACCCCCCTGCAGCAGGTAAAATACCAGTAAAGATTCCTATAAAACTTGATCTAAATAAATTTATCCATCTTTTAAAAATAATTGCAATTGCTTGCCTGTGCTCTACCCTCACTAAAGTTCCAGATTTTTCCATCAACGGACTCTTTGCTCTTTTGTCGTCCTCTACATCAGTTAAGAGTTGAGAAAATGCAAATAAACCAATTAAGACTGGTAAAAATGCAAATCCTTGTTTGAATTCATCAAACCCAAATGTAAAACGGGCTACACCATTGATTTCGTCTTCTCCAACTGTTGCAGCAAATAATCCTAAAAGCCCTGCAATAAGTCCTTTTACAATATTTCCACCGGACAAGCTAACAGTAATTGTTAATGCAAAAATGATTAGAGAAAAATAATCCCAAGGCCCAAATTCTAACCCTAAAAATGCCAGCTGAGGTGCTAAAGCAACCAATATAACTGCACTTATCATTCCACCAAAGAAAGAAGACCATAAACCTAATCCTAGAGCTAATCCTGGTTTTCCTGATCTTACTAAGGGAAATCCATCAAAAGTTGTAGCTACCGATGATGGGGTTCCAGGTATTCCAGTTAACATACATGACATTAAACCCCCAGAAAAACCTCCTACAAAAACACCTAACATTGTTGCTAAGCCTTGAATGGCAGTCATTCCAAAAGTAAATGGAAGTGTTAAAATTACACCCATTGCAATTGTAAAGCCAGGAATTGCTCCAGCCAATATACCAGCTAAAGTGCCAACTAACATCAATCCTAAAGTAACCGGATCAAAAACTATACTTGCAAATGCTTGTAGAATTACATCTATCATATTCTTACCAAATTCTTATTAGTTCACCTTCTGGAAGAATAACCTTCAAACCAAAAGTAAAAATAGACCACATCACACCTATCGTAACTACCGAAATTATTAAATGATTAGTTGACTTTTTTATAGAAAATCCACCTAAAAAAGTTAATAAACCAAATACAAATAAAATACCACCTAGTAGCATTCCTAAATATTCTAAAAATGTTAGAAAAAATATAAACATGCCAAAACAAATTAAAGCGTTTTTAAATTGCATATAATTAATTTGTGAAAATGATCTTGCATTAATGCTATTAACTTTATTTGCAAAAGACTTTACCAGCATTACAAGTGACATAATAGATAAAAGCCACAAAATTATCCTAGGCCAATAGCTTGCTTTCATACCTTGATATCCTGGATCTTCAATATAATAACTGCTGTTGATCATTATACCGCAGAAGATCAAAAGAAATATTGAAACAATTGTATCTTTGTTAATTTTCATTATTTTGTGTATAAGAAAAAAGAAGAGACAATCAATTATCTCTTCTTTGTAATTTAACTTAGTCTTTTCTTTTGTATACACCAACCTGCTTAGCAATTGGTTTCCAGTAGTTATAAGTTGCTTGGAAATGCTTTTTGTAATCCTCAGGTCCCTTATAATTAATTAAGATACCTTTTTTATGCATAGCAGCTTTGAATTCTTTATCCATAGCTGCGCCCTCAAACATTTTGGCGTAGTGTTTAACTATTTCGGGTGAAGTTCCTTTAGGAGCAACTACACCTCTTTCAACTGCAAAAATTACATTTGCACCTTGTTCTTTAGCAGTTTTAATATCTGGTATTTGATCAAGCCTTGCATCATTAGTTACACCAAGTGCTTTTAACTTTCCTGCCTTAATAAATTTAATAGCTGCAGCTAAGTTAATCTCACCAAGTTTGATGTTATCAGCAAGAAGTGCAGTCATCCTTTGCTTTGTTCCGTCATAAGAAACATGCTTAAATTTTACACCTGCTGCATCTTCAAGCAAAAGAAAAACAAATTGACTAGTTGATCCAAACGTACCACCAGCAGTTATAGTACCAGGAGCTTTCTTTGCAGCTGCTACAAGTTCAGATAAATTATTATAAGGTGTGTTAACATTTGCACCAATAATTGAAGGTGTGGACGTTACCATAGAAATAGTCTCAAATGCATCCCACGTTATATCAATTCGACCTGTGAAATAGCTTGTAATTGCACTTTGGTGAATTGCAAATAATGTACATCCGTCGGGCTTTGCCTTAGATGCTTGTTTAGCACCTTTATTTCCACCTTGACCTCCAACATTTACAACTTGCAATTGAGGCTTTGCACCATTTTTATTAATTTTATCAACCATTTGTCTAAAAATTACATCAGTACCACCCCCAGCACCCCAAGGTACTATCAATTTAGCGGTACCACATGGCATATTTGCAGAATACGAAAAACCTATAGTTGTGAAAATTAAAGCTGTCGAAGCAACTATTAATTTAAACATTTTCTTAAAATTCATTAATCTCTCCATATATATTGTTTAAATAATCTTGATAAAATTTTGATGCTGTGTCAATTTTTAAGAGAAAAACCTCGATATCAAACTAAGGATTATAAATTTTGTTTAATTTCACAACTAGACCTGAAATAACAGGTAACTTTGGAGTTGTTACGAGCACACATTGGATTGCTTCCACAGTTGGTATGTCAATTCTAGAAAAAGGTGGTAATGCTTTTGATGCCGCAGTTGCTACCGGATTTACGTTACAAGTTGTAGAACCACATTTAAACGGTCCAGGTGGAGAAGTTCCCATAATTTTTTCAAAAAAAAATAAATTACCAAAGGTTATTTGTGGTCAAGGAGTTGCTCCCCAAAAAGCAACAATTGATTATTACAAGAAACTTGGTTTGAATGTTGTCCCTGGAAGTGGTCTTTTAGCAGCTGTTGTTCCAGGTGCTTTCGATGCTTGGATGCTACTATTGTTAAATCATGGATCAATGAAATTAAGTGAGGTTCTTGAGCCAGCAGTGTCTATCTCTCAAAAAGGTTATCCTTTAGTACCGAATATAGTAAATACAATAAAATCAGTGAAAAATCTTTTTTTAGAAGATTGGAAATCATCAGCTGAAATTTACCTGCCAAACAAAGAATTGCCTAAAATTGGAGATTTTTTTTCAAATAAAAAAATGGGTGAAACATACAAAAAAATAATTTATGCTTCCTCTTCTTTTTCTTCTAACCGAGAAAAACAAATAGAAAAAGCTAGAGAAATTTGGAAATCAGGTTTTGTTGCAGAAAGTATTCACAATTTTTGTAAAAACAACCACTTCATTGATACTTCAAATAGAAAACATAATGGATTGCTGGATGGAAATGACCTAGCTAGTTGGCAGGCTCATGAAGAAAAACCAAGATCTTTCAAATATAAAAATTATGAGATCTTTAAAACTGATGTCTGGGGTCAAGGACCTTGCTTCCTTCAACAACTGGCAATTCTCGATAATTTTGATTTATCAAAATTCAATGAAAATTCTCCTGAATTTGTTCATATTATTACAGAAGCTACTAAACTAGCTTTTGCTGATAGAGAAGCATTTTATGGAGATCCTAATTTTGTTAATGTCCCAATAGATAAGTTGTTAAGTCGTGAATATAATATAGAAAGGGCAAAACTTATTAACGATAAAGCGTCTTTAGAAGTAATGCCAGGCAAAATAGAAGGTTTTGGTGGTCCTGTAATTGTAAGAAAAAAAGGCGAAACAGAAGAATCAAATTCAAAATACGATATAGGAGAACCAACTGTAGCAAAGTTTGATGACCTGACAACAAATTCTGAAGGACAAACTTCAGGTGATACAACTCATTTTGATATCATTGACCAGTGGGGTAACATGGTAACAGCCACTCCGAGTGGAGGCTGGCTCCAGAGCTCTCCAATAATTCCTGATCTTGGCTTTTGCTTGTCAAATAGAGGCCAAATGTTTTGGTTAGATAATAAATCACCTGCATCTTTAGCTCCTAAAAAAAGACCTAGAACAACCTTATCACCAACTTTTGCTTATAAAGATGGCAAACCATATATGGTTTTTGGGACGCCTGGTGGAGACCAACAAGATCAGTGGTCTTTACACTTTTTTCTACGTCATGTTCATTTTGGTTTGAATTTGCAAGAATCTATTGATGCACCTGGGTTTAGTACATTTCATTTTCCAAATTCATTTTTTCCAAGAGAAACTGACATAGGTAGTCTATTTGTAGAAAATAGATTTTCAGCAAATACTATTAAAAATTTAAAAGATAGAGGGCATAATATTACTGTTGAACCAGATTGGTCTTTAGGAAGAATGACAGCAGCATCTGTGGATAATAAAGTTCTTAAAGCAGCTGCAAATCCAAGATTTATGCAAGGTTATGCAATAGGGAGATGAAATGAAAATTGGAATTATTGGTTTTGGAGCAATAGGATTTGATGTAGCAAAAAAATTAGATAATGAATTAGATCAATTTAATGTAATAGGAGTTCATTCGAGAACTAAAAATAAAATAATTAAGAAAACTAAATCATTTAACTTACCATTAAATTATTTAGATTTAGATGAAATTTGCAAAATATGTGATTTAGTTATCGATTGTGCACCAAAAGAAGCCTTCAGAGAAATTGTTCAAAAATGCTTTAGTTATAAAACAAAATTAATAACAGTTAGCGGTGCTGGAATTTTAGAAAACTTACAACTTGTTAATAAAGCTCGGCATCATTCTACGCAGATATTTTTAGCATCAGGTGCAATTATTGGATTAGATGGATTAAGTGCAATTTCAGAGGGTGATGTTAATTTCGTTAAAATGATAACAAAAAAGCCTCCAAATGCATTAATCAAGTCCAAATTTGTTTTAGAAAATAATATTAATTTAGAAAACTTAAATGAACCAAAACTTATTTTTTCAGGTAATGCTTTTGAAGGAGCTAAAGCTTTTCCAGCAAATGTTAATGTTGCTGCTGCAGTTGGCCTAGCTGGCGTAGGTGCTAAAAAAACACAACTTGAAATTTGGGCAGATCCTAATTTAAGTAAAAATACTCACTCAATTTTAGCACAGTCTGATAGCTCAAATTTTAAAATAGAAATTGAAAATATTCAATCTGAGGAAAATCCAGGAACTGGAAAAATAACTGCATTGAGTGTAATAGCTTCTTTAAGAGGTATCATGAGTTCATTAAAGGTAGGCACCTAAAATAAATTGGCATACTGCTTGCAATTTAAAATAATGGACCCAATTACATTAATTTCTTTACTTTACAAAATAACCATATTCTCTCCTCAAATAAATAATAATACAAATATAAATGACATTAATCAAAAAAGTAGAACTGAAATCATAGAATTGTATAGATCTTCAATGACAAATGATAATAGAACAGATGATTATTAATGTTTACTTAACCTTCTTGCTTTAAATTATCTTCGTAAATATTCATATTTAGATAACAAGTTTCTAACAAACTTGTGTTTAACTTTTTCTTTTTACCAAGTTTTATGAATTCAAAAAATATATGCTCATGCTCTGTCATTAATTTTTTTTCCATATCTATAAGCATAGATGCTTTAAATGGAACATCAGACTTAAACAGAAGATCTTCATGCAAGTTTTTAGATTCAGCTCTTAATTCGTATCCGTTTTCTTTAGATATATTGATACATTCATTCCAGAGATTTTGAATGAATATTTTTCCATTTGGTTTTTTACTTACATTATCAATACTGGTTTGAAATAATGTTGTTGCGCCTGCTATAGTTGCAATAAAAATCCACTTTTCCCAAATATCTTGATCTATATTATCACTTAAAACTGTTTGGAAGTCAGCCTTGCGACATAATTGATAAAACTCATTTGCAATATCTTGATTTGCCTCATGACGACTACCAAAACTTAATCGTTTTATATTGCCAACATGTTTTATTTCTCCGGGAGATTTTGTATTTGAACTAACGTGAGCCACACCACCAAATACATTTTCTTTTTTAAATGCTTTTTCTAATTTGTTGATGTGTGCTTGACCATTTAGAAGGGGGATTATAATAGCGTTTTTTTGAGTAGGTTTCAAATCAGCAATTGCTTCATCTAAATGATATGCTTTACAAGATATTATGACTATATCATAGTTAACCTTTAGATCTTTTTTTGTAATTAAAATTGGATTTATTTTAAAGTTTCCAAAATCACTTATTATTTTTATGCCAGTCTCTGAGACTATTTTTTTTGTCTTGTCCCTCACTAAAAATGTTACATCACAATTTGTTTTTTGCAGGTGAGCTCCAAAAAAACCCCCTAACCCCCCAACTCCTAATATTAAAACATTCATTATTAATCCTCAGTTAAAATTTTTATTTTGTAATTCTTCTATTCTCATCAGAGTTTCTTCATCAAAATCACCTTGGTCATATCCTTCTAATGCTTCCTCAAGATGTTTGATATTTGCAAGTCCTATTATTATTGTGGACATATCTCTGTTAGATAAACCATATCTTAATGCTTTTTGAGCTTTTGTTCCTTTAACATCATCTAATATAGATTTAATTTTTTCAACCCTTCTATTTAATTCATTTTCATTAATTCCAAATGTAACTGGTATTTCTCTTCCGTGTCTTTTGTCAGTAGCTAAATATCCAGCAGCATAAATTCTAATGTTCATTAGGCCCATATCTTTAGATATACAATTATTTATTAAATTTGAAAATTCATGATCATTCCAATTACCACTGGTATTATATGAAGCACTTGGATTTAATAAATTATAATAAATTTGCGCAACATCAAAACAATCACTTAACACAACTTCATTTATTGCATCTATATCACCTAAAGCCGTTATTCCAATAGATTTAATTCTTTCATCAGATTTAAACTTTTCCATAGCATCGGCTACACCACCTCTTTTTAGTATGTCTTTTGCAGAAAAAGTATCTTTATCAGCAACACTTTGTATGCGATTATGTAGTTGATACAATTCCACAAAATTTCTTTGAAGCCTTCCTAATGATGCATCAATTTTCCGGTCTAACTGAGATATTATACTTTCACTGCTATTTGGGTCTAATCGAGCTTTTGTAGATATTTGAAATTTATCTTTAGAAAATAATGGCAGAAGATCACCTATATTTTTTTCAGATTTTCCTTCGCTATACGATTCAGCTGTATCAATCCAATTAATACCTTTTTCTGATGCCAATGAAAGAGCTTTATGCATTATTTCTTTATCGGGATCAATTAATATACCCCCTACCCAGCCACCACCAAATGTTAACTGAGAAATCTTAAATTCTGTTCTTCCAAATCTTCTAATTTTCATATATTAATGACTTTCAAATAATACTTTAAAATAAAAATTAATTCATGCCAAGCAATCAAAAAAACACTTACTTATATTTTTTTATAGGTTGTGTTTGTTCATCTTTATCAGCAATGCTTGGAGGGACAACTTTTGTATTTACAAGGGCTTTAGTAACTTCTCTTGATCCGTTGGTCATAAGTTTTGTTAGATATGGGTTTACTGGACTATTATTTTTAATATTTTTTTTTTTTAGTTTCCAAAAAATAATATTTCAAAAGAATGATCTTATATACATGGCTTTAATTGGAATATTTATGTTTACACTTTTCCCAGTATTTATGGCACTTGGTTTGGAAATCACTACATCATCTAGAGCAGGCCTTTTATATGCAACAATGCCTATTTTTACAATAATAATTGCCTGTATTTTTAAAATAGAATTATTTTCACTTTCAAAATTGATCTCCGTTATCATCGCTTTTTCAGGAGTTTATTTTTGTTTAAGTGAATTTATAGACCCAACAGCACCACATCCTATCAAAGGGGATATTTTGATGACGATTGGTGTAGTTTCTGCATCAGTTTTTACAGTTTTTTCAGGAAAATTTTTAAAAAAATATGGTAATGTAAATGTGTTAATTTTTACATTATTTTCAGGATCTATATTAACGATGTTAATTTGTCTTGTGGTTAATGAAAAAATATCAAATGTTCTATTTCTGACTGATATAAATTATTTTTACATGTTAATGTTAGTTATACCTGGTGGCATTTTAATGATGTATTTATGGGGAAAGGCTTTACAAATGATATCTCCAACACAGGCCTCTATAACACTTGGTTTCAACCCTATTAGTGCTACTATACTAGGCCATATTTTATTAAATGAAATAATAAGCTCTAGAATATTTGTTGCCATAGGGCTGATAATTATAGCTATAATTGTTTCAAACTGGAAATAAAAATCTACTTTAATTTTGATTTCAAAATTTTATTAACTAAACCTGGATTTGCTTTTCCTTGAGATACTTTCATAACCTGTCCAATAAAAAAACCAAATAGTTTATCTTTTCCACTTAAATATTCTATTACTTTATCTTTATTTTCATTAATTACTTGATCAACAAAATCTTCAATAGCACTATCATCTGTAACTTGTTCTAAGCCCTTTTCTTTGACAATCATTTTTGGTGACTTAGATGTAGCAAACATTATTTCGAATACATCTTTAGCAATTTTTCCAGATATTGTTTTATTTTCAATTAATTCCACAAGTTCATTTAAGTAGTTTGGAGATATTGGATTTTGATTAAATTGAATATTATTTTTCTTTAATAACCCGAACAGCTCTGAAGTCATCCAATTAACAACAAGTTTACCATCTCGATTTTTTGCTGAATTTTCATAAAAGTGCACATATTCTTTTTCTTCTGCAATAACATTAGCATCATATTTTGTTATACCATATTCAGAAATCAATCTTTCCACCAATTGATCTGGTAATTCAGGCATGTCACTTCTGATCTCACTGATTTGACTATCAGTAAGTTCCAACGGCAAAAGATCTGGGTCAGGGAAATATCTATAATCATGAGCATCTTCTTTACTTCTCATTGATCTAGTTTCACCAGTAGACGTGTCAAATAACCTTGTTTCTTGATCAATTACGCCACCATTTTCTAATATTTCAACCTGCCGTTCTGCTTCATATTGTATCGCTTGAGAAATAAATTTGATTGAATTTAAATTTTTAATTTCACATCTTGTTCCTAAATCTCCATTTGGTTTTCTTACAGATACGTTGCAATCAGCTCTTAGAGATCCTTGTTCCATATTCCCATCACATGTTTCAATATACCTTAATACTGTTCTAATTTTCTTTACATATGATGCAGCTTCTTCAGGAGATCTTAAATCTGGTTTAGAAACAATTTCCATTAACGCAACTCCTGTTCTATTTAAATCTATAAAAGATTTACTAGGATGTTGGTCATGCAATGATTTACCTGCATCTTGTTCGAGATGAATTCTCTCAATTCCTATAACTTTATCTTCACCATTAGCATCTGTAATTTTTAGACTACCCTCACCTACAATTGGGTATTTATATTGACTGATTTGATAACCTTGGGGTAAGTCAGCATAAAAATAATTTTTTCTATCAAAAACAGAGTACTTATTTATCTCAGCATTTAGAGCTATTCCTGATTTTATTGCCTGCTTTATACATGTTTGATTAATTACAGGCAACATTCCAGGCATCGCGGCATCTACTAAGGAAACATTATGATTTGGATCTTTACCAAATTCAGTAGATGCACCAGAGAAAAGCTTAGAACTACTTAAAACTTGAGCATGTATTTCTAAACCTATTATAATTTCCCAATCACCAGTTTTTCCAGATATATAATTTGAGTTTTTGTTGGCATTAGTCATGACGCAGCTCCATTCGGAGTATCTTTAAAAGATGCACAAGATTCTATAACATTAGCAACATTCAAAAGACCTTGCTCATCAAAATCTTTTCCTAATATCTGAATTCCAACAGGTAATTTATTATTATCAAGTTTAATCGGTATGGAAATTCCAGGGATTCCAGCTAAAGAAGCTGGTACAGTGAATACATCATTCAGGTACATTGTCAACAAATCCTGTGTACTTCCAAGTTTAAAAGCCGTTGTTGGTGTAGTTGGTGTTACAAGATAATCCACTTGTTTAAAAATTTCATTGAATTCATTTTTAATTAATCTTCTTACTTTTTGAGCCTTTAAGTAATAGGCATCGTAATAACCTGAAGACAAAACATAAGTTCCAATCATAATTCTTCTTTTGACTTCATCACCAAATCCTAAGTTTCTTGTATTTTCATACATTTCATCTAAGCTATTTCCATTAATTCTATGTCCATATCTTACCCCATCGTACCTTGCTAAATTACTTGAAGCCTCAGCTGGTGCAACAATATAGTAAACGGGTAAAGAGTATTTTGTTAAAGGGAGTTTTACAGGTATAATTTCAGCTCCATTTTCTTTTAAAAAATTTATTGTTATATCTTTTGCTTCTAATATGTCTGAGGAAATCCCATTACTATTATATTCCTCAGGAATACCAATTTTAATACCTTTAATACTTTTACCGAGGTCATTATAAAAGTTAGGGACATTTATATTAGATGAGGTTGAATCTTTAGGGTCGTAACCACTCATAACTTGAAGCATTAATGCGGCATCAGATACATTCCTAGTTATTGGACCAGCTTGATCAAGAGACGAAGCAAAAGCAACAATGCCCCATCTTGAACATCTTCCATAAGTTGGTTTTAATCCTACAACTCCACAAAATGCCGCAGGCTGTCTTATAGAACCTCCTGTATCTGTACCAGTAGCAGCTAAAGCAGCTTTCGCGGCAACCGCTGCTGCTGATCCTCCTGATGATCCTCCTGGGGTTCTTTTTTCTTCGAAGTTCCATGGATTAATAACCTCCCCTTTTGCAGCAGTCTCATTACTTGAGCCCATTGCAAATTCATCGCATGAAAGCTTTCCTAAATTAATGGCGCCTTCTTTCAAAAGATTCTGAGTTACAGTACTTTCATAAGTTGGAATGAATTTTTTTAAAATTTTTGAAGATGCAGTAGTTTCGATACCCTTAGTGCAAAACATATCTTTTACTCCTAAGGGAATTCCCTCTAAAAACCTTTGGTTACCATTCAAATAATTTTGATCAGAAATTTTTGCTTGTTCTAAAGCTTGATCAAAACATGTAGTTAGGTACATATTTAAATCTTTAGTTTTTTCAATAGCATTTATATAAGTTTCAACTAATTCCTTAGTTGAAAATTCTTTTTTCTCTAATAGAGATAGAACTTCACTTATACTAAATTGCAGTAAATTACTCATCTATTCAATTACCTTCGGGACAACAAAATATCCACTGTTCTTTTCAGGAGCATTTTCTAAAACATCATTATTTTTATTTCCATCATCCACTACATCTTCTCTAATTGGCAAATTATGCCCTGTAACTGAACTAAGTGGGCTTACGTTGTCAGTATTAACCTCATTAAGTTGCTCAATAAAATCTATAATTTTATTTAAATCTTCCATTAGCTTATTTGAACCTGCTTTATCAATTGGAATTCTTGATAATTTTCCAAGTTTTTTTAATGTGTCTAAGTCAATTTTACTGTTATTACTCATATATTTTAATGATTTTAAAATTTTTATTTTTTGATACCATCTGTTATGCCTATCTGCAAGCCTGAAGATTTTTTAATAAAGACGAATCATCATAAAAATTTGTTAGGAATTGATCACGGATCTAAATTAATAGGCATAGCAATATCTAATAAAGAGCTCTTCATAGCCACACCATTAACAACAATTGTAAGAAAAAAACAAAATGTAGATTTTAATGAAATACTTAAAATAATAAAAGAAAACGATGTTGGTGGAGTTGTTGTCGGGTTGCCATTAAATATGAATGGAACTAAAGGGCCCCGTTGTCAATCTGTAGAGACATTTTTTAGAAATTTTTTAATATTTAATGATATACCTCTGCTCTTTCAGGATGAGAGAATGTCATCACAAGCTATTGAAAAAATTTTTATATCTCAGGATATAAGTAGAAAAAAAAGATCTTCTAATATTGATAAACATGCTGCATGTTGGATTTTACAATCTGCACTAGACTTTTTAAAAAAAAGGTAGTACTAACTAATTTTTAATGAATAAGATTCATAAAATTAATAAGAACTCCCCTCCAATAGCCTCTCTTAACTCTAAAAATCTCTTATCCATAGAAGGTATGAATAAGTTAGAAATAAACTCTTTGTTAGATAGAGCAGATTATTTCGCAGATTTAGATCCTTTAAAAATAATAAAAACTCTCAATGGTTATGTTATTCTTAATGTTTTTTTTGAAAATTCGACAAGGACTAGAGTATCTTTTGAATTGGCAGGAAGACGTCTAGGTGCAGAAGTAATTAACATTTCAGTTGACAAATCTTCAATAAAAAAAGGTGAAAGTCTTCTCGACACAGCAAACACCCTAAGTGCGATGAAACCTAATTTATTAATAGTTAGACATCCTGAGAGTGGTGCACCAAAACTTTTTTCTGATTACTTAAATTGTAGTATTGTTAATGCTGGAGATGGCAGACACGAACATCCAACACAAGCTCTTCTAGATGCACTAACTATAAGAAGAAGATTAGGTAGAATAGAAGGTTTAAAAATAGCTATTTGCGGTGATATACTTAATAGTAGAGTTGCAAGATCTAATATACATCTACTCACAACACTTGGTGTTGAGGTGAGATGTATAGCACCTCCAACCTTAATGCCAAAAGGTTTAGAGAACCTTGGTGTAAATTGTTTTAATAGTTTAAAAGACGGCATTAATAATGTAAACGCAATTATGTTGCTAAGGTTACAAAATGAGAGAATGTCAGGAACCGAATCTCCTTCAAAAAGAGAATATTACAGATTTTATGGACTTGATGAAGAAAAACTTAGAATGGCACATCATGAAGCAGTTATTATGCATCCTGGACCAATGAATAGAGGAGTTGAAATAGCATCATCTCTTGCAGATAACGAAGATAGAAGTTTAATAAAGACACAAGTTGAAATTGGTGTCGCTATCCGCATGGCAACTATTGAAGCAGTTTATAATGCACAAAAATAACAATCCAATCCTATTGAAAAATATTAGAGTAATTGATGCATCTCAAAATTTGGATCAAGAGATGAATATTACTATAATTGATGGAATAATTTCATATTTTGAAAATAGTAAAAAAAAAATCCCATTTAATGAAAAGGATTTCAGGTTTGTCAATTGTAAAGATAAAATTTTATCCCCTGGCATTTTTGACTTAAGAGTTTATTTAAATGAAACGAATAATGAAAATGTTTCAATTTTAAAAAATGCAGCAGTTAATTCAGGAGTTTTGAAAATGGGAATTTTGCCATTCCAAAAACCGCTGCTTGATAACCCTGTAATGATCGAACATTTAATTGAAAAAACAAACTTTAAAAATGATAAATTTTTTTATCCATATGGAGGTGCAACTAAGGAATTACAGGGTAATGAAATCGCAGAATTAGGTTTGATGGCTGAAGTCGGCGCAATTGGTTTTACAGATGCGCCTAATTGTATACAAGACTCTCTTGTGATGAGAAGAGTTATGAGTTATGCAAAAATGCTTGAAAAACCTATTCTTCAAAATCCGGAAGATAAATCTCTAGCTGGTTTAACAGCTAGTAACTCCACAACAATTCAAGGTGAAATGAATGAAGGGGAAGTTTCAACGAGATTAGGGTTAGTTGGAATTCCTTCATGTGCTGAAGTAATGATTGTCGAAAGAGATTTAAGATTAGCAGAACTTACAGGTGTACATTATCATGTGTCAAATGTTTCTACCAAAGAAACAATTGAGGTCATCATGAGAGCTAAATTGAATGGTATCAAAATAACATGTGATACATCTCCACCATATTTTAGTTTAAATGAATTAGAATTATCAACTTATGACACATCTTTTAAATTATCCCCTCCTCTTAGAAACGAAAAAGACAGAATTGCAGTTCAAAATGCTATTTTTGATGGTACAATTGATATAATTACATCAGATCACAAATCAATGTCGAATGATACAAAAATTCTTCCTTTTACTTCAGCTTCTACAGGTGCATCTGGAATTGAAACATTACTTCCACTGACATTAAATTTGCTAAACAAATCAGATGTCTCAATAATGAATATTTTAAAAAAAATAACTTTAAATCCATCAAAATTATTAAAAGTTGAAATTCCTAAAATTAGATCTAACGAAAAGGCTAATTTCATTATATTTGATCCTAATGAACAATATTTAATTAACAAAAATCTCTTGCAAACTTCTCCAACTCCTTTTCACGGTAGACCTGTTCAAGGGAAAAATTATATGTCCATGATAAATGGTGAAATTGTTTTTGATAATTTTGACTTATTATAAACTAATATGACTGAATTTTTTATTATATTTCTAATTTTCATTGTGTGTTATTTAATTGGATCCATTCCATTTGGACTTATTCTTACTAAATTATTTGATAACAATGATTTAAGGAATATTGGAAGTGGAAATATAGGAGCTACTAATGTTTTAAGAACAGGAAATAAAACATTAGCACTTTCAACTTTAATACTAGATTTATCAAAAAGTTTTATTCCTTTATTTATTTTTTTTAAATTATATCCATATCCAATAATAAATGATTTTCTAAATCTTGTAATTGTTGATAAAATTTTTTTTATTTTAGTACTTGGCTATTTTTTTGTTTTAGGACATTGTTTCCCAATTTGGCTTAAGTTCAGAGGTGGAAAAGGAATTGCAACTTCCTTAGGTGTTATATTATCAATAGATTTTTTTATAGGTTTGTGTCTATTAATTATTTGGATTTTAGTATTTTTAATTTTTAAAATAAGTTCTTTATCTGCACTAATTTCATCGATAAGTTTCCCAATTTTAATTTTTTTTAAGTATGAAAAAGTAAATTTGTTATATTTATCAATTCTTTTGACTATATTTGTTTTTTTTACACATAGGGCAAATATAATTAGACTTTTGAAAAAAGAAGAAAAAAAAATTTAAATTAATATTGATATATTTTTAAACCAATGGTAATTGGCAAAGAATTATGGAGTTTAAATGAAGTTAGTTATTGTTGAATCACCTGCAAAAGCTCAGACAATAAATAAATATCTTGGTGACAATTATAAAGTTGTAGCATCTATTGGACATGTTAGAGATCTTCCAAGAAAAGATGGTGCAGTTGAACCAGAAAAAGAATTTCAGATGTACTGGGATCAACCTTTAGATAAAATAAAGGTAATAAATGGAATAATAAAAGATTTAAAAGATGCAGAAACTTTAATTTTAGCAACTGACCCCGACAGAGAAGGTGAGGCAATCAGTTGGCATATAAATGAAATTTTAAACGAAAAAAAAGTATTAAAAAGCAAACAGGTTCAAAGAGTTGTTTTTAACGAAATTACAAAGTCATCTGTGTTAAATGCTATGGAATATCCTAGAGATATAAACTCTGAATTAGTTGATGCATATCTGGCTAGAAGAGCACTAGATCATTTAATTGGTTTCAGAATATCTCCAATTTTATGGAGAAAACTTCCAGGTTCCAGATCAGCAGGCAGGGTTCAGTCAGTAGCTCTTAGATTAGTTTGTGAAAGAGAATTAGAAATTGAAAAATTTATAATTGAAGAGTATTGGACTATTTCAGGAACTTTTGAAAATTCAATTAGTGAACAATTTTCTTCTAGATTAATTGAATTTGAACAAAAAAAACTAAAAAAATTTGACATACCAAATGAGAAACATTCAAAAAAAATATTAGATGAAATAAAAAAACATAATTTTTATATATCAAATATTGAAAAGAAAAGAGTTAAGAGAAATCCTATACCTCCTTTCACAACTTCGACACTTCAGCAAGAAGCATCAAGAAAACTTGGCTTTAGTGCTTATAAAACAATGAGAGTAGCTCAAAAACTTTATGAAGGTATTAATTTAAATCAAGAAACTAGTGGTCTAATAACTTACATGAGAACTGACGGAGTTCAAATGAGCAAGGAAGCAATAACAAATGTAAGAGAGTTTATTTCTAATGAATATGGAAAAAACTTCATTCCCGAAAGCCCAAGATATTATAAATCAAAAGCTGCTAACGCACAAGAAGCTCACGAAGCCATTAGACCAACAAACTTTACTTATTCACCAAAATTAATTTCAAAATATTTAGATAATGATCAGCTAAAGTTATATGATTTAATTTGGAAAAGAACTTTATCAAGCCAAATGTCTTCAGCAGAATTAGACAAAACTACGGTTGATATAAAATCAAAGAATAACTCTATTACGTTCAGAACAAATGGCTCTCAGATTGCTTTTCCTGGATTTCTAAAAGTATATAAAGAAAGTTTTGATGAAAAAATAACTTCAATTGATAATGATGATGATAAACTTCTCCCAAATTTAAAACTTAATGAAAGTTTAAATTTAAAAAAAATAGAAGATGAACAACATTTCACACAACCACCTGCAAGATATACTGACGCCAGTTTAGTTAAGAAAATGGAAGAACTTGGTATTGGAAGACCATCAACATATGCCTCAACATTAAGAGTTCTGGTTGAAAGAGATTATGTTACAAAAGAAAGTGGAAAACTAATTCCAGAAGAAAGAGGAAGAATATTAACAGCTTTTCTTAGTAATTTCTTTGGTAAATATGTTGATTACGAATTTACAGCAACATTAGAAAAAGATCTTGATAAAATCTCTGATGGCAAATTGCCTTATAAAGATTTATTATCTGAATTCTGGAGGGATTTTAAAAAACATCTTGATAAAATGACTGACTTAGAGAGATCTGAGATTTTAAATACATTAGAGTCTGAATTAGAACAAATGTTTTTTTCAACTGAAGATAATCAATTTGATGCTTCAAGAAAATGCCCTAAATGCTCAGATGGCAAAATTGGATTACAGCTTGGGAAATATGGTGCATTTATTGGCTGTAATAATTACCCTGAATGCAAATATACTAAGCAGATAGCTAATAAAAAAGATGGTAACCCTGAATTTGAGAATGAAATTGATTTTGATCAAAGTTTGGGTAAAGATCCCAATACAAGTGAAGATGTTTTTATAAAGAAAGGACCTTATGGTTCATATGTTCAACTTGGAGATGGCAAAAAGCCTAAAAGAGTAAGTATTCCTAAATTAGTAAATCCTAAAGACATAAACCTTGAAAAGGCTCTTTTACTCCTATCGTTACCAAGAGTTATTGGCAACCATCCTGAAACTAATAAAGAAATTACTGCTAATATTGGAAGATACGGACCTTACTTAAAATATGATGTTAATTCAGTTAGTCTACCAAATGATGAAACTGTTTTAACTATAGGTTTAAATCATTCAGTTGTATTAATTTCTGAAAAATCTCCTGGAGGAAGAAGTCTTGGAAAACATCCAAATAATGACGGAGAGGTGCTGGCAAAAAAAGGAAGGTATGGTCCTTATGTTGAGTATAAAAAGACAAGAGCAACTTTGCCTAAAACCATGAATTTAGACGAAATTACTCTTGATGAAGCTCTGGAATTAATTAACAAAAAAGAGTTGAGAACAAAGAAAAGAAAATAATTTTGATATGATTAAAAATTATTTGCTCAAAATCTTAGATATTGATTCAGACGGAAATACTACTGCTAAGATAATTGACAAAAAGTTAAGAAACTCTGAAGTCTTTATACCTTACAACAAACAAAACCCCGTCATTAAAATTGGTGATACTGTATCTTCATTAATTAAATATAAAAAAAAAAGAATAATTAATACAAAAATTCTAAAAAAAATCTATGTTCCAAAATCTTTTTTTGCACAAGTAAATGAAATTTCATCTAAATTCATAAAAATAAAAAAATTATTTTCTGACAATAATGATTATTATTTCATGAAAAATGATCATTCTCATGAAAATTTGAATGTTGGAGAAATCCTCAAAGCTAGTGAAGAATTTAAATCAAATTTTAAAAATTTGAAAACATGTAAGTTAGAAAGAGTTTATAGAGGATTTAACTCCAATAATTTTTTTCCAATGCTTGAAATAAATGAATTAAACATAATTGATACATTCCCAACAGAAGTGATAAAAGAAGTTGAAAAAATTAATATATCTAATATAGACGAAAGATCTAATTTAACAAATTTAGCAATAATTACAATTGATGGCGATGATGCTAAAGACTTTGACGATGCTGTCTTTGTTGAAAAATACAAAAGCAATAAATGGAAAGTTATAGTAAGTATTGCTGATGTTTCTCACTATGTTCAAGAAAACTCAAATTTAGATACTCATGCTAAAGAAAGAGGTAATTCTATTTATTTTCCAAACTTTGTAATACCAATGTTACCCGAGAAACTGTCAAATGACCTTTGTTCTCTTAAAGAAAACAAACTTCGTTTAGCTTTATCTGTTGAAATTATTCTTGATTCAGAAGGTAATAAATTATCACACAAGTTCTTTAAATCAACTATCAAGTCAGCTAAAAGATTTACCTATAATGATGTTAATAATTTAATCAAAACAAAATTTAAAAAAAATAAATATATAAACGAAAAAATATTGTTAAATGTCAAAAATCTATACCAGGTTTATAAAAAACTAAAATATAAAAGTTCAACTCGTGGAGCACTTGATTTAAAAATAAGTGATACAAAGATTTTATTTGATAAAAAAGGGTCTCCTTTAGCAGTCGAAAAAAGCAAACAACTTGAAAGTCATCAAATAATTGAAGAGTTCATGATACTTGCAAATGAATGTGCCGCAGAAGAACTTCAAAAATATAGCTCCGATAACCCTTATAGAATTCACGAAAGACCTAAACCAGAAAAAATTTTGTCTTTGATTAATTGTATTGGTTCGCCTTATGATAAATTACTAAAAAATAATAATGTAACAGGCAATTTATTTAACAAAATAATTGAGCAATCATCTAATAGTAAAGATTTTATAAAAATTAATGAATTAATTTTAAGAGCTCAATCCCAAGCTAGATATCACAGTGAAAATAAAGGACATTTTGGTTTATCACTAAAAAATTATGTTCATTTTACTTCACCGATAAGAAGATATTCAGATTTAATAGTTCATAGAAAATTAACTCAAATTTTAGAAAATAATGAAATTAATCAAGCTCATAAAAATAATTTAAATGAAACATGTTCACATATTTCGAGTACTGAAAGAAAGGCTATAATTGCAGAAAGAAATACTATCGATAGATACATAGCTTTAATTTATTCTAGTAAAAATGATAAAACTTTTGCTGGTGAAGTAATATCAGTAAAAAGTTTTGGTATATTTGTAAAATTTGATAATCATAAAAGTGAAGGTTTTATTCCAAAAAGGTTGCTGCCTAGAGATAATTATATATTTAATGAAAAAAAAGAGTTTTTAAAAGGTAAATCAAATTTTTTTAAAATTGGAATGTCATTATTAGTTAATATTAAAGAAACAGATATTTTAAAAGGTAAAATATTGTTAGAATACTGCAAACATTTATAATCATCTTTGATGTTGACAAACTAAATAAATAGACATAATTAAGAGTTAGGAGAAATTATGGCTAAACCTGCATCTATACAAATCAAACTTGTAAGCACAGCTGACACTGGATTTTATTATGTAACAAAAAAAAATCCTCGAAATCATCCTGAAAAAATGGAATTTAAAAAATACGATCCTAAAGCTAAAAAGCACGTTATTTTTAAAGAAGCCAAAATTAAATAATTAACATTTTAATTTACTAACTTTTTTAATACTTATTAACTTACCTTTCATTTTATAACTACCGTAATCAACTGTATAGCCATGAGCTATACCACTCTCATCAACATAAGCTATTACCTTTGTTTTAGGGTCTGGACTCTTCTGATTAAGATTATAAAATGACAATTGTATAGGCCAAACTTGTTTTTTTAATAAATCATTTTCAATAGATACATCAGTATTAATTTTTTTCCCAATAAAAGCAGATACAATTTTCACAAGATTGTCTTTATCACTTCCAAAAAAAACTTTTGCTGTATTGAAATTTATGTTTTTTTTTGCATTTTCAAGAAGAATTTCTAAATGTTCAGTTGGAAATAAGATATCGTCATTAAATGAAAATCTTTCATTATTTTTGTCAAAAATTATACCATCTAATATCTTTTTATTTTTTTGCACATAACCTGAGTAAAACATTTCTTTTTCAAAATCGTTTTTATCTAAATGTTCAAAACTAAATTTTTTTGCTGTAAAATCCTCAAATGAACTAAAAATTGAGAAATTCTTTGATTTTTTTTTATTATTTAAATTAAAAGTAATTGCAAAAGTTTCTTTTAAAGCCCAACCCTTACATTGTTTTTCAAGTAAAAAAGATGACTTCCCACTTCCTCCTTCTACTATTGATTGCGTTTTGTTTGTTAAAAATTCTAAATCATAATAAGCTTTATGTGAGACAATAGTTGACGATAGACTTGTATTTACATATAAAAATGAAATAAAAATCGATATTAAACCATGTATATTAAAATTAGTCATAAATTAAAATAACAAATACACTAAATAATTTAAATTAAAATGTTCATATGTTTTCTGAAAAAAATTTAATTAATTGTGATAATTCTTTTAGGAAATTAATTAATTCTTGTCTAGATGAAAATTTTATATCTATTGATACCGAGTTTGTAAGAAACAAAACCTTTTATCCTCAATTGTGCCTGTTGCAAATTGGAACTTCAACAGGGTCTTATGCAATAGACCCAAATAAAATTTCAAATTTACCACTTTTAAAAAAAATTCTAAGAAATAAAAATATCCTTAAGATTTTTCATTCACCCAGACAAGATATAGAAATTTTTTTTAATTTATTTGGGTCTTTACCCAACAATATATTCGATACACAAATAGCATATTCTTTTATAAGTCAAGAATATCAAATAAGTTATGAAAAAATAGTTTTAAAAATATTAAAAATAAAATTAGATAAAACTTTTCAATATTATGATTGGACTTTAAGACCTATTAATGAAAATCAGCTTAATTATGCTCTGAATGATGTCTATTACTTGAGAAAAATATATTTTAAGTTAGAACAAAAATTAAAAAGTAAAAATAGATTTGATTGGGCATTAGAAGAGTCCAAAATTTTTCTTAATAAAAAACTTTATCTTAATTCTCCAGAAAACTATTGGAAAAATATTTATCCGTCTAAAACAAAACACTTGAACTTATTTAAGTTACAAAAAATTTTTGAATGGAGAGAGGAAAAGTGTATAACTTTAAATATTAGCCGAAAATTAATATTTAGTGACAAAGATCTAGTTATATTAATAAAAAATCCAAATAATTTAAATTCACTCAGTATCAAATATAAATTAGAAAAAAAAGATTTAATAGTACTTGATAAAATTTTATCCAACAATTCTGATACATTATTAGAAAAGAAATCTAAACTTTTAAAGAGTAATTTTGAATTACTAAGTATTTTAAAAATTATTCTTAAATTAATTTCTAATGAATTAAATGTTAGTCCAAATTTAATAGCTACAACATCAGATTTAGAAAAGTTAAACTTTAAAAATAATAAAAACTCCAGATTATTTAAATCTTGGCGTAATGAAGTGTTTGGAGAAAAAATAAAAAAATTTTTTAATAATGAACTTAAAATTGTTTCTAATGAAAAAAAAATCTTTTTAAAAAAAAATTAAATTAAGCTTTTATAATATTTAATACTTCTTTAATTTGCTTTAATGTGATTTTGGTTTTTTTTTCAAGAGACATTATATCCAAAGTTTCTGCGAAAAGAGAAATAGATTTATAGTTTCTTTTAATTCTTTTGATAATATATAGACAGTGCTTATCATTTAAAAAAATCTTTTTGTCACTTAATTCTTTTATAAGAATTGAAAATAAAAAATCATCATCTGGCAACTCTATTTTTGCACTTATGCAAGATTTAATCCTTGATTCTAGATCACTTAAGCTAAAATTGATTTCATTAGGTGGTTTTGAAGTTGTAATTAATAAAGACCCTAAATTTACAAAAATTTCATTAAAAAAATGAATAAAAAGATTTTCATTTAAACTTTTAATTCTATCAAAATCGTCAAAAATAAATGATTTGCCTGATTTAGCTTCATCTAAATTTATATTACTTATTTTTTTGATAAATTTAGCATCTGTGATTTCTTTATAAATATATGCTAAATGTGTTTTTCCAGAACCTGAAGGCCCATAAAGAATTAATACTGGAAAATTAAATTTTTGTTTAAATTGTTTAATATCCTTAAATTCATCAATTAAAGATAATGCCACTTCATTAACCTTATTTAAAATAAAATTAGAATGATTTTTAACGTTTCTAAAAGATAAAGGTAATGCTAATTGTTTAATTAAATTTTTTTCCATTTTTTGAGTCATCAAAAATAAAATTAAAATAATAACGTGCAATTACGCCTATTATAGCTGCAACAGGAATAGCCATTAAAATACCTATAAATCCGAAAAAACCACCTCCAACTGAAAGTGAAAAAATGATCCATATTGGATTTAAATTAACTGCTTCGCCAACAAGTTTAGGTGTCAAAAAATAACTTTCTAATAATTGACCAATAATAAAAGTTGTTAATATAATTAATAATTCAAAACCATATCCAAATTGAACTAGACCTAATATTAATGCCAAAAAACACCCAAAAAAAGCACCAATGTAAGGTATAAAAGATATCAGACCTATAAATAATCCTAGAATAAACCCAAATTCAAGTGATATAAAATTTAAAATTAGTGAATAAAAAATTGATAAACATAAACAAACGGAAATTTGTCCTCTGATATATTTAGATAAAGTTAAATTTATCTCATCTAAAATAATTGAAAAAAAACTAAAGCTTGAATTTTTTGTTATGTTTTTAAAAAAAATTCTAATATTTTTCATATCTAGTAACATATAAAATGTTATAATTAAAATTAAAAAGATATCAAAGAGACTGTTTAATATTAAAAGACCTCCCTTAAAAAAATTATACCCTGCATCACCAATTTTAATGAAAAATAATTTTAAAAGTTTAAATAGATCTTCTTCATTAACTTGTTTCTGGCCAAAAATAGATTTAAAATAAGGTGAAATTGTCTCGTTAAAATAATTTATATATTTAGGTGCACTAATTGTTATCTTTTCAAATTGAACTAAAATAATAGGAATTGCCAGAGATAAAATTAAAAATACAATTATAACAAAAATTAACAATGCAACAAAACTCGAAATTGCATTAGGCATAAATGAACTAAGTCTATAATTTATTGGACCCAAAAGATATGCTAATATAAAAGCTAAAACAAATGGATAAGTTATTTTATAAAATACAAAAATTGTCAAAGTTAATATCGTCAAACAAGTGATCAAAAAAATATTTTTTTTATTTTCTTCAAATGCTATCATTTTTTTATTAAAATAAATTCATCATTAACTTGTTTTAATTTATAACCTTTTTCATTCAAAATATTAAAAAAAGTATTATTCTTTCCTTGAAATCCAAGACTTACTTTACCAACGTCTCCTCTTAAGCCAATAATATTTATTTTTTTCATGTAAGGTAGAGTGTTTAAAAGTAGCAAAGAGTTTGACCAATCTTGCATTCTTTGAATTGGAATATATACATCTACAAAAGTGATTAACCCTTCATTAAAAAAATTATTTTTTTTCCAACTCTCTTCAAATACGTATACCAATTCACTAATATCACTTAAAAGCAAATCTTTATTTAAAATAGTAATCGACTTAAAGTTTTCATAATTTCTAGATTTAGAAAAAATTGTTTGATCAAATTCACCAGTTTCATTGTAAAGCTTGCCTGAAATTTTTAATAGATACTTTCCAAACCGTCCTAACTTTGGTTCCAAAATAACTACTAAAATTCTTTTTGTTGAATCATTTTCTATTATTTTTTTTAAAACATTTTTATTTGAATTTATTATATCTTTACCTTTAATACTTCTTTTTAATGTTAAATTTCCGGTGGATAGTTTAAATTTAAGTAAACTATCATTTGTGTTTAAAAAATTTTTCCATAATTTGTACCATGTATCCTTTTCGTCCAAAAAAACAAATCCACTTGGCCCCTCATATATTGGGAATATGGATATAGGTAAGCTAAACACTTCTGCAAAGTTTAAATTTTCTTTTTTAAAAAATCTAACAACTTCATCTCTATTGAAACAAAAATCAAAACTTCCTAAAAATCGATTGGTACTATTAGCTTCATTATTAACCTTAATAAAATTAATCATTTTGTTTAAATCAATTTTATAAGAATCTTTAATTTGCTTTCTTAAAGTAAGTCTATTAAGTAATTGATTAAAAGCCATTAATCTGCCTTTTTCTTCAGCTTTGGATTTTGCTTTTGTTAAATTTTGATGTACTGCGTCTGAAATCACATTATTTACATAAAAAGCTTTTTCTTTACAATCTAATTTCGAAGATGCGATGACTTCAAACTGAAGTACAAAAAGAAAAAGAAAAATTATTTTTACGAAAAAAAGTTTTGAGTTGAATTCAAATGTCATGTTAATAAAGTAAATAATAATTTATATCATCTTTTATATTTATATTAACTATTAAAATTAATTAATCACGATTATGAAAAAAAAAAATAATAAAAGCAAATCAATAACATATAAAGAATCAGGCGTTGATATTGATAAATTTGAAATAATATTAAAAGATTTAAAGAAAGAAATTTTTAGTACATTTAATGATGCTGTGATTGATAATTTTGGAAGTTTTTCTAGTATACTAGATATAAACAAACTTGGATATAATGATCCTTTGTTATTGTCTGCTACTGATGGAGTTGGAACTAAACTTAAACTAGCGATTGAGGCTCAAAATTTTGATAATATTGGCATCGATTTAGTTGCTATGTGCGTGAATGATATTCTGGCACAGGGAGGCCTGCCTCATTTTTTTTTAGATTATATAGCAGTTGGAAAATTAGATGAAAAACAGATTAAAGCAATTATAAAAAGTATTATTCGAGGATGTATAATTTCTAATTGTGCACTAGTAGGCGGAGAAACAGCGGAAATGCCAGGGCATTATTTAAAAAATAATTTTGATATAGCAGGTTTTTCTATAGGTGCAGTTGAAAGAAATGAAATTTTAATGCCCTCTCTTGTAAAGGAAGACGACTTAGTTATTGCAATTGAAAGTAATGGAATTCATTCAAATGGATATTCTTTAATTAGAAAATTAATTGATCACCACTCAATAGATATAATTAATGATAAATTTGATTTTAATAATGATAAAAATATTGCTGAAACACTTTTAAAACCAACCTATATTTATACCGATTTAATTAAGAAAAAACCAAAAAATTTAAAATTTCATGGCATATCACATATTACAGGTGGCGGATTAATTGAGAATCCAAAAAGATCTTATGGAAAAGATCTATCATTAATAATAGATTGTTCTACATTTAAGATTGATCCTTTATTTTTGTGGATTAAAGAAAAAGCAAATCTTGATTGGTACGAATTATTTAAAACATTTAATTGTGGCATTGGATTATTAGTTTACGTAGATAAAAAAAATTCTTCAAAACTGCTCAATCATTTAAAGTTTCTTAATTTTAACTCTTGGATAGTTGGTAAAATGCAAAAAAAAGAAGTAAATCAAAATTCTGTTATAATTTTAAATTATGAATAAAGCTAATTTATCTGTTTTTGCTTCGGGATTAGGAAGTAACCTATTAGCTATTCATAATGCTTCAATGGATAAGTGTTTTCCTGGAAAATTACAACTAGTTATATGTAATAAAATTTGTCCTGCCTTTGAATTAGCAAAAAGCTTGAATTATGAAACAAAATTAATTTCAAATTTAAATATTGAAAAATTTGAAATAGTTGTTCATCAAGAATTAATTAAAAAAAAAATTGATTTAATTTGTTTAGCAGGTTTTATGAGAATTTTGTCACCAAAGTTTGTATCAAAATGGAAAAACAAAATTCTCAACATACATCCATCAATCCTACCACTATTCCCTGGTCTAAATACACATAAAAAAATTTTATTCAATGGTATTAAAATTCATGGATCTACTGTTCATATCGTAAATGAAAAACTTGATTCTGGCAAAATTTTGGGACAATTCGCCATTCCAGTTAAACATGACGATATAGTTTTTTTGAGAGATAATATAAAAAAATATGAAAACATGTTTTATCCAGAAGTAATTAGAAAATATATTTGGACTTTTATATTTAAAAAAGATAATTTTACTAGTAATAAGTTACGTAATAATAAAGAAATAATATTTTCATATTAAAAGAGATTTACATGACTAACAAACTAGACAAACATACTAAAGATAACCAACGATTTTATGAAGGTTTTTTAAAATTCACTTTATATTCATGCATAGCTATTAGTGTGATAATTGCATTACTTGCATTTTTTTTAGTTTAACTTTCAAACAACTCAGTTTCAGCAAAAAAGAATGAGATCTCTTTTTGTGCATTTTCTAAAGAATCAGATCCATGAACTGAATTAGCTTCAATACTCTGAGCAAATTCTTTCCTAATAGTTCCTTCCTCTGCTTCTTCTGGGTTTGTTGAGCCCATTACTTGCCTATAAAGAGCAACAGCATTATTTCCTTGTAATACTTGTACTACAACTGGACCAGATACCATAAAGGAAACTAGGTCTTGATAAAAAGGCCTATCCTTATGAACCTCATAAAATTTACTGGCAACATCTTTTGTCAATTTAATTCTTTTTTGTGCAATTATTTTTAGACCAGATTTTTCGATAATAGAATTTACTTGTCCTGTAATATTTCTAGCAGTTGCATCTGGTTTGATTATTGATAGTGTTTTTTCAATAGACATAAATTCTCCTAATTTAGTTCTTATAATCAAAATTTCTTATTAATTCAAATAACAATTTAACACCCCATCCAGATGCACCAGAAGGAGATGTTTTGGTCGAATTATTTAGCCAAGTTACTCCCGCAATATCAAGGTGAGCCCAGGGTGTATTTTTAATATGTCTTTTTAAAAAACATGCTGCAGTTATTGACCCAGCTCCCAACCCACCAATATTTTTCATATCAGCAATCTCAGTATTAATCATTTTATCGTACTCTTCATCCAATGGCATAGACCAAACTTTATCTCCAGTTTTTTCTCCAGATTCTTCAATTATTTTTGCCAGCTTTTTGTCATTACAAAATAATCCAGCTCTTACTTTTCCTAAGGACACTATCATCGCACCTGTTAATGTTGCTAAGTCTATCATGAATGCAGGATTAAGATTTTTTTCAGCCCATGATAACAAATCTGCTAGAACCAACCTACCTTCTGCGTCTGTATTTAAAACCTCAATAGTCTTCCCTGAAAATGATTTTATAACATCGCCCGGTCTTTGGGCGTTTCCATCAGGCATGTTTTCTACTAGACCTATAATTCCAACTACATTTTTTTTAATTTTATTTCTTGAAATGGCTTCAATTAAACCAGTTACAGTTGCAGCACCACCCATATCCCATTTCATATCTTCCATTGATTTTGCAGGCTTAAGAGATAAGCCACCTGAATCAAAGCATACTCCCTTACCAACAATTGTTAATGGTTTCTCATTTTTTTTTCCACCATTCCATTCCATTACAACTACATGACTTTCTTGTCTGGAACCCTGACCAACAGCAAGAAGTGATGTCATTCCTATTTTTTTTAAATTTCTTTCATTTAAAATTTGAACTTTGACACCAAACTTTTTTAATTTCTTACACTCTTCTGAAAAAGATTTAGGAAAAAGTATATTTGCGGGTTTCCAAACCAAATCTCTTGCAAAAAAAACGCCTTTAATAAGATTTAAATTAAACTCAAATCTGGATTTAATTTTTAAGTAATTTTGAGATATGATTACTACATTTTTCATTTTACGTAGTTTCGCGTTGGATTTGTAATTTTCAAACTTATAAGATTTTAAATAAAATCCTCTTAATAAGTTTGCGGAATAAAATTCATCATCTATATAAAAATTAATATGATCATAAAAATCAGAAATTATTTTATCAAAAATTAAACCACCTTGATTTTCAATTTCTAGACTGTAATCATTAGAGTTACTTAAATAGGGAATTATTAAAAATAAACCAAATTGAGTTTCAAATAAATATGGTTTTTTTATTTTTCTAGTTTTGGAATTATTAACTAGAAATTTTTCAATTTCATTATTCAACCAAATTGGTCTAAATTTTATTTCATTTAAATTGTCTAAAAACAAAATATTTATTTCATTTTTTTTTAAACTCTGTTTTGAACTAATTTTTTTAAAATCAATTTTCAAATTACTAGCTTGTATCATAACTCTTTCCTATTACTTAGATTAAAATAATGCTAAATTACATCATGCGTATTTTTAAATACATTTTTAAAATGTCAATATTAAATACATTAATATCATTTCTAGTAATTATTGGACTTGTTTGGGTAAGTCAATCATTTAGATCAATAAAGTTTTTATTTGAAAAAGGAGGTACTATTATTGATTTTTTTCAATTATCTATTTTTAGCATGCCTGCGTGGCTTTCAATAAGCGTATCTTTCGGGTTTTTTTTTGGAGTATTTATTACCTTTATAAAATTAGAAAATGATAGAGAGCTTATAGCAATGAAATCAGCAGGCCTCAATTCACTTCAACTTTCCTATCCTATTTTTGTTCTAGGAATGATCTTGAGTACGGTTTTATTTTTGAACTTTCATTTTTTACTTCCAAAAAGTTATTCATTTTATAAAAACTATGAAGATAATTTAAGGTATATGAAACCTCAAATTTTATTTAATGAAAATACATTTTTTCACATTGATAAAAAAACTTTTTTTGCAAAAACCATCAATGGAAATGAATTGGACAAACTTTTTATTAAAGATTATTCCTCTAAACAAAAAACTGTAGATATTTTTGCTAAAAAAGCTTTATTTATTAAAGAAAAAAATAATATTAAAATAAAATTAATTGATGGAATTAAAATTATTTCGAAACAAAAAACAAACCCATTAATAATAAATTTTAATGAAGATTATATTTCATTTAACAGTAAAAATACAAAAAAAAATGCAAGATCAAATCGTGTTATAGATTTAAAAGAATTTACATATTTTGAGTTGGTTAAAATGTCTAATTCAAATCCAAAATCTCGTGGGATTTACTTGGCTGAAGCTCACTCAAGAAATGTATTTAGTTTAACACCCATAATTTTTTCCATGATATTTCTGTCTTTTTTTTTAAGAATCCAACATTCAAGATACGACAACATTTTCAAAAAAATTATAATAATTAGTTCAGTTTTTTTAATCCAAATAATCTTATTCTCTATGAAAAACATTATTTCTAAATTTGAAGAGTTTACATATATATTTTATACTATACCACTTTTATTAATTATAATGTGTTTTGTATCTATAAAATATGAGAATTTTTTATATTTAAATTTCAAGAAAGTTAAAGATGGATTATAGTAATCTATTTCCAAAAGTGCTTTTTTCGTATTTGATTAAAATATACTTAAAAAATATTATTTTAGTTTTAATAATTTTTTTACTTCTTGTTTTTCTTGTTGATTTTATTGAGATATATAGACGGGCAAGTGAAAAAGTTAATTTTAATTATAATAATGATAACTTTATTTCGATTTTAATATATTTATCTTTTTTGAAATCACCTTCCACAATAAAAAATATTTTACCAATTTCAATACTAATATCATCTGTTATGACTTTTATAAAATGGAGGCAAAATAATTATTTTGTTATAGTAAGAACAATAGGGATCTCTCTTAAAAAAACTATTTTTCCTTTATGTATACTAGTTTTAATTCTAGGTTTATTATCTATAATTTTTTTACATCCTTTAGCAAACTATAGTAATAATAAATATAAAATTCTTGAAAAAAAATATTTTGGTCACAAAGTAGAGGAAAGTATATCTTTATCAAAAAATGGTATATGGATACGAAAGAAAACTAATGATGGTTTTTTAATCATAAAAGCTCAAAATATTACCAATAATAAAAATCTTTTGAATAATGTAGAAATATTTAAGTTTGATAAAAATAATAATTTTATAAATAAAATAATTGCTAATACTGCTTCATTGTATGAAAATACTTTACTACTACAAAAAGGTAAAAATCTTGATCCTAAAATAAATAATAAATCATTTAATAATTTTTCAATAAAATTAAGTAATAAATTCAAAACTTTTAATTTATCTTCAGAAATTGCAGAAAATATGAATTTATTAGAATTGTATGATTATATACTATTGATGAAAAAATTAGGTATTAATTATTCAAATCATTTAACGCAATTATTAAAAGAATTATTTCAACCTCTGTTGATTGTTTCAATGATATTAATATGTGCACCTTTAATTTTAAAAAGTAATGACCGAAAATTTCCTTTGACTATAATGTGCTTAACTATATTAATAGGATTTATCATTTATTTTGCAGTAGATTTTATGAATGTTTTAGGATCAATAGAGAAATTAAATCCTTTTATTGCAGGGATAGGACCTGTTGGAATAAGTTTTTTTATTGGGTGTTACTTAGTGGTTGCTTTTGATGAAATTAAAAAATAGGGTTAATATCATTTTTAATTTAAAGATTATCTTAATTTTTTTTATATTTGGAGTGATTAACAAAGTCTATTCAACTGAAAAAAATTTTGTGATAGCGACAATTGATAGATCTCCCGTTACTTATTTTGATTTAAAGGAAAAAGCAAAGTTAATACATTTTTTAAGAACTAAAAATAATGACTATAAAAACATAAATAAATATTTTGAATTATCTTTAGAAAGTCTAATATCTGAAAATCTTTTAATTAAAAAAGCTAAAGAATTTAATAAAAATATTTTAGTACTAACAAAAAAAGATGCCTATAAATATCTTTTAGAAAGAAATAATAATTCAATTGAAGTATTTGAAAATTATTTAAAGAAAAATAATCTCTCAAAATCTGTGGTTATTTCAAATGTACAGATTGAAATTATAAAAAAATATTTAATAGGTCGAATGTTCGAAAAAGAGTATGATGACTATTTAGAAGAAATCAGCAAAATTTCAAAAAATAAAAATCATGAAATAGATCTTGAACAAATAATAGTTAGAATTGATAAAAAAAATATTAAAATAATAAATTCAATTGATAAACAAATTAACTTTTTATCAAATAAAGGTTATTCTTTTAAAGAAATATCAAAAATACTATCAAAAAATAATTTAATTAAAGTTTCCGCTGGTAGATCTGGATGGCAAAATAGAAATAATTTCAAATCCAATACTTTTGATAAACTTTTTCAATTTCCTGAAGGTAAAATAATAAAAGAAAAATTTCATGATAATCTTAACTATCTTAGAATAATCGGCAAAAGAGAAAATGGTCAACTAAGTAGTAGAGAACAATTTATTGATTTTATAAAACTAAGTTATTTAAATTCGAAAAAAAATATAATTAATTTAAAAGAATTTAATGAGAAATATTCAAAATTGAGTTGTAAGGATATTTATACAAAACTTGGCGAATTAAAAATTTTTAATTTAAGTTTTCAAAAAGTTAATTTGACTAACTTTAGTGAAAAAATATTGTTAATGGTAGAAAAAACAAATGAAAAACAATTTACAGATCCGATTGTTTTTAATAAAGAAAATATTCAATTTTATATATGTAGTAAAAAAAATATTAATAAAAAAATAAAATCTCAAAACATGTATGATGAGAAACTATTAATTCAAAAAGTAGATGTTTTAACAAATAAAATTTTAAAGATTTTAAAAAAAGATGCTATTATTGATATAAAAATAAAAGTTAATGAACTTAATTAAAAAAAGAATATTAATTACAGCTGGCGAACCAGCAAGCATTTCTTCTGAAATCACGATTAAAGCAATTAAAAAACTAAAAAAAAAAAGTAATTCTGAGTTAATATTAATTACTGACCCAAGCTTAATTAAAAACGAATTAAAAAATCTGAACAAATCAGTTGAATTAAATATTTTAGACAAAAAACTTAATTTTAAAGATTATAAAAATGATTTTATAAATATTATTCCTATAAAATTAAATGAAGATACAATTCCAGGAACTTTAAATAAAAAAAATTCCAATTTTGTTTTAAAATCTATTAAAATGTCAGTTGATTTTTTACTTCAAAAAAAAGCTAATGCTGTAGTAACAAATCCAATAAATAAATTTATAATGAAATCTAGTAATTTTAAATTTAATGGACATACTGAATATCTTGGACACTTGTCAAAATTTAATAAAAAACCAATAATGATGTTAGAATCAGAAAGACTTCGAGTTGTTCCATTAACCACACATATTCCAATAAGCTCTGTATCCAACAAATTAAATATAAAAATGATAATTGAAAAAATTAATATTCTTAATAATGAATTAATAAATATGTATAAAATTAAAAACCCTAAAATTTATATTTCAGGCTTGAACCCACATTCTGGAGATGGTGGTAAGATTGGCAAAGAAGAATTAACTCTGATTTGCCCTGCAATTAGAAAATTAGAAAAATTAGGTTTAAATGTTAAAGGCCCTTTTCCAGGAGACACGTTATTTCAAAAAAACAAAATTAAAGAGTATGATGTAGCTGTTTGCATGTATCATGATCAAGCTTTAATTCCAATAAAAACTCTATACTCAGGTAATATAATAAATACAACACTCGGGTTGGATTTTATTCGAACTTCTCCTGACCATGGTACAGCATTAGATATTGCAGGTAAGAAAAAAGCTGACCCAAACAGTTTAATTTTAGCAATCAAAAAAGCTGAAGATCTAGTGTATAAAAAGTATGTCAAATAATATAGATCAACTTAAAAGTTATAATTTTAAATTCAAAAAATCATTAGGACAAAACTTTTTATTTGATTCGAATATAACTGATAAAATTGTGAAATATTCCTTACCACTTTCAAATACTGTAATAGAGATAGGTCCAGGAGCAGGAACTTTGACAAAATCTATTTTAAAATTAAATGTAAATAAAATTATTTTAATAGAAAAAGATAAAAGTTTAATAAAGTTACTTGAAAATTTAAAAGAAAAAAATAATTGTATCGAAATTTTTAACAAAGATGCTTTAAATTTGCCAATTTGGAAATTAGGAAGTGGTTCAAGGGAAGTTATTGCAAATCTTCCTTATAATATTAGCACAAAAATTCTGATTAATTTATTAAAAAACTCAAGCCAATTTAGTAAATTGACAATGATGTTTCAAAAAGAAGTTGCAAACAGAATAATAGCTAAACCAGGATCAAAGCCTTATAGTAGACTATCTGTAATAACTCAACTTAAAACCAAAACAAAGATTTTATTTGATATACCTGACACTGCATTTTTCCCAAAACCAAAAGTTCAATCTAGCTTAGTTCAATTTGTTCCATATGAGAACCAAAAATATAATTTCAGTTTTGAAAAAATGGAAGAATTAACAAAATTTGTTTTTGCAAAAAAAAGAAAAATGCTTAGAACAATATTTAAAAAAGAGGGAGGGTCTTCATTTTTAAATTCAATAAATGTAGACCCAAATATCAGACCTGAAAATTTGACTTTAGAAGATTTTTGTAAGATAGAATTTGCTTTGAGAAAACACTAAGTTAAATTTAACTTTTTTACAAAATCAGATAAACAAAGTTGTTTAGATAATTTCAACCTTTCAGCCTCTATAATTTTTACAATTTTTTGAAAAGTATTATCTAAATTATCATTGACCAAAACATAGTCATATTCATCAAAATGTTTTATTTCCTTAAGTGCTTGAGACATTCTAAAATTTATTTCTTTAACACTATCACTATTTCTTTTACTTAGTCTTTTTTTTAATTCGTTAATACTTGGAGGTAATAGAAATATTTTAATTAAATTCCCTTTCATAGCTTGAGTAATTTGTCTTGTACCTTGCCAATCAATATCAATAAGGACATCAATACCATTTTCCAACTGTTCTAAAACTTCAGATTTTAATGTTCCATAATAATTTTCAAAAACAAATGCATTTTCTATAAAAGAGTTTTTAGACTTCAAATTTAAAAAATCTTTTTTTGATCTAAAATAGTAATCTATTCCTTCTACTTCGTTTTTACGTTTTTTTCTGGTTGTTACAGATACAGAAAGATGGATATTTTTATCATACTCAAGTAATTTTTTACAAATTGTTGTTTTCCCAGTACCCGAAGGAGAGGATATAACTAATAAAACACCTTCATTTTTAATTTTTACCATGATTTTTTAGATCCTTTACCCATAATTTAATATTTTTTTTATGCTCTGAAAAACTTTTTGAAAACCTATGCCCTCCTTTACCATCAGAAACAAAATATAAATGGTCTGTGTTATTGGGATATAATACAGCTAAAATTGCTTTTTCTCCAGGGTAACAAATAGGTGTTGGTGGTAACCCTTTATAACGATAAGTATTGAAATAATTCTTTGATTTTAAATCTAAAGTATTTAAATTATTTCCTTTTTTATTTAAAGCATAAGCAACTGTAACATCAGACTGTAATTTCATGTTTTTATCTAATCTATTCAAGAAAACACTTGAAATGTTTTTTAATTCTTCACTTTTTTTTCCTTCTTTTTCAATTATAGAAGCTAATATTAATACATCAAATTTTGATTTAATAAATTTATTCCTTTTTCTTTTTTCCCAGTGAGATTCAATGATTTTATTTTGTTCAATCTCCATTTTTTTTAATAGAGAGGATTTGCTATCTCCCCACTTATAGAGATAGGTGTCTGGTTTAAATTTACCTTCACCAAGATAAGGAATTTTCCCAAATAAACCTGGAGTTTGAATTAATTTATTTTTTAATTCTTTAGCATTTGTTCCTTCTATAAGTGTAAATTTTCTATAATTTACAATGTTCTTATTAATCTTTTCAAGAATGTCAATTAATGAGTCACTTTTAGCAATTAAAAACTCGCCGTGCTTTAATACAAACTTATCTTTTAGAAAAAGTTTCGAAATATGCCATTTAATTTTTGAAACTTTAATTTCTTTATTTTTTAAATAATTTAAAAAAGTAGCTTCGTTAATATTTTTTTTAATAACAATTAACCTATCATTATTAGAGATTGGTTTAGTAAAAATTGAATTTATAAAGCTTCCAATTAAATAAAAACAAGAGCAAATTATTATTACTAAAAATAAAAAAAATTTAAAATTTTTAATCAATGCTACCAAAAATTAAGCTTGCATTAGTTCCACCAAATCCAAATGAATTCGATAGAATATTTTTAATGTTTTTCTTTTTGGATTTATTTGGCACAAGATCAAATTCGGAAGTGCCCTCATCAGGAGTATTTAAATTTATAGTTGGAGGGACTTCTTGATTTTGAATAGCTAAAATTGAAAAAATTGCTTCCACAGCTCCAGCAGCTCCAAGTAGATGTCCTGTCATAGATTTTGTAGAACTTATTGACAAACTATTTAGATTAGATGCAAACAACCTTTTAATAGCTTTTAATTCAATCATATCACCTAATGGAGTAGAAGTTCCATGAGCATTTATATAATCAATATCATTTGCATTTAATTGAGCTTCATGCAAAGCTGAACTCATTGCTCTAAAACCACCATCACCATCTGATGAAGGTGCTGTGATATGATAAGCGTCACCAGAAAGGCCATAACCTTTTATTTTAGCATAAATTTTAGCATCTCTATTTATGGCATGCTCTTTTTCTTCAAGTACTACAATACCTGATCCTTCACCCATTACAAAACCATCTCTGTCTCGATCCCATGGCCTAGATGCTTCCTGAGGATTGTTATTAAAATTAGAACTTAAAGCCTTAGCAGCGGCAAAACCTGCCATACCTATCCTACAACAAGCAGCTTCAGATCCTCCAGCAATCATAACATTAGCTTTACCACTCTCTATAATTTTAGCAGCATCACCTATAGCATGTGCACCAGTAGAGCACGCTGTTACTACTGAATGATTAGGACCTTTAAAATTATATTTGATACTAATCTGTCCAGATATCAAATTTATCAATGCTGAGGGTATAAAAAAGGGACTTATCTTTCTGGCTCCTTTAGTGTTTAAAATCTCAGTTGTGTTAGCAATTGTTTCCAGACCACCAATTCCAGAACCAACTAAGACACCTGTTTTTTCATTTTCATCAAGATTAGAAGGTACCCACATGGAATCTTCTATTGCCATTTGTGCAGCAATTAATCCATAAGCTATAAATCTGTCAATTCTTCTAAGATCTTTAGTATCAATCCAATCATTAATATTTAGACCACCTTCTAAATCGTTTGAAATATTAGGAACTTGACCAGCAATTTTACAAGATAAATCATCAGTATAGAAAGATTCAATTTTTCTGATACCACTATATCCGTTTATTAACCTTTTCCAATTAACTTTATGACCAAGACCTAGAGGTGTTACAAGACCTAAGCCGGTTACAACTACTTCACGCATTAAAAATTATTTTGAGTTCTCTTTTAAAAAATCAATTGCATCTTTAACAGTTTGAATTTTTTCGGCAGCGTCATCAGGTATCTCGCAATCAAATTCTTCTTCGAAAGCCATTACAAGCTCAACTGTATCAAGACTATCCGCACCTAGATCATCAATAAAACTTGCTGTCTCAACAACTTTATTCTCATCAATGCCAAGATGTTCCACTACAATTTTTTTAACTCTATTTTCAATGTCACTCATTTGTATCCTCACTATATTAAAGATTTTGCTGTAACATATTTGATAAATTATGCCAAGAAGATAATTTAATTTTTAAAACATACCCATTCCACCATTCACATGAATTGTGGAACCTGTTACAAAACTTGCCTCATCACTAGACAAATATACACATGCAGACGCAACATCACTTGGCAATCCAAATCTAGAAGCAGGAATATTTTTAAGAATCTGATTTTGTTGATCTTCAGATAATTTGTCAGTCATTGGTGTTTTTATAAATCCTGGAGCAATACAGTTAACTGTTATTCCTCTGCTAGCCACCTCAGATGCTATAGATTTTGAAAAAGCTGCAAGTCCTGCTTTTGAAGCTGAGTAATTAGATTGGCCAGGATTACCTGAATGACCAATTATTGAAGTAATAAATAAAATTCTGCCAGACTTTCTTTTAATCATTCCTTTAATAATTTTTTGAGTTAAAAAAACGCTAGAATGTAAATTAATATTCATTACAGATGACCATTCGTCCTCTTTCATTCTTAAAAATAAATTATCTCTTGTAACACCCGCATTGTTTATCATAATATCAATTGAATGACCCCTCTCGCTCAATTGATTTGATAAATTTTCTATGTTTTGACTGTTATCTAAATTTGATACAATGTAATCATTTTCATTTGGTAATTTTAACGATAAATCTTTAAGTTTTTCCTCATTAGTTCCGGTTATTACCATTTTTGCACCTAATGAAGACATTTGAAAGGCAATTTCTTTTCCAATACCTCCGGTGGAACCAGTTAAAAAAACTGTTTTATCTTTTAACGAAAACATATTACCTCCTAATTTTAAATTTCAATATTTTTTAAATCTTCTATCGTTTCTATATTATAAACATTGAAATCTTTAGAAAACCTCTTGAATAATCCAGACAAAACTTTGCCTGAACCACATTCTAAAACTTTGTCGATCTTTTTATTAAGAGCATACTCCATTGTTTCTTTCCACCTAACTTTATTTGTAACTTGATTTATAATATTTTCTTTTAATTTAAGAGGATTATTTTCAGCAATAGCAGTATAATTACATATAATTGGAAGATCAGGATTATTAAATTTTATCTCTTTTAATTCATTTTCCAATTTAATTTGTGCTGGCATCATTAAACTGCAATGAAAAGGTGCACTTACATTTAGTAGTACTGCCCTTTTTATTGAGAATTCAGCAGAATTTTTTACTAATTCTTGTACAGATTTAGTATCACCACTAATAACAATTTGTTCAGAAGAATTATGATTTGCTATTTCACAAACTCCAATTTTCTTAACCATATTTAACAGACTATCTAATTTGCTAAAATCAGAACTTATTAAAGCTGCCATTGAACCTTCACCGTGAGGAACAGCCTCTTGCATAGATTGTCCTCTTATTTTTAATAATTTCGCGGTATCCTTTAAAGATATTACATTAGCAGCACATAAGGCAGTAAACTCTCCTAAAGAATGACCGCAAACAAATTTAAATTTTTGATTAACATTAATCTTATATTCTTTAAGAAAAACCCTTAATATTGCAATACTAACTGCCATTAAAGCTGGTTGAGTATTACTTGTAAGTGATAATTCACTTATATCACCATCAAATATTAATTTACTTAATTTAATATTTAGAGTGTCATCAACCTCTTCAAACACACTTTTTGCAACAGAAAAGTTTTCATAAAAAATTTTTCCCATTCCTATTTTTTGAGATCCTTGACCAGGAAATGCTAAAATATTCATAAATACCTCCAATTGTAAATTAAATTAAAAATAAATTATTGCAAAATTTTTATAAAATATTATATTCCAACAAAACTCCTTGCTGTTATTAAGAATTAATGGCTTTACTAACTGGTATATTCATAAGGAGAAGTTATGCCTTTATATGAAAATGTAATTATATGTAGACAAGATATTACAAAAAATCAATTAGATATTATTATATCTGAATTCAAAAAAAATATTGAAAATGAAAAAGGAAAAATATTAGGTGAAGAGTATTGGGGCTTAAAAAATCTAGCCTACGAGATAAATAAAAATAAAAAAGCTCATTATACTATGCTCATCATTGAAACTCATCCTGACAAAATAGAAGAATATGAAAGAAAGTTGCGTCTTCATGAAGACGTTATTCGATTTATGACAATCAAAATCAAAAAATATGATGGAAAACAATCAAAAATGGTTGAGACAATCGATAATGGAAATTAAAATTAATATTACAATTTAGGTGATTTATGACACAATTGAAAATTACAAAAGAAGCGGTAAGAAGACCTTTTCTAAAGAAAAGAAAATCTTGCCCATTTTCTGGTTCAAAAGATAAAATTGACTATAAAGATATAAAAACATTGACAAAATTTGTATCAGAAAGAGGTAAAATAATACCCTCAAGAATATCTGCTGTTTCAGCAAAAAAACAAAGAGAACTATCCAAAGCAATTAAAAGAGCAAGATATATTGGTTTAATGCCATACGTTGTTAAATAAAGGATAATATATGAATATAATCTTATTAGAAAAAATAAAAAAACTTGGTGACATCGGTGATGAAGTTAAGGTGAAATCAGGATATGCTAGAAATTTCTTGGTGCCAAATAAAAAAGCTCTATATGCAACATCAGAGAATAAAAAATATTTTGAAGAGAAAAAAACTGATATAAAATCTCAGAATGATAAATTAAAAAAAGAAGCAAAAGAAAAATTAAAAACTCTCTCTAATCAAGAAATAACATTAATAAGGGCAGCAAGTGATTCTGGCCAATTGTTTGGGTCGGTTAGCACCAAAGACATAGTAAACAGTTTGGCTGAAAAAAATATTTCAATTTTAAAAAATGAAATAGATCTAAATAAATCTGTTAAGAATCTAACATATGAAAAAGTTACGATTAACTTGCACCCTGAAGTTTCATGTGAAATAATACTTAATGTTGCACGTTCATCTGAAGAAGCATCTATTCAAAAAAAACTTGGAAAAGCTATAACTAGTAATTCTGAAAATGAAGATGATAAAACAGAATTATCTATAGAATCACCTGTTCCAGATGAAATAAAAACAGATGAAAAAACAGAAAAATTAAATCAAGAAGTTAGTTTACTAAATGAAGATGATACATCAAAAGAAACTCAAGCCTCAACAAAAAATCAAAAAAATTAAATAGTGATGCGGCTGATAAATAAGTTTTTAGTTAGATGAAAAAAAATAACTACATCATGGTGCTTCTTAAATTATCATTTTAAACGTTTAATCTTTAGATTATTAATAAATATGCTAATATTTAAAAATGAGCGCTGAAGAAAATTCTTACAATTTAATAAATTTAAATAATAACAATAAAATTAATGCTGACGATATAAGTTCTATGCCTTATAACTTGGAGGCTGAGCAAAGTTTTTTAGGCGCAATTCTTTTTGATAATACCACCTTAGAAAATACAATGGATTTGATTAAAGATTATCATCTTTACGAACCATTACACCAAGAAATATATCAAGCATGTCTGATTCTCTTTGATAATAATAAACTAGCAGATCCAACTACTTTAAAAGGTTATCTTAGAGATAAAAACCCGAATAGAAAAATTGATATATCTGATTATTTAAATAAACTAAAGGGTAGCGTATTATCAATTTCAAATATAAATTCTTACGCTAATGAAATTAAAAATTGCTATCTCAGAAGATGCTTAATAAGAATATCTGATGATATTAAAGAAAATTCTCTTAATATAGAAATAGATACTTCTCCAGAAGATTTAATTCTAAAAGCAGAGGAAAGTTTATTTAATTTAGCTGAAAAAGATAAAGTTGATAATGGACCACAAAAATTTCAATTTACTCTAAAATTAGCTACAGAGTTAATTAGTGACGCTTACAAAAGAGGGTCAGAATTGCCAGGCGTAGATACTGGCTTTAAAAGATTAAATGGATTTTTAGGAGGCTTAAATAAGTCTGATTTAATTGTTTTGGCAGGTAGACCTTCTATGGGCAAAACAGCGCTTGCTACTAACATTGCATTTAAAGCAGCAAAATCAAGTTTAGAGAATAAGGAACCTGTTTTATTTTTCTCCTTAGAGATGTCATCTGAACAATTAGCACAAAGAATTTTGTCAGAACAATCTGGAATTGATTCTCATCGGATTAGGAAAGGTGACATAAATGAGAATGAATTTTCTAATATAGTTAAAACTCAAAACCTTATTCAAGAAACACCTTTTTATATTGATGACACACCTGCTTTATCAGTTAGTCAGATGGCTTCAAGAGCTAGAAGATTAAAAAGAACTGAGGGATTAAAATTAATAGTTATAGATTACATACAACTAATTCAATCTAAAATTTCTCGTGGACCTGAATTCAGAGTGCAAGAAGTTTCTGCAATAACAAGACAACTTAAAAGTCTTGCGAAAGAGTTAAACCTACCAATTGTAGCTCTATCACAATTGAGTAGAGCTGTGGAACAAAGAGAGGACAAAAGACCAATTCTAGCGGATTTGAGAGAATCGGGTTCTATTGAACAAGATGCAGATGTAGTAATGTTTGTTTATAGAGAAGAATATTATTTAGATAAGGCTCAGCCAGTACAGAAAGAAAATGAAAATAGAGAAACATTTTCTGAAAGGTTTAAACGTTGGGAAGAAAGATGCGAATTAGCTCATGGAAAAGCAGAGATAATTGTATCAAAACAAAGACATGGCCCAACTGGAAATATACAAATTCAATTTGAATCTCAATTCACAAGATTTTTGGATTTAATTCAAGATAATGAAAGACCTTCTAAAGATTATTGAAAATGCAATGTATTTTAGAAATATCTCTAAAAAAAATTAATTCTAATTGGAAAAAAATAAATAAACATTCAAATTTTAAAGCCTCAGCAGTCGTAAAAGCTAATGCATATGGTTTTGGTTTAGAAGAGGTTGCAACAGGTTTAAACAAGTCAGGTTGTAACTTTTTTTACGTTGCTCAGATTGAGGAAGCTATCAAATTAAGAAATCGTTTAAAGTCTGATAAAATTAAAATAGGTGTTCTAGAAGGTATGATTCATCATCCAGAAGAATATAAAAAGAATAATTTAATACCTGTAATTAATAATCTCAATCAATTAAATAACCTCATTAATTATAAAAAATTATATCCAAAAATAAGAAGTATTTTGCACATAGATACAGGCATGAATAGATTAGGGTTAGATTCAAATGAACTCGACCACATTCTAAAAAATATTTCTTATATTTCTTCTCTCAATTTTGAATTTATTTTGACACACTTTTCAAATTCAAATAATAGAGATGATAATTTTAATTATATACAATATGAAAAAATATTAAAAATAAACTCATATTTTAAAAACAAAAAAATTAGTTTATCAAATACTGGCGGAATTTTGCTAGATAAAAAATTTATACTTGATCAAACCAGACCTGGCATTGGTATTTATGGATATGATGCTAATGGTAAAAATATAACACTTAATAATAAAAATTTAAATTTTCCTGCTAAATTAAAAGTTCCCATTCTTCAAATAAGATATGGTAAAAAGGGTGATAAAGTTTCTTATGGTAGAACAGAAACTCTCGATCGTGATAGTAAACTCGCAACTATTGGCATAGGATATGCTGATGGCATTTTAAGAATTTTAAAAAAGAATATAAGTTTAATGATAAATGGAAAATCTTGTCGAATCATAGGATCTATAACAATGGATTCATTGATTGTTGATATCACAGATGTTGACTCAAAAAATCTTAATGTTGGTTCATATTTAGAATTAATAAATGAAGAATTATTAATTCAATGGAATAAAAGTGGTTTAGGAATAAGTATATATGAATTATTCACACTAATTTCAAATCGTGTTATTAGAAAATATGTATAAAAAAAATTATTCTTAAAATGATAAAATTTTTTAACTTAATTGGTAAACTATCACTAAGTACATTTGAAAACTTAGGAAAAATAACTTTATTTTTTTTTATGAGTTTTTTTTGGTTATTTAAAAAACCTTTTTATTTTAAACAATTTTTATCCCAATTTTTAGATATTGCGTTTTATTCTTTACCAGTTGTTGGTTTGACAACTTTTTTTTCAGGAATGGTCCTCGCTTTACAAACTTTTTCAGGATTTGATAATTTTAATGATGAAAGCACAATATCAAAAATAGTACTAACATCTATTCTTAGAGAATTAGGTCCTGTTCTTGCGGGTTTAATGGTATGCGGAAGAGTTGGAGCAAAAATGGCTGCAGAAATAGCAACAATGAGAGTTTCTAATCAGATTGATGCTTTAGAAACTTTATCTACTAGGCCAATGCAATTTCTAATATCAACAAGACTTTTAGCATCAATTATAGCAGTACCATTTCTTGTATTAGTAGGAAACATAATTGGAGTTTTTGGAGGCTTTATAGTTGCAACTTTTAAATTAGACCTTAATCCTATTTTATACATGATATCAACTATAGATAATTTCAATTCAATTGATCTAATTCAAGGATTAATTAAGGCTCTTGTATTTGGGATCATTATTTCTATCATTAGTTGTTATTTTGGCTTTAATGCTTCTGGTGGAGCAGAGGGAGTGGGGAGAGCAACTACTATATCAGTTGTTACTGCGTCTACACTGATTTTAACTAGTACTTATTTTATTACAGCATTATTTATTTGATTATCATGAAAACAAAAAATTTAATTGATGTTAGAAATTTATCAGTTTCATTTGGAAATAATATTATTTTAAATAAAATAAATTTACATCTGTCAAAAAAGGAATCTCTTGTAATAATTGGTAAATCTGGTTCAGGAAAATCAGTTTTACTGAAGTGTCTTATGGGTTTATTA
>CACMRF010000001.1 GCA_902615995.1 uncultured SAR116 cluster alpha proteobacterium | reverse complement strand
TCGATTATATAAACTACGTATTCATACCGTGTATAATTATTTACAAATTCAATTATGTGCCTGAACAATTTATAATTGTTTTGCCGATAATAATATTAAGTATTTCTTTATTTTCTTTTTCTTATTTAAAAATAATGACGCAAAATTATTTGTATATAGGATTTCCTTCTATTTGGAATGTTATTATTATTTATTTATCGATTTTAGATTTAAACGTTTGGAATAATTTAATCATACTTGTAGTTTTAATATCATTAAAGATAATTCCTATTAAAGTAATTCATCCTATGAGATATAAAAATCATAAAAGAAAAAATTCTATCATTGCTATTGGTTTGATCTTTGTCTCACTTACTTTACTTTTAAATTCCTTAAGTATAAATTTTTTAGATAAATTTAAATCAATTTTTGAAGTTATTTGGTATATTTTAAACGCATATTTCATAATGTTAGTAATTTGGATAAATTTAAATTTTAAAAAAGATTAAGCTGACATTAAATCCTTTGTGCCGCTGTTGTCATTGATTTTAATTTTTCATAGACGATATCTTCGTCAACATTGCCAAAACCTGCAAAAGTGCCAAAACCACAGTCTGATCCAGCTATAACTCTGTCTTTACCAACAATATTGATAAATTTCATTAGTCTTTGGCAAATTAAGTCTGGGTGCTCAACAAAATTACTTGTAGAATCTATTACCCCTGGTATTAAAATTTTTGTTTCAGGTATCTTAGTTTTTAAATCATCAAATATTTTCCATTCATGAGCATGTCTTGGATTAGAGGATTCAAATAAAATATAATTGCCTCTAAATGACATTATAATTTCGAAAATCTCACTAATTGAAATATCATCAATATGAGGACCTTCATAATTTCCCCAACAAACATGAATTCTTAACATACTTGGATCAATTTTACGAAGACAGTGGTTTAAAATTTCCATATTTTCATTTGCAATTTTTATAAATTCTTTATCACTCAATTTTGAAAAAATCATGTGTCTTGACAAAGCTAAGTCTGGGCAATCTAATTGTAAGTTTAATCCTGAGTTCGCAATGAGATTAAATTCTTTTTCCATAGCTTCAGATATAGCTACAAGATATTCTGTTCTTGTTTTATAAAAAGAATTAGCAAGAAATAATGATATAACGCCTGGTGAAGCTGAATTCATAAATCCTTTAGATAACTTATTTTTTTTCATAGCGTCCTTCAAATTTTTAATGTCAGCAACTAGTTCACTGTCACCTTTAGAAGAAATCTTAGAGACACAACAAGGTCTTGAATAAGTTGGTGTTCCACCACTATCAGCTAATTTCTTTAAATAGCCTGGAAATCTTTTGAGATCTGAAGGTGCATTTCTAGGACTATCACCTGAAAATCCATTGTATCTATCTTTTACATAAGTTGCATAAGATATTTTTGACATCTCCCCATCAGATATAATATCAATTCCAACTTCTTTTTGTTTTTTTACAATGTCAAAAACTGCTTCCTTTACAACTTTATTAAATAAATCTTTATCATAAAATTCATTATTTTCTTTTTTAAAAAGAAGGTCAGACAATTTTTTGCTTCTTGGCAATGACCCAACATGTGTTGTTAAAATTGTCATTAAGAAGTTCGTAATTGAGTTGATCCAGCAGGATCATTTGTAGGTATTACTTGATACATTGAGGACATATAAGGTTTGGTTGTTTTAAGATTGAACTGTGTATTTTTTGGAACTGATAATGTATCACCAGGATTTAAAGTTAAGTTAAAAATTTCTGCTTCAATATTCCAACAACCTTCAATAGGCATTAATACGGAGTCTTTATCAAAATAATTTTTAATTTTATTTGTACATTTTTCAGATATAAAATTTATCTCAAAACCTGGTTTATCATAAAGAATACCATGTTCGCCAATAACTGAAACAAAATTTTGTTTTGATAAGGAATATAGATCCAAATATCTTGCTACATAAAAAGGTATAATTTTCCTAGCTTCTATCTCAGGAAATTGTGACAATTCTTTTTTCGTTAACGCGGGCATCTCTTTTTCGTTATGAGGTAGATTTTGTCCTAATTTTGTATCATAAATTTTTCCTTTTTCAGATAAAATTAGGCCATGTTGTTTTGCGTCATTTAAAACCTTTGGTGCCCAAATCACGCCTCCACCAGCGTCATTTCCACCTAACACAGCCATTAACATACCATACGATTCGCCTATATTTTCAAAACCTCTAAAAATTCCTGTAGGAATGTTAAATATGTCACCTTTTTCAAGAATAACTTCACCAGCGTTGCCGTTAATTCCCCAAAAAAATCTCCATTTACCAAATAAAACAAAGAACACCTCAGCTGTTCTGTGGCTATGAAGTGAATTATTACATTTGGGTGGTTGACCAGCAGCTCCAATATTAAAACCGTGAGGTATGTTAATATGGACGTGTTGATCAGGATTTTCAGAAACTCCTGCTCCAATAATTGTAAAATTTTCCTTTAAGTTAGATCCAGGTGTATGAGCATCAATAAATGCAGTTTTGCAAGGTATTAATTCACCAAATCTTACTAGCCTGTCTTGAATGTTAAAATTACTCATTACAAGCAGTATAATTAAAGTAATATCTGTTTCCAAATAGATATTTCATCAAAGATGACATATTCCCTAATTATTCCAGTTTTTCCAAATTCGACATGAGATATGCCAGCAATTTCAATATTCTTTTGCGATGGACATCCGTAATATCCTTTATTTAAATGTTTTCCCTTAATTGTCCACCTTATGGCAACTCGGGGGGGGTAAAATTGGTTCTGTCATTCCAGAAAAAAAGTGTATGATCAATTCTAATTCTTCAAAACAATTCAAAAAATCTGACCATATTTTTTTTATTTGTTCATACGAATAATTTATTTTTCCTCCTGGCCAGAAAGTTTGAGCAGATCTCTCGTAATTTTTTTTTAATAAATCAAAATCTTTGTCAATTAACTTTTTGAAATTCGAGATGTAAGTTTTAGTAAATTCATTAGAATTATTTGTGATAATATTCTTAACATCAAAAGCATTTGAAATAGAATTCAAACATCTCTTATTGAAAAACTTTTCTTTAATTTTCATTTCTACAAATTTTTTAGCAGTCAATCCTAGTTGATTTAAAATAGCACTTTCATCTCTAACTATCCATTCTTCAACTACCTTGTTATCTATAATAAAACAATCAGCAATAACTCTATAAATAACTTTTTTTCCTGTTGATTTTCCATAAAAACCATTACCTTTATGTGTTGCTGTGGATAAAATTCTGTGTGAGCTTAAGATACCATTTTTATTATCTCCAGACCAAATTACATCTTCTCCAATCAATTGCCTATTAGGAAATTGACTTAATGTATCTATTGTAGAATTGATTACGTCATTACATTTGTACGTTGTTTTCCTGGGAGATCTGACAATAACATCTTTTTTATAATAATCATAAACAGAATTAATCTTTTTATTTTCCCAAATTTCTTCAGTTATTCCATAAATAAATTTTTCAACTTTAAAATCTTTTCCAATTTGGAATTTATTTTTTTTATCAAATTTTTCCCAACCTTCACCGTTAAATATATCAAAGCCTAATTGTTTTAAAACTCCAGGAAAATCAACCATTACCCAATTATTAACTATTTTTTTGTTTTTCACTTTCCAAAAATCCATATATCTAATTTCAACTTTTTTATTTGTAGGCTTTATACCCATGAATATACCCGTATGAAATGCTTCTTGTCTGCCAAAAGAAGCACCCCATTCTCCAACGACTATTCTAGCTTCATCAATACATACTTTATTTGAGAAAGCTTTTTGAAAAGGTACTTGCCAATTATTTTGAAATTCTTTTAATCCTTTTTTTGTCCCACAACCATAATTTCCAAACCAGTTAAATGTTGATGAAAAAAATTCTCCAATATCCTTTATTCTATGATCATTTAAAGCATCAACCATTTTTTCTAGAACTTTTTCCGTTTCTTTGGTTTTAGATAGATTATTGTTTTTAGTTAATTTTGAATGAATTATTTTTTTTTTCATAATTTATTATCCTTTCACGGCACCTTGTGTAAGACCACTGACTATTTTTTTTTGAAAAAATATTACAAGTATGAAAAGTGGAACAGTAGCTGAAACAACAGCTGCAACTGCGAACATTACATTTCCTTCAGTATAAGTCGTTCCCAAAAAAGCAGCAATTTTTGGTATCATAGTTCTATTTTCATCAGATAATAACATAGCAGTCACCGCAAAATCATTATAGGCTAACAAAAAACTAAATAATCCTGTTGTTATTACACCAGGCCACATTACTGGTATAATAACGTATCTAAATGCCTGAAATTGGGAGCATCCATCTACCTTGGCACTTTCATCAAGTTCTTTAGGGATGTTTTGAAAAAAAGAGTGTAGCATCCAAAGCGTGAAAGGTTGATTAATCGATACTAGCACGATTATAGTTGTTGGTAATATCCCCCAAATATTCCACTCAAAAAAAGGTGGTAGATATCCAGCCACAAGAGTAATTGGGGGCATTGCCCTAAAAATCAGAGCTGTAATTAAGAGCCAAAAAGTATATTTATAATTTGACCTAGATAATGCATAAGCCCCTAACGTGCCAATTGTTAGGGAGGTTAAGACAACAAAAAAACAAACTATGGCTGAGTTAACAAAAGATCTCCAAAATTCTTCTTGAATCCAAGCTCCTTCATAACCAGCTCCAGTAAACTGAGAGTTGTAGGTATCAAAAGTATTCTTCCCGGTGACTGCATTATACCAATTTGAAATTGAAAAAAAATCTAGCTCTACTTTAAAAGAACCCCAAAATGTCCAAAAGAAAGGAAATGAGGCTAAAAAAACCCAAATAATTATAAATGAGTAAATGAGTATAGAAAATCTGTTTGAATTTTTTTTTGTCATTTTTTAAATTTAAAGTCCCTCCAAGTTCTCACTAAAACTGGTGAAAGTAAAATTATTACTCCTATAATTGTCAAAATGGAGCTTGTAGCTGCGGCTGAGAGCTGTCGTGTTTCGCCTCCTAAGTCATTAAAAATTATCCAGCTTAATGAAGTAGCGTGAGCTTCTGCACTGAAACCAACAATAGGTTCAAATACGCGAAAATTATCCATTAATTGCATAAGTGTAACAAATGTAATTAATGGCATTAAATGAGGGATAATAATGTAGATTACTTCTTCAAATTTATTAGCACCATCAATTTTAGCAGATTCAAGTTGATCTTTTGGTACAGTTTGTAATCCTGCATAAAATACAATAAAGGAAAATGGTATTGCATGCCACACTCCATAAACAATTAACATAATCCAAGTTAATGAAGTTGAAGCTTTAAGAGATAAATTAGGATCATCAAGTAACCATTGTATTAAATTACCAATTATACCTCGTGAGTCAATCATCCAAAATAATATTATTGAACCAATAAGAGGAGTTACAATCATTGGTAACAGCGAAAAAAAAATTACTATCCCTTTTAATTTTTTACTTATAGAATTTACACCTAAAGCGATCAATAAACCAAGTAAAAGCATTATGGGTGTGACTGTGAATGTAAAAGTTAGTGTAAAAAAAACAGCTTTATAAAATGGAAGATTACCTAAGGATTTTACAAATGAAGAAATATTTTTAGAGTTTTTCCATAATAGTTTAAAATTTTCAATCGCCAAGTGTCCTCTATCAAAATAGATATCTAACCCAACAAATTTACCCAAAGGCTCGGACTGTTTTAAATTTTTTGTAGCTTCATGGTCAATAGATGTAACTTTTTTACATCCAAAAGGGTCACAATTTTCAACTGTGACAAGTACATTTTCATGTGGTGTGTGGATTGATTGTAAAATAACAGAAATAATTGGTAAAAAAATAAAAATTAACATTGCCAAAAACGTTGGCAATATAAACCAAAAAAAAGTCTTATGCTTCATAATTTAAAACTAGAGAGAACGTGTCTCTCTAGTTTATTGAATTTGATTTTATAAAAACCCTTTTTCTTTTGCAGCTGCACGATAAGCATCCTCAATATCAGACAAAGTTTTTTTTGCGTTTTCTTTACCTTGCATAAAATCTGCAATTTCTGCGCCTATAGCTGAATGCATTAAGCCAGCATAAGGAAGCATTGGGTAAGGCGTTGTATTCATTTTTGCTGCTGCGAAAACACCTCTAGCGGCATCTGTTGGGGTGTATCCGTCTAAAAGCCAAACTGCTTGCTTTCTAACATTATCATTCTTAATAATAGATGGGTCTATTGCATTCATCATAGCAATAAAAGTAGCCTCAGCTTCGGCATCACTTATTTTTTTTGCAACTGTCCAACCATCCCAAAAAAGTGTAGATGCTGGAATAGTACCACCTCCAACAGTCATTGGACCAGCTATATCCATTCCTTTTTTTACAGCCTCAGAAACTCCATCTGCATCAGTTAGTGTTGCAGCTCTACTTCCCCACATATTCATCAAGATAACGTTACCAGCTCTGAACTCTGCGTTCGTAGCATTACTATCATGAGTTAAAAAATCTGGATTCATGTATTCAGATAAAGACTTCATCATATTTAATGCTTTTTTTCCAGCATTCGAATTCACGTTTGGTTCAGGCGTGTTACCTTTAAAATGTTTACCACCATATCCAATAAACATATTATTAAATTCCTGTGCCAAGTTCCAACCTGCTTTATAAGCTCCACCTACAGGATTTTTTGCAAGACCAGATTCCCGAATTTTTTTTGCAGCTGCTAACATTTCTTCATATGTTTTAGGAACAGAAATATTAAGTTTATTTAAAACGTCTTTTCTATAAACTAAATGTTGAGCATTAGCCATAAAAGCTACCGCCATCACTTTACCGTTAATAGTGATAAGTTGATTTTTCTTAAGTTTTGAGCCATGTTTTTTTACTAGATCGTCTAAAGGTCTAATTAAATCGTTGTTTAAAAGTGCGACAATTGATGTATTTGCAACTATTGCAGATGTGTATTCCGCTGGTTTACTACTCATTCCGGCTACATTAATTTTTTGATGGTCAGCTGTTAAGTTTGTTTTAACTTCAGCACCCTTACATTTTTTTGCACCTGCACCAACTGTTTGTATAGCTGGAAATTCGTTTCCAACAACACTTACCCTTGCTTTTATTTCACAGGCAAAAGAATTTTTTATCAAAAAAAACAAAAAACTTGTTAACAAAAAAGTATACTTTATTAAATTCATATTTTACTCCAATCTATTTATAAATGAATTCCAGTTTTTGAATCAAAAAAATGACATAAATTATTTGGTATTTTTACTGATATAATTTCACCAATTCTTGAGGAAAAATTGTTAGAGGTTTTAACATTTAACAAATAATTTTTTATTTTTAGTGTAACTATTGTACTATCCCCTAAAAGTTCTATTGAATAAATTGGTCCAGTGAAATTACCTTTACTTATTATACTAGCATCTTCAGCTCTGAAGCCAAGTATATATTTTCCATCTTTAATATTAACATTTGAAAATTTTAAATCTTTAGAAATTGTTTTTTTATTCTTAATAGATATTGGAATTAAATTCATGGGAGGGCTTCCTATAAAAGAAGCAACAAAGGTATTAAAGGGCCTATTGTAAATTTCTCTTGGTGATCCAATTTGTTGAATTTTACCATTATTCATTACAACAACACGATCTGCTAAGGTCATTGCTTCAACTTGGTCGTGAGTTACATAAATAGTTGTAATTTTTAGTTTGTTTTGTAGATGTTTTATTTGGGCTCGTGTCGAAACTCTTAATTTTGCATCTAAGTTAGATAGAGGTTCGTCCATTAAAAAAATGTTTGGATTTCTTACTAATGCTCTAGCAAGTGCAACTCTCTGTTTTTGTCCACCAGATAATTCTGCAGGTTTTCTTTTTAGAAATTTTTCCAATTCTACCATTTTTACAGCTCGCATAACCAGTTTTTCGTGGAGTGACTTTTTTATTTTTCTAATTTTAAGAGGAAATCTTATATTTTCATAAACACTCATGTTTGGATATAAACCATATGATTGAAAAACCATAGACACGTCTCTGTCTTTTGGTTCAAGATCGTTAACTATAATATCATTAATCCTAATAGTTCCAGAAGATAACTCTTCTAGTCCAGCAATCATTCTCATGGTTGTTGTTTTTCCACATCCTGATGGTCCTAATAAAACTAAAAATTCTTCATCATTTATAGTTAAATTAAAATCATCAACTGCCTTGAAATCTCCCCATGACTTAGAAACATTTTCTAATTTGACTATAGCCATATTAAATTCATTTTTTCTCAAAAAAATTTTTAACTTCTTCAAAAATTTTGTACGTGGATGATATATTTTTTTTATTCACTGAATATTCACCAGGAAATAAGATAGTCTTAATTTTGGCTTTTTTTGATGAAGCATAACTTATAGGGGTATCTTCAATTGTAATTGAATTATTTTTTTCAACTTTGAGTTTGTTAATAGCAAAATTGTATATGTCCGGATAAGGTTTCTTTTTAACACAATCTTTTTCATATGTAATAAGATCAAAGTCATTAAAATTGATAAACTTCGATAAACTATCCTTTATAATCTCAATAGTTTCTTTAGAAGTTGTTGTAATAAAGCCAAGCTTTATATTATTTCTATTTGCATAGTTGATAATGTCTAAAACACCTTCCCTTGGTTTTACACAGTTATCAGAATAATTTCTAAAATATTTAATTTTAAGATCATATATTTTTTTTACTTCACTATCTTTAAGCTTTAATTTCGAATATTCTTTAATTCTTGAAATTCCCCCCGGCTTTTGGATCATATTGATATAATTTCCAGTATTCCAGTACCAATTCAATCCAAATTCTTTAAAGGCTGTATTAAATGCTTTACGTTGAATTTCAGAAGTTTCTACCATAGTTCCTATAGAACCAAAAAAAATTGCTTGCATGTTTAATTACCAAATAGTTCATTTAATAATTTAGTATAAAAAGCAATTTATTTAAATATTATTTATTAGAGGTGTCTTTAAATCTTTTAATTATCTTCAGACAATATTTAGTTAATATTAAATATATATTTTAAGATTCTTTTTTTACTAAAAATATGAGATAAAAATAAAAATTTATAAAAAATAACTATTATAATAATAAGAAACAAATTTTTGAAATTCATGAGAATAAGTGACGGAGAATATTATGAAAACATATAATCATTTCGTTAATGGAAAAGAAATGAGACCAAATAGTGGAGAATATTTTGATACTGAAAATCCATATACTTGCGAAAATTGGGCAAAAGTTGCTAAAGGAAATGCTTATGATGTCGATATTGCAGTAAATGTTGCAAAGGAAGCTTTTGAAAATAATTGGTCTAAAACAAAACCTACAGAAAGAGGTAAACTACTTGTAAAACTTGCGGAACTTGTTGAGAGAGATGCTCAAAAACTTGGTGAAATAGAGGTTCAAGATAATGGAAAGTTAATTGCTGAAATGGCAGCACAAACGAAGTATCTTGCAGAATGGTATAGATATTTTGGAGGACTTGCAGACAAAGTTGAAGGCTCTGTTTTACCTTCAGACAAACCTGGAATTTTTAATTATACTAAGTATGAGCCATTTGGTGTTGTAGGAATGATAACAGCTTGGAATTCTCCTTTACTTCTTTTGTCTTGGAAGCTTGCTCCAGCTTTAGCTGCTGGAAATACTGCGGTAATAAAACCATCTGAATTTACTTCGGCATCAACTTTAGAATTTATGAAACTAGTATCAGAGGCAGGATTCCCAAATGGAGTTGTAAATTGTATTACGGGAATGGGTGTTGATGTTGGTCAACCACTCGTTGAACATAAACATGTATCTAAAATTGCATTCACTGGTTCTGATGTTTCTGGTCAAAAAATATATGAATCTGCAGCTAAAAAAATAATGCCTGTTTCATTAGAATTAGGAGGAAAATCACCAAACATCGTTTTTGAAGATGCGGATTTTGAAGCTGCTATAATGGGAGTTATTTCAGGTATATTTGCCGCAACAGGTCAGACATGCATTGCAGGTTCTCGCTTGTTAGTACAAGAAACGATTTATGAAAAATTTGTTAAAAGACTTGTTGAAGTTGCAAGTGAAGCAAAAATCGGAGATCCAATGTCATTTGAAACACATGTTGGGCCTGTTACAACTCAGCCACAATTTGAAAAGATTATGAACTATATAGATATTGCAAAATCAGAAGGTGCAAAATGTATCTTAGGAGGAAATGCTTATTCTAGTAAGGATATAAAAGGAGATAGATTTGTTGAGCCAACAATTTTTACTGATGTAAAAAACAAAATGAGGATTGCTCAAGAAGAAGTCTTTGGGCCAGTATTATCTATAATTAAGTTTAAGGATGAAGAAGAAGCAATAAAAGTAGGAAATGATGTAATATTTGGTTTAGCTGCCGGGGTTTGGACTAATGATATTGGTAGAGCCTTAAGAATGTCTGACAGTTTAAGAGCGGGAACAGTATGGGTTAATACATATAGAGCTGTAAGCTTCATGTCACCATTTGGAGGTTATAAACGATCAGGAAGAGGTAGAGAGAGTGGCCAAGAATCTATTAAAGAATTTTTGCAAACAAAATCAATTTGGATAGCAGAGCAGACTTCAGTTTCAAATCCATTTATTATTAGATAATTCAAAAAAAATTAATTACAAAATCTATTAATATTCAAATTTTCACCAGTATATATTTAGCTAAAGCAAAGAAATCCTTACATTGTTTGCTTAAAGACGATGTGTTAGGATTATTAATAAGGTTGTTAAAAGAAAGGTTATTGAATGTCAACTATACCACGCCTTCAAAATCCTGAAGAAAATCCCCGCGTTAAATCAGTTTTTGACGACATTAGAGCTACGCGTGGGAACGATTTTATAAACAATTTATGGTATTACTTAGCTTTTAATCCTGAATTACTTGAAAAAACATGGCGTGACGTAAAAGAAGTTATGGCAAAACCAAGTCATCTTGATTCAATAACTAAAGAACTCATTTATGCTGCAGTATCTATTGCTAATAGCTGTGAATATTGCATTCATTCACACACAGCAGCAGCTCGTGCTCAAGGAATGACAGATGATCAGTATGCTGAATTTTTGTCAATAGTATCCCTTGCTGGTCGAACAAATAATCTTTTAAATGGTATCAAAGTTCCAGTAGATAAAGAATTTGATCATGAAAAAATTACTAAAAAATAAAAATATTATTTTTTGAAATTTGAACATTACTATTGATTATGTTTTAATTTAGAATTTAAACCATTTATATTTTTAAGGGTCAATTTTGGCAGATTCAGGAATTAATTGGATAGATATTACTTTTGATTGGTGTGTTAATTTTTTATATAAAATTGCAGGTTTACTTAGCATCAGTTATGAAGAAATCAATATTTGGTTATTTCTAATAATAGGGCCTATATCATTATTGACATCATTTTTTTTAAATTATTATTTTTACAAAAAAATAAAAAATTTGAAGAAAATAATCAAAATCCAAAGGCAAGAAATTTCTGAAATTAATGAAGTTGAAGTTGAAGAAAAAAAAACAGATTATCTAAAAATTTTTGGAATGATTATTATAATTATTTTTATTTTATATTTTTTAGAGTTAAAGAATTAGAAATTCGATTCATTCAAATGAATTAAACATTATTATCAAAACAATGATAATTATTACGCAATTAGCTAATGGAAAGAAAAATAATGAGTTCTCTGATTTGAAAATTATACCACTAGGTAACTGAACGAGACTTAATTCTAAGGATAAGGATAAATTAATCCTATAACTAAGTTTATTATACCTAAGATTATCAAAAATTTTTGCATGTTTATCTTATAATGGTTAAAAGCTTTTAGTAAACAAAGGTTCTATCTGCTTGTAAAGACAAACTAAGCAGTGTTTTTGGAAAAACTTTTATTGAATTAGCTTCTTTAAGATCTTTATCTGTCACACCTCTAATTTCACAAGAAATTGCAGACACGTAAATAGGAACATTTGCATCAACTAAAATATTGAAATGCTCGCTAAGTTTACCAGTACCTAAGCCAACTAAACTATCTAATACAGGTTTTCTAATCAGACTTACAGCATCAGCGTTTAAGAAAACTTGAACCTCATGACCTTCTTCAACTGCGGTCCTGGCCAGCATAAAACCTAAAGATGCTTTGGTAGGATTGTTAGTACCATTAGTAATATTAAATAACAACTTAGCCATTACTAAAACTATAAATTAAAATGCTTTAAGTCTAGCTATAAATACTTTTAATTTCTATGCACCTTTATAGTTATTCAGTTTAATACAATTTTTTTCTATAATCACTGGTCCTTTATATAAATCAATAAAATCTTTTCGCATGTTTTCAGCTCTTACTGTACATTCTTTATGAGTATTGATTAAACCTACAGTATCTTTGAGTAGCATGCACTCCATATTTATTAAATTACATACGGATATAATTGCTTGAAACATAATTCACCTCTTTAATAGTTAAATATTTAATATCATACTTAACATTTAATCATTGGATTTCAGTTCTAGAAATAATCTAATTTAAAAATATGACTAAATTAAAAACAGTATTTTAATCAGATGCTATTTTATTATGCATTAAAATATACTCATCTTAAGAATGGCTTATTGCATTAAAGGATCATTACTTCTTTTCCACAAAATTTTAGTTTTATTAATATGTTTTAATAAAAGTTTTTCTTTTTCGCTATAAAGATATCCTGTTGTACCATTAATAAAATATCCACCATCTTCTGGAATATCAGTAAATAAATAATATTCTTCTTTCAATTCATCTTTTGTGACCAGATGAGTTTTTTCTTCGGTTAGAATTTTATCCCACCATTCTTCTTTAGTTCTTTTGGTAATAAAAATATCTTTAATTGTTTTGTCAACATTTGTAAGTTGATGACGTATCACATTTTTTACAGTTTGACGTTTTGTTTTGAGTTTTCTAGATTTTTCAAATTTATTTTTTTTAAAACTCTCTAGACATAATTTTGAAATGCCTGTAATTTTCCAAGACCATGATTCACCAATTAATAATGATTTAAATATTAGTTTTTTTTTTTCAAAACTAAGCTCACTGTCATATAATTTTAAATAAATATCAAATATGGCTGATGATTTGTGATTATAGAATCTCATTTTAGGTATCAATTATTATTTATACAACAAATTTAGTATAGTTTAAATTAAAAGATATAATCGAATCATTTTATAACTATTAGAATAATTTTTATTGAAAATTATTTTTAAATTAGTTTAAAATTACATTCGGATTAATTATGTATGCTATAAAAATTATACCAAATAAACGTAAAATGGATGATTGGTTTCTTTATAGAGATCCAGAGGAGTTTGTGGTGCAATGCTGGAACGAAAAAGAAGATGCAGAAAATTTTATGAAAAGATTGAATTATGATCTTTGTGAAATTACGGAAGACATACCAGAAAGTGCTATAAGAAGGTATAATGAAAAAAGGAATACTGTCAAAAAAGATTAACTATGTATGGCTAGTGTTTTAGATTCATTGCAAAAAAAAGAATTTGATCAAAAAGGTTTTATTTTAATTAGAAATTTTTTTGATAAAGAAGAAACAAGTTTACTTCAACAAGCATCATATAAAGATAAAAACATTAAAAAACATCTTTACGATAGAAAAGATTCAGAAGGATTGATAACAAAGATGGTAGCCTGGAATCATCCAGATGATAGTATTTATGGCACCGTTGCTAGATCCTATAAAATGGTAGATTCTATGGAACATTTATTAGAAGGTGAAGTCTATCATTATCATTCAAAAATAACTGCAAAAGAACCATTTGAAGGTGGTGCTTGGGAGTGGCATCAAGATTATGGATATTGGTATAATAATGGTTGTCTTTTCCCACATATGGCTAGTGCAATGATTGCTCTTGATAAATGTACAAAGAAAAATGGTTGTTTACAGGTGTTATCTGGTTCAAATAAAATTGGTAGAATTGATCATGCCTTATTGGAAAGTGGTCAAGTTGGTGTAGACTTACGAAGAGTTGAAGAAGCTAAAAAACATTTAGATCTTATTTATTGTGAAATGGAACCTGGAGATGTTTTGTTTTTTCATTGTAATACACTACATAGATCAGATAAAAATAACTCAGATAAAAGAAGATGGACATTATTATGTTGCTATAATTTAGCTGATAATAATCCATTTATTGAGCATCATCACCCTAATTATACTCCTATAAAAAAGCTTGAAGACAAAGAAATCAAAAAAGCTGGTTTAAAATTTTTGAATCCAAAGGAAGCTGCAGCTTTTTTGAAAAGACCAACGGCCCCACCTCAATTAAAAACAAGTGGTGGTGAGTTATTCAGAAAATAAATTTTTCGATTTTACTTTGAAGAAATAGTGCTAATTCTTTGTCATTTAAATTTGGTAAATTTTTATTCTGGATAAATTCACATATTTCAAGATCAATGTATTTATCCAAGCTTTTTTTAATTTCGTAAAGGTATAAACTTTGTTTCATTGTTTGATTAATTCTAGACGCTGTCTGAAAAATTTTTGAGTTGCTTCCTTTAAATTTTATTAACAATATATCTGCTGCTGATGAGTTTAATAGTTTGCCAATCATAGGTTTCCAAAACTCTTCTTTAATAGGCTCACCTTTTTTTCTAGACCAAGCTACTGCACCTGCTGGGAATATTGCAATAACACCATTATTATTTAACATGTTTATTGCTTCTTTTCTTATATTAACATTATTTCTCATTGCATTTTTATTATTGCTAAAATCGATTGGTAGTATATTTGGTGCTAACGAGGGTTCTTTTTGCAATATACCATGAGCTATTACTCTAAAATCAGAATCATATCGTGAAGCTAACCAAGAAAGTATAACTCCATCAGTCACGCCATAAGGGTGATTAGCTGCAATAATTAATCCTTTATTTCTATTTTTTTTTGGTAAGTTTAAATTTGGAAATTGGACTCCCAAACTATTTAAGGCTAAATCCCAACAATCATTTCCAATTTTATTTTGAACATTTTTTGTATAACTATCGTATCTTTTTTTTAGAGCAAACCTTGCAGAGCAAGTTTCGACTACTTCAATAAAAAGTCTGTGATGAAAAGGCAACCAGGGTTCAGCATATGTAATTTTGACTGATTTTTTTAACATTTATTAATCTTCCACTTAATAATTTGGATTAATGGGGTTAATTTCTGGAAAAAGTTTCTCTAAATCATATGCTACTTTTAATAACTGATCTTCTCTAAATTTTCTACTAATAAATTGCACACCTATAGGTATTTTCTTTTCATTAACATGATTTGAAAAGCATAATCCGGGCAAACCCAGATAAGGAGGTGCAATTTGTGGCAGCATGGATGTAAAAACTTCATCAAAATCTTTTTCAGACTTTGTGTCTTTAAGATCTTCAAAAGGAAGATCTCCCGAGATTGGACATAATATTAAGGAGTATTTATCAAAAAAATGTGACCATTTTCGTCCTAAGGTAGCTCTATTTTGAAGTGAATCCATCAATTTTTCTATAGAGGTGTTAGGACATTTTTTTGACATTTGATCAAAAACAAATATAGCTTCTTCATCTTTTTCATCAAAAATGACTTTGCCAGAAGATCTTCTAAATTCAGCAAGCCAAAGTACAGCTTGATAATGAGCAACCTCTTCAAAGTTTGGTCCTTCTACTTGATCTACAATCCAGCCCTCTTTTTCTAATTTTTTTGCTACATCTAAAAGATTTAATTTAACTTCTTTAGAGATTTTCATGCCTTTAATTTCACTTAGCAATGCAATTTTCTTGTTCAATGGTGGCAAATCATTTGATAAGGGTGTCCACCATGGGTCGTCATAATTTGACTGTCTCATAGCATCATACCCCAACTCTAAATCTTTAATTGACCTTGCGAGAGGACCGGAAACAGCCATTATTTGACCACCAATATATCTATCAGGAGCAGAATAGTTTATCATTGGAACTCGACCAAGACTTGGTCTAATTCCATGAATTCCACATGCATAGGCAGGATATCTTATGGAACCTGCTATATCAGTCCCATGACCTATACAACCTATACCACTAGCAGTTGCTGAAGCAGCACCCCCAGAGGATCCTCCTGGTGTTATATTTTTATTATGTGGGTTAAAAGTATGGCCATGAAGTGAGTTATTAGTAAACCATCTAATACTGAATGCCGGTGTATTTGTTCTACCAATAATTAAAGCACCTGCCTTTTCTAAATTATCTACTACGGTACTATTTTTATGTGCTATTAAAGACTTGTTTAATCTCAAGCCATTTGTTGATGCAAAGCCGATTTGATCAGTATTGATTTTAACAGTTACTGGAACACCAGCCAAACAACCTAATGGTTTATTATTTTTTTTATTATCGTCTAAAAGTTTGGCCTGTTTTCTTGCATATTCAAATGTTGATTCTGGAATTGCATTAATCTTTGGGTTAACTTGGTTAAACCTTTCTTCCACAGAATTAATAATTTCATCTAAAGATATTTCATTTGAGAGATAAAGTTTAGATATTTCACTCGCTTTTAACGACCATAAATCTTCCATTTTTTACCAATTAACAAATTATAATAAAAAAAAATAGATTTAAATATAAAAATTTTAAATTATTATTTATTAATAGAACTAATTTTATAATTATCCAATTCTCTAATCTCATTTTCTGAATTTATATTAAAAAAAGGATCAACTTCATTTTTTTTAAAATGATAATGGATATACTCAATTTTTAAATTAGATGTAAATTGATCCACTTTTCTCAATCCGCTAGTTATTTTTATTCGTAAATCTTCTATCAATTTTATATTCCACAGAGATATTATATGATGTTTTTTTAAATTGGATGTTACAGATATTAAATCAAAATTTTTAGCTTTATTACTTAGGAGATTATCGGCTTTTAAAAATATATCATTTGGGAAAAAGGGTACATCACAAGGAAAAGTAAAAACCCATTTATACTTTAAACGATTTGCCCAATTTAGTGCAGAATATATTCCTGACAATGGACCTAGATGACCAACAAATTTATCTTTAATTATTTCTAGTCCAAATTGAGAAAATTTATCTAGATGTTCGTTGGCATTAATCGCTATCAGTAAATTATTATTTGAAATCTTTTTAATTATTCTTGAAATTACGGCATGATTATCTATTAAAACAAATGCTTTATTGACATTGTTCATTCTTGAAGACTTTCCTCCTGCCAATATTACACAGGGATATTTAAAGTTTAGTTTTTTGAATTTATTATTTGTTATTTTAAATTTTCCTTAACTAAACATTCCCAATATTTAACACCAAAAGGCAAAAGTTTGTCATTAAAATCAAAATAAGGAGAATGTAATTTTTCAGAATTAGTTCCTGCGCCTAACCATATATAAGCTCCTGGTTTTTCTTTTAACATATAAGAAAAATCTTCTGAACCCATTGTAGGTGTACAATTTTCATCTATCATATCTGTTCCAAAATGTTTTTCATAAATTTCATGGGCAAAAGATGCACTTTTTTCATCATTTACGGTTGGCGGATAACCTGGAATAATTCTAAAATCAACTCTACAATTATGTGAAATTGCAGTTTGTTCAACTAAAATTTTAATTTTGTTTAAAAGATTATTTCTGTCGTGCTCATTAGTAGATCTTAATGTTCCTCCTAGATATGCACTTTCAGGTATAACATTAAAGGCTGAACCGCTGTTAATTTTTGTAATTGATAGAACAGCATTTGAAAATGGATCTAATTGTCTTGACACAATAGTTTGAAGAGAAACGATTATAAATCCTAGAGCTATTATTGGATCGTTTGAAACATTTGGTTGAGCAGCATGACCACCTTTTCCAAATATATTAATTTCAAATATATCACCACCAGCCATAGCAAACTGTTGATGTATTACAGCTTTCCCAAGTTCAACTCCTGGCCAATTATGTATTCCCCAAACGTTATCAATTTTAAACTTTTTAAATAATCCATCATTAATCATAGATTTGGCTCCAGCTCTTCCGCCCTCTTCAGCTGGTTGAAAAATGAAATATACTTTTCCGCTAAAGTTTTTATCTTCAGATAATATTTTAGCAGCGCCTAATAGCATTGTCACATGGCCGTCATGACCGCAAGCATGCATTTTACCTAAATTTTTTGATGAATAACTTAAATTTGTTTTTTCATCCATGGGCAATGCATCCATATCAGCTCTTAAACCTATTGATTTACTAGATTTTTTTTTGCCTTCTAAAATACCAACTAATCCTGTTTTACCAATATTTTTAATAACTTTAATTCCAAATTCCTTAAGTTTTTTTTCAATGAATTCTGCAGTTTTATACTCTTCATAAGCAATTTCTGGAAAAGAATGAATTGTTTGTCTCCACTTTTTCATGGTTGGAATTAAATCTTGTATGTTTTTATTAAATTTCATTATAATTTACTCAATAATGGTTTCAGCATTTGATAATATATTAACAATTCTTGGGGAAGAAAACCAAACAATTCCTCTAATTTTTGATTCACCACATAGTGGAAATATTTATCCTAATGATTTTAAACACAATACAACATTTGAAAAATTAAGACAGGCAGAAGATAGTTATGTAGATGAGCTCTACAACGAAGCCCCAGATATTGGTGCTATTTTATTAAAAGCAAATTTTCCTAGATCTTATATAGATCCAAATAGAGCGGAAACAGATTTTTCTTTAAGTGAGATTTCTGATTTTAGTAAAGACATTTTAAATGTAGATTTCCAACCAACAATCAAAACAAAATTAGGAATTGGTTTGATTTGGCTTAAAGTGCCGCCTGATGGTGAAGATATGTACGAAAAAAAATTAACAAATGATCAAGTTGCGAATCGGATTTTAAATTATCACAGACCATATCATAAAAAACTTAAATTAATTTTGAAAAATACATATGATAAATATAAATGTTTCTTTCATATAAACTGTCATTCTATGCAAAATAATGCAAGTGCAATGTCTACTCAAGAAAAGGGGACACCTAGGCCAGACTTTGTTATAGGTGATAGAGATGGTACTTCTTGTAATAAAAAGTTTACAAATCTTATTGTTAATATTCTTAAAGATTTAAATTATGATGTAGTTACAAATGATCCTTATAAAGGTATGGAGTTAATTTCTGCTTATAGTAATCCAGCTCAAAATAAACATTCATTACAAATTGAAGTTAATCGAGGGTTATATATGGATGAAAAAACTAGAATCAAAACGGATGGTTTTAATGCTTTAAAAGAACATTTGTCGTTGATGACTAGAGAGATAAAACTGTTTGTAGAAGAGGAATTAAGATGAACGACCCTAGATTAAATTATGCAAATGAGTACCCAGTAGAAATTTTGCCTCCTGATATATCTGGATATAAAAAAACTAACACAGGTGTAGATTATATTTTAACTTTAGATAGTGGGTTTTCAGGACCTCATGTTTTAGTAACTGCTGTTGTTCATGGTAACGAGCCTTGTGGGGCAATTGCTATAGATTGGTATTTAAAAAATAATTTTAGACCTAAAGAAGGTAAACTCACATTTGGATTTATGAATATAGAAGCATATTTAGCTTTTGATCCAGAAAATCCTAATAGAACTAGATGGGTAGATGAAGATTTTAACAGACTTTGGGCTCCTGGAGTTTTAGAAAAAAAAAATGGAAGTAAAACCTACGAATTTTTTAGAGCTTATGAAGTAAAACACATAATTTCTGATGCCGATTTTCTTTTGGACATTCATTCAATGCAAAAACCATGTGTGCCACTAATGATGGCTGGTATGTTGGATAAAGGTATAACATTAGCTAAAAATTTAAATTATGAAATTAAAATTATTACGGATTCAGGGCATAAAGAGGGTATGAGGATGAGAGATTATGGTGATTTCTCAAATCCAGAAAGCCCAAAAAATGCTCTCTTAGTTGAATGTGGACAACACTGGGAGAAATCATCTGAAGATGTGGCTATTGAGACATTGATAAAGTTTCTTAGACATACTGGAGTTATGGATAATAATTTTGGAGAAGATATAATATCAAATGAAGTTGTTTCATCAAATCAAATTGAAGTATTTAAAGTTGGTGAAATTGTGACTATTAAAACAAACAATTTTAAGTTTGAAAAAAATTGGCAAGGCTTCGATAAACTTACCAAAGGTTCAGTTATCGGAAAGGATGGAGATGAAATTATATATGCTCCTTTTGAGGAAACTATATTGATAATGCCTACGAAGAGGTTATTCCCTGGTAAAACAGCAGTTAGACTTGCTTACAATGTAGATTAGATTTTTATGTAGAGTAATTATTGAAGTCTAGGGTTAAACATGTCCCTTAAATGATCTCCAACTAAGTTTATAGATGCTACGGTTATTAAAAGAGCAATACCTGGAAATATACTAATCCAAAAATCACCGCTATACATATATTCGAAACCATTACCAATAAGTAATCCTAAAGAGGGCTCTGTTATTGGTAATCCTAAACCTAAAAAACTTAATGTCGCTTCTAGTGAAATTGCATGCGCTGTTTGTAATGTGCCAACTACAATTAATGGAGCAAGACAATTTGGTAAAATGTGTTTAAACATTATTCTAGTATTGCTAAAGGCCAAACATCTTGCAGAGTCGATATATTCTTTGTTAATTTCTACAAGTGCTGAAGCTCTTGCAGTTCTCGCATAATATGCCCATTGAACTAATATTAAAGCGATTATTGTCTTTTCAACTCCTTTTCCAAATGCTGCCAATATTATCAAAGCAACTAATATTGATGGGAAGCTAAGTTGAATATCAACAATTCTCATAATTATGGTTTCATATTTTCCTCTAAAAAAAGCGGCAGAAATTCCAAATATTGAACCTATAATTAATGCAAATACTCCAGACAGAACTCCAACTCCTAAACTTACTCGTAAACCATAAAATATTGCTGAAAGCATGTCTCTACCAGCTCCATCTGTCCCAAGGACATACAAATTACCAGCAAAATCTTCAGACATTGGTGGCATTCTACTATTCATTATACTTACACTATTCAAATCATATGGATCTGTTGGGGAAACCAGTGGTGCAAAAATAGCTACGAATAATATAGAAAGAAAAATAAAAAGGGCAAATACAGCAATTTTGTTAACAGAAAAATCTCTCCAAAAATTTTTAAAGTTTTGGTCTCTACTGCTCATTGATTCATTCCTTTTAATCTGACTCTAGGATCAAGAAAAGTGTATAGAATATCAACAGCAAGGTTCAAAAACACAAAAAACGTAACTATTATCATTAAATAAGCAACAATTACTGGTCTATCTAAATTATATATAGAATCGATAATTAATTTCCCCATTCCTGGCCATGCAAATACAGTTTCAGTAACTGTTGAAAAAGCTATTAAAGAACCAAATTCAAGACCTATAACTGTAACTATAGGTATTAAAATATTTTTTAAAATATGAACTAAAACTATTCGCTTTTCAGATAAACCTTTTGCTCTAGCGAAAGTTATATAATCTTGTAAGATTATTTCCCTTGTTCCAGCTCTAGTAAGTCTGATAACCGATGAAATCTTAAATAATGCTAAATTTAAAGCAGGAAGAAAAACATGAGATAAGCCATTCAGCGTGAATAGAGAACTTTCTATACCTAAAAAAGATCCAATTTCTCCTCTTCCTGTAGAAGGTAACCACCCTAAATATACAGCAAAAAACATTATGAAAATAATTCCTACCCAAAATGTAGGCATTGAAAACCCTAGAATTGATCCAGCCATAATAGTTTTACTAACTTTACTATTAGGTTTATAGCCAGCGTAAATACCAAGAGGAATAGCAATAATTAAGGAGATAAAAAGAGAAAACAAAGCAAGTTCAAGTGTTGCTGGCATTCTCTGTAATATTAATTTTAGTGCTGGTTCATTATAAATAAAAGAACTTCCTAAATCCCCTTTAAGTGCATTTGTTAGAAAATACCAATATTGTTCACTTACTGGCTTATCTAAACCAAGTTCTCTAATCACGCGTTCAACTTCAGCTTGATCTGCCTCAGGATTTATTAACATTTCAACAGGGTCGCCAACTAAATTAACGCCAACAAAAACTAATATGGACATTATAAAGAGTACTAAGAAACTCTGTCCAAATCTTTTTAAGATATATTCTAACATATGAAAATATTTTATTTATTCATTAAACCCAGAAAAAAATTCTGGGTTTAATGTTATTTAAAATCAAACTATTTACAATTTAGATAAGTTGCAATAGTTCTTTCATCAGTTCTAGGTGTATAAGAGCATGTAGATTTTGCTGCCCAGGTATTCATTTGATAATGAACTGGAATCACACCATAATTTTTGCCTACTGCTATCTCAGTAGCCTTAGCAAGAAGCTTTCCTCGAGCATCAGAATCAACTGTTGCTAAAGCTTCTTGTATAATTTTGTCTACAGAGGGGTCAGAGTGTCTACCTCTATTAGCTCTACCCATTCCTATAGATTTGTCGTATGTATGTAACAAAGCTCTTAAAGGTGAAGATGCTTCTCCAGAACCAGCTCCCCATCCAAGAACCATGAAACTAAATTCAGGACTCTTATTTGGACCACCTCTAGAAGCTCTTTTGAAATAAACAGCTTTTGGCATAGTTTCAACTTTAGCTTTAATTCCAATTCTTGAAAACATCTGTGCTAAAGCTTCAGCAATCTTAGCATCATTTATGTATCTATCATTTGGACCATGAATTGTCATTTCAAATCCTTTTTCATATCCAGCCTCAGCCATTAGTTTTTTTGCTGTTTCAGGATCATATGGGTCTGGTTTCATATTTGGAGACACACCGTGGAAACCTTTTGGAAGAAGTTGACCAGCTTTCACAGCGATATTTTCCATTACTTTAGATACCATTGCGTCACGATTTATTGCCAAAGATATAGCTTTTCTTACTCTAACATCCATTAAAGGGTTTTTAATTTTTCCACCTCCAATAGCTTTTATATGGGGGGAGTTTTCTCTAAATTGATCCATATGCAAATAGATTACGCGATTAGATGCCCCACTATTGATTGATAAAGTTGGATTTGTTTTAAGTTTTGCAACATTTAAAGGTGGAACATTATCAATAAAATCAACATCTTTTGCGAGGAGCGCAGCAATTCGCGCAGGACCAGATTTAATCGGCTTAAACAGTACATTTTTATATTTTGGTTTACCTGTTCCAGCACCGTGATAATTTTCATTAGCCTTTAATTCGATTCTATCACCTGGAACCCACTTTACAAATTTATAAGGACCAGTTCCAATTGCAGCTTTTCCACTGTTATAATCAGCTGTAGTAGCACCTTCTCCATACTTTTTTGAAATAATTTTAACCGTCATAATGTCATTAGGCATTAATGGATACGGTTTTTTTGTTTTAATATGAATTGTATGACTATCTATTTTAATAAAAGTTTTACCTTTTAAATATGTTCCAAAACCAGATGGTGATTTAGGAACGTTTGGAGCTCTTTGAGCAGTAAACATTACATCATCTGCTGTAAAATCACTGCCATCATGCCATTTTACACCTTTTCTCAGTTTAAACTCCCATGTTGTTTCATCGATGGGTTTCCAAGATGTAGCTAGGTCAGGATAATGTTGCTGGTTCTCATCACTTCCTACAAGAGTTCCAAAAATGTGAGTTGCAAATGCATTATTAGGACCTAAGTTATGATAATGAGGGTCAATAGAACTTGGTTCTGATTTCAATCCTACTGTAAGATCTTTTGCAAAAGATAAATTAGAAAATAAAATACTTACAAATAGAACTAAAAAAGTTTTAATTAATCTCATAATTATCTCCTTTAATAACTAAAATAATAACTATCAAAAACAGTGAATGAAATTAAGTAAAGAGTCAATTTAATCTATTTAAATTTTTTTTTTGATGTTATGTTTGTTCATATGTCACTATCAATTATTGATGAACTTCCAAAAAATGAAATTTATAATGATGAAGCTTCTGGTTTAAAATTATCATATAGGTATTTAAAAAATAAAAATAAAAAAACTATAGTTTTTTTGCATGGTTATAATGGAAATAGCAAAAGTTGGGCATATCAGTTTAAATTTTTTAAACATAATTATTCATTGATCTCATTTGATTTTCCTGGATTTGGTGAATCTGATAATATGAAAGATCCAGACATGTTTAAAGTGTCTGATTTAATAATCCGTGCATTAGAAAATTTAAAAATTAAAGAATATTATGTAATTGGGCATTCAATGGGAGGCATGTTAGCTCAAATATTAAGTACAAATAACAATTCATCAGTCATTAAAATGGTACTCTCATGCACACATAAAGGATATTCAATGAAATACAAGAAACCCCTTAGAGAACCATACAATAAAAGACTTCAAGAAAGACATGAACTTTCTGATGTGGAATATGGAAAATTAAGGATATCTAAAATGCTGCCAGGATTTCAAGATAAGAAAATTTTTGATTTTTTATGTTTAATTAGTAGGGAAACTTCAAGTGAAGCAATTGTTTGTGGTGGTTCTTCCATGCAAATATTAGATACCACTGATATATTATCAAAAATTAAAGTTCCATGTTTAATTTTAACCGGTTCAGAAGATATTGTAGTTTCTAGGGATAAGTCATTATTTCTTTACGATAAAATAAAAAATGCTCTACATATTGAAATTAAAGGTGTTGGGCATGCTCCTTATTGTGAAAAAGCACTGGAGTTTAATGAAAAAATTAGTTCATTTTTATCAACTTAATGACAGCTTTATCTTATAAACCATTTGCAATTTATTTTGTCAGCAATTCTCTATCATTACTTGGTCTATGGATGCAAAAAGTAAGTATAGGCTGGCTAGCATGGAATTTAACCGAATCAACATTTTGGACGAGCTTTGTTGCATTATCTCTAATGGCACCTGCTGGCATTTTAGGTCCTTTTTTTGGAGTTTGGGCTGAAAAATGGGATATGAGAAAGGCAACAATTATTTTAAAATTCTCAATGTTTTTTATTTCAATTGTGATTTTTTATTTACAATTTATTCAAACTCATTCAATTTTTTCACTAGCTGTTTTAACATTAATATATGGTATTTTAAGTGCTATATATCATCCTGTTAGATTAGTTTTTGTCTCAATAGTAGTAAAAAAATCTTTCTTAGGAAGCGCAATAGGTTTAAATTCGGCTTCATTTAATGCCTCGAGGGTCATTGGACCAGCTATTGCTGGTTTTCTTATGTTATATTTTGATTTACAATTAACATTTCTGGTCTCAGCTTTGTTATATTTACCAATAATATTAATACTTTTTTTTATACCATTGGAAAAACGAGATACTTTTTCTTTTAGAAAAGAGACTTTTAAAAAAGATTTCTTTGAGGGTTTACGATATTCTTTAAAAAACAAAATTATAAAAATAAATTTATACATAGTTTTCATCAATGCATTATTTGTAAGAGGAGTCTTGGAAATCCAACCAACTATCGCAGGTGAAATTTTATCTGGAAGTAGTACAAGTTTATCATTAATTACTGCATCTGCAGGAATTGGAGCCTTACTTGCTTCTATTTTCCTTGGCTCTAGTAAATATTTACAAAATAATTTATCTAAAATATTTTTACCTATGATAATTTTTGGATTTTTATCTTCATTATTTATTGGGATATTTAATAATATAGAAATCATTATTTTATTATTTTTATTTTTGGGTTTTTCTACAACTCTGATAGGAATTGGAACACAAACATTAATTCAATTGGAAGTTTCCGAACAATTTAGGGCTCGTGTATTGACATGGTGGTCAACAATTTCATTTGGATCTTTATCTATTGGAGGTATTATGATTGGTTTGTTTGGTGAAATAATTCCATTAGATTTGGTTTTAATTATTACACCAATTGTAGGGTATTTATCATATATTTATTTTCTTAGAAGATTTAACGGATCTTTTAGTTTCTCTTCGAAAAATGTAAATGCCTGATATTGTAATAATAATTCCTCCAACAATTGTATTAGTCAATGGATAAACATTCCAAATCGCTAAATCAATAATTATTGCCCAAATAATACCCGTATAATTATAAGGGCTCACGATTGAAGCTTCTGCCTTTTGCAAAGCAAAGGTCATTAAACTTTGAGTTATAAAAGCGCATACACCTAATAAAATTAGCAATATATAAACATCTAAAGTTGGATCTTTCCACACATAGGGTTGAAAAAAAGAGGTGGTTATTACACTTACTAACATAAAATAAAATACTGTTTTGAATGGATTTTCAGTTTCTCCAAGTATTCGCAAAAAGATAATTGTTGTCGACCACATTAATGTAGCCATTAATGCTGTAATTGAAGCCATTTCTATATTAGTTGAAGGATCTAATGCAATCACAACACCAGTAAATCCAAAAATTATAGCAGTCCATCTTCTCCAGCCAATTATTTCATTTAAAAAAATTATAGCAAGAATTGAACTGAAAATAGGAACAGCCATTGAGATAACTGTGACATCTGCAATAGGTAATCTTTGAAAAGAATAAAAAAAGAAAATATTTCCAATTACTCCAGCAATTGATCTAAAAAAATGAAGAAACGGTTTTTTTGTACAAAGGAATTTTAATCCCCCTAATTTATTAATTATAGGTAATAATAAGATTATGACTATTATTCCTCTTATAAACGCAATTTGTATTGGGTTATACTCTGGCCCAATCAACTTTGCAATTGCACTCATTAAGGTAACACTTACAACAGCAATTATCATTGCGCAAATAGCAATAAAATTATTTGAAAAACTTATTTTCAAGATTTTAGTTTTCAATTCGTAATTTTAAGTTTGTCAATTTTTTTGGTTCTCTCAAAAATAAAATACAAAGAAATGAAGCTAAAAATGGATATAATGAACAAATTCTTATAGTTGAAATTGGATCTCCTAAATAGTCAATTGCAGCTGCAAAAGGTATTGGTCCAATAGATGCTCCAACAACTAAAATCATTTGTCCTGTGCCTTGTATTGATCCTACATGTAATCTTCCAAAATATCTGGCCCAAATATACCCAAATAGTGAAATACTAAAAGCATTGTTGATACCAAAAATAACAGAATATATTATTGCATTTTGTAAAGAAGATGCAAAAGTTATCATAAGTAATGAGCATCCTGTTACTATTAAGGCTATTCCGATAATAATATGTGTTTGAAATTTATCTAACATTCTACCTATAATGGGTATAAATAATATCATGGCAATCATCGTTGGTATAAATAATGTTGTGGCGATTTGACTTGAAAGATTAAAATATTCGTTCAGAATTGTTACTTGAAAGAAATGTAAAGCAGTTACTAACATAGAAATAGAGAAAAAGGAAAATGCCAAAATATAAAAACATTTTTCTTTAAGGGCTTCACTAAGATTTAGACCAATAATTTTATTTTTCGTATTTTTCTCACTTGTAATTTTTTCAGCTCCATCAGGTAACATATTTACATCTTCTGGTTTATTCACTGCTAGAAATATCAATGGAGGCAACATAATTATCCAAGTTGAAAAACCAATAATGACCCATGCCATTCTCCACCCATAAACCTCTATGAGGTGATTCGAAATAGGAGGATGCAAACCCATAGAGATTGCAAATCCAAGCCCCATTAATCCAAGGGCGAATCCTCTTTTTTTGTCAAACCATTGTGTTACAATGTTGGACGAACAAAGCATAAGAGAGCCTTGACCAAAAAATCTTAAAAACCCAAAACCCAGTGCTAACATAAAAAAATTTGATGCAGCTCCAAACAATAAACATCCAAAACCAAGCAAAATGATAGTCGTAATTAAAACAATTCTGGGCCCAAATTTATCAACAAATTTACCCATTCGTGGAAGCAAGAAAGCAGCAACTAAAGTTGCAATCATATAAGCTGTTGATATTGAAGTACTTGATATATTAAGTTCTTTTGTAATAATTGGAAGAAACGCACTAAATGTATGGGATTGTCCTGCTCCGCTACTGAAAATACCTAAACCACCAATTAAAACTATAATCCACCCATAAAACATCTTTATATTAATTTCATTTACAGTTTTAGGGTTAATTAAAAACATCATCAAAATAATTTACATGTTAATTAATTTTAAAGCAATTAGTTACAAATTTAATTTTTCTTACTTGCTTTTACGAACATATTTACAGCTTCTTCAAATGTTCTAGACTGATCATAAGTTTGTCTATTTTCCTTAGAAATTGGTGTCTTTTGAGCTAGTTTCATAATATCAGCAGCACCTTCATGAAATTTAGTAGTTAGGTTCAATGTTTTAAAAGTTTTTGCTATTTCATACATTTCACCTTCCCATCTACTTGCATCCAATGGGATTTTGGGAGTCATGTTTTTCATAGCTTTTAAAATTTCAGGTTTACTAAATTCAAGCTCTTTCACGTATTCGTCAAACAACTTAGATTTTGAAGCAGCCGTTATTGTTGCGGCATGAAGTGCAAAAGTGCCTTTTGTAGCGCTGGCATAAATCATTTTAAATGCTGAGGCTTTTCCAACTTCAGAACCGAGACTTTTAACTATAATACCTTTATTATTGAGAATTTCTAATTTACTTGTATTTTTACCTGAGATATAGAGACGAGTTTTACCTTTTTCTACAATTGGATTTAAACCTACGATACCTCCGTCTAAAAATTCAAAATGTTTGTTATTAAACAGTTTTTCAATTTTTAAGCAAGTATTTGGTGATATAGCATTACAATCAACGTATGTTATTTTTTTTTCTAAATAAGATGAAAAACTAATAACAAATTTTGCTTGTTGAAATGCTTTTTCAGGTGGAATTATGGATAATATTATATCAACTTCTTTTAAAAAATTTTCAAAATTATCAATATTTGTTACTCTTGCCTCGTTAGCAAGTTTATGTGTTCTTTTACTTCTACCTTTTAAAAATGTTAAAACTTTAAAATTATTTTCAATTAAAACCTTTGCAATTCCATGACCCATGTCACCAGGCATTAATACGCCAATGATTGGCTTTTTTGAAATCACTGTAATTATTTATCCATAGGACCGTTATTTTTTTCCCAGTCTCCAATTCCTCCAACGTTTTTTACATTATTGTAACCCATTTCGATCAGAGTTTTTCCACTCAAAGCAGCTTGTCCACCAGCACCACATACTAATATTATCTCACTATTTTTATTTAACTTTGTATTGAAATAGGGTGTCTGATCGTCTGCAGCAAATTCAATAAAACCTCGAGGAATTGTAAGTGCATCTTTAATAGTTCCAGTTTTTTGAATATCACCACTGTCACGAACATCTATAAATATTGTTTCATCAGAACCATGTTTTTTAATTGCATCTAATGTATCAATTTTTTCAACAATTTCGTTAGCTTCTTTTAAAAAATCTTGTGCTGTTTTCATATATTTCTCCTATTTTATAATAACTATATTATTGGACCTAAATTTTGAGGTTGCGATACGCCTACAGTCATCCAACAATTAGTACATTTTTTACTTATATTACTTTTACTAAGAATCCATAAAATTTTGTATCTATTTTTATTTTTTCCATCTAAAAAAACTTCTACCTTTGCCTCAGTCTGATTTTTAGAAATTAATTTAGTTTCGAAAAACAGTGATCCTAATAGTACATCATAAGGGTTTGATCTAATCATTGAAACAAATCTATCTAGTGGACCTGTATATTTTTTATTTTCTGGGTGGGCAAATAACCAACACTGATAAATGCCTTTATTATCATTAGAATTACTCTGAAGTGAAGTTAATTGTATGTCTACAACTTCTAGCGGGCTGAACTTATCATTTGGTCTAATTTCAGCAAATAAAAGACTTTTAAAATTAAAAATAAACAATGAGCACAATGTGAGTGTTAATGTTGTAGTTTTTAGCCTCTTTAAATAACTGAATTTATGCATATTTATACCGTAATCACTAAAATTATTTTTTAAAGAGGAATAAAATGTATTTTTTAAAATTATTTACTGTATCTGTTTTTCTAATTATAAATTCCAACAATGTTTTTTCGGCAGGATCAAGCTCAGATTCAAATAACGCCAAAACTAAATCATTAGCATATTTATCTGCTGAAAAACTTATAAATAAAAAACAATATTCTGATGCTATTGTAAAGTTAAATGACGCATTGGTAACTGATAGCAAAAATGCAGATATATATAATTATTTAGGATTTTCTCATAGAAAGTTAGGTAAAATGAAAGATGCTGCTTTTTTTTACAATAAAGCTCTTGAAATAAATCCTAAGCATAAAGGTGCTCTTGAGTATCAAGGAGAAATGTTTTTAACTCTAAATCAAATAGGAAAAGCTGAAGAAAATTTAAAAAAATTAGATAAAATTTGCTTTCTTGGATGCTCTGAGTTTGATAAACTTAAAAAGTCAATTATGGATAAAAAATCAGGTAAAAAGAGTTCTTACTAAAAATGGTAAACTTCACGCAAATAACTGTAAAAGATATTGCTAGAGAAGTTAAAGATAATTGCTTACTTGGTATACCTGCTGATTATTCTGGTGTTCCAATGTCAGTAACAATTGAAATAATTAAAAATAATACCAAAGGCTTGAGGTTGTATTGTTTACCACTGACCACAATTCAAGGTGATATGTTAATTGGAGCAGGCTGTGTAAGTGAAATTGAAACAGCTGCTGTCACTTTAGGAGAGTATGGACAAGCCCCGAGATTTCAAGATGCAATTGAAAATAGTAAGATCAAGATTAAAGATTCTACGTGTCCTGCGTTACATGCACAACTTCAAGCTACTGAAAAATCAGTTCCTTTTATGCCTTTAAGAGGAATTTTAGGTTCAGATTTGCATAAAAACAGAAATGATTGGTCTGTTATTAATAACCCAATGAGTTCTAAAACGAATGATGAAAAAATTGTTATTTTACCAGCTGTACAATTAGACATTCTCATTTTTCATGCAAGTAAAGCTGATGTATATGGAAATGTACAGATTGGAAGAAGAAGAGAATTAGCTACATTAGCTCATGCTTCAAAAAAAGTATATGTTACAGTAGAAGAAATTGTAGATGAAGATTTTTTTGACTGCGAACTGAAAGCAGCTGCGACTTTGCCATCTTTGTATGTTGACGGTATATCATTGGCTAGAAATGGTGCATGGCCGTGTGGATTAACAGACTATTATGAGATAGATAGTAATGAGATGAGCAAGTATGCTAAGTCTGCAAAATACCAAGAAACATTCGATGAATATATGAGAAATTTCATTTCACAAAATAATTATTCAAATATTTGATCCAAGTGTCTGAAATATTTCAATCTGAAATTATAATAAGTGAAATATCTAATTTATTAAGAAAAGATAGACATGTCGCAATTGGAGCAGCATCTCCAATACCTGGTTCAGCAGCTCTTTTAGCTGAAGAAGAAAGAAAAAACTCTGATTCAAAGTTAAAAGTAACAATTTTACATTCTCAGAAATTTAATAATTTTACTGATGGCTCTAGAGAATTGTTTGATGCATCAGCTCAGGGTAGAATAGACACTTTCTTTTTAGGTGGAGTTCAAATAGATGGTGAAGCTAATATAAATCTAGTTGGAACTGGTCGTTACCCAAAATTGACTAAACGTTTTTCAGGATCGTTTGGTTCAGCATTAATGTATTTTGTAGTCCCCAAAATTATTCTATTTCGTGAAGAACATACTCCCAGAACATTAGTAAAAAAAGTTGATTTCATTTCTGCACCTGGCATTTCACCACCTAACATATATAGGCCAGGTGGTCCCAAATATTTAATCACAAATAAAGCTTTATTTAGTTTTAACAAAAAAAAGAAAAATTTTAAAATTGAAAAAATAAATCCAGAATTTACATTAGATGAGGTAATTAATAGTACAGGTTTTGAATTTAAAACTAATAAAAATTTAAAATATTTTACTATGCCCTCTAAAAAAAGAATTGATATTTTACGAAATTTGATTGCTCCTAAAGTATTAAATTTTTATCCACAGTTCGCAAAAAAATTATGGTTTAACTAGTTTTTCTTAAAATCATTTCCCTATAAGCGAGATAACAAGTGGAACTAAGTATAATTATTCCACCAATCCATAAAGTTATTTCAGGTGTTTCGTTAAAAATTGTGTAGCTAAGTAAAGCTGACCAAATTAACCTTAAAAAATCAAATGGTAAAAGCATAGCAACCTCTGCTCTTTTAAATGAACTGTTCATTAAAGTTTGTGCAAATGTTCCTGTAAGTGAAATAAATAAAAAAAATAAAATATGTATTAATGTTGGTGAAGTCCAAACTGGCAATGCTAGAAATAATGTGGCAGGAATTAGACCAACACCAGCATATAAAGATATTGTATATACTGAATCTGTAATAGTTAATCTCTTAATGATAATGAGACAAATTGACCAAAGTAAAGATGAGAGGATTACCATTAGGGATCCTATTTCAATAGTGATATCTGGTCTTAGGACTATAAGTGTCCCAGTAAATCCTATTATCAAAGCTGTAATTCTTCGAATCCTGATTATTTCTTTCAGAAATAAAACTGAAAAAATTGTTGTAAAAATTGGAACTGTAAAACCTAAAGCAGTAGTTTCTGCTAAATTAATTTTACTTAAACCATAAAAAAAACAGAGTAGCGCGATTGAATTTAATCCTATCCTATAAATTTGTAATTTTGGATTTTTAGTAATTAAAATCGATTTTCCTTGATAAAATATCATTGGACTCAAAATCACAATAACAAATGCACATCTAAAAAATGCAATTTCAAAAGGATGTATTTCCTCAGAAATATATTTGACAGCTGCATGCATTATAACAAAACAAAATCCTGACAATAACATGTAGGTTATTGCTACAAAACCATCAGATTTTGCAAATTCAAATTTACTGTTTTTCACAAAATTTTATTTATTTTGTCTATTATCAATTAAATCATTTACTACTGAAGGATCAGCTAATGTTGATGTATCACCTAAATCTTGGTATTCATTAGCAGCGATTTTTCTTAAAATTCTCCTCATTATTTTACCTGAACGAGTTTTTGGTAATTGCGGAGAGAATTGTAATAAATCTGGAGTAGCTATAGGACCAATTTCTTTTCTAACCCATTTTTTTAATTCAACATGTAATTGATCTGATGAATCTACACCAATATTTAAAGTAACATAAGCATAAATTCCTTGTCCTTTTATATCGTGTGGATATCCAACAACTGCTGCTTCTGCAACATCAGTATGAGCAACCAAAGCTGACTCAACTTCGGCTGTACCCATTCTATGACCTGAAACGTTTATTACATCATCAACTCTTCCAGTTATCCAGTAATATCCATCTTTATCTCTACGACAACCATCACCAGAAAAATATCGTCCTGGAAATGTTTTAAAATAGGTATCAATAAATCTCTGATGATCCCCATAGACTGACCTCATTTGACCAGGCCATGACATCTCAATACATAGATTTCCCTCAGCTTCACCATTTAACTCATTATTGTCATTATCAACTAATACTGGTTTAATACCAAAAAAGGGTTTTGTTGCAGAACCCGGCTTTGCATCTATTGCTCCAGGAAGTGGAGTAATAAGTATTCCTCCAGTTTCTGTTTGCCACCATGTATCAACGATAGGACATCTTTTATCACCTACAATTTCATTATACCAATTCCAAGCTTCTGGATTTATAGGCTCTCCAACTGTACCTAAAATTCTTAAACTATCTCTATTTGTTTTTTTTACTGGAGCCTCCCCTTCAGCCATTAATGCTCGAAGTGCTGTAGGAGCTGTATAAAAAATATTTACTTTATGCTTATCAACAACTTCCCAAAATCTACTAGAAGTTGGATAATTTGGAACACCTTCAAACATTAGAGTGGTAGCACAATTTGATAAAGGTCCATAAATTATATATGAATGTCCAGTAACCCATCCAACATCTGCTGTACACCAGTAAACTTCATTTGGTTTATAATCAAAAATATATTCATGAGTAATAGATGTGTAAACCATATAACCGCCAGTTGTATGCATTACACCTTTTGGCTTTCCTGTAGAACCAGATGTATATAGTATAAACATTGGATCTTCAGCATTCATTTCTTCAGGCTCACAAGTTTCCGCAACTTCTTCAAACAAATCATGATACCAAAAATCTCTGTTATTAATCCAATTGATATCACCATTTGTTCTTTTAATAACAAGACATTTTTTACATGAAGATGCTTTTTTTAATGCTTCATCAGTGTTTTGTTTTAAAGGGATTGTCTTACCACCTCTAATACCTTCGTCAGCAGTTATAATCAAATTTGAATTACAATCTTCAATTCTTCCTGCAAGAGCTTCTGGTGAAAACCCTCCAAAAACAACAGAATGGATAGCTCCTATCCTAGCACAAGCTAACATAGCATAAGCTGCTTCTGGTATCATCGGCATATAGATTGTAATCCTGTCACCTTTTTTTGCGCCTAATTTTTTTAAAACATTAGCGAACTTACAAACATTTTTATATAGTTCGTTATATGTTATTGATTTTTGTTCATCTGGGTTGTCACCTTCCCATATAATTGCAATTTTATTACCATTATTTTTTAGGTGCCTATCAATGCAATTATAGCTGGCATTTAATGTTCCATCTTCAAACCATTTTATATATAAGTTTTTTTGGTCATATGAAAAATCTCTTACTTTTTCATAATTTTTAATCCAATCAATTCGTTTTCCATGTTCACCCCAAAATTTAATTGGATTTGAAATTGATTCCTTATACATTTCTTCATATTTCAATTTATTAATGTGAGCATTTTCTACAATTTTATTACTTGGTTTATACAAATCGTCCATTGTTTTACCTTTAAAATTATTTTTCTAACTTACTGATACATTATAATATAATAAATTTTCAAACTGTTCTATTAATAATGTTTTCTGCTTCAGACAAATTATCTATCTCGAAAACTTTTTTGGCTGTTTCATATGAAAAACCTCTTCTTGCAAGAGCCCCAAACCATTTATTTTTTAAATTAGTGGCATCTATTTTATTTAAATCTTTTTGATAAAATAGACCTATTTTTTTCTTTTTAGTATAAATTAAAGCGGATTGAATTTCGTCTAATTTGTTAGAAAAAAACTTATCTGTAATCTTTTCAATAACGTCATGATCAATGCCTTTCTCATCTAATTTAAATTTAAGAAGCTTTTTTGAACCACCACTGTTAAAGATTTTTTCACCTTTAATTTCAGAATATCTTAAATCATTAACATAATTTAACTTTTTCATTTTTTCTGTAATTAAATTAATAAATTCATTTTTTTTGTATGGACTTAATTTTGGTTCGAAAACATCAATTTTTTTCTTTAAAAAAGATTTAAATTGAGCTTCTGTAGTTTCAAACTTCGATAAATATCTTAATCCATTTTTATTAAGAAATTCTAAAATTTTATTTTCATCATTCATTTTAAATTTGATTTTTTTTATAAATTGTTTTTAAAAATAATACTAATAACTATGAAAAATAAAAACAAATACTTAAGTATAAGAAGAGACATAAATATTGTAAATTGGCTTGGTTTATATACTCTCTACTTGAAAGAAGTAAAACGTTTCACTAGCGTTTTTCTTCAAACTATAACAGCTCCAATGGTTACCACATTATTGTTTGTAGTTGTATTTTCTATTGCAATTGATAGATCTGCAGGCATTAAGGGTATTTCATATATTTCTTTTTTAATTCCTGGCCTCTTGATGATGAGTGTTTTACAAAATGCTTTTGCAAACACCTCATCTGCTTTTATGACTGCTAAGGTTACAGGATCGATTGTAGATTTATTATTAGCACCATTAGGCTCAGTAGAAATTTTTACTGCTCATAATTTGGCAGGAATTACAAGAGGTACTATAGTATTCCTTGCTTCATTTTTATTATTATTAATACTTGGAATAACAAACTTACCAATAAATTATATTTGGACATTTATATTCCTTTTATCTGGGGGATTTGCATTATCGTGTATAGGCATCATTGCAGGTATTTGGGCTCAAAAATTTGATCAATTAGCGATTGTTTCAAATTTTGTAGTTCAACCTTTGGCTTTTTTATCTGGAACATTTTACTCTATTGAACGTTTACCCGAATTTTTAAAACCAATAGCGTATTCAAACCCTTTTTTTTATATAATTGATGGTTTTAGATATGGTTTTTTAGGTGTCAGTGATATATCACCTTATATTTCATTGATAATATTATTAGGTTTCAATTTTATTTTAGGTTATTCTGCTTGGTACGTGCTTAATAGTGGTTACAGATTAAAATCATAGTCGATAATGGAATCATAAATGATCTTTTTAAATAATGAAAAAAATGGTGTTTTACCGTCTCAATATATTAAGGAGCTAATTGATAGAAACTTTATGTTTAGCAATGAGAATATCAATGAAGACCTAATTCAACCAGCATCCATTGATCTAAGGTTAGGTTTTAAAGCCTGGCGTGTTCCTGCATCATTTTTACCTGGCAAAAATAGTACGGTTGAAGAGAAGTTAAATCAAATAGCAATGCATGAATTTAGTTTATCAAATGGTGCAGTGTTAGAATGTGGTTGTGTATACATTGTAAAATTATTAGAGGGTCTGAATTTACCAAAAAATATATCAGGTATGGCTAACCCAAAAAGCTCAACAGGAAGATTAGATGTTTTTACACGTTTAATTGTTGATAGAACACAGCAATTTGAAAATGTTCCAAAAGGTTATAAAGGTTCTCTATATTTGGAAATTTCTCCAAGAACTTTTTCAGTAGTTGTAAGAACTGGTACTCGATTGAATCAATTGAGGTTTTTTATTGGTGATACAAGTTTGACAGACAAACAAATGGCTGAACTTCAATCTAAACATTATTTGATAAAAAATAATGAATCATCTGAACTATCAGATAAACTAGAAAATGGATTACCTTTATCAGTTGATTTAAAGGGTGTTGATGGTGTTGTAGGATATAAAGCAAAAAAACATTCGAAATTAATTGATTGTGATAAAGTTAAAAATTATAAGATCTCCTCTTTTTGGGAGAAGATAACGATTGATGATTTAATAATTTCTGAAGAAAATCAAAATAGATCTTTAGTTTTAAGTCCAGATGCTTTTTATATATTGTGTAGCAAGGAATCAGTTTCAGTTCCAAAAAATCTAGCTGCTGAGATGCGACCTTACGATACTAACATTGGAGAATTCAGAGCACACTATGCAGGCTTTTTTGACCCTGGATTTGGGTCTCCAGAATTAAATGCTAATAATACTAAAGCAGTGCTCGAAGTAAGATCGCATGATGTCCCGTTCATAATTGAAGATGGACAAACTATTTGTCGATTAATTTATGAACCAATGTCAAATATCCCGGATAAATTATATGGTGAGATAAAAGGCAAAAATAATTATCAATCCCAAGGTTTAAAATTATCTAAACATTTTGTATAAATTAGATTAATATAATTATTTTTTAACTAAGGATTTTTAAAATGGCTTTAAGCCCAGACATAATGAAAACATATGGTCGAATTGATATTGCATTTACACACGGTAAAGGAAGTTTTCTATTTTCTGAGGATGGAAGTAAATATCTAGATTATGCAACTGGAATTGCTGTAAATGCATTTGGGCATTCTCACCCAGATTTAATAAATGCATTGCAAGATCAAGCCTCTAGATTATGGCACGTATCAAACCTTTATAAAATCCCTGAACAAGATAAAGTTGCGAATTTACTCGTAAAGTATTCATGTGCAAATCAAGCTTTTTTTTGTAATTCTGGTGCTGAGGCCACTGAGGGTGCTGTTAAAGTAGCAAGAAGATATGCGTGGTCTAAAAAGGATATTAAAAGAGATGAGATTTTATGTGTTACAGGAGCATTCCACGGCAGAACATTAGCTATGCTTGCGGCTAATGATAGACCTCTATTTCGCGAAGGTTTTGGCCCTAAAGTTCCAGGATTTAGTCATGCTGAGTGGGGGAATATTGAAGATTTACAAAAGAAATTAAATAACAAAGTAGCCGCTGTATTGATCGAACCTGTTCAAGGTGAAGGTGGTGCTAGAAAAGCTCCAATTAATTATTTAAAAGAAGTTGAGAAATTAACAAAACAAAATGGATCTTTACTGATATCTGATGAAGTACAAATTGGTATGGGTCGTTCTGGAAAGTTATTTGCATATCAAAATGAGAATATTGAACCTGATATAATTGCACTTGCAAAAGGATTGGGAGGAGGCTTCCCAGTTGGAGCAGTTCTTGCAAAATCTGAAGTTGGTAATGCTATGGTTCCTGGAACTCATGGCAGTACCTTTGGAGGTAACCCTTTAGCAATGAGAGCTGCAGAGGTGGTAATTAATTTAATCACTGAAGATGGATTTTTAGAAACTCTTAATGAGAAAATTAAATATTTGGATGATAAAATAAATTCTCTCATTAAAGATGAAAGAAATAATTTAGATAATCACAATGAGCCAATATTTTTAAAAGAGAAGGGATATGGTTTTTTACGTGGCATAGAACTATCAGAAAAAGTTTCTGTTGCTGATTTTTCTACAGAAGCCCGAAAAAAAGGTCTTTTGTTGGTTGGAGCAGCAGAAAATACCATTAGAATTTTACCACCGCTCAATACATCATTTGAAGAGATTGATTTAGCATTTTTAAAATTAAAAAAGATATCTCAAGATTTGCATAAAAAATGACTAGTTTTTTTGATATAAAAGATCTTTCTAAAAAAGATCTAGAAAGAATTATTGATGATTCAATTGATATAAAAAAAAATGGATGTGATAAAATACTTAAAAATAAAAATGTTTTAATGATTTTTGAAAAACCATCTCTTAGAACAAGAATTTCGTTTGAAGTTTGTATTTATGATTTAGGTGGAAACTCTCTAATTCTAAATTCAAATGAGTTTAAATTTGGGGAAAGAGAGAGTATTCATGATAGTACTAAAGTTCTTGATAGATACGTAGATTTTATGATTATCAGATCCTTTGAACATTCAATTTTAAAAGAAGTTGAAAATAATTTGTCAAAACCAATTATAAACGCTTTAACCAATCATAGCCATCCTTGCCAAGTCATTGCAGATTTAGTTACTTTTAAAGAGAAGTTTGGAGATTTTAAAAATAAAAAAGTGTCTTGGTTTGGAGATTATAATAATGTAACTCAAAGTTGGGTAGAAGCAGCCGCACTTTTAGGCATAAATTTTTCTATTGCTTGTCCAAGTGAAGTTTCTGTCTCAAAAAATACAATTAAATGGTTAGAAGGGCAAAACAAACATCTAATTATTTCAGATAACGTGAATGATATTGCTAAAAATTCTGATTGTATAATGACAGATACTTGGATATCTATGGGAGATAAAAAAGATAAATCTATAGATCATTTTAAACCATTCCAAGTCAATTCAAATATAATGGCATTAGCAAAAAAAGATGCAATTTTTATGCACTGTTTACCTGCGTATAGAGGAATGGAAGTTACAGATGAAGTTATAGATTCTAAAATGTCAGTTATTTTCGATCAAGCTGAAAATAGAGTTCATGCTCAAAAATCTATAATAAAACACTGTTGTAGAGATAATTATTAAAAAGTTATATTGTGGTTTTAGAAAATTTAGTTATTCCTTTTCAGATTAATAAAAAAATCAAAGGGACAATTGTAAGATTAAGTTCTGTAGCATCTCAAATTATCAAGAATGAATATCCTAGAAATATAAATTCAATATTTGCTGATTCTATCTCTATTACTGCGTCAATTGGATCTAGAATGAAAAATGATGGTGTTTTTAGCTTTCAGGCTCAAAGTGAGGGAGTAATTAAAACAATTTTTGTCGACTTGAATAATAACTCATCAGTTCGGGGTTATATATTAGTTAAAAATTTTGAAAATATTGAAAATCTTCCTTTTGAAAAACTAATTTCAAATGGAACTTTGGCTTTAAATATTAAAGAAGGCAAGTTTTCTAAAAATTATCAAGGTTTAGTTGAAATTAAAGGTAAATCTATAAAAGATGCTATCGACACCTATTTCAATTCATCTGAGCAAGTTAAATCTTTTTTTAAATTATTTAACATTTTTGATCTTACAAAATACGAACCTGAAACTAATCATATTGCTGGTGCAATAAAATTAGAGTTAATGCCTGAGATTAATGATTTTAAAAATACCGAAAAATTAAATGAAGATTGGAAAACTATATTAATGTTTTTGGAAACTATGAATTCTGAAGAATTTCTAAATATAAACAAAACATCAAAACAAATTTTATTAAATTTATTTGGACAATACGAAATAAAAATTTTTGATGAAATAAATCTTAATAATAATTGTCAATGTTCGAATGAAAGAGTTTTAAATACATTTAAGTCAATGGACCAAAAAGAAATCACATATTTGTTTAATGAAAAAAAATCAATTGAAGTAGTTTGTGAATTTTGTAAGACAAAAAGATTTTATAGCGAACAAGATTTGAAATAGCTATTTTTTCCAAAAAGATGATGTAAACATTACTAATATTGCGAATATTTCTAATCTTCCTAATATCATTCCTAAACAAAGAATTAATTTTCCTAAATTAGGTATTTCAGCATAAGTGCCGTTTGGACCTATCATTTCACCTAATCCAGGGCCAACGTTTCCTATAGCAGATGCTGCTCCAGATAAAGATGTCATAAAATCTAGTCCTAAACTTCCAAGTAGGCATGAGATAATAATAAAAACGAGTATATATAAAAAGAAAAATCCCATAACAGATTCAGTAACAGTTTCTGGAATTGGTTTTTTATTATAATAAGGAATAATTACTGCATGAGGTGTTAAAAGTTTTAACACTTGTGTTTTTGCATTAGCTATTAAAACTTGAATTCTTGCCATTCTTAGACCACAAGTTGTGGAGCCCGCACATCCACCCATAAACATTAATATTAAAAGTAAGGTTGTTGCAAAACCTCCCCATTGGCTAAAATCATCAGTGCCAAAGCCAGTACCAGTGACAATTGAAACTACATTAAAAATTGAAACTCTTAATGATGAAAAAAAATTCTGTCCGTTTATATATAAGTTAAATGTAACTATTGAAATTAGAAAAATTAAAATAAATAAAAACCATTTTACTTGCTGGTCATTAATTAAATTTTTCCAGCCGTTTTTTAAAATTGATAAATAATGAATAAAAGGTAATGATCCAACTATCATTCCAAAGACAATGATCATTTCTATGTTTACTGAGTTGAATGCTCCTAAAGATTCTGATTTTGTTGAATATCCACCAGTAGCAAGAGTTGTCATCGAATGTGTTATAGAATCAAACATTGGCATTCCAGCAAGCCATAGCATAATAGCCCACAGAGATGTTAAGATGATGTAAACAATACTAATGCCGCTGGCAAAAATAGCAGCTCTAGGGATAATTTTATCTGGTGTTTCATAAGATTCGGTCTTAAATAATTGCATACCACCGATTGATAACATTGGTAAAATTGCAATAGCCATTACAATTATACCAATTCCGCCTAGCCATTGAAGAAGAGCTCTCCATAGAAGTATCCCATAAGAAACTTGTTCTAGGTTATCTATTATAGTCGATCCTGTTGTTGTTATTCCGGATGTTGATTCAAAAAGTGCATCAATAAAATTTAAATTTAGATTTGAAAATAAAAAAGGTAATGAACCAAAAAGAGAAATAGAAATCCAAGCACCATTAGTTAAGAGAAAAGCTTGTCTTAATTCAAGGTGTTCAGAATTATTTTCTCTTGAAGATAGATATAGTCCAGCTCCAACAAATAAAGTTATGAATGATGATACTAAAAATGCTGCCCAGTCTTTATCACCAAGAATGTAATCTACAAAGCCAGGTATTAGCATAAATCCTGATAAAGTACAAAGTAACAAGCCTATTAAATTAATGACAGGTTGAAATTTCATAATTAATTATAGATTTAATCTTTTATAAAGTCCAAAAATCTGTTTCTTAACTTTTCATCAGTTAAAAATGATCCTTTAAACTGTGAGGTTACCATCATAGAATTTTTTTTATGAACACCTCTTGTTTTCATGCAATGATGGTCAGCTTCTATGACTACTCCAACTCCCATGGGATTTAAATTATCATTGATTGCATTGATAATCTGAGAAGTCATTATTTCTTGTGTTTGAAGACGTTTCGCAAATGTATTAACTATTCTTGCTAATTTTGATATTCCAACAATACTTTTATTAGGTAAATATCCAATACTTGCATTACCAATAATTGGAAGCATATGATGTTCACAATGACTTTCAAAATCTATTTTCTTTAAAACAACAATATCATCATAATCTTGAATTTCTTTAAATGTCTTAGAAAGGATTTCTGATGGGTTTTCATTATAACCAGCGAAATGTTCACTAAAAGCCTTAATAACTCTCTTAGGGGTTTCTAAAAGACCTTCTCTTTTAGGATCATCTCCAATCCATGTTAAAAGTGTTTCAACTGCTTTTTCAGCTTCCTCAGTTGTTACTACTTTTTTTGCATCATTACTTTTAAAAGCTTTAGTAATGGATGAATATGAAGACATAATTCTTAATCCTTTTTTACGTAATTAGTTAAATAGAAACGTATCATACTTAGATTCCAAAACAACTGAATTATTTTAAATTTATTTTTTAAGTAAATTTTGCAATATTTAGTTCAATAACATTATTTAAATTTTTTATTAATCTATGTGATACAATTATACAAGGAATGTTTAATTCTCTGACATAATCAAATAAAAATTTTTGAAATGATTTCATAGTTTTTTTATCTAATGATGAAAAAGGCTCGTCTAATAACAAAGCATTAGGGTTTGAAATAATAGCTCTTAGACAAGCAATTCTTGCTTTTTGACCTCCCGAAAGCTCAGATGGATAATGATTTGAAAATTCATTCAAATTAATTTCTTTCAAAAAATTAATTACGAGTTCTTTTTTATTCTTGGTTTCTTTTGGTAAAGAAAAAATTAGATTATTTTTTACGTTAAAATGAGGAAACAAAAAATAATCTTGTAGCATATATCCAATTTTTTTATTTTTAATTGAAGCATTAGTTATATCGAGTTTATTAAGATATATTTTTCCTGTCCAAATTAAATTATTGTCATGAAATCCTGAAATTAAATCTAGCAATGTAGATTTGCCAAGCCCGCTTTTACCGGAAATAAAAAGTATTTCCCCTTTTTTAACTTTAAAGTTTAAATTTTTAATGAGAGGTTTTTTTTCTTTTTTATCAAAACTAAATGTAATATCTTTTACTTCTAACATTTTAGATCAAAAAGCTTTTAACATGATTTTTAACATAATTAAAAATAGTAGATTTAAATTAATAAAAAATAAAAAAAAAAATATTTCAAAGAATAAATTTGAGGAATATAAATCTGAGTTTAAAAACTTTTATGATAAGGCAAATTCAAAACTTGAAAAATTTAGTTTGAATGATTGGAAAATAACTTTTGATTATGCAAAAAGAAGAGCTGGTGCCTGTATTTATTCTAAAAAGGAACTTTCTTTTTCAATTTATTTTTTAAGGAATTCGTCTTCTTTTGACTTGAATGATACGTTATTACATGAAATATCGCATGCTCTCGTTGGACCTAATCAAGGTCATAACCATATCTGGAAGCAAAAAGCTTTGTCAATAGGATGTACTGGTAAAGTTTACCATTCATTAAATTTTTCAAATCCAGGATGGATAAAATATTGTTCAAATTTCTGTTGGGAGCAAAAATCTTATAGAAGAAAAAAGAACCTTATTTGCAAAATTTGTAAATCTGAAGTTTTATACAAAAAGAATTACGTTTCTTCTAATTCAACTAATGTTCCAGATAAATCATTGGGGTGAATAAAAACAACTGGTTTCTCATGAGCTCCAATTTTTGGATTTCCGTCACCTAAAATATTTATATTTTTATTTTTTAATGAATTTATAGTTTCTGATATTTTTTCTACTTCGAAACAAATATGGTGCATTCCGCCTTTGGGATTTTTTTTTAAAAACTGCGAAATTGGACTCTCATTATTAAGAGGTTCTAGCAATTCTATTTTTAAATTACAAAACTCTAAAAAAACTACTTTTACACCGTGTTCTTCTAAAATTATTATTTCACTCTTTTTCATATTTAATGCTTGTTGCCATTTTAATGCTGCTTTTTTTACGTCAGGGACTGCAATTGCAATGTGGTTAATTTTTTTATTTTTGTTTTCCATTTAATTCTTCCATTACTAATTGTAATACTTTATTTTTAATATATTTTTATATTTATCATAAATTTAATTTATTAAAGGAAAAAAAAATTAGAAAAACAAGCAAACAAATTATAGAAGAATTGCAAGATAGAAGAATTGAGGCTAGAGCTGGTGGAGGTGTTGATCGCGTTAACAAGCAGCATGACACTGGAAAATTAACAGCCCGAGAACGAATTGAAGTTTTTTTAGATAAAGATACTTTTGAAGAAACGGACATGTTTGTTGTTCATACAATTAAAGATTTTGGTATGGAAAATAATACTTTTTCAGGTGATGGCGTTATTACTGGGTCTGGAAAAGTTAACAATAGGTTAGTTTATATTTATGCTCAAGACTTTACCGTTTTCGGTGGGTCTTTGTCATCAGCTCACGCTTCTAAAATTGTAAAAGTTATGAAGTTAGCAATTCAAAATGGGGCGCCTTTGATTGGCTTGAATGACAGTGGTGGAGCAAGAATCCAAGAAGGTGTAGAATCATTAGGTGCATATGCAGATGTTTTTTTACAAAATGCGTTAGCTTCGGGAGTTATACCTCAGATTTCACTAATAATGGGACCATGCGCAGGTGGAGCAGTCTATTCTCCAGCAATGACAGATTTTATTTTTATGGTCAAAAATACGAGTTATATGTTTGTGACTGGGCCAGATGTAGTCAAAACTGTAACCTCTGAAGAAGTAACAGCTGAAGAATTAGGTGGAGCACTGACTCATACAACAAAATCATCTGTTGCAGATGGGTGTTTTGAAAATGATATTGACGCACTTTTAGAAATGAGAAGATTTTTATCCTTCTTACCATCTTCAAATATTTCAAAAGCATCTTCTAGATATACAACAGATAGTATAAGAAGACAGACAGCTTCGCTAGATACTCTTATTCCAGATAATCCAAACCTTCCATATGATATGAAAGAATTAATAATCAATATTGCTGATGAAGGTATATATTTTGAGTTACAGAAAGATTATGCAAAAAATATTTTAATTGGATTTATTAGATTGAATGGAGAAACAATAGGAGTTGTAGCCAACCAACCATTAGTTTTAGCAGGTTGTTTAGATATCGACTCTAGTAAAAAGGCAGCAAGGTTTGTTAGGTTTTGTGATGCATTTAATATTCCTATTCTTACTCTAGTAGATGTTCCTGGTTTTATGCCAGGCACAGCGCAAGAGTACGGTGGGATCATTAAAAATGGAGCAAAATTATTATTTGCTTATGCAGAAGCTACTGCTCCAAAAGTTACCCTAATTACCAGAAAAGCTTATGGTGGAGCTTATGATGTCATGAGTTCAAAGCATTTGAGAGGAGATGCTAATTATGCTTGGCCTACGGCAGAAATTGCAGTTATGGGAGCAAAGGGTGCTGTTGAAATTTTGTATAGAAAAAAAATTGGTGACAAGAAGTTTATTGATGCAAAAACACAAGAATATGAAGATAAGTTTGCAAACCCATTTAAAGCAGCTGAAAGAGGGTTTTTAGATGATATTATAATACCTAAAAATTCTAGGTATAGAATTATTCAAGCTTTTTCAAAATTAAAGGATAAAAAATTAAATAATCCAAATAAAAAATTTGGAAATATACCTTTATAAGGACATAAATGATAAAAAAAATTTTAATAGCTAATAGGGGCGAAATAGCTTGCAGAATAATTAAAACAGCTAAAAAACTAAAAATAAAAACAGTTTCAATTTATTCGGATTCAGATATTAATGCTGAGCATGTTCACGTTTCAGATGAGAGTTATTATTTAGGTCCATCAGAGGCCTCAAAGAGTTATTTAAATATACCAAAGATAATTGAAATTTGTAAAAAGGCTAAAGTTGATGCTGTTCATCCAGGGTACGGTTTTTTATCTGAAAACCCTAATTTTGCAAGAGAGCTATCCAAGAATAAAATCATATTTATTGGCCCAACTGAAAAAGCAATAATTTCAATGGGTGATAAAATCAAAGCAAAAATGATTGCTGAAAAAGCAAGTGTAAATGTTGTTCCAGGATTTATCGGTGAGATAAATAACGTAAATCATGCTAAAGAAATTGCTAAAAAAATAGGTTTTCCAGTGATTGTAAAAGCTAGTGCTGGTGGTGGTGGAAAAGGAATGAGAATTATTAATAGTGATGAAGAGATTGAAGAGGCTTTTTTTAGAGCCTCAAGTGAAGCTAAAAACAGTTTTGGAGATGAAAGGTTATTTGTAGAAAAATATTTGGTTGAGCCTAGGCATATAGAAATACAAATAATTGCAGATAATTATGGAAATGTTGTTTCACTTGGAGAGAGAGAATGCTCAATTCAAAGAAGAAATCAAAAAGTGATTGAGGAGGCTCCATCTTCTTTTATAGACGAAACGCTCAGAAAAAAGATGTCAACGCAAGCTATTATGCTTGCTAAACAAGTGGAATATTCAAGTGCAGGTACAGTTGAATTTATTATTGATAGTGATAAAAATTTTTATTTTTTAGAAATGAACACAAGACTTCAAGTTGAACATCCTGTCACAGAGATGATAACAGGACTTGATTTAGTACATGAAATGATCAATGTGGCAAATAACAAAAAATTATCATTCTCTCAAAAAGACATTAAATTGAATGGTTGGGCTTTTGAAAGTCGTATATACGCAGAAGATCCCTATAAAGGATTTTTACCTTCTATAGGCAGATTGACAAAATATAGTCCCCCATCTGAGGATAAATCTGTAAATTATGAAATAAGAAATGATACTGGAGTAAAAGAAGGTGATGAAATATCTATTTTCTATGATCCTATGATTGCTAAATTATCAACTTGGGGAAAAGATAGAAAAAGTGCAATTAAATTTATGGAAAAGGCACTTGATGAATTTTGTATTAGTGGATTGAAAACTAATTTATCTTTTCTTTCATCAATTTATTTAAACCCTAAATTTGTTAATGGTGATATATCAACTGCATTTATTGAAAAAGAATTTGTAAATGGATTTAAAGGTCTTCCAATAAAGCAATATAAAAGTTTATTTGAAATAATTATTCTTACTTTAAGCGCAGAAAATGAAAAAAGAGATCTAAATCGTGAAAAATTTAATAAAAAAACATATGTAGAACTGGTCGATTCTTTTGATAATAAAAAATATTTATCTGATGAATACATTGTAAAATCAGATAACAAAATGTTTGAAATAAGCAAATTAGATGGAAATGTAAATTTACTTTATAAAATGTACAAAAAATTAAGAGTAAATCATCAGATAGATTTTCAAACAAATTTAATAAATATTGATATATATGAAGTTGATCAAATATTATTAAGTACTTGTTTAAAATTAAATTATTGCTTTCCTTACTATCAGATTGATTTTAGAGGATCATCTGTAAAAGGTATTACTAGAGACTCAGTTAATCTAGAATTATCTAAATTTATGAAAAAAGTTGATGATGAAGAAAATAAAAATAATTTAATATGTCCAATGCCTGGAAAGTTGATTGAATTATTTGTAAAAGTTGGAGATAAAATTGAGATCGGACAAAATTTGTGCATAGTTGAAGCAATGAAAATGGAAAATATGTTGGTGTCTTCTTTAAAAGGACAAGTTAAAAAAATTAACTTTAAAATTAACGATCTTTTGAAAGTTGATGATATAATTATTGAATTTTAGGTATTGTTATTAAATTATGAGTAAAAAATCTAACATTAATGATTGGGAAAAAATTGCTTTAGAGGAACTAAAAGGAATAAATACTGATCGATTGATTAAAGAAACGCCTGAGGGCATTAAAGTTAAGCCGTTATACACTAAAGATGATTTAGAGGATTTGAAACATATGGATTCTTTACCTGGTATTGAACCATTTGTAAGAGGCCCTAAGGCAACAATGTATACGTCTAGACCTTGGACTGTAAGACAATATTCAGGTTTCTCTACTGCTAAGGAGTCAAATAAATTTTATAAAAAAAACATTGCAGCTGGACAAAAGGGGTTGTCAATTGCTTTCGATTTAGCAACTCATAGAGGCTACGACTCAGACAATGAAAGAGTTCGCGCTGATGTTGGTAAGGCTGGTGTAGCTATCGATACTGTTGAGGATATGAAAATCCTTTTTGACGGAATACCTCTTGATAAAATGTCTGTATCTATGACCATGAATGGAGCTGTCTTACCTGTACTCGCTAGTTTTATAGTTGCTGGTGAAGAACAAGGAGTTCCTGTTGAACAATTGAGTGGAACAATTCAAAATGATATTTTAAAAGAATTCATGGTTAGGAATACTTATATCTATCCTCCTGAACCTTCAATGAGAATAGTATCAGATATTATTTCTTACACATCTGAAAAAATGCCAAAATTTAACTCAATTTCAATTTCTGGTTATCACATGCAAGAGGCTGGAGCTAATTTAGTTCAAGAGTTGGCTTTTACAATATCTGATGGTTTGGAATATATCAGAGCTGCAGTTGATAGAGGTTTGAATGTGGATAAATTTGCTCCTAGGTTATCTTTCTTTTTTGCTATTGGTATGAATTTTTTTATGGAAGCTTCAAAATTAAGAGCTGCTAGATATTTATGGTCTTATTGGGTAAAAAAATTATTTAATAATCAGAACCCTAAATCTCAAATTTTAAGAACACACTGTCAAACATCTGGAGCGAGTCTTCAAGAACAAGATCCCTATAATAATATTGTTAGAACTACAATCGAAGCATTAGCAGGTATTCTAGGAGGAACTCAATCTTTGCATACAAATTCATTTGATGAGGCTATAGCATTACCTACTGAATTTTCAGCTAAAATCGCTAGAAATACACAGTTAATTCTTCAAAAAGAAACAGGGGTGACTGATGTAGTAGATCCTTTAGCAGGAAGTTATTATGTTGAGAATTTAACAAATGAGTTAATTCAAAATGCAAATAAAATTATTGAGAAAATTAATGATATGGGTGGAATGACAAAAGCCATTGAAAGTGGTTTTCCAAAGTCAGAAATAGAAAAATCAGCCACTGAGAAACAGGCAAGAATAGATTCAAAAAAAGAAATTATTGTTGGTGTAAATGAATTTAAATCAGATCACTTTGATGAAGTTAATATTCTAGATATTGACAACATTCAAGTTAGAAAAGAACAGATTGAAAAATTAGATAAAATTAAATCTGAAAGAGATAATTACCTTGTAAATCAGTCTTTAGAAAAAATTACTAATGCAGCTAAAAATAAAAATGAAAATTTGCTTTCATTATTTGTTGAAGCTGTGAGAAATAGAGCAACAGTAGGTGAAACATCTTTTGCATTAGAAAAAGTCTATACTCGATATGAAACGAAACAATCTATAGTTACAGAAGTTTATGCAAATACTTTCGATGATCAAAATGAACTTAAAAAAATTAAAATTTCTTTAGATAAATTTAAGCAAATAGATAATGAAACTATTACTATATATATGGCTAAGTTAGGACAAGATGGACATGACAGAGGGGCTAAAGTTATCTCATCTGCTTTTTCTGATTTTGGTATAAATATTGAAGTTGGCAATTTATTTCAATCTCCGGCTGAGGCAGTAGATGAAGCACTTAAAAAAAATGCTCATGTGATTGGTGTTTCATCTCTTGCAGCAGGCCATAAAACTCTAATTCCTAATTTAATCAAAGAATTAAAAAAGAGAAAGGCAGATGATATTCTAGTCTTTTGTGGAGGTGTAATACCTAAAAAAGATTATCAATTTCTTTATGATGCTGGAGTATCTGAGATTTTTGGGCCGGGATCCTCAGTAATTGATGCAGCTCATAAAGTGATTAAAAATACAACTGACCATTTAAAGAGAATGCATAATTATAGAAAATCTAGGATTGTTTAGAAATGAAATATTCGGAAATTTATAAAGACTGGAAAGATAATTCAATAGAATTTTGGAAAAAAAATGCTGAAGATGTTTCTTGGATCAAATTTCCTAAAAAAATTTTAAAAAAGAAAAGTGACTATTTTTATGAATGGTTTTCAGACGGTGTTTTGAACACTTGTTATAATGCTGTAGATAAAAATATTTTAGAAGGAAGAGGAGATCAGGTTGCTATTTATTATGATAGTCCAATAACTAATTCAAAATCAAAACTAACCTATAATGAATTAAAGTTCAAAGTTGAAAGATTTGCCGGTGCTTTAAAGAAATATAATATATCTCAAGGTGATAGAGTTATAGTTTATATGCCTATGATACCTGAGGCTATTATAGCTGTTTTAGCAATAGCTAGAATAGGAGCTGTGCATTCTGTTGTTTTTGGAGGATTTGCAGCTAAAGAGCTTGCAGTAAGAATTGATGATTGTTCACCCAAACTTATTATTTCTGCTTCTTGCGGTATTGAACCAGGCAGAATTGTTAAGTACAAACCTCTTTTGGATGAGGCAATAAAATTGTCAAATCATAAAGTTAAAAACTGTATAATTTTTCAACGAGAACAATTAATAGTAAAATTAAATGCAGGTTTAGATGTTTCTTGGGATGAGGCAATTAAAGATGTTAAGCCTGCTGACATAGTTCCAGTAAATGGTAATGATCCATTATATATCTTATATACTTCTGGCACCACAGGACAACCTAAAGGTGTAGTAAGAGATAATGCAGGCCATCTCGTTTCATTGAAATGGTCTATGAAAAATGTTTACAATATGAATCCTGGAGAAGTTTTCTGGGCGGCTTCAGATATTGGCTGGGTTGTAGGACATTCCTATATTATATATGCTCCATTATTTCATGGTTGTTCAACAGTTTTATTTGAAGGGAAACCTGTTGGAACTCCAGACGCAGGTACTTTTTGGAGGATTATTAGTGAATATAAGGTAAAGTCATTTTTTACTGCTCCTACTGCTTTAAGAGCTGTAAAAAAGGAAGATAATGAAGGTAAATATATTGATAAAGAAAAGCTTAAACCATTAGAGACTTTATTTTTAGCAGGAGAAAGAGCTGATCCAGATACTGTTCTGTGGTTAGAAAATAAATTAAATATACCAATTGTCGATCATTGGTGGCAAACAGAGACAGGTTGGCCTATTGCTGCAAATCCAACAGGTATTGAATTGCTACCAATTAAAAAAGGTTCTCCAACAGTTTCTTTGCCTGGGTATGAGATTGATATTTTAGATGATAATGGAAAAAAATTATCATCAAATGAGTTAGGATCGATATGCATAAAATTACCATTGCCACCATCTTGCCTTCCAACTCTTTGGGCCGCTCATGATAGGTTTATAGAAGCATATTTATCTAAATTTCCAGGATATTATGAAACAGGTGATGCAGGTTATATCGACGATGATGGGTATATTTTTGTTATGTCAAGAACAGATGATGTAATTAATACAGCAGGTCATAGACTATCCACAGGTGCAATTGAAGAAGTTGTTTCAAACCATTCAGACGTTGCTGAGTGCGCTGTTGTTGGTGTTAAAGATGAATTGAAAGGAGAAGTTCCAGTTGGTTTAGCTTGTTTAAATGCTGGATGTAATAGAGAACATTCTGAAATTTGTAATGAAATTATTGATTTGATTAGAAAAGAAATTGGTCCTGTAGCTTCTTTTAAAAAAGTAGCTATTGTTCAAGCTCTTCCAAAAACAAGGTCTGGTAAAATACTAAGAAAAACAATTAGAAGTATAATTAATAAAGAACAATGGAATATGCCACCAACAGTTGAAAATCCTAATGTGTTTGATGATTGTAAAATTGCTTTAAAAAATTTTAATATAATTTAAATTTTAAGAACAAATTTACCAACATGATCACCTTTTTCTAGAGCTTTATGAGCAAAAGAAACTTTAGATAAACCAAAACATTTTTGAATTACTGGCACTATTTGTCTTTTTTCTAAAAAAGGCCACACATGTTTAATTAAACTTCTTACGAACGAAGCCTTAACTTTATCTTCTTGCGGTCTTAGAGTTGATCCAGTAATAGTAAACCTTTTTCTCATTAAATATCCAAAATTCAAACTTCCTTTTAGTCCTCCTTGAACAGCAATTATAACAAGCCTTCCATCTTCTGAAAGACATTTTAAATTTTTTTCTACATAATCTCCTGCAACCATATCTAAGATTAAATTAACACCTTTTTCTTTTGTTAAGGAATTTATTTTTTTTTCAAAATTTTCCTTTTTATAATTGATGCATTCAATTGCACCAAGTTTTTTAACTGCAGCGCATTTTTTTGCAGATCCAGCTGTAGCATAAACTTTCGCTCCAAAAATTTTTGCAAGTTGTATTGCTGTTGTACCAATACCACTTGCTCCACCATGAATTAAAATACTCTCATTATTTTTGAGGCCACCTCTCAAAAATACATTACTCCAAACTGTAATAAAAGTTTCAGGTATACAAGCTGCTTCCTCTAAACTTATTTTTTTTGGTATAGGTAAACAATGATCTTGATTAACAGCAACATACTCAGCGTAACCACCACCGTGACATAACGCACATATTTTAGAACCTACTGGATATTTAATAGCAGACTTTTCTCTATCTACAACTATACCAGAAACTTCTAAGCCTGGAATGTCACTTGCGGTTTTTGGAACTGGATAATTACCTTCCCTTTGAAGTATATCTGGCCTATTAACACCAGCGTAATGAACCTTTATAAGTATTTCCCCTTTTTTCAACTTAGGTATATTTCTAAGTTTTAATTTCAAATTTTCAGGTCCTCCAAATTTTACAATTTCAACAGCTTTCATTGTATCATTTGGTTTTTTTAATTTATTCAATTTTATCTCTTTATTAATTATGAACTAATAACTTTAATATTAAATGATTCAATGTAAAGACAGAATTAATAGTCAAAAAAATGCCTGATTTCATCAAATTAAAGTCATCTTAATATATAATATGTAGTTAATATTAAAAGGAGAATTAAATGGAAGCAGGTATTTTATTACTATACTCATTATTTGCTATAAATGATGAAAATGTAAAAAGCTTTTTAGTTGAAGCTAATAAACATAATAAGATTGAATATCAATTTGTAAAAGCAACATCATGTAAATCAGGTCCGTACAATAAAAGCTACGTATTAGCCCCGACTGGTAAAGTTATACTCAAACAAAAATCAAATGATGGTTCCATTGGAGAAATATGTAATAATTAAAATTTATTTTTGTTTAATATTATTCATCATGAGCCTGAGGGCATTTAATTTGATAAAGCCTTCAGCGTCATGATGGTTATAATCAAATGAACCTTCTTCAAACGTAACTAAGTCTTCATCATAAAGAGAGTTTGATGATTTTCTTCCTGTAATTATAACATTTCCTTTATATAATTTTGCTCTAACTACTCCATTCACGTTTTTTTGACTTTCATCAATTGCTTTTTGAAGCATTTGTCTTTCTGGAGAAAACCAAAACCCATTATAAATTAACTCAGCGTATTTAGGCATTAATTCATCTTTAAGATGCGATGCACCTCTATCTAAAGTAATTGATTCTATAGCTCTTCTCATATGAAATAAAATAGTACCACCAGGAGTTTCATAAATACCTCTGGATTTCATTCCAACAAAACGGTTTTCTACAATATCAATTCTTCCTATACCATTTTCACCACCTTGAATGTTTAATTGATGTAGCATTTCAGCAGGAGATAAGCTTTTACCATTTAATTCCACAGGATCTCCCTTATCAAATCTAAGCTGGATTTCAGAGACTTCATCTTTAGCATCTATAGGTGACTTAGTACGTGAAAATACTAATTCATTTGGTTCTTTCCAAGGATCTTCTAGAATTTTCCCTTCAGCTGAGATATGTAATAAATTAGCATCTACACTAAATGGTGCCTCTCCTCTTTTATCCTTTGGAACAACAATTTGATTCTTTTCGGCATATTCTATTAATTTAGTTCTACTTGAAAGATCCCATTCTCTCCAAGGTGCAATAATTTTAATATTTGGGTTTAAACTTAAGTAAGCGAGCTCAAATCTTACTTGGTCATTACCTTTTCCGGTTGCACCATGAGATACAGCCTCAGCATTAACTTCTTTAGCAATTTCAATTTGTCGTTTTGCAATTAGAGGTCTTGCAATAGATGTTCCTAATAAATAAACGCCTTCGTATAAAGCATTAGCTCTGAACATTGGAAAAACATAATTTTTTACAAATTCTTCTTTAAGATTTTCAATAAAAATTTGTTTAACACCATGTTGCTTTGCTTTCTGTCTTGCAGGTTCAACTTCTTCACCCTGCCCAATATCAGCTGTAAAAGTAATTACTTCACAGTTGTATTTTTCTTTTAGCCATTTTAATATTACAGAAGTATCCAATCCTCCTGAATAAGCAAGTACAATTTTTTTAATATCCATATTTATATCTTTAGTTGATAAGAACTAAATTATAAAGTTTTTTTATAAGTGAAAAATTAAAATTATCAAAAAATCCCAAAATTATAAGTGTTTGTCCAAGTAAAAAATGTTCTACTATTACTACTAACAAAGATTTATTTTTCATATAATTAAACATGAACAGTAAGTTACCAACAAAAGAGAATAATAATATGTAGATATCAAAATATATTAAATGGCAAAAAGAAAATACTAAGGAGTTAAGTAATAGGATTTCAAATTTATCAAAATAGTCTTTATATCTATAAAAAAATAAAAATCTGAAAATTATTTCTTGGGGTATAACGGAAAATAATAAGTAAAATAAAAGTAGAATTGATGTAAAATAATATTTTGTTAAATCAATATCGTTTAGAAAAAATTCATCTCCAAATAATTTGATCATTGAGATGATTAAGAAAATGTCAAAAAAAATGAAATATAAAAAATTTTTATTTTTTGGAAGTGTAATTTCTATTATATCATTTTTGGAGCGTAAACTTATTATTATGCTTGCCACTAGAAGTATAACTATAACAAAAGATTGAAGTTGAAATAATGTAATAAAAATGAAGAAAAAAAATGTAATCAAAAATATTTCTATTAATTTTTGTTTTTTTCTGTTCATTTAAACTATTTGTAAATATTAGTACATTTAAATGAAAAATCTAATTCATAAAAAAAATAAGTATATTTTAATAATAATTGGTCTGCTTGGCCTGATACCTTATGGGCTTCCATTAATGGAAAAAAATGGTTTAGTAGATTTTTTTGAAATTAAAATTTTAGATCTTACTATTTTGTATGGAATAACTATTTTATGTTTCTTAAGTGGAATTTACTGGGGCTTATCAATTAATATACCTATTAAAAATAATTCAAAATTAAATTATTTACTACCAGTATTATCAATCATTCCTTTTATGTTTGCTATTATAGCGATAACAGTTTCAAATTATTTAAATATTATTTTTCTTGTTGTGGGTTTTTTAATTTGTCAAATCTTAGATGAGATATTATTTACTTATAAAGTCTATTTTAATTGGTATATTCTACTCAGAAGATTTTTGACTGTAGTGGTTGTAACATTGATGATTTATTATTATATAAGTCTAAGTGATGTTTAATCTGCTAAACAAAATATTATTTTCCCTAGTCCTGATGATATCATTTATGAGTTCCACCAACGCAAAAACTAAATTTATTGGTACACATAAAGACTGGACAGCCTACTCAAATAAAGAAAAAAATGGTAAAACTTGTTTTATAGCTTCTGAACCACTTAAATCTTCTGGGAAATATAATAAAAGTAATAGAGGCAAAACTTATGTCTTTGTAACTAACGTTAAAAATGGAACAAATCATGAGATTTCAGTTGTTGCAGGTTTCAATTATAAAAAGAATACTAAAGTTAAATTTACTATAGATAAAAATACTACTTTATTATTTCCAATCGACGACAGAGCGTGGTCAGAATCTCCTAAAGTTGACAAAACATTAGTTAGAAAAATGAAAAAGGGAAATAAATTAATTATTGAAGGAACATCATCTCCTGGTAATGTAGTTACAGATCATTATTCCTTAAGCGGTTTTACTAAAGCGCTAGCTTTAATTGATAAAAATTGTTCTTAATTTTTTATGAAAAGACAAAATATTATTGATTTATCTCTAAAAGAATTAGAAAGGTTTTGTTTGGAATTAGATTTAAAACCTTTTAAAGCTAAACAAATTTGGAATTGGATATACTGTTTTGGAAAAACTAATTTTCAAGAAATGACAAATCTAGATAAAAAAACTAGAAAATTGCTAAATGAATACTCATTCATATTTAGGCCGAAAATCAATAATGTTCATAAAAGTAGTGATGGAACAATAAAATGGTTGTTAGAGATGGATGATAAAAGTTTAATTGAGACGGTTTTTATTCCACAAGGCAAGCGAGGAACAATTTGTATTTCAAGTCAAGTTGGGTGTACTTTGAACTGTACATTTTGTAATACTGGCACTCAAAAATTAGTGAGAAATCTAGATGCTTACGAAATTATAGGACAAATTTTTACTGTTATTGACCATTTAAATGATTGGCCAATGAGTAAGACAAATAGGAAAGTAACTAATCTTGTTATGATGGGGATGGGTGAACCTTTACTGAATTACGAAAATGTTAAAAAAGCGCTAAAGATAGTTATGTCTTCAAATGGTTTATGTATTTCGAAAAGAAGGATAACAATGTCTACGTCAGGGATTGTGCCAATGATTGAGCAATGTGGAAAAGATCTTGATGTAAATTTAGCAATTTCTCTTCATGCTGTTGATGACAAGCTTAGAGATGAATTAGTACCAATAAATAAAAAATACAATATTTCAACTCTTTTACAAGCGTGTAAAAAATACCCAAGTTTATCTAATTCTAGAAGAATAACCTGGGAATATGTTATGTTAAAAGATGTAAATGATAGAAAAGAAGATGCTATCAATTTATTAAATTTAATTAAAGGAATACCCTCAAAAATAAATTTAATTCCTTTTAATCCTTGGCCCGGAACTTTTTATGAAACTTCTACTAAAGAACAAATTAAACTTTTTTCTAATATTATTATGAAAGCTGGCTATCCAACTCCAATAAGATCAACAAGAGGTGATGATATATTGGCTGCTTGTGGTCAACTTAAATCAAAAACTGAAAAAAGAAAAAAATCTCTATTATCCTCTATTCATTAATATTTATTATGAATTCATCAATATTTTTAGCGAATGATGTTCTTGCTTTCATAAACTTTAATAACTATATTAATAAAAAAAAACAAATCAAAAGGATAAATTATGAATGATAATCGTTTCATGTCGAGTTCTCAAGCGCAAGCTGCTCAGATTGATGTTGGTCTAAGATCATATATGCTAGGCGTGTATAATCATATGACTACAGCACTTGCATTAACTGGTTTATTGGCATTAGGATTAAATTTTCTATCAGTTTCTAATGGTCAGTTGACCCCAATAGGAGAACTTTTCTTTCTAAGCCCTCTTAAGTGGGTAGTTATATTAGCACCTTTAGGGATGGTGTTTTACATATCAGCTAAATTGCAAAGTATTAGCTCACAAAAAGCTAGAAATCTTTTTTATATATATTCGGGTCTGATGGGCTTGTCTCTATCATCACTTTTATTAGTCTACACTGGTGAATCAGTTGTAAGGGTATTCTTTATAACTGCAGCATCTTTTGCTGGATTGTCAATATATGGATATACTACAAAAAAGTCCTTAAGTGGACTTGGATCATTTCTTATTATGGGCGTTTTTGGGCTTATAATAGCACAAATTGTCAATATTTTCTTAGCATCATCAGGTCTAGACTTTATGATTTCGGTCATAGGGGTATTAATTTTTGCTGGCCTTACAGCCTATGATACTCAGAAGATTAAAAATATGTATTATGCCGCTGACGATAGTGAAACAGCAGGTAAAAAATCTATAATAGGTGCCTTAACTCTATACTTAGATTTTATTTTGATGTTTCAGTTTTTATTATCATTACTTGGTAATCGTGAGTAATTAATATTAAAATAAAACCCATTCTATATCGATGGGTTTTATATTACATTATTTTTTTTAGCTCATTTAAAAATTTTTTTGAAGAAGGTTTAGTTACACTGGAAAACCAGGATGATAACTTACCATCTTTACTTATCAAATATTTATAAAAGTTCCATTTTGGAAGCGATAAATATCCAGCTTCCTTTTCAACCCACTTAAAAAAAGGATGTCGGCTATTTCCTTTAACTTTAGTTATTGTAGTAATAAGAAAAGAAATATTAAAATTTACTTCGCAGAATTCTTTTACCTTTTTGTTATCTTTAAATTCTTGTCCTCCAAAATCATTAGATGGAATTGCTATTATAACAAGCCCATTTTTTTTATATTTTTGATAAAGGCTTTCTAATTGTTCATATTGATAAGTAAAACCGCAAAATGAAGCTGAATTTACAACTATTATTGGTTTATTTTTGAATTCTTTTAATGAAATAATATTTCCATCAATACTTTCAAAACTTAAATCAAAGAAGTCAGAATTTGCAGGAGAACTGATGCTCATTAAAAGAGTAAATAGCATAATTAAAAAACTTTTGCTAATCATACCAAACTTTCTTAAGAAAATTACACATTAGTTGATCTGAAAAATTAGAAACTAACTTATCTCTTAATTTAGTAAAAGTATTAATTCCAAAAGAAATTCCAACTATATTTGAAATGGATTTTAGTTTTCTCTTTTTTTCACAAGTATTTCTTGAGAAATCTTTGAATATTTCATCATATGAATTAGTGTTTTCTACTAAAATTTTTAGATAATTTGCATCTTCGATTATATTATTTCCTACTTGGGCTAAATGGGGTTCAAAAGAAAATCCAGCGTCTCCAAATAGCAAAACATTATTTCTGTGAATTGTTTGAATTTCATCTTCGTAAAAATAAAAATGACCTTCATTCCAATCTATTGGCGAAAATTTTGAAATGCTTTTTAGTTTATGTAACATTTTATTTGAGTTTTGAAAAAGTCTGTTAGGGATAAAAACATAATTAATATATGTATTGTTATTTTTTATAAACGGATAAGAAACAAAATGTCCATAATCTGAAAAATTTAATTCAAGTGTTTTTTGTTTTAATAATAATTGTTTTTTATCATTTGATGTTCCACGAAAAACTTGTTTTTTGACTATTTTAGTAGTGCCACATACATATTTTCTAGTAATGCCATTAACACCATCGCACCCAATTATCACGTCAGCTGATATAAATTCTTTATTATCCATTAAAACTTCAAGCATTCCTGGTTCTCTTTGAATAATGCCAACACAGGATTTATTTATTTCATTTACTTTGATGTTGTTCTTTACATTTTTTATTAAAAAATTAATTAGCATTTCTCTGCTTACAGAAAAATATTTTAAATCAAATTCATTAAAATAAAAATTTTTCAGGTTTTTAGTTTCATTATTATTATAACTATTTATTTCAAACTTAACTATTTCATAAACAATGTTTTTGACATCACCATTTTGAATTAATTTTTTTAAGGCTTCGAACCCATTAGGAGATAATTGTTGTGCTCCAAATGTTTTATTCTTATTTCCAATTATTGTAATATTAACTTTTTTATTTATAAATGCACTAGCAACAGCCCATGCAGATAAACTATTTCCAATGATTAAAATCTTCTTCATTTTACTAATTTAAATAATTAATTTAAAATAAACATAAAAAAGTAGAATTTTTTTTATTTTTTTCTTGGCAATAAGTAAATAGTTGTTAAATTACTTTTTTTTAACTGTTACATATTGTTACAAACACTCGAATGATTTCTGATCAACTTAAAAAAATTGGTATAATTAACCCTCTTGAAATAATTTATAATCCTTCATTTGATAAATTATACGAAGAGGAATTGCTTCCGGAATTAACTGGTTATGAAAAATCTCAAAAAACAGAATTTGGGGCATTGAATGTTAAAACTGGAATTTATACTGGCAGGTCTCCTAAAGATAAATACATAGTTAAAGATAAAACTACAGAAGATAATTTTTGGTGGACGTCAAGTGATAGAAAAAATGATAATAAACCAATTTCACAAGAAGTTTGGGAAGATTTAAAACTTAATGTAACAAAACAATTATCAAATAAAAAATTATATATAATTGATGCGTTTTGTGGAGCTAACAAAGACACATGCTTAAGAGTTAGATTTGTAATGGAAGTAGCTTGGCAAGCTCATTTTGTAAAAAATATGTTTATTAGACCGTCTGAAGAAGAACTTAAAAATTTTGTTCCAGATTTTCATGTAATTAATGGATCTAAGACTAGTAACAAAGATTATAAGAAACATAACATGAATTCCGAAACATTTATAGCTTTCAACCTATCCGAAAGGGTGCAACTTATCGGGGGTACTTGGTATGGAGGTGAGATGAAAAAAGGCATGTTTGCCGTCATGAATTATTTGTTACCTCAAAAGGATATAGCTTCCATGCATTGCTCTGCGAATAAAGGTATTAACGACGATACAGTCGCTTTATTTTTTGGATTATCTGGAACTGGAAAAACAACTTTATCTACTGACCCTAAAAGAAGTTTAATTGGTGATGATGAACATGGTTGGGATGATGATGGAATATTTAATTTTGAAGGGGGCTGTTATGCCAAAACAGTTAATTTAGATCCTAAGAAAGAACCTGATATTTTTAAAGCTATAAAAAAAGATGCTCTTTTAGAAAACGTAATCGTCGATGACAATGGTAAAGTAGACTATAATGATATATCTCTGACTGAAAATACTAGAGTATCCTATCCGATTTATCACATAGATAATATTGTTCAACCAATTTCAAAAGGTGGTCATGCTAATAAAGTTATTTTCTTAACCGCAGATGCATTTGGCGTTTTGCCAGCTGTATCTATATTGAGTAATGAAGAAGCTCAATATCATTTCTTATCAGGTTTTACAGCAAAACTAGCTGGTACTGAAAGAGGTGTAGATAAACCAACTCCAACTTTTTCTGCTTGTTTTGGTGCTGCTTTTTTAACTTTACATCCAACTAAATATGCTGAAGTACTATCAAAAAGGATGAAAATAAATAATTCTAAAGCTTATCTTGTTAATACTGGGTGGAATGGTAGAGGCGAGAGAATCTCTTTAATAAATACTCGATCAATAATTGATAATATTTTAAATGACAAAATTGATAATGTACCGACAACTAATATTCCAATTTTTAATTTAGAAGTTCCAATGGAATTAAATAACATGGATTCTGAGATATTTGATCCTAGAAAAAGTTGGGGTTCAAATATAGCTTGGGAAAATAAAGCTACAGAATTAGCAAAATTATTTATTGCCAATTTTAATCAATTTTGTGATAGCGAAAATGGCAAAAATTTAGTAAAATTTGGCCCACAGGTTTAACTTACATATCTACTATTTATGAAGATAATTTTATTTGTTTTACTATTAGTTAGTGCACAAATTGAAGTATATGCTCAACAAAAACAGTCAAAAAAAGGTTGGGGCAGTAGAGCTATGCCTGTTGAGGTTATCGAAGCTAAAAAAACCAATTTATACAGTTTGATACCATCTTATGGAAGAATTATTTCTTTAGAACCACATTCAATTATTTCAAAAATCAATGAAGAGGTAAAAAAAATACACGTACTAGAAGGCGCTGAAGTTGTAAAAGGTCAGAAACTAATTGAGTTGGAGAACAAAAATATAAAAAGGCTAATTGCTAGATATGAAGCTGAAATTTTATACACCAAAGAAAATCTCAAATTCTTAAATGAAGAATTATCAATTGTTAATGATAAACTAAAAAGATTCTTGAATCTAAAAGAAAATAAAGTCATTTCGAATGATTTATTTGATGATTTGAGAATCAAGAAAATTAATTTGAATAAACAGGTTTCAAAATTAGAATTTAATTTAAAAAAATTATTTTATCTCCTTTTATCAAGTAAAGACGATTTAAATAATACGGTAATTAAATCACCTATAAATGGTAATCTCATTAAATTTAATGTTAAATTGGGTTCTGTTTTAAAAAAGGGAGGAAATATTGGTTCAATTTTAGATCCTACAAAGAATGAAATAGAGACATCTTTAAGATCTGATTTAGCCTCAAAGTTAAAACCAAAGTTTCCTGTACAAATTGTTATTGATGGTAAAATTTTAAATTCTAAAATCAGAGCTATAATTGCATCAGAAAATTTAAAAACTGGATCTAGATTATTAAAAATTAAATTACCAAAATCTCTTCCAAAAGAGTTTAATTTTCCAAACAAACGAATTGAATTAAGAGTTCCGATAAATGATGGTAAAACTAGATTAATTATACCTAAAGATGGCTTAATTGCAGATGGCATTGAAAAATTAGTTTACATAGTTGAAAAAAATAAAGTTAAAAGAAAATCGGTTACTCTTGGACAATCATTTAAAGATCAAATTGAAATAAAATCTGGAGTAAATGAAGGTGACTTAGTTGTTATCAAAGGCAATGAAAACATTAGACCTAATCAATCTGTAAAAATTAAGAAAAACAAAAAATGAAAAAGTTTATAAGGCTTTGTATACTTAACCCTGTAGCTATTTTAGCTCTGGTCATGTTAACCGTAGTCTTTGGAATTGTTGCTCTAAAACAAATTCCAATACAAATGACCCCAGACATAGATAAACCCATTCTTCAAGTTCGTGTGTCCTGGCCCGGCGCTTCACCTGATGATGTTGAAAGAGAAATAATTACAAGATTAGAAAGATCAATAAGTTCTTTATCAGGCGTTGAAAAAATAGAATCAGATAGTAGATACGGTTCAGGTAGAGTTACCTTAACTTATAACATTGGAGAAAATATAGATAATGTTGTAATTAAATTGTTGAATAGAATTTCAACAATTAATGGACTTCCCGAAGAAGCCTCAAAACCTGTAGTTAGGACATCTAATTCAGAAGACAGCCCTATATCAAGACTAGTTTTAATCAAAACTAAAGACTCTAAAATTGGTGAAATGACTACTTTAGGTGATTTAGTTGAATTTGAAATAATAGAAAATTTATCAAGAATTGACGGTGTTTCTGAAGTTACATTTAGAGGAGGTAGTAAAAAAGAATTAAAAATAAGTGTAGATATGCGAAAGCTTGCTAACTTTGGTATTAATATCAATAGTTTAGTTAATTCGCTTAAAAATAGCTCTGCTCAATTAACGGCAGGAGAATTAATCGAAGGTAAAAGGACATATACTCTTAGAGCTGTATCAATTGCTTATACTCCTGAAAGTGCTCAAAATATAATTATAAAAACTGATAATTCATCTAGCACTAGTAGTACTTCCGTAAAATTAGGTGATGTTGCTGATATTTTTATTTCTTTCAAAGACCCAACTAGCTTTAGAAGAATTAATGGTGAAGATGCTATAACCTTTGCGGTTTTGAGAGAACCAGGAGCGAATGTTGTCAAAACCATGGAATTATTAAATAAAGAAATAAAAAATTTAAACAAAACAAATTTAAATAAAAAAGGCTTAGACTTATACAATGTATATGATGAAACCGTTTACATTAACAATGCAATAGATTTAGTTCAACAAAACATAATCATTGGAGGAATTCTGGCTATTTGTGTTTTAATGATTTTCTTAAGAAATTTAAGACCTACTCTTATAATTATGTTTGCTATTCCAGTTTCAGTCGTTGGAACTTTTGTAATAATTTCTTCTTTGGGACTTTCAATAAATGTAATTTCTCTTGCAGGTTTAGCTTTTGCTGTTGGTATGGTTGTTGATGCTTCTATTGTTAGCCAAGAAAACATATATAGGCTCAATCAATCTGGTTTAAATTCAGAAAAAGCGTCATTAAATGGTGCGTTACAAGTATGGAAACCTATTTTAGGTTCTGCGTTAACCACTGTTGTTGTCTTTATACCAGTCTTAATGATTGATCTTCCTATTGGACAATTATTTCGTGATATAGCTGTCGCCATATCCGTTTCTGTAGTTATTTCTGTTTTAGTATCATTAACGTTAATACCTACAATGGCTAATATTTCATTAAGAAGAAATAAATTTAATCAGGATAAAATATTAAAGATGCCAATTATTGATAACTTAGCTGATAATTTTAAAACATGGATATTAAAGTATATTGAATGGTCTCTTGAATCATCAAAAAGAGGTTTGACAGTAATATTAAGCATAATTTTAATATCGTTTATTTTTGTTTTTTCATTTATACCTCCTTTGGATTATTTGCCGGACGGAAACAGAAACTTTGTATTTGCAAGAATAATTGTTCCTCCAGGGTATAATAAAGAAGCTACATTAGAAATAGCTAAAGCAATGGAAAAATCAGCTCAACCATTGTGGGAAAAGAAAACTGATATTGAAGGTGAAAAGCCAAAAATATCTAAGTTCTTTTTTGTGGCATATTCAGGAGGTGCTTTTGCTGGTGCTGCTACTGAAAATGCTAAAAGGGTAAAAGAAATTTTACCAATCTTGACTAATCCTGTTAGAGCTCAACCTGGTGCAAGAGCATTTGCTCAACAAGCATCACTTTTTGGGAGATCTGTTGGCGGTTCTCGATCAATAAGAGTTAATATTACAGGACCTTCACTGAAACAGATCAAACCAGTTGCACAAAATTTATTTAGAGGAATTAGAAAAGAATTTCCTCCATCAGATGGTCATCAGGTGCGTTCAATACCAACTTTAAATAATGGCGTTCCTCAGGTGATAATAAAGCCAAATAACTTAAAATTGTCAGAGTATGGTATTTCCGCTAGAGAATTTGCAACAGTTTTGGATGTTTACAATGATGGTTTAAGGGTTTCTGAAGTTCCTTTTGAAGGAAGATTAATTGACATGACATTGTTATCTAGCAATAGAAACTTTAATAAAATTGATGATTTAGAGAATTTTACTTTTGTAACAAATAATGGTGAAAATATAACACTGTCTCAGGTCGCTGATTTAGAAATTGTAGGTCTTCCTAATCAAATACAACGCCTTTCAGGTAAAAGAGTTTTATCTATACAATTAAGACCTAATGAAGAGATTTCATTAGAGGAATCAATTAAAGTTTTAAATGATAAATTAATTAAGCCCCTAAATAGTAAAATTCCTAAAGGTGTATTTGTAAATATATCTGGAGCTGCAAGTGAATTAGAAAGAACATGGAATACCATGAAGCAAAATGTCTTAATTGCAATTTTTGTAATATTTATTCTTTTAACAATTTTAATGAAATCATTTACACTACCCTTTATCGTTTTAGTTATTGTTCCTTCCGCAGCGGCAGGTGGAATTATGGCATTGATTATTTTAAATTTGTTTATTAAACAACCTTTAGACATGTTAACTATGCTAGGCTTCATAATATTAACAGGCGTAGTTGTTAATAATTCAATTTTAATGGTGGAGCAAACAGTTTGGCATAAAAAACATGAAAACTTAACACTTAAAAATTGTATTAAAGAAGCTACTAAGAATAGAATAAGACCTATTTTTATGTCTACGTTAACTAGTTTATTCGGTTTAACACCTTTACTTTTATTTCCGGGAGCAGGTTCGGAGCTTTATAGAGGTATTGGCGCAGTTATTTTTGGAGGCTTAACAATGTCAACGTTACTTACTTTTTTTATGATCCCTCCATTATTAATGATAGCCTTGAGATATCAAAAAAGTAATTAAATTTGATAATTTATTTTTTTATTTAATTGTTTTGCTTTTAACAACTCATACTTTGTATCTATGTCAAAAATAGTTCCATAGCTACATGGAACATAAATAAAATTTTCAGAGGGTAAAAATTTTCTAGCCCCTTCATCTCTTTTGAGGTTTTTTAACAAATTGAAATAGATCTTTGGAATTATTATAGGGTTTCCGATTTTCTTTTTGTAACATGGGGAAATGATTTTATTTTTTTTTTTAACAAAAGTATTAATTAGTTTTTTAAAATCTTTTATAGAAATTAAAGGCATATCTCCAGGAATAAACATTATGCCATTTTTATTTATTTTTTTTTTTAAAATAAATGAGACTGAACTTCCTAAACCATTTTTATAATTTTTGTTAAAAAAAAGTTTTACATCATATTTATTCAATGTTTTTTTCAAAGAATTATAATTATTTCCGCCAATTACTATTATATTGTTTTTATTTGAATCAATTTGAATTAATCGATCTAAAATAGTTTCAATAACAGTTTTCCCATTAATTTTTTCTAAGATTTTATTTTTTAATCCATATCTTTTGCTTAATCCGGCAGCTAAAACAACCTTTATAATTTTATTATTTTTCAAAACTTCTTCTTACTTGTGTAATTTCAGCCATGATAGAAAGAGCAATTTCTTGCGGTGTTTTAGATGCAATATTTAATCCAATTGGCGCATGAATTTTACTTATTTGTTCTAAATTATAGCCCTCACTTTTAAGTCTCTCAATTCTACTTGCATGAGTTTTTCTGCTCCCAAGGGAACCAATATAACCCGCTTTAGAATTTAAAGCTATTTTTAAGGCAAGATCATCTATTTTAGGATCGTGGGTCAATGTAACTATATTGTCTGAAAAATTAAAATTGTAATTTTCTAATGCAACATCTGGCCATTCATTAATAATTAAATCATTTGGAAATCTTTTTTTATTTGCAAAATATTCTCTTGGGTCAATTATTATAACTTCATATTCACATATATTTGCTAATGAAGAAAGTGCTTGTGATAGATGAACTCCTCCTATTATGAAAAGACGTGGTTTTGGGTCAATTATATGATAAAAAACATTTTCATTATGATCTAAGTAACTAGTTTTATTTTGTTCTTGATCTAATTTTGAAATAATTTCTCTTTTTCCAGTTTTGCAATTTGCTTTAATTATAACTCTTTCTCTTTTTTGGATCATGCTTTTTGTTTTGAAAATAATTTTGTCATTATCTTCTAATGGGTTTATTAATATTTTTAAATTACCTCCACATGCTAACCCAACTTCCCATGCTAAATCATTTGTAATTCCATAATTTTTGATTCTATGTTTTTTATCTTTTAATGAATCAAGAGCTTCTGTAATTACAGAGTTTTCTACACATCCTCCAGATACAGAACCTATAATTTCGCCGGTCTCGTTAATAGCCATTTGACCACCAACTTGTCTAGGAGCACTACCCCATGTAGAAATAACAGTCGCAATCGCAACTTTATTCTTTTCTTTTAACCAGTTAAAAGTTGGCGTGATAATATCATCTAAATTATTCATATTTTATTTCATTTATTATTTAGTTATGTTATTTATATTATCATTAAACAATAAATACAAACAAGGCTGTTTATAAATGTTGAATCAATTAAATGCTATGAATACTGAGACTTGGATTGGAAACCTTATAGGTAAGAATACTGAAAATAAAAATATAAAAATACTCTTTTCAATAATTACAGTTTTTCTAGGTAGTTTGTTATTAATAGCATCTGCAAAAATTAAAGTTCCTCTTTATCCTGTTCCAATGACTTTGCAACCTTTGGCCGTATTGATGATAGCAATGTTATTTGGAGGAAAACTAGCAACTCTTACAGTTGGTTTATATATTTTTAAAGGTATTATTGGACTTCCAGTTTTTGCGTTCGGAGGAGGCCTAATGTATTTAATGGGTCCAACTGGAGGATTTATTTTGGGTTTCTTTGTAAGTGCTTTAATAGTAGGGCATTTAGCTGATCGTGGTTGGGGAAAAAAGTTCTCATTATCAATAATTTCAATGTTGATAGGCATGTTATTAATTTATACTTTAGGGATTTTTCAATTAGCACTTTTAAAAGGGTTTAATTTTGCTTTGTTAAAAGGTTTTTACCCTTTTTTATTGGGTGATTTCTATAAATTGCTTTTAGCTGGGATAATTACCCCCTATATCTGGAAAATATCTAAATAAATTAAATTAATACTTTGAAACCTATAAAAATTAGAGCTATAGACGCCTTTGATTTTTTATCAAAAAAAATTAATTCTCATTTAATTGATACTCGATCAGATATAGAATGGAAGACTACAGGAATACCAGACTTATCATCAATAAATAAAGAAACTTATTTAATAAATTGGGGGCCAATTTTAGATCAAACTTTTTTTGAACAATATAAAAAATTTCTTTTAATTAGTTTTAATCAAAAAGATAGTTTATTTTTTATATGCAGATCTGGGTCAAGATCACTAATGGCAGCAAAAATTGCAATTGAATTTGGTTTCAAAAATTCTTTTAATATTTATGAGGGGTTTTATAACGAAAATGACCAAAATTGGAAAAATAACTTACCAATAAAAAGTATTTAAGCATCATTTACAAAATTTTTGGTGTTTTTAGAATTATCAATTTGAGAATTGTCAGCCAAATCTTCCAATGCATCTTCAAAAGCAACAAGTTCAATATTTTTATTAAACTCAATACTATAGATTAATTCATCTTCAGGTGAACTATCTTCGGAATGTTCTACGTTTACAGCAATTATAGCAGCAATTGTAGAGGTTATTTTTTTATTCTTTTTCTTAAAATTATTAAAATTAATAATGTTTGAATTCGTTTTTTTATCTTCAGTTTTAGCAGTCATCTAAGCACCTTATTATTAATAACACAGAATTAAATTTAATTACAATTATTATTGTACGTTTATCATTAACCTATTGACCAACCCTACGAATAATTATTCTTCCTGAAGGTTTGTTATTAACATTTTCAACAGTTCTTGTTGCTAGGCTATAAAGATTTGTTTCAATGCCAAAATTATCGACAACTGCAACTCTTGTTCTTATTTGAAAACCAACTAAATCTTGATTAAGATTAAGTGATGGGCCACTAAGACTGTTTAGAGCTATCCAATTACGTCCATCTTTAGATTTTTCCCAGCTAATGTTAATAGAAGCTATACCATCTTCATCTGACAAAGAATTTGAGATTGCTTTAAGAACAGAACCTTCTTTTGGTAATCCATTAATAGTAACATCACCTTGGACAGGATCATCTAAGTTGTCTATAGATTCTGATGGGCTCGTGTATAATACTTCTCTAGTTCCATGGCTATCAACATATGAAACCACGGCTCTAAAAGAATAGTTCACATGTTCTTGTTGTAATCTAAGAACTTCATTGTTTTCTGATGGAAAAGCTTCCCAATCAGACTGTGATGAAGAACGTTGCCAAGAAATTTCAAATCCACCTATACCATCTTCATCAGAAATACTTGATGTATCAACTACGAGAGCACTATCTTCTATTGGTGATCCAATAAGTCTAGCGGAACCAGTAGGTTTGTCATTAACATTTTTTACAGTAGATGAAGGTGGGCTTATTAATGTCTCCAAATTTCCTTGCCCATCGACGTAAGAAATAACAACTCTTAATTTCTTACCTACATGAATTTCTCTTGGAGTAAATGATTGGCTTACTTCTTTACTTATATTTTTCCAATTTTTCCCTGTCTTTGATATTTGCCATTGAACACTTACTTGCCCCATTCCGTCTGAATCAATAACGGATGACAAATCAACAATTAAAGGCTCATCTTCTACCGCAGAAAATCCAGAAACTGTTGATTCTTCATTTTTTTTAGTATTTTTAGAATTAGAAGTGTTATTACTTTTCTTTAAATTTTGTTTTTTATTTTGAGTTTTGTAGATGCTACTATGATCATGTTGTTTAATATTAGATTTAGTTTGATTAATTTTTTTATCTTTAATGCTTGGATCGCCTCCAGCAAAAGAAATATTTAAATTTGTAGTTCCAATAATTACAAATGCTGCTAATGAAGTGTATCCCCATAATCTAGCTAAATATGTATACATTAAAATCTCCAAAGTTTAAATATAAACTATTTTATATTAATTTCTAAAATAAGATATTTTTATTTTTTATCAACAAAATATTTATTTATCAAAGCTTTTAATTATTTCATCAATTTTTTTGATTTGTTGGTGAAGATGCAGCTTAATATTATTTAAGCTACTAATCAGATCATTTTTACTCTGATTTTTTTGAACATTTTGAGTTTCGGAAACAATATTTGTTAAAACCATACGATCTTCGTCTTTTGAATTTAAATCTAAATTTTTAGCAACTTTTTCTATGTTCAATAACTCTTGTTCTAATTTATCAAGCTTGTGTTCTTCAGGATTTAACATTATAGTACTCTACATTAATATTCATAGGTTTTAAAAAAATGTCAATATTAGATTCAATTAAAAAAAATGTATTAGTTCCAATTCATCCATCTGGTTTGCCTTTTATAATTATATTTTGTCTAGTAACTTTGATAATTGGTTGGATCTGGACTCCTTTGTTTTTTATTGGGCTGATTTTAACGCTCTGGTGCATATATTTTTTTAGAAACCCTGAGAGAATTACCCCAGAAAATATCGATAATAGTTTGGTTATAGCTCCAGCTGATGGTAAAATTATTGAGATAGAGGACATTACTCCTGATGAAGAAATAGGTTTACCTAAAAATAAATATACCAAGATTGGAATATTTATGAATGTTTTCAATGTTCATGTAAATAGATCTCCAATGTCTGGAACAATTTCAAAGAGAAATTATATACCAGGCTTATTTTTTAATGCTAGTTTAGACAAAGCATCCAAAGAAAATGAAAGACTGTCTTTAGTAATGAATGTTAATAACAAAATTAAAATAGCTTTTGTACAAATTGCTGGCCTATTGGCAAGAAGAATTGTAAATGAAGCTCAAGAAGGACAAAAACTTATTACAGGTGAAATTTTTGGCATTATTAGATTCGGAAGTAAAGTGGATGTTTACATACCATTAGGATCAAAAATTAATGTTTTAAAAGGACAAACTTCAATTGCTGGAGAAACTATCCTTGCTGAGATAAATTCAAAAAAAAAATAGACTATGAAAATAAGAGGTATTAAATTAGCCAGAAAAGCTTTTTCTGATAGACCTAAAAAATTTTCGATAACTTGGCTTTTGCCAAATTTTCTGACTATATGTGCTCTTATTTTTGGACTACAAGCATTCTATCATGCATTATTAGAAAATTGGAATTTAGTAATAATTTTTATAATTATAGCTGCTGTGTTTGATTTATTAGATGGAAGGGTAGCAAGACTCTTAAAATCAACAAGTAATTTTGGCATGTATTTAGATTCATTATCAGATTTTGTTGTATTTGGTACAATTCCTCCAATTACGATTTATTTTTGGATGGGAGGAACTGAAAATAAGTACCTTTGGATTGTGGTAGTTCTTTTTATAATATGTTCTTCATTAAGGCTTGCTAGATTTAATTCTGAGCTCTCAGATAAACCAACTTATGCAAAAAATTATTTTAGTGGAATTCCAACACCGGCAGCTGCATTTTTAGCTCTTTTTCCAATAACAGGTTTAGAAATATTTGATCTTAATGAATTTAAAACAGAATTTTTTATTAGTATTTGGATTTCTCTAATTGCTATTGGAATGGTAAGTAATTTACCAACTTTTTCTGGAAAAGTCATGCTTGTACCTAGGAAATTTGTAATACCCTTTTTAATTTTTCTTGGAATTTTGAGTCATTATATAATTAGCGATCCTACACAAGGTTTTACACTTTTAGTACTTATTTACATTATTACAATACCTATTTCACCGGTATTCTATTATAGATTAAGGTCAAAATTTGAAAAAAATAACAAAAACAATTAGTTTTTAAATAAATCTTTCCAAGAAGGTTTACCTCCTATATTTTTAGCTTCAAAGATTGCTCGGTTACAAGCTCTTGAAAATGTGTCTGAAGCTATTGAACTTATAATAGTTAAGTCTAATTTACTAATTTCTTCAGAAATTTTATGACTTTTATCTGATGTAGAGATTGCAAAAATAGTATCTCCATCCATTGGTGTATGAGATGGGTGTATTGATCTTGATATAGAGCCATGACACATAATAGACATTCTTTTTAGCTGCATTCTATTCAAAGGAGCATCTGTAGCAATTATTCCGATAACAGTATTTAATTGTTCAAAGTTGTTTAAAATTCTTTTTGCTCTTATTTTACCATCATATTTTTGATTAGATAGAGTTAATCCACCAAATTCATTATTTACCTCCAGATGACCAGACAAGAAATTTGGCCCATCATTTAAAAGAGGGTTCCCAACAGCATTATTTATAACTAAAGATCCAACTTTAATTTTTTTTCCATTACTTAATTCTACTTCACTAGAGGCCGAACCTTGTCCACCTTTTACAGTAGCGGTATTTGCTCCGTAACCTGCTCCTTTAGATCCAAGTAAGAAATTATCTGATAGATTTTTATATGCTTTATTAGCTAAAGTTCTCCATATTGAAACATTTTTTTTCCAATAATTATCTGGTTGAATTAAATCAAAAATGACAGCAGAGGATACTAAGGGAATAGAATGATTTTTAACTTTGTAACCTTTACCTTCTTCAAGTAAAAGTTTTTGAACCTCAGAACTTGCATCTAGTCCAAATGCTGAACCTCCTGATAAAACAATAGCATCAACTTTTCCAATTGAACTTTCAAGTTTAAGAATCTCAGTTTCTCTTGTTCCAGCTCCACCACCTCTAACATCTACTGCAGCTGTAAAAGGACTTGGTCCAGATAATACGGTTACACCAGTAGAAAAATTTTGATCCTCTGCACAACCAACTAAAACTCCTTCAATATCTGTAATTAAATTTTTCATAAAAGTTTTATTATTTAACCGCCTGTTACAGACATATGCCTATTAGAGGATATGTTAATTCCACTTTTTGAGATATTAAAGTCATGTCCTTTAGGTTTTTTTGAAATGGCCTTGAAGAGACTATTTTCAAGAAAAGAGGAACCTTTATTTCTTAAAATATTTTTTAAATCAACATTATCATCTTGGCCTAAACACATATACAAAATACCAGTACAAGTTAATCTTACCCTGTTACAAGATTCACAAAAATTGTGAGTTAATGGCGTAATAAATCCTAAATCAATTTTTTTACCTTCTATTTTATAATACTTAGCTGGCCCACCAGTTTTTTTTGGGATATTTGTTAAATTAAATTTTTTAGATAGTCTTTCCTTAACTTCTGATAGTGGTAAATATTGATTAAACCTATTTTCACTCCCAATGTCACCCATTGGCATTACTTCTATTAACGTCATGTCATATTCATTTAAAGAACACCATTCTATCATTTCTATAATATTTTTTTCGTTAAAATCTTTTAGTGCAACTGTATTAATTTTAACTTTAATCCCAACACTTTTTGCTTTTTCAATTCCAGCTAATACTTTGTCTAAATCTCCCCATCTGGTAATTTCTCTAAACTTACTTGGATCTAAATGATCAAGAGAAACATTTACTCTGTTCACACCATTTTCTTTTAAAAATTCTGCATACTTCTCAAGTTGACTTCCGTTAGTAGTTAAAGTCAGCTCGTCTAAACCTTTTTCAATTTTTTTTCCAAGGTTTTTAATTAAGTTTAATATTCCTTTTCTAACCAATGGTTCACCACCTGTAAGCCTAATTTTTTTTGTGCCAAGTTTTATAAATACATTACATATTGTTTCCAGTTCTTCTAAAGAAAGAATATCTTTTTTTGGAAGAAAAGCCATGTTTTCAGACATACAATACGTACATCTAAAATCACATCTGTCGGTAACAGAAACTCTTAAATAGTTTATTTCTCTACCAAATGGATCAATTAATTGATTTGACACAATTTATCCTTTAATTAACAAAAAAATAATTTAATCTACTCTATAAAATATTAATATTACAAGTATACATAATAATTACATATGGAAGAAAGAAAAATTCATACAAAATCGCCAACTGCAGGAACGTCCCCTAAACAAATAGTTTTTTTTCTCCACGGTTATGGCGCTGATGGAGCAGACCTTATAGATCTTTCATCACCATTCTCAATGATTTTGCCTTATGCAAAATTTATTTCTCCTGATGCTCCTTTTGATTGTAAGATGTCACCAATAGGTAAAGAATGGTTTCCTATAGAAGAAATTCCAAATGGTGCAATAAATGCGTCTAACGAATTGTTAAGTTTAATAAAACAAGAGTGTGATAAGGAAAGTTTAAAATTTGAAGATGTTTTATTAATTGGTTTTTCTCAAGGTGCAATGATGTGCATTCAAAGTTTGTTATTAAGTAAGAACAATTTTTTTGGTATTATTGGTTATTCTGGAGGAACTTCTCTAGAAAATATTAATGCTTCAAAACATTTAATTAATGAAAATATACATAGAAACTCTTCAACACCTGTATTATTGGTTCACGGAGAGAAAGATGATATTGTTCCATTTAGCTCCTTAGAAAATGCAAAAAAATTACTTACTGGAATTGGTTTTGATGTTAAAACAGTAATCAGGCCGGGATTAGGTCATGGGATAGATCCAGATGGTATTTCTGCCGGAATGAACTTTGTAAAAAAAATAGTCAACTTTTAAAATAGATTTAACAAAACTAAAATAATTGTTGTAAAGACTGGATATTTGTTCTTAAGATTTGTTATTATTATGCTTAATTTTTCACCTACTCTCGTACTTAATGCAGATTATCAACCCTTAAGTTATTATCCACTTTCTTTATGGTCTTGGCAGGATTCTGTAAAGGCAGTTTTTTTGAATAGAGTTGATATTGTTGCAGAATATGACCAGGTTATAAATTCACCAACATTTTCCCTTAAGTTACCCAGTGTAATCGCCTTAAAAGAATATATTTCAGCAAAAAAAGATCCTGCATTCACTAGATTTAATGTTTTTTTAAGAGATAAATGTACATGTCAATATTGTGGAATTAAGAAAAAAATAAAAGAGCTTACTTTTGATCATATAATACCTAGATCACATGGTGGAAAAACTAATTGGCTAAATGTAGTTTCAGCTTGTAGAAGTTGTAATTTTAAAAAAGGAAATAAATCTCTAAAGAATTCAGGATTAAAATTAAAGGTTAAACCCTATATTCCATCTGAAGCTATATTAAAAAATAATGGTAGATTATTTCCACCAAATTTTTTGCATGAAACCTGGATGGATTTCTTGTATTGGGATACTGAACTTGTAAAAAATTAAATCTTTTCTGAAATTTTAATTGCTGCTTTACATCCAGATTGAACAACAAATTTTAAAAGTTTATATCCAGGCGTTTTCTGTCCATCATGTTCTGTTGCAATGTCCTTGTGTTCTAATTCGTCATCTCTAAACTTAAGAAGCTTCTTTTTAAGGCCTTGATATTTTTTTTCTGTTAATTGATCTGCTTGTTTTTCATAATGCTTTCCAATTACTTCTTCAACAGCAATTGTACAAGCCATTGCAGCTTTTTTTCCCATTGCAGCAGAGATAACACCTAAGCCGTAGCCAGCAAGGTTCCAAACAGGTAACATTATAGTTGGTCTAACCTCATGTTCATTTAATAGATCATGAAAGGTGTCTAGATGTTCTTTTTCTTGATCTTTCATATGCTGTATCATTGGACCAACGTCAGTTTTTCCTAAAACCTTTAATTGACCCTCATATATTTTGGCAGCACCAACTTCACCAGCATGATCAACACGCAGAATTTTATCTAGTTTAATGTTCATTTCGTCTCCTAATAATCCTTATATAATAGATATGATAAAATAATAAAGATGATTATAGATAAAATTCCATTCCATCCAGCTAAACTAAGATTAAGCAATTCAAATTGTGTTTCGTCACATCTAATAGGACTTTTTGATAATAATTGGTCTAAAGTATTTTCATTAAATATTAAATTAGAGCTACATCCTGAAAATCCTTTCCACAGTTTTTTTTCAATACCAAAGTGATAAAAAGCTAGAGAGGAACTAACTAACCAAAGTAAATTTAAAATTGATAACATAATAAACTTTAATTTAGAAAATTTATGTAATGAAAAAATTAACAAACTTAATATAAGAATAAAGACATGAACAATTCTTTGTTTAATACATAAATCACAAGGAATAAGTGAGAGATAAAACTCTAAAAAATATGCTCCAAGTAGCAAGCCTGAAGATAGAAATAAAGATAGAGTTGCGTTTAAATTGTTAGAAATAATCTTCATTTTCAAATAAATATAAAATACAATAGAATCAACATTAATCCAAATAAAGTTGAAAATACAAATGTATGTTTTTTTAAAAGATAAATTCCTTTGTCACCAAAATTTTTAACAATTAAACTCACTAAAAAAAACCTTAACCCTCTTCCAATTAAAGACATAACAAAAAACGCTACAATGTTTATATGAAAGACACCACTTGTTACTGAAATTATTTTAAATGGCAAAGGTGTAAATGCTCCTAAAAATATAATTAAAATACCGTGCTCATCAAAAGCTGTTTTAACAGTATTAAAGCTATCATCTTTAATCCATGGAATAATAGTAAGAAGCTTTTCTATTTCTTCTCCTATAAAATAACCCAGAAGCCAACCAACTAATCCCCCAATTACTGAAGCTAATGTACAATAAATAGTAAGTTCGATATATTTTTGTTTGTTATTTAATACTAATATTGCCAATAAAGGATCTACTGGAATAGGAAAAAAAATAGCTTCTATGAAAGAAATAAAATAGAGCAATATTTTTGCATAAATTGACTTAGATTGTTCGATTAGTTTCTCAAAAAAAGGGATATTTGTAATTTTGATTTTGGTTTTCACATCCGTATGATTATACTAATATAATATTTATTAAAGAATTATATTTGGGGATATGGTGAAATAGGTAAACACGCTGGTCTCAAAAACCAGTGCCGCAAGGCTTCCCGGTTCGATTCCGGGTATCCCTACCAAACTTCACAAATTAAGGTAGATAACGATTTTAGAAGATTATTCGTTATTTTCAGTCCAACTAACATTCTTAATTTATCTAAACGTGGTACGAAAATGGTACGAAATTGAGTACTTGATGACACTAAATACATCTTACTTTTGGACTTTCTTTAGATACTTAACTGAAGCTTTAGCCTTTACTTTAGCATATTAATCCATAGTAGTTTTTACAGAAGTGTGACCTAGGCGATGTGATAACAATTTTATAGTTATTTCTGTATTTGCTAAATTGGAAGCATGAGTGTGTCTTAAACCATGAGGAGCATAATAGGGTAGTTCAGCTTCTCTGGTCAAAATTGTCATTGTTGTTCTACCAAAGTTTTTATTCAGGTGACCACCATCTAATTTTGGAATAAATGGTGTATCCGATTGAGGTAACATCATTTCTGACAACCAAGCTCTGTACTTTTTGAAAGTTTTGATATTTTCATCTGTAAGAGCAATTTACCATTCACTAAATATTGTTTTTAACTTAGATAGTTTTGGTATCAAATCACTCTAAATTGAGTCTGCTTTAGTCGAAAAGTTTTAAGGTATTGTTTCTAAATTCTTCAAAAAATGTGTTGCTAATTTAAAAAATTTTAGATATTAAAATTTCATAGCTATCTTTAGACCACATAAATTCATAAAATAAGATACAGTTAATGTATTTATAATTTTATTGTTTAATATTAAAATTAGAAAATGAGTTTAAGTATGAATAAATCAGGAAAACTAATTAAATATAAGAAATTAAAAGAAAAGATATTAGAAAGTGTTTTATTCTTTACCAAAGAAAATTTAATTTATCCAAACTATTCTCAATTGAACCTATAAGAGCAAAAATCGTGAAGTTAATTAAATTGCTTAATATTCAGCACGATAGTGGCTTTTGCTACATAGCTAATCTAGATTTAAAAGAATACCCTGGAGAAAATTTAAATTCATTAAGAAAATCACAATTAATTCTTTTTGAAGATGGTGTTTCAATCGGAGTATCTAGCTCTTCACATGAAGATATAAGAAAAATTGGGAAAGGATTGTTTTCACATTGGGAAAATCAGTTATATTTTTCTTCCAGTGACAACACCAGTCCACTTAAAAGTGATCATGAATATGTTGTTCAGATTCCTAATGATATCGAGGAAGAAACTAAAATACTATCAAAATTAATTTATACTAATAGTTTATCATCTAAGCTTCTTAATAACTTAATTATAAATTCCATTTCAACAAATGGGGGTGAATTCCATAGTTCATATTCATTTAGAATGTTTCTGATGTACTTAAATATAGCTTGTGTTGACATTAAAAAAACTATTGGTTTGGAACTCGGTGCTAGCCCAACAAATGGCTTGGCAATATGTCTTGGTCTTGCTGGTATCAAACACTTATATCTTAATAATATAGTTTCAATTAATAATAATATTGATGTTCAATTTGCTGAAAATATATCTTTACTATGCTCTCTAATGCTACCAACTTCTAGAGAACTTGATGAAATTGTAATTTTTTCTGAAGATAAAAAAAGTTGTAGATTGAACCCAGATATTTTTACAGTTGTCGACAATACAAATGCTTTAAATTTGCAAGGTAAGGTTTCAAATATAGATTTGATTTTCTCTTTGAGTGTTCTTGAGCATATGAGAGATCTACCGCAAATCTCTAAAGTTCTAAAACAACTATCTAATGATGGTTGTGTATCCATTCACTCAATAGATGCCAGAGACCACACAGATTTTTCTAATCCTTTAAAGTATCTTTATTTAAGTGAGGAGGAGTTTTTAAGTTCATATTCTAAGGATCATAACCGCTGGAGATATTCAGATTATAAAAATTTTTTAGCAAATGCTGGCTGGACAATTGAGCAAAGTTTTTATACAGGAACACTACCTGTTTTACCAAATGGTAATACTGACATGTTTGAAGTAGCAAGATTAGGGCCAGAGAAATGGATTGTAAGTAATCAATCGAAACTTCCAGTTACAGTTACAGCTAATGAAGTTAAGAAAATGGATGAGGAATTTCAAAAATATTCGCTAGAGGAGTTGTCATCGTTGGTTTTTACTATTATTTGCAGAGCCTAAAAATTGAAATAGCCAAGCCAACTGTATATTCGTTATCTATTCCAATTACGAAAACAGGTAGTGTGACAATTATAATTAATAAATTTAATTTGATAGCTAAATAAAATAAAAGTTTGCTCATTTTATACACATTTTTCTCATATTTTTATGGTACGGGAAATGGTACGAAAATCAATAAAACTAGCTTTACTATGTTTACAATATATAAAGAGGAGATATAGTTATTTTATGGTATACCTAGAGTTACTTGACTATGTTGACTGTACGTAAGTGTCATCAACTTACTCAAAAACCAGTGCCGCAAGGCTTCACGGTTCGATTCAGGGTATCCCTACCAAAAACTAAATTAAACTAACATTAATTTTTTTTAAATATGAATTTTGTTGATCTAAATTTTATTGAAAAATGTATTACTCAGTTAGCAAACTGTACTGAGAAAGATAGACCTTTTACTCGATTAGTTTTTAGTGATGAATTTATTCAAGGAAGAGTTTGGCTAACTCAAAAGTTTAAAGAACTAAATTTAATTACTAAGGTAGATGAAGCAGGTAATTTAGTTGGCATCTACAAATCAAGTAATAATGCCTCTAAAAAAATATTAATTGGATCTCATATAGATACAGTAGCTTATGGAGGCAAGTATGATGGCATTGCAGGAGTTATTTCGGGCCTTTCTATCATAAAATATTTGTCAGATAACGACATAGAATTACCTTTTGACATTGAAGTTTATGATTATCTAGGTGAAGAACTCAATGATTGGAATATGTCTTGTATTGGTTCTAGGGGAATATGTGGTGCTTTAAGTGAAGAAATGCTTAATAGTAAAAATTCTAATGGAATTTTGCTAAAAGACGAAATTAATAGAATTGGAGGCAACACAAATAATATTGATAAATTATCAAATCAATTTCAAAATGTTTTAGCATGCTTTGAACTTCATATAGAACAAGGTACTACTTTAGAAAATAAAGGAATTGACATTGGGGTAGTAGAATCGATGCCCAATATCTCAAGACATAAAATTTTAATTGAAGGTCAAGCTGGTCATAGTGGGACCACTTTGATGGAAAATAGAAAAGATGCTTTAGTTGTAGCATCGAAATTGATAATATTTATTAATAAATTAGCAAAAGAAATCTCACAAAAAGATAACAGACATTTTGTTGCAACAGTTGGAAAAATTGAAGTCTCTCCAAATTATGTGACGATTATACCTTCTGATGTAGAATTTATAATTGATTTACGAGTTGTAAATAAAACATCAAGAGATTTTTTTTTAAATCAATTAAACAAAGAAATTGTAAAATTTAAAAAAGTGGGAAATTTAAAAATTAATTTTCAAGATCTTATGAATTCACCTTACATAGAGATGAACAAAACTTTAAATGAAAGTTTAAAAAAATCAGTAAATGACTTAAACTTCACATTTATGATGATGGATAGTGGAGCTGGTCATGATACAGCCCATTTAGCAAAAGTTTCAAAAGCATCAATAATTTTCATACCATGTCAAAACGGTTTAAGTCATTGCCCAGAGGAATTTACAGAAAGTATTAATATTAAAAAAGGTTCGGAGGTGATTTTAAAAAGTATCTTAGACTTAAAAGATAACTATAATGAAATAATATAATAACTTTATAAAATTACTTTACAAAACTTATTTCTTTAACAATTAATTCTGCATTATAGTCTTTGCCAAAGGCTACTATTCCAATTGACTTAATATTATTAGGGTTAATCCTTGTTGGTAAAAGATATCCAGACCTTTTGAAATCGCTTAACGGTAAAACAAAGCTTTTAAAATTATTTTCAACAACAAATGATGACTGATAATATTGCCATGGTAAAATAGTAAAACTTGTTCTCAAGTGAATGAAATATTTCTCATCATTTCCTTTAGCGATAATTGTTACTTTTTTTACGTTGTTTAAGTTAACATTATTTAAATTTCTTCTAATTTGAATAAAACCACCATTATTTTTTGTAGATACTTTGCCAGTTAAAATTACAGCGTCATCATAACCTATTTTTTGGAAATTAAATTGACCCTGAGAAATACCCCCCATAACCTGATCTGTTATCATCTTCCAGTTTGTATCTGTGGTGAATTTATCAGTAAAAATAATTTCTGAATGTGATTTAAAACTCATTGACAGAATAACTATAATAAAAAAAATATTCTTATACATTATTTTAAAATTTTCATTAAGTTTGAAATTTCTTTATCTTTAATATTGATTTCTTCCAAACTTTTTGCAGTATTTTTCAAATATTCTAAACAGCTTCCTAAAAAACCTGATGCTTTTAATATTAGATTTATTTTTTTATAATAGCATTTTTCTTCAAAATAATTTTTATGATTTTTATCAACCGTAAAAGCTATTGCTTTAACTTTTCTTCCATTGCTTAAGTGAGCATTTAATAATTTTGGAATATAAGCTTTAGTAACCATTTCTCTCTTGAAAAGAATATCTACATTTTTTAATGCGTTTTTTTTGTTTAATTTAAACAAGATCCCTTTACATGAACCGCCTTTATCTAGACCTAACATTAAGCCTGGATTTTCATATGATCCACGTCCTAGTTTTGTTAGCATGCAAAAACTTCTATGAAAACCATATATTTTCCCAAAAACTTGCTTTTCAAAATCAATGGTAGGATTCCATAATAAAGATCCATATGCGAAAACATATAAGTTTTTATTTCTAAATGATGCGGGTAAAATTTTATCTCTTTCTTCAATAAGTTCTTTGTCAGTTAAAACCTTGTCACTTCCTTCAATTTTACTAATAAATTCCCTAATATAACCATCATTAATATTATTTTTGGTAAGCTTTATTTTTCCATTGTTGAGTTTTTTAGTTATTTTCATTTTTTAATAGGAATTGAGTTGATTACTCTGTGAGGATATGGAATTTCAATTCCTGCTTCATCAAGTGCAGGTTTTAATTTTCTCATCAAGTCTGTATATAAATTATACCAATCATTAGTATTTGCGTATAATCTTAATCTTACAGTGATTGCACTATCATCATAGCTCATAACAAGAAATTGTGGTTCTTTTGGTTTTCTTAAAACTCTTTTGTCATCAGCTAATTTTAAAAGAGTTTGAGATGCTAGTTCAAGATCAGTATCATAATGAACTCCAATATCAACATCTATTCTTCGAGTATCATAATGGGAATGATTTTTTATTGTATTATTCCAAATACTTGAATTTGGAATGGATACAAAAACATTATCAAAAGTGTTAATTATTGTTGTAAATAGTCCTACTTCTTTAATTGTTCCAGAAATATCAGTTGTTTCAACCCAATCACCACTCTTGAAAGGTCTTAGCAGTAAAAGCATAACACCAGCTGCTACGTTTGATAATGTTCCTTGTAAAGCAAGACCAATAGCTAAACCAGCAGCACCTAAAACGGCAATAATTGATGTTGTTTGAACTCCAAACTGGCCAAGTACTGCAATAATTGTAAGTACAATAATACCATATCTAACAACATTACCAATAACAGGCACAATAAGAGGATCTAGTTTATTAAGTTTTTCTAAATTGTTTCTTACAATTCTTCCAAGTTTACCAGCAAGATAAAATCCTAGAATTAATATTAGTGCAGCACCAATTATTTGTCCGGTATAAGAAACTGATATCTCAATGAAATTCTGAATTAAATTGCTCAAAATTTCTATGTCTAATTCAAAATTATTTTTATTCACTTTTTCCCCTAAAAGAGTTAACACAAATAATTATATACTATATATAATAAGATATTTTAAATAACTAAAAATTTTGCAAGTAATTTATAATGAAGTTAATAGATATTCATATTTCTAATGATAAAGTTTTTTCCACTCTAAATTGTAATTCAAAAGTTGTAGTTGTAATTGGTAATTTTGATGGATTGCACAAAGGGCATCAAAAACTCTTAAAGATTGCAAAAAAAGAGGCGGCTAATCTTAAATTACCTTTTGGTATTGTCACCTTTGACCCTCATCCAAGAGATTTTTTTTCAAAATCAAAATCTAATTTTTTATTAACGGACGCTTTAGAGAAAAAAAGATTATTTGAAGAAGCAGGGATAGATTATTTTTTTAAAATAAGATTTAATGATGATTTAAGAACGTTAAATCCAGAAAATTTTATTAAGTTAGTCTTGAAAAATACTATCAATGTAAACTCTATTTATGCTGGTGAAAATTTTAAATTCGGAAAAAATAGAGAGGGTTCTTTTGAAGATAAAGTGCTTTTTCAAAAATATGAAATTGAGGCTAAAACTTGCACATTACATAAAAATGAAAATGATAAAATAGTTAGCTCTGAAGCAATTAGAAAATCAATCTTAAGTTTAGATTTTAAATTTGTAAAATCTTGTTTAGGCCGAAATTGGGCTTTAACTGGAATAGTTCAAAAGGGTGATCAAAATGGAAGAAAGCTTGGATTTGCAACTGCTAATATACATTTGTTAAAAACTTTAGAACCCAAATTCGGAGTTTACTTTACTAGATCACGTATCATGAATCATGATGGAAATGACTTTACCTCTACACATATGCCTTCAATTACAAATTTTGGAATTAGACCTACACTAGATGGACAAAAAAAACTTTTCGAAACACATATTCTTAATTACGAAGAGTATTTCAAAAATAATGAAATTTATGATCAAAGAATACATGTTGAAGTATTAGATTTTTTAAGAGATGAAAAAAAATTTAATTCTTTTGAAGAGTTAAAAGATCAAATACTAAAGGATGTAAAAAAAGCAAAACTATTTCATAAAAATAAATAATGAAATTAATTTCAAAAATGGTATTTAGTTAATAACAAACTAAAGGTTACTAAAATGTCTGAATATAAAGATACTGTATTTTTACCTAGAACAACTTTTTCTATGAGGGCAGGACTTCCAAAGAAAGAGCCAGAAATTTTAAAGTTTTGGCAAAAGATTGATATATATTCAAAATTAAGAAGTACAAGAAAAGGCAGAGAATTGTTCGTTCTGCATGACGGTCCACCATATGCAAATGGTAATCTTCATATTGGTCATGCATTAAACAAAATATTAAAAGACATAATTAATAGATCTCAGTCTATGTTAGGTAAAGATGCCAATTATGTTCCAGGATGGGATTGTCATGGGTTACCTATTGAGTGGAAAATTGAAGAAAATTATAGAAAGAAAAAAAAGAATAAAGATGAAATCCCGATAATAGCTTTCAGAAAAGAGTGTAGAGAATTTGCTGATAAATGGATGAAAATTCAAAGTGAAGAATTTGAACGATTAGGCGTCTGTGGTGATTGGAAGGATCCTTACTCAACAATGAAATTTGAGTCTGAAGCAAAAATAATGTCTGAAATTGGCAAATTTTTGATGAATGGAGGACTATACAGAGGTGTTAAGCCGGTTATGTGGTCTACTGTAGAAAAAACTGCATTAGCTGAAGCTGAAATTGAGTATCATGAACATAGAAGTACTACAATCTATGTAAGGTTTCCCGTTAATAACACTGAAATTGATGAATTAAAAAATTCAAATATTATTATTTGGACAACTACACCTTGGACCATCCCTGGTAATAGAGCTGTTGCTTATAAAGCTGACCTAAAATATTTACTCATCGAAGTTCTATCAATTAAAGAAAATTCTATTGCCAAAATATCTGATAAAATAATTGTTGCAGAAGAATTATTGGATAGTTTCATCGAAGACACTTTTATTGAAAAATTTGATGTAAAATTAAAATTAGAAGGCAAAGACTTTGAAGGAACAATTTTAAAACATCCTTTATTTAATAAAGGTTATGATTTTGAAGTTCCGCTTCTAGAAGCTGACTTTGTTACTACTGAACAAGGGACAGGTTTTGTCCATATCGCGCCTGGTCATGGTGCAGATGATTTTGAGTTAGGAAGAAAGCATTCTCTAACAACACTAGAGACTGTAGAAGATGATGGTTTTTTAAAAGAAACTTTGCCATTATTTGGTGGATTGCACGTTCTTCGTGATAATGAAAAAATGGCAGATATTTTAAATGAAAATGAATGTCTTATTGGAAGAGGAACTATTAATCACTCTTATCCACATAGCTGGCGATCAAAAGCACCTTTAATTTTTCGAACCACACCACAGTGGTTTATATCAATGGATGAAAATGATTTAAGAAAAAAATCATTAAAAGGTATTTCAGAAACAAATTTTTTTCCATCACAAGGCGCAAACCGTCTATCAAGTATGATTAAAAATAGACCTGATTGGTGTATATCTAGGCAAAGAGCTTGGGGCGTTCCAATCGGAATCTTTTATAATAAAACGACACTTGAACCTTTAAGAGATCAAGAAGTTTTAGATAGAGTTATAAAATCTTTTAAAGAACATGGAGCGGATGCATGGTATAAATTTGATGCATCTTTTTTTCTAGGTGAAAAATATAATCCAGAAAATTATATAAAAGTTACAGATATTGCTGATGTCTGGTTTGATTCTGGTTCAACACATACATATGTCTTAGAAGACAGAAATGATCTTAAATGGCCTGCTTCTTTATACTTAGAAGGTACAGATCAACATAGAGGCTGGTTTCATTCTTCATTATTAGAATCTTGTGGTACCCGAGGTGTTGCTCCCTTTGAATCAGTTTTAACTCATGGATTTGTGTTAGATGAAAATGGTCGAAAAATGTCTAAGTCATTAGGGAACGTAACCTCACCGCAAGATGTTTTGAAAGAGTATGGTGCTGATATTCTAAGATTATGGGTTATAGGTTCAGATTACTACGACGATTTAAGAATTGGTAAAGAAATTTTAGTAAGACATGCTGATCATTACAGAAGACTTAGAAATACTCTAAGATATCTGTTAGGCGCTTTAAGTGATTTTGATAAAAAAGAAACTATAGATTATTCAGATATGCCTGAGATTGAAAAATGGGTTCTAAATGAAGTTTATAAATTGTCAAAAAAAATAATTCAATTTACTCAAAATTATCAACTTGGTGACATTTATAGAGAAGTTTACGATTTTTGTAATGATGACTTATCCTCATTTTATTTTGATATAAGAAAGGACACTTTATATTGTTCTAGCTATGATAGTATTGAGAGAAGATCATGCAGAACTGTTTTAGATATTTTATTTAATTGTATTTGTACATGGTTGGCGCCAATTCTTTGTTTCACGACTGAAGAAGCCTGGAAAACTCATAATATCGATGAGAATGAATCTGTTCATTTACAAGAATACTTCAAACCTAATGATGTTTGGAATAATGATACTTTGTCAAAAAAATGGGGGATTATTAGAAATTTAAGATTAAAAGTAACTAATAAAATTGAAGAGAAAAGAAGAGAAGGTTTAATAGGTTCAAGTTTAGAAGCGGTAATTGATTTGGAGGTTTCAACTAATTATCTCAAAATACTAAGTAACTTAAATTTATCAGAAATATTTATATGTTCTAAGGTAGAGTTAAATGTCTCTGATGATCTTGTAAATGATGAACACAAAGTTAATTGTAAAAAAGTTTCTGGTTTAAAATGCGAAAGATGTTGGAAAATTTCAGATGATGTAAAAATTGATTCTTTAATATGTCCAAGATGTACAAATGTAATCGATACTTTAAGATAAAATGAGCATTAAAAAATTTATCATAGGTGTAATTTTAATTTTATCTTTAACTATATTTATAGATCAACTGACAAAATATATTGCCTTTATCGTTTTATTTAAAGACCAACAAGTTTTAATTATAAATCATTTTTTAAATTTTAGACCAGTTTGGAATGATGGTATTTCTTTTGGTATGTTACAGGGATATGGTAATCTTGGAAGAGTTATATTTATTATAATAGCTTTAATTATAAGTTTGTGGATTGTAATATATTCAAAAAAGCTAAATACTATTGGTTTTGTTGGTTATAATATGATTGCAGGTGGAGCTATTGGAAATGTTATAGATAGAATTGTTCATGGTAAAGTCATAGATTTTATTGATATTCATTACAAAGTATATCATTGGCCAGCATTTAACATGGCAGATAGTTTTATTTTTATAGGTGTGTTATTATTTTTGTATAACGAATTTATAGTTATAAGGGGTAAAAACAATGTTTGATTATATTTTTGATTTAAGAAAATTAAGTGCATTTGGATTACTGATAGTTTTTAGCTTTCTTAATTCAGGATGTTCAGATTTCAGGCAGGCTATTGGAAAAGAAAAGTTTATTCCTAATGAATATTCATTTTTAAGTACTCCTAAACTTATTATGCCACCAGAATTTGGTAATAAAGATAATATTATTGAAAAAAGAAATACTATGAGAGAAACACCTGAATTAAGTTTAAAGAATAAAGTTAATAAATCAGGATTCGACAATTTATTTAATTTTAATTCAGTTAAACAAGATATAAGAAAAATTGTTGATGATGAAACGCTGGGTATTAGTAGGAGCGAAAGAACTGGTTTGGATATTCTTTTAGGAAATGAACCAGAGGTAGGGGTTTATTTAGATTCCGAAAAAGAAACCTCAAGAATTAAAAAAAATAAAGATAAGTCTCTACTTTCCAAGCCTTCACCTTCTATTAATATTACTGATGACAAGAATTTACTAATTAAATAAAAAACTATGGAAATTAGAACACTTCCTGATTTTTTAATTAACCAAATTGCAGCTGGAGAAGTCATAGAAAGACCTGCGTTTATAATAAAAGAACTTATAGAAAACGCTATTGATGCTAAAGCTAATGAAATAAACATAATTGTTAAGGATGGTGGAAAAAAAGAAATAATTGTTTCTGATAATGGAATGGGTATGACCTCTGACCAGTTGAAGCTTTGTATAAAAAGACATGCTACCTCTAAGCTTCCTCAAAATAATTTAAATGACATCAAATTTCTAGGCTTTAGAGGTGAAGCATTACCTTCAATTGCATCTATAAGTGAGTTAAAAATAGAAAGTTGCAGAAAAGAGCAAAATGAAGGCTGGTGTATTAAATTGAAAAATAATCAGGTTATAAAATTCTGCCCTTCGGTAATAAAAATTGGTACGAAAATAACAGTAAATAATATATTTGAAAATGTTCCTGCAAGGCTAAAATTTTTAAAATCTAATCAAGTAGAAAATAAAAATTCATTGCAAATTATAAAAAAAATTGCTTTAGGTCATCCTGAGATAAAATTTTTCTACAAATTTGAAGAAAATTTAACTCACGTTTATAAAAAAGAGAACTTTAATAATGAAGGTTTTAAACACAGAATTTTGGAAGTATTTCAAGATGATTTTTTTTCAAATTCATTACTAGTTGAAAATAAAATTCAATCTGATTTAGGCGATATAAAGTTGAGAGGATTTATTAGTATTCCAAGTTATAATAAAGTGAATCAAAGTCATCAATTTTTATTTGTAAATGGTAGACCAGTTCAAGATAGAGGCTTATCTGCAGTTATTAGACTATCGTATAGAGACAGTTTGCCTAGAGGAAGACATCCTTTATATTGTTTAATGCTAGATCTTTCAAATGATCAAATTGATGTAAATGTTCACCCTACAAAATTAGAAGTCAAGTTTCAAAATTATGAATTTTTAAAGAGTTTTGTAATAACCTCAATTACAAAAGCATTACAAATTAAAAATAATAATAAGATAAGTAAGACTTTTAACATTTCAGAAATAAGTAAAAATATTCCATCACATAAAAGTGAATTAAAAGAACAAACCTTTCTAGATACTTTAAGTGAAAATCCTAAAATTAAGACTTTATATGATCAAGAAAAGGATGAATTTTTAAAAAAAACAACAGAATACCCATTAGGATCTGCTTTATATCAGTTTAAGAAAAATTTCATTATTTCTATTACCTCTGATGATATTTTATTAATTGATCAACATGCTGCGCATGAAAGAATATTATTTGAAAAAATGAAAAAAAATATTTCAACACAAAATGTAACTAAGCAAATTTTGTTAATTCCTATAAATATAAATATGGATCAAAATAAAATTAAAACATTATTTGAATATAATGACTTATTAAAAAAAATTGGATTAGAAATTGAAAAATTTGGTGAGAAGTCCATTCTTGTTCGAGAAGTACCATCTCTATTAATAAATCATGATGTTAAACAAATCATAATTGATTTAATTGATGATTTAATGGAAATAGGAATGCCAAAAAGTCTTGATGAAAAAATTAATTTAATCTTAGGAAATATATGTTGTCATAAATCAATAAGGTCAGGAAGAATATTAAATCTTGATGAAATGAATGCTTTGCTAAGAGAAATGGAAGTTACTCCAAACTCAGGTCAGTGTAATCATGGAAGGCCTACTTCTATAGCTTTGTCTGTCAAACAAATTGAAAAATTATTTGAGAGGATTTAGTAACTTTTTAACACTCTGTAAGTATGATGAACCAATTTTTTTTGAGAAGATCTCCTCTAAATTAAGTCCATCTACATTTATTAATCTATCAGTTTCAATTAAAATAAGCCCCTTGTTTTTTAAAATTTTACTATCTAAAATATTTTTTAAAACAATCGAATAAATTTTAGAGCTATATGGTGGATCTAAATAAATAAAATCAAATTGAGGTAATTGTAATTTTTTGATCTTTGTAATATCTTGCTTTAAAACAAACAGGTTTTTACCAAGTTCAATGTTTAATTCTATTTTAGATAAATTTTTATTGATTAAATTTATTGCATCTTGATTTTTATCAATCATGTATACTTTTTTTGCACCCCTGGAAAAAGCTTCAATTCCAATTCCGCCTGATCCAGAGCATAAATCTAGAAAATACTTCCCATCAATATTACTTGAATATTTTTCTGAATTAATAATTGAAAATAATGTCTCTTTAAACCTATCAGTAGTAGGTCTTATTAAGAAGTTTTTAGGAATATTTAACTTATGACCTTTAAATTTGCCTGAAATAATTCTCATAAAATATTTAAGATTTTAGTAATTTGTTAAAATTTTTATATTTAAGTTCAGTTAACTGCCCAGGTTTAAGGTCTTTCAAATTGAATGGACCGTAAGATATTCTTATGAGTCTATTTACTGTGCAACCAAAATAATCCATAATTTTTCTTATTTCTCGATTTTTACCTTCGTATAGTCTCATAGTTAGCCATCTATTTTTACCTTTTTCTTCTTCTAGTTCTAATTCGATAGGTTTGTATTTGATACTATTCACTATGATTCCATTTTTAAGTTTATCTTTGATTTTATTATCAATTGTTCCATAAATTCTTACTTTGTAAGTTCTTTGAAATTTATTTTGAGGTAATTCAAGTTTTCGAGCAAAGTCGCCATTATTTGTTAATAACAATAATCCTTCAGAATTAAAATCAAGTCTACCAATAGATATTAGTCTTTTATTAAAATTTAACTTTATTTCATCAAAAATATTTGGTCTTCCTTGAGTATCCTTTGTTGTTACTAGAAAGCCTTTTTTTTTATAATATAACCAAAGTTTAATCTTTTCTTTTGCTTTTAACTTTTGGTTATTTACTTCAATAATATCTTTTTTTGTAACATTTATATTACAATTTTTAATAACATTACCATTTAACTTAACATATCCATTGTTAATCAAACGCTCAGCTTCTCGTCTTGAGCATAAGCCTGAATTGGCAATTTTTTTTGCTATTCTTTCATTAATTAAATTATTAACCATTATTAAGTTTATAATTAACTAATTCAATTTTACAGTATTAATTAATTTAAATTAGAGGGGCTTTCAATGTTAAAGTATGATGATTTTATGAAACTAGCTTTAAATGAAGCAAAAAAATGTTCACGAAAAAAAGAAATTCCAGTTGGAGCAATTATCGTTGACGAATTTAAAAATATTATTTCAAAAGGATATAATAAAGTTGAAGAAAAAAATAATCCATTATTCCATGCTGAAAAAATAGCAATTGATAAAGCTCTTTTAAAAACTAATAAAAGATACTTAGATAATTGTGATATTTGGGTAACATTACAGCCATGCGAAATGTGTATGGGAATGATAAAACAAGTAAGAATCAAAAGATTGTATTATGGAGCAAGTATTCCCCATAGTAGTATTAAAAATAAAATTAATAATAGGGTATGTAGCGAGATATATTCAGGAATACGAGAAGATGAATGTTCAAAATTAATAAAAGATTTTTTTAAAAAAATAAGGTCAGATTGATAATTTACCAATATCTTTTCTGTAAAAACATTCAGACCAATTTATTTTATCTATAGTGGTATAGGCTTTTTTTCTACAACTTTCGATTGTGTCTGAAATTGACGTTATGCATAAAACTCTACCACCAGTAGCGATTAATTCATTTTTACTGTTAAGACCAGTTCCCGCATGAAAAATAATGATATCATCATCATTATCAAATGAAGAAATATTTGGTATGATTTTATTTTTTTCAAATTTATTTGGGTATCCTACATTAGCGAGTACAACTGTTATTGATTTTTTATTTTTAAATTTAATTAAACAGTTTTTTAAATTTTTATCTAATGATTTCAGCATAATTTCTAATATGTCTGTATCAAGTAAAGGTAAAATTACTTGTGCTTCAGGATCTCCAAAACGACAATTATATTCAATAAGTTTTGGTCCATCATCAGTTATCATAACTCCAATATATAAAATTCCTTCATAATTTTTATTTTCTAAATGCATACCTTTAATTGTTGGCTCAACAATGTCTTTTATTATTTTTTGAAGTATTTTTTGATTCAGAGTTGGTGCTGGCGAAACCGCTCCCATTCCTCCAGTATTTGGTCCGCAGTCATTATCAAAAGCTCGCTTATGATCTTGTGCTGTTCCTAGAAGCTTAAAATCATGTCCATCCGAAACAACAAAAATACTTGCTTCTCTTCCAGATATTCTTTCTTCAATAAGAATTTTCGAACTAGATTGCCCAAACTTTTTATTATTCAACATTTCATCGCATGCTAGTTGAGCTTGTTCTTTATTATCACAAACAACAACACCTTTTCCAGCTGCCAGCCCATCTGCTTTTACTACGCAGTAACCATTGAGTTTTTCTACTTCAGCCAATGCCAGTTCAATATCAGTAAAATAATTAAATGTTGGTTGAGGAATATTATATTTTTTGCAAAAATTTCTAGAAAATGTTTTTGAACCTTCAAGCATAGCTGCTTCAGCAGTAGGTCCAAATGCTTTGATGCCAATATTATTAAGTTTATTTTTAAGCCCTTTTACAAGTGGCACTTCTGGTCCAATAATAACTAGATTAGCTTCAATAAATTTTGCTAAATTACAAAGTCCTTCTATATCATCAACAGGAATATTTTTGCATTCACCAAGCTTTTGCATTCCTGGATTTCCAGGAGTAATAAATAATTTACTTGTAAGAGGTGAATTTTTTATAGCTCTAGCAATTGCATGTTCTCTTCCACCACTTCCAATTAACAAAATAATCATATTTTAATTTCCAAAATTGTTTTTATTTCTAAAAATATGACATAGAATTTAAAAATGCCAATAAATTTCAATTTAAATAATTCTATTTTTTCTGTGTCCGACATTTCTGATTCGATCAAGAAATTGATAGAACAAAATTTTTCATCAATTAAGATAAAAGGTGAAATTTCAAAGCCATCCTTTCCTGCATCAGGTCATATTTACTTTAATTTAAAAGATGAAAATTCAATTATTTCCGCAGTTATTTGGAGATATAATTCCTCTAAAATAAATATAAACCTCGAAGAAGGTTTAGAGATAATATGCACAGGGAAACTTACAACTTTTTCTGGTCAGTCTAAATATCAAATTATCGTTGAATCAATAGAAATTTCAGGAGAAGGAGCTTTATTAAAGCTTTTTGAGGAAAGAAAGAGAAAATTTCTTAAATTGGGTTACTTTGAAAATAATCAAAAACAGAGATTACCTTTTTTGCCTAGATCTTTAGCTATTATTACAAGTAAATCAGGTGCTGTAATTCAAGACATGATTAATAGAGTATTAGATAGATTTCCGTTAAAGATTTATTTGTTTTCTGTAAGTGTACAGGGCATTAATTCATCTAATGAAATTTCAAATGCAATAAAAAAGATAAATAAACTTAAGTCTGAAAAAATTCTTCACGATATTGATGCTATAATTATAGCTCGAGGAGGCGGAAGTGTTGAGGATCTTTGGGGGTTTAATGAAGAGAATGTTATAATATCAACATTTGAAAGTAAAATTCCTATAATATCTGCTATTGGGCATGAAACTGATGTAACATTAATTGATTATGTTGCTGATTTGAGAGCACCAACACCTTCTGCAGCGATTGAACTATGTCTTCCGGTTGCAAAAGAATTAAAAAGAAAAATATTTGAATTAAATTCAAGGAGACATGTTGCTTATCAAAATAATTTAGAAAATTTAATAAATTTATTATCTAAAATGAAATTAAATAGGCCAAAAGATATTTTAAATCATAAAATACAAAGTTATGATTTTATTCTAATGAACATGTTTAATTTAATGAATAAAAAAATTAAAGATATTGAGAATATACTTTATACAAACTCTAATTTGTTAAAACCACCCATTATTTTAATCAATAATTTAGAGAATAAATTGAATTTGTTAATATTAGAGTTTTTCAATTCGTTTAGAAGGATAATTGATAGTAAAAAATTAAGATTAATTACAACATTAAAATTAATGGAAGCAAATAGTTTTCAAAAAACTTTAGAAAAGGGATTTGCTATAGTACTTGATAATGAAAATAATATAATAAAAAAATATGATGATGCAAAAGGCTTTCAAGAAGGTAAAGTTCAGTTTATTGATGGAATAAGAAAAATAACATTCAAAAATTAAATAATTATTTTCCCCATCTTCTGTGAGCCCAAAGCCATTGCTCAGGCTTCTCAATTATCCATTGTTCTGTTCTTCTAGAAATTAATTCAGTTAATTTGTAGACAGCATTATCATTTTTAATATTTTTTGGTAATTTGATTTTATCTTCAATAGTTAATTTAAAATTAAGTAAGTTTAACCTTTCAACTCTTACCATAAAAATGGGAACATTCCATTTAATCGACATTATTGCTGCAGCTTGTGGAGTCGGTGTTTTTTTTCCAAAAAAAGGAACCATAATACCTTCTCTTAAAATTTGATCATTTGTTAATCCAATTACTTCACCTTTCTTTAATTGATTTGCCATTCCAATAGCAGCTGCACGTCCTTTTTTAAAAAAATCAGCATTAATTTTACTATTCCTCGAAAATTGTAATTTATTTAATATCCAATTATTGATTGGTCTATATATAAAACTTACTCGTCTTCCAGACATTTCTCCAACTCGTAATAAAAATTCCCAATTTGCTAAATGAGCTCCAATTAAAATAGCTGGACCTTTTTGAATTTTCTTATGACCAGTAATCAAAACTTTTTTTGATGAAATAATCTTATCTATATGAGGAAGTTCTCCGATTATTTGACCAAAATTAAACCAGAATCTCTTTGATATTTTAATTTTTTCTGCTTCTTTTTTTTTAGGGAAAGCAATATTTAAATTTTTCATAACTCTTGTTTGATATTTTGAAAATGGTGCAATTAAAAAGAGTATAGACCCACAAATTAACGAAGAAATCTTATAAGGAAGAATTTTTAACATTATAAAAAAAGGTAATATTATTAGTGCAACTACAGGATCATGAATATATCTATCAATTTTTTTTTTAAATCTATAAGAAAATGGGTCAGTCATTTAACTTCTGTTTTAATAATAACCTTAAGCTAATTAAATCATTTTTATCAAATTCTATTTTCATTTTTAAGCACTTAATTTTAAAATGATACTTTTTTGGTATTTTAACAATGTCTTTTTCAGTGGTTATTAGTGTAAGGTTATTATCATTTGAAAGTTTTATAAGATCAATTATTTCATTTTCTTTATAATTATGATGATCTTCAAATTCCTTTGTTAAAGTTACATCATAATTAGCGCTTTTAAGAGTATCTAAGAATTTTTGGTTATTACCTAAGCCAGAGAAAGCTAAATATTTTTTTTTAACAGAAACTTTTTCAACTTTTATATAACTGTTTAATACATCACTATTAAAAATAGTTTGATTTTTTTTAAAATTTCGATTTCCAGTTAAAATAATTTTATTAATATTTTTTTTGCATGAATTTAATGATTGTCTTAACGGACCTGAGGGTAAACAAAACTCATTTCCAAATAATGATTTTCTATCAATAGTCAAAAAACATAAATCTTTTGCTATTGAATAATTTTGTAAGCCATCATCCATAACTATAATATCGTAAATTTTCTTTTTTGAGTTTAAGTTCTCAATATATTTGACTCCCACTAACTTATTCTTTGATACAACTGTTGGTCCTATATTTTTTAAAATTATAGCTTCATCTCCAAAGAGGGTAACATCATTGTTAGCTATACAAGGTTTAGAAATTTTACCTTTATAGCCAGATGTCAAAAATATGGGATTATGTCCCATTTTTTTTAGAATTTTAAATATAAATATTGATATTGGTGTTTTTCCAGTTCCACCTACATTTATATTACCTACACATATTATTTTTAGATGAGAAGTGTAAGGTTTTATCACAAGAAATTTTAACTTGTCTATAATGATCCATAATAAAGAAAAAGGGTAAAGCATTAAGGAAATTAATTTGTATTGTAATGAGTTTGAGTACCACAAATTATAAAGAAAAGTCATTTGACTAAGCTTCTATTCTTAAAAATTTCTAAAAGATGTTCGCTAGCTTCATCTGCTCTTAATTGAGCATAACTACAAGCACCAAGTGCATTTTTGCCCATATCCTCTAGTATTAATGGTTGATTAAGTAATGAAATTACTTTTTCAATAAAAACATTTTTAAATTCAGATGAGTTTTCAATTTTAATTGCGCCTCCAGACCAAACTAAATCATTGATTTGCGCATCACATTTTTCTGTGTAAGGTCCCATAATTACAGCCTTTCCTAAACTAGCAGCCTCTATTGGATTGTGACCTCCAATTTTTTTAACTAAAGAACCAGCTACAAAAACAAGATTAGAAATTTCAATTAATGATCCCATTTCTCCCATAGTATCTGCCAAATAAAAATAATCGCTTTGAGAAGGCAATTCATCATTGCTTCTACATTTAATATCATATCCAGCACTTAATATAATTTTTTTTATATCTTTTCCTCTTTCAATATGCCGAGGTGTAATAATAATAAGTATATTGTCAATTCCTTTGCTTCTTAAATTATTTGCAAGCTTAATTAGAATTTCTTCTTCGCCAGGATGAGTCGATGCAGCTAAAAAAATATTTTTATTTTTTAAACAACTTTTTAATTTCAATATGTAATCAATATTAACTTGTGGTTTTTCAGCAATAGATTTTAAACTTGTTAAACTTTTTACTTTTTTGGAGCCTAAGGATTTAAATAATTCAGCATTTGATGGATCAACAGCCAAAACAAGATCAATTTTTTTAAAAACTTTTTTAGCTAACCCTCTTCCTAACCCTCGCCAAAATCTAGAAGATTTTAAGGACATTTGAGATGATGCTAAAATTAAGGGAATTTTTTTAACTGATGATCTATAAATTAAATTTGGCCAAAAATCTGATTCAACAAATATGGCCATTTCTGGAGTCCAAAAGTCTAAAAATTTGTTTACGAACTTTGGGTTATCTAAAGGATTAAATTGATGTGTTCCTGGAAATCCATTTTTAATTTTATTATTGACGAAGTTTGATGAAGTAATAGTATTTGTTGTAATTAAGAAATGGAATTTCTTTTTATCAAATCCGTTTTTCAACATTGAGTTTGCTAAGGCAAGAGCAGCAACTGACTCTCCAACGCTTGAGCCATGTATCCAAATTATTTTTTTATTTACTTTTCTAATATAACATTTGCCAAATCTTTCATTAAGCCTTGATTTAATTTCTTTCCCTTTTTCAACTCTATAATTGAGATATTTAATTAAAAAATAATCAATTAATTTCCATAAAAAATTATAAAACGCATAGGTCATTTATTTAACTTTTTTATTAAAATTATAATTTTCTACTTCTTTTGTAAGTTTATCAAATTCATTTTGAATTAAATTCTTAATTTGAAAGAGGCTTTTTGCTGTAACTTTTCTTTTAACATGAATGGGTTTACCAAAAATGTAAACACCTTTTGAAAAAGGAAATGGTATTATAAAGTTATCCCATGAATTCAAAAGTTTATGATTTTTAACTTTCCAAAATAAAGGTACAATTGGAGCTCCAGTAGTTTGTGCAAGTTTGATTATTCCATCTTTTACAATTTCTTTTGGACCTTTTGGTCCATCTGGTGTTATTGCAATACTTTCTCCATTTTCAATAGCTTTAATCATTTTTATAAATGCGCTAACGCCTTTTTTTTTGGAGGAACCATAAATTATTTTCATATTTATTAATTTAAATAAGATATCAGTCATCATTCCATCAGAATGAGATGATTGAAGAGCATTTATTTCTAATTTTTTTGTTGGTAATAAATATGGTCCACAATAAAGTCTATTATGCCAAGTGCAAAAAATAACAGGTTCTTTTTTTTTATAATGATAACTATTTGGTTTTTTTAGCTCTTTCCAAGAGATTGATTTATATGTAAAATTGGTAACAATAAATACTAAAAAACCCAGGAATTTTTGTCCAAATTTATTTTTGCTAATTCTTTTTATAAATTTCATTTTATAATAATTACATTTTTATTAATTAATTAATATATTGTATACATAAATCAAATGAATAAAAAAAATCTAAAAAACTTTGAATTAATAAAAAAAATAAACAAAGATTTTTTTATTAATCAAAAATCCGATATATTTATTTGTTTAATTTTACTCTTAATTGTAAGTCTAACTACTGCAATTTATCCATTTTTAATACAAAAAGTTTTTGATAATTTCACTGAAAATAAATATTCGTGGTTTTTTCTTCCAATTATAATTGCTCTTGTTGCATCTATAAGAGGTATAGCAATGTTTTTTCAAATAAAACAAGTATCAAAAGTAACATTAAAAGTTAGTATTGATATTCAAAAAAAATTATCAAATCATTTGTTATTCTCTGATTTAGATGTGATTAAAAAAATCTCTTCTGGAAATCATATTTCTAGAATAATGAATGATGTTAATCTAATAAGAGATAGTGTGGAAAGATCTTTAAATAATTTAATTAGAGATCTAATAACAATTATATTTTTGATAGTTTATTTGATTTGGTTAGATTGGGTTTTGGCTGTAGTTGTCTTATCAATTTATCCAATTGCATTAAAACCGATTATATCCATAGGAAAAAAACAAAGATTTTATGCATTATCATTACAAGAAAAAATGGAGAGCTTAACCTCTTTTTTATCAGAAATTTTTAGGAATATTTCAATGATAAAGTCATATTCATTAGAAAAACTAGAGAAGAATAGAATAAATAAATCTTTAGATAGCTTATTTCTAAATTTATTTGATATAGTAAAGGGAAGAGCAAAAGTTTTACCACTTTTAGAGGTGTTGGGAGGAATTGCGGCTGCCTTTGTAATTTTAATTGCTAGTTATAGAATTAATTCAGGTTTTATGACAATTGGAAGCGTAATTGGGTTTGTTACTGCATTACTAATGTTAGCTCAACCTGCCAGAGCTTTGGGAACTTTTAACACTATTTTGCAAGAAGGTCTAAGCGCATTGCAAAGAATATATAAACAATTAAATGAAATGCCAAAAATTGAAAGAATTAGTAATGTAAAAAAAGAACTTAAAATTCCAAATAATCCAACTGTTGAATTTAAAGATGTAAGTTTTTTTTACGAAAAAAATAAAATTATTCTTGATAAAATCTCCTTTAAAACAAAAAAATCAAAAATTAATATTATTGGTGAAAGTGGTAGTGGAAAATCAACAATATTTAATTTAATCAGTAGATTTATAGATCCTAAAAAAGGAAATATTTTCATCAATGATGTGAATATAAAAGATGTGTCACTCTTTTCATTGAGACAAAATATAAGTTTAGTTAGTCAAGAGACGATGATATACAACGATACTTTTAATAATAATATATCTTTAGGTAAATTAAACGCTACAAAACGTGAAATAATAAAAGCTGCTAAATTAGCCAATATTCATGATTTTATTATAAGTCAAGAAAATGGTTATGATACTGTTATTAGTGAAGCAGGTAGTAATTTATCTGGAGGTCAAAAACAAAGAATATCAATAGCAAGAGCGTTTTTAAAAAACTCAAAAATCTTATTGTTAGATGAAGTTACTAGTGCTCTAGATTCTAAAACCTCAAAAAATATCTTAAAATCAATTAATCAATTAAGTAAAAATAAAACATGTATATATATTTCTCATGATGACTATGAAATAAATAAAAATTCTCAAAAATTAATAATTTCTAATACTAAAATTATATAAAATTATTCTCTTCTCAAAATTTTTGTAATTATTTTTTCGAAAAATTTATTTCCAGAGAAACTTGCTTCTAATTCTTGAGGTTTGTAAATATTTCTTGTCCAATAAATAAAATCTGCATTTTTAGTTTTTTTATAGTATTTGATGTAAAGATCACAAAAAGCATCAAGTATACCAGTCTTTGCGTGTTTTATATGAAGATATTTTAATGAAAGTTGTTTTTTTGCTACTTCTGGATTTTCTTTAGATTTTAAAACTTTAAAAAGAAATGCTATTATACCAGCTCTATCAGCTCCAGATTTGCAATGAATTAAGGCTGGGTATTTTATTGAGTTAAAAACTGCGTTAGCTTTAAAAATTATATTTTTATCTGGTGCTGCACGTGATCGAGCTACTAAGTTTACAAGCTCTATTCCATTTTGCTCACATGCTTTTTTTTCAAGAAACCAGCCACCATCTTTTTTCCCACCTCGAAGGTTGATAATAGTCTTGATTCCAAGTTTCTTATATTTTTTAATTCTTTGAGGAGTCGGCATATTAGATCTATACATATTATCATCAATTTTATGAAAATTATTATATAATAGTCTTAAAAAACCATGATCAACTATCATCATTTCATACCAATATCTTAAAATTTTAAGTTTGCTATTAAGTATTAGATCCCCCTGCAATTGTCATTTCATTAATTAATATGCTAGGTGCAGAAATGGTTGAATTTTTATCTAAGTTATTTGCAGGCACCATTTGTAAAAACATTTCTTTTAAATTTCCTGCGATTGTAGCTTCAGATATCGGATTTGAGAGTTTGCCATTTTTAATCCAAAATCCACTAGCTCCTCTACTATAATCACCAGTAATTAAAGAAACGCTTGATCCGAGTAATTCTGTAATATAAAACCCATTTGAAACATTTTTTATCATATCTTTTTCATCAATATTTCCCGGCATAATCATAGCATTACTTACACCTATCCCTGGAGGTGAAGTCAAGCTTCTTATAGCATTACAGTTAGTATTCAAACCTAATTGTCTTGCTGATGAAAGGTTAAGTAGATAATTTTTTAATATCCCATTAGAAACAAGCTCCATTTTTTTTGATCCTAAACCCTCTGCATCAAATAATTTTGATCCTAGTCCTTTCCTTAAATGTGGGTCATCAACGACATTTATTTTTTTATTGAAGATATGTTCATTTAGTTTTCCTTTTAAAAAACTCGTTCCATTTATAATTGAAGTTCCATTAATTCCAGAAATTATATGGCTTAGAATTGATTTAGCTACCCTTGGTTCAAAAATTACTGGGAATTTACCTGTAGGTGCTTTAGTAGATCCAATTTTATCTAAAACCTTTTTAGCAACTTTACTAGCTATTAATTTTGGTTCTTCAATATCGTTATAAAATACCTTTGAAGAATAATCATAATCTCTTACCATTTTATCTGATTTAGAAGCTATAAGTGTCAAAGAATTTAAATTGTTTGATCTAAGATGTTTGTCATGAAAATTATTGCTATTAGAATAATAAGTTTCGCTCTTAGTCCACGCTACTTGAACTCCATCACTGACTAATTGATTAGAAAAATTTAAAGCATGATTTTCTATTTCATTAGCCCTAGTCTCTAATTGATCAATTGAGGGTTCAAACAAATCATTTGTAAGAATTTCAACTTTTTTATTTATAGGATTCTGATCCATATCATTTTTTGTGGCAATGCCACTAAAATTATCTTCAGGTGAAACTTCAGCAATTTCTGTAGCTTTGTCAGCTAATTTTATTAATGATTTTTCATCAATTTTATTTGTTGAAAGTATAGAAAACTTTTTGCCTTTAAATACTCTAATTCCAATATTGAATGTATGAAATTCTTCTATTTTTTCTTTTACATTATTTCTAACTTCTAATGATTTTCCATAGCTCTTTGATATAATAACTTCAGTATCAGTAGATCCATTTTTTTTGGATTTTTCAAGCAATAGAGAGATTATTTTATTTGGTTTGTACGTTTTCATTTTAGTTATTTCGATTAATTGATTATAAGTAATTTAAATGTTTTTTAATTTCTTTCAATAATTAGAGGATTTGTATGATAAAAAAAGTTTTTATTGATGGTGAAGAAGGAACTACAGGGCTTCAAATTTATGAAAGATTAGAAAAACATCCAAATGTAGAAGTGATTAAAATTGATCCTAATAAAAGAAAGAATTTATTAGAGAAAAAAGAAATGATGAAAAAGGCTGATCTAGTATTTTTGTGTTTACCTGACGCAGCCTCACGAGAAGCTGTTGATTTAGGAAAAGAACTTGAAGAACATTGTCCTATTTTTATAGATGCCTCCACAGCACATAGAACTTCCGCAATTTGGAGTTATGGATTGCCTGAATTATCAGATGAATACAGAAATAATATATATAAATCTAATTTAATTGCAGTTCCAGGATGTTATGCAACAGGATCAAATCTAATTTTATATCCATTGATAAAGATGGGATTAATTTCCGATTCTCACCAGTTTATAATTCAAGCAATTAGTGGTTTTAGTGGAGGCGGCAAACATTTAATTGAATATCAGAACAATAATGCTTCCCCTTTTTTTTACTATGGATTAAATTTAAATCACAAACATCTACCAGAAATTAAATTTCATTGTGGTTTAAAAAATAATCCAATTTTTTTACCATCGGTCGCAAATTTTTATCAAGGAATGATTGTAAATTTATTTTTAACCATAATAGATTTTGAAAAAGAAACCTCTTTTTTTGAGATTGAGAGTTTCTTTAGCGATTATTATCAAAATCAACAATTTATTAAAGTGAAATCTAATGATGACATTCAATTGCCTGATGGTTTTTATAAACCAAACTTAATTGTAAATTCTAACGATGTTGAAATTAATATTTTTAAAAATACAAATAGTGGTCAATTAATTATTTCTGCAAATTTTGATAATCTTGGAAAAGGAGCTTCTGCTGCAGCAATTCAATGTATGAATTTAAGATTTGGTTTTGATGAAATTTTAGGTTTGTAATTATAATGGAATGTTTTGTTCATGCAGATAAAAAATATTTCCCAGAATATAACTGGTTTGAAAAAGCAATAAGTTACCCTTATAAAGCACCTACAACCTCATTTACATTCAAGAATAGAAAATTTTATCAAGGGATACACATATCACTTAAAGATAGAGTTCCAATTTTATCCATTGGATCTAATAGATCTCCATATCAATTAAAAAATAAATTTGGTGTAAAAGAGAATCTATGTGTAACTCCAGCAAAATTATATAATTCTGTCATTGTTTACGCGGCTTCAATGTCAGCATACGGTTCTATACCTGCAACTCAGTGGCCTTGTGAAGGATCAGTGTCTGATTTGAATTTGCTTTGGTTAAATCATGATCAATTACAAATTATGCACCTTTCAGAGGGTTTGGGAATAGCTTATCATTACGTAGAATTAGATAAAAATACAGTTACTATTCAAGAAGATGATTATTCTGGCTCTATTTTTGGGTACATTTCAACTAGAGGAGGGTATTTGTTTGATGGAAATGGACCATTGAGATTGAAAAAAATAAAATCAAATGCAAATACACATTCATCTATTAATGAGTATCAAGCATTAAATAAATTATTTTTAGAAAATCCTGATGGTCAAACTTCTTTAGAAACTTGGTTAAAAAATTTTATTTCTAATAAAAGTAAAAGACTCTCATTAATCGACAAAATGTCAAAAAAAAGCTTTTTGCCTAAGCATGTCCCTTGGAAAATTCTGGATTTAAAAGTTAGTGGTAACAATATTTATTAAAATAATTGTTTAATACCACAATATGTAGTTATTTCTTTTAAAAAAACGAAAAATTTTAAAAATCAAGAAAATTAATTATTTTTTTTTGAAATTAAAATATTCAATAAATTCAATAAGATAATTTAAATTTTTCTTAATTAGAAAAAACAGATCGTTTTAACAGTTGATTCATATTCATTTAAAACATATTCTCATCAAAATTAGTGTATTCTAATTACGAGCGAATTTTAACTTATAGGGGAGGTCCTTAATGTCGTTCAAATTTTTAAAATATATATTACCAGCAATATTGTTTGCTGGACTACCAACTCTAAGTTATGCTTCTGGCAACTTAGAGCCTACAGATCCAGTAGGTATCACTTTTTGGATCATCTCTATTGCTATGGTAGCAGCAGCCACATTCTTTTTCTTAGAATCATTAAGATTTGAAGGCAAATGGAGAACATCTTTAGTTGTTGGCGGCTTAGTATGTATGGTGGCAGCAGTCCATTATTTTTACATGAGAGATGTTTGGGTTTCCACAGGAGCATCACCTACTGTTTTTAGATATGTAGACTGGATTATTACTGTTCCATTACAAATGATAGAGTTCTACATTATACTTGCAGCATGCACAACTATTGCAATGGGTGTATTCTGGAGACTATTTATAGGATCCGTAATAATGCTTGTTGGTGGATATTTAGGTGAAGCTGGATTTATAAATGCTACACTTGGTTTTGTTATTGGAATGGCTGGTTGGATTTACATTCTGTATGAAATCTTTGCTGGTGAAGCTGGTAAAGTAAGTGCATCTGATGCACCTGCAGCAGTACAATCAGGTTTTTCGACAATGAGATGGATTGTAACCATTGGTTGGGCAATTTATCCAATCGGTTATTTTGTAGGTTATATGGCTGGAGGCGCAGACGCTAACAGTTTAAATATGATTTATAACATAGCTGACGTACTAAACAAAATTGGATTTTGTTTAGCAATTTGGGCAGCTGCGGACTCTACTGCAAAAGCTTAAATTTAACATTATTATTATAAAGGCCAGTCCTTTTGGACTGGCTTTTTTTTTAATCTAAATTTAAAATAATTTAAAATGAGCAAGAAAAAAAAAATAAGTTCAATTGTTGTTGGATCAGGTTTTGGTGGTATTGCAAGTGCTCTTAGACTAAAAGCTTTAGGACATGAAGTAACTTTGATTGATCGATTACCAGAAATTGGTGGTAGAGCCCAAGTTTTTAATTTAAAAGGATTTAAGCACGATGCTGGACCTACAGTAATTACTGCTCCGTTTATGTTTGACGAGTTATTTAATTTATTTGGAGAGAATAGAGAAAAATATCTAAATTTTGTTGCTTTAGATCCATGGTACAGATTTTATTTTTATGATAAATCATCTTTTGACTATCGTAGAACTGTAAAAGATACAAAACTTGAAATTAAAAAATTCTCTAAGGATGACGCGGAAGGCTATGAAAAGTTATTGAAAATTTCAAAAGATATTTTTGATATTGGGTTTACTCAATTATCTGATAAGCCTTTTAATTCCTTTTGGTTCATGTGCAAACAAATACCTGCGTTAATTAAATTAAAAGCTCATTTAACGGTTTCTCAATTAGTTGGAAGATACTTAAAAAATCCGAAAATATGTTCAGCATTTTCAATCCATCCTTTGCTAGTTGGAGGAAATCCTTTTAACACAACTTCTATTTACGCGTTAATTCACTTTCTAGAAAGAAATTGGGGTGTATATTTTTGTATGGGTGGAACAGGTAAAATTATAACAGAATTAAAAAAATTAATGTTAAGGCATAAAATTGAAATAAAATTAAATGTAGATATAAAAAATGTTAACTTAGAAAATGGAAGGATTGTATCTATATCAGATAATAATAATAATCTTTATAAATGTGATAAGTTAGTTTTTAATGGTGATCCACCAACATTCTATAAAGAAATTTTAAAAACAAGAAAAAGAAAAAAATTTTTACCTGAATTTTTTACAAAGTATTCTATGGGTATGTTTGTTCTTTTTTTTGGAACAACTAAAAAATATCCAAAAGTTGCACATCATACTATATGGATGGGAAAAAGATTTAAGGGTTTGTTAAAAGATATATTTGATAAGAAAATTCTTGCCAAAGATTTTTCTCTTTATATTCATAGACCTACAGCTACAGATAAAAGTTTTGCCCCTAAGGGGTGCGATAGTTTTTATGTTTTATGTCCTGTTCCAAATTTACAAGGTAAAGTAGATTGGAAGATTGAAGGAGATAATCTAAAACAAAGAATAATTGAAAGTTTAGATAAAACTATATTGCCAAAATTAAAACAAAGCATTTGTAATGATTTTTATATGACACCGAATGAATTTAAAAATCAATATAGATCAATGCACGGCGCTGGTTTTTCAATTGCTCCTATATTTTTACAATCAGCTTGGTTTAGATACCATAATAAGGACCGTCATATTAAGAATTTATATTTTTCATCATCTGGAGCTCATCCTGGAGCAGGTATACCAGGTGTTTTATCATCAGCAAAAGTGGTTGAAAATATTATATTAAATGAGTAATTATCTAGAAATTTTAAGACAAAATGGAAAAAGTTTTTATTGGGCTGGTAAATTATTACCAAAAAAATATCTTATTAGGTGTGCTGAATTATACTCTTTTTGTAGATTATTGGATGATATAGCTGATACCAAAACAAAAGATAAAAATTTAATAAAGTTAAACTATATTTTAAATTTATTTAAGAAAAATGATTACCCAAAATTAGAAGAAAATAATATATATGTCCCTAGTTATTTGAAAAAATGTAAGTTAGCCAAAAGTAAAATTATAGATCTTATGCATGGTTTAATCTTTGATCAAAAATCAGTTAGAATAAAGAGTGAAAAAGAATTAATTTTATATTGTTACAGAGTTGCTGGTACTGTAGGTGTGTTAATGTGTATTGCTCTTGAATGTAAAAATAAAAATTCTTTTAATTTTGCTACTGATTTAGGTATAGCTATGCAGCTTACAAACATACTTAGGGATATAGAAGAAGATGCAAAACTTAATAGACGTTACTTGCCAGGTAAATTTATCAACAATTTAACTCCCAAGGAAATCTTAATTTTAACTAAAGATCATAATCATTCAAATCACTCAATTTTAAAAGATGCCATAAAAAAAATTTTAGTGATTTCTGAATTATATTACAAAAGTGGAAATAAAGGATTAGTTTTTCTAAATCTAAAGTTCAGAATTGCTATCTTTATTGCTTCAAATTTATATAGAGAAATTGGCGTAAAATTAAAAAAAAATAAATTTATTTGGTATAAAGGAAGAATATACACGACGAATTTTGAAAAGCTTAAACTTACACTTAAAACTTTTATAAAAATATTTAAACTTTTGGCATTAAAGTTTCCAAAACATAATCAAAGTTTACATAAAAACCTAAAAGAAATTTTATGAAGAAAAAAATTATAAATATTTTTGGTGGTGGCTGTGCAGGTTTTTCTTTTATAAGAAGATCACAAGAAGTTAAAGACGCTATATTTAAATTTTATTTAGGATCGGAAAATAATCAAAAAGATCATTATTGGGGTTTTTGGAGAAATAAATATTCTCATGATTTTGATGAAATTTGTCTTAAATGGAATAAATGGAAAATTATAAATTATGAGAATGAAAAAACATTTTTTTCGTATCAGCATCCTTACTGTTTAATAAATAAAAATAAATGGATAAATTTTTGTAAGGAAAAGATAAAAAATTCAAATGTAAAAATCATAAAAAAAAAGGTTGCGGATAAAAATTCAAAATTTTTTGTTGATGAAAAACTTATTGAAGGAGATTACTTTTTTGATAGTAGGAATCTTGCCTTCTGTAAGAATATATTATTGCAGCATTTCATAGGCTTAACAATTGAGACTGACGATAATAAATTTGACCCATCTACAGTTATTCTTATGGATTTTAGGTGCGATCAATCACGTGGGTTACATTTTATTTATTTTATACCCTTTTCAGAGAACAAAGCTTTAATAGAGTCTACTTTATTTTCAAAAAATGTTGAAAACAGGAAGTTTTATTTAAATGCCATTAATTCTTATTTAAAAAATTTTTTTAATATAAAGTTTTTTAAAGTTATTAAGGAAGAAAAAGGGATAATACCAATGCACTATATGAATTTTTTTCAAGAAAACTCTGTTAGCATTGGAAGCAGAGGTGGAGCAACAAAACCTTCGTCTGGATACACTTTTATTAACATACAAAAACAAATTAGTAATATTATTTATCAATTAAATAATAACTTAAAAATAAATAATATAATTCATACAAAATTCAGTTTATTTATGGATAAAATTTTTATGAAAGCACTTGAAAAAAACCCTAAAATTTTTCCAGATTTATTTTATAGAATGAATAGTAAATTATCTGGAGATGAAATGGCCTTATTTATGAATGGTAATCAAACATTTAAAATTTGGTTTAAAATTATAAATTCTTTACCAAAACTTTTATTTTTGCGTGCAATATGGCAATGTATTAAAAGAAATTGAAAATTAATTAATGTTTGATTTATTAGATTACTTATCTTTGATTTTAATTTTTGTTTTTGGAGTTCCGCATGGTGCTTTTGATGCTTCAATAGCATTAACATTAGGTTATTATAAGAATTTAAAATCAAAATTTTTTTTTATATTTTGTTATTTATTCTTAGCTTTAGCTATTACATTGATTTGGTATTTAACTCCTAATATTACTCTGATTATTTTCTTGTTTGTAAGTATTATTCATTTTGGACTCGGTGATATAAGTTGGTCAAAAAGCTATAAATGTTTGTTATCGGCATATATAAATGGAGGTATTGTAATTTTTGGAATCAGTTTTTTTCATTTCAATGAAGTTAATTCAATTTACCAAATTCTTTTAAATAATCACAACACTGATGATCTTTGGCTAATTTTAAAATATGGCTTATACCTATGGTTAATATTATTGCCATTTCACTTTTATATAAATTTTGATGAAATTAAAAAAAATTACATTGTTCGTATTTTTTTAATATCTATGATCATTTATACAACAAATGCAATTTTTGCTTTTTCTTTTTACTTTTGTTTCATTCATAGTTTTAACCACATCAAAAGAATATTGCCATCATTAAGAAATAATTTGTCTGACAAAAATATCAGAAATATGTTTTTATTTTTTACACTTTTAACTTGGGTTTTAGGTTTTTTGATTTTAACATATTTAAATTTTAATATTTCTTTAGATCATTCTATAATTAAAGTAACATTTATTGGTCTTGCTGCCTTAACCTTTCCTCATATGATATTAGTAGATTTATATTTTAGACCATCTCTAAAAATTTAGACATTGATCCCAAGGTTAAAAATAATCCTGCAAACTTATTGGATTTAAATAGTTGTAATGCCCCAGTTCTATTAATGGTTTTTGCCTTTTTAATTTGGTATGTAAAATGAATAAACATAAAAAATAGACCTATATACCAACCAAAATGTGTCTTTAAAATAATACCTGCTATCAGAAAATTTAAAATAGAAATTATGTAGAAGAGCATTATAAATTTAACATAATAATCTTCAGTTGTGATTGCTGTATTTTTTATGTTATAGACTTTATCTTCAGATTTATCTTGATAACCATATATAGTGTCATAACCTATGATCCAAGCAACAGTTCCCAAATAAAGAAAAAAAATTCCAACATTAAATTCTGTATTAGTTGCAGCCCATGCTGTGGGAACTCCCCAACTAAATGTTATTCCTAATACAAACTGAGGCCATTTTGTTATTCTTTTTGCGAGTGGATATAATATAATTAATGGGAGAGACGATAAAGCAATTAACCAAGTAAATTTATTTAAGTTTAACAAGCAAAACAAAGAAATTGTCAAAAGAATTATTAATAATCCAAAGGCCTTTTTTGGAGATATTTCTCCACTTGCAATTGGCCTTAAACGAGTTCTAGAAATTTTTCTGTCAATATCCCTGTCCCATAGATCGTTAATTATACAGCCAGCTGCCCTCATTGAAAAAGCACCGATTATAAATATTAAATACATTTCAAATAATTTATTTATTGAATTTAAAAAAATTGGAATTGTCCAAAGGCACGGAAGTAATAATAGCCAACTTCCTATTGGTCTATCGAACCTACCTAACCTAATCCATTTATGTGTTGTTTTTGGTAATTTATCCCACCAACCATTTTCAGGCATGTCTGTTTTTATTTTCATATTTGATAGTAAATATATGTATAAATTATTGTTATTATATATGATAAATAAAAATAACAATGAAAACAAAATTAAATAAAATGATAAGATTATATTGTAGTCAAAAACTCTCTTTAAATAAGACAATTGTATTAGGCAAAAATGATACTCATTATTTGAAAAATGTAATGCGATGCAAAGAAAATGATCAAATTAATTTATTTAATGAAAACGATAAGGAGTTTTTTTCTAAAATATTAAGAATACAAAAAGATGAAATAACCTTAAAAATTTTTGAACCCTCAAAAAATACTGAAATTCTTAATGATATTTTTCTTATCTTTTCATTAGTAAAAAAAAATAAAATTGATTTTATTGTACAAAAAGCAACAGAGTTAGGTGTAAAGAAGATTTTTCCAATTTTAACTGAAAGATCATCTATCAGAGATATAAATATGAATAGAATGTATGCTATCGTTAGGGAAGCTAGCGAACAGTCAAATAGAATTTCAATTCCAGAAATTAGTGATTTACAGACAATGCAAGCGTTATTGAAAAAATGGGATAAAAATAGAAGTATTTTATATGCAGATGAAATTTTAAAAATTAATAAAAATTTAACTATCCTAAATAAAAAAAATTTTGTTAAATCATCTTTATTAATTGGACCAGAAGGTGGGTTTTCTATGGAAGAGAATGAGATGTTAAAAACTTTTAAATTTGTTTTTCCTATAAGTTTCGGTAAGACCATTTTAAGATCTGATACTGCTGCAATAGTTGGTCTATCTTATTTAAATATAATTAACTCAAGTTATAAGATAAATTAATGAATTATAAGAGACTTAGTGATGGACAATAAACAAACATTTCATCTTGATAAAATTTTCCAGTGGTTCAAAGAAGGTGAAAAGAAAAGAGATGATTGGCTTATTGGAACTGAACATGAAAAATTTTTATTTAAAAAAAATGACTTTAAAAGATTGGGTTATGAAGATTTAAATGGAATAAAAACTATTTTAAACAAAATTGCAGAAGAAGAAGATTGGAAGAAAATTAATGAAGGTAACAATTTAATTGGATTGAAACATAAATCAGGTTCTTCTATATCTCTTGAACCTGGAGGACAATTTGAATTATCTGGTGCACCTTTAAGAAACTTACATATGACATGTAATGAAGCGGGTTTGCATCTGAATTTAATGAGAAAAATTTCTAAAGAGTTGGATTTTGTGATGCTTGGATTGGGATTTGATCCTATTTCGAAAAGAGATCAAATAAATTGGATGCCAAAAAATAGATATGAAATTATGAAAAATCATATGCCAAAAGTTGGAAACCTTGGAATAGACATGATGATAAGGACTTGTACTATACAGGTTAATTTAGATTATTCAGATGAAACGGATATGGTTAAAAAATTTAAAACTTCTTTGGCATTGCAACCTATTGCAACTGCTTTATTTTCAAATTCTCCATTTATTGAAGGTAAAATCAGTAACTATTCGTCTTTAAGGGCTTACACCTGGACAGATACAGATAGTCAAAGATCTGGTTTCCCTGATATTGTTTTTAGTAAAGATTTTGGATATGAAGCATGGACGCAATATCTTTTGTCTGTACCAATGTATTTTATTTATGACAAAGGCACATATCATAACGTAGCTGGAAAATCATTTGCAAAATTTTTGAATGGAAAACTTGATGGATTTGAAGGTAAATTTCCTACAATGTCAGATTGGGAGGATCATGTGACTGTTGCTTTTCCTGAGGTTCGATTAAAACAATACTTAGAGATGAGAGGTGCGGATGGAGGTCCATGGAATAGAATTTGTGCGTTACCTGCTTTTTGGGTGGGGCTTTTATATGATGAAAAAAGTTTAGATGAAGCTTTCCATGTTGCAAAAAAATTTATGAGTGTTTCCTTGTTAGAAGAAAGTAGAATCTCTGCTGCTAAATTTGGATTAAATGGGATTATAGGTTCATCTAAAATAATTAATGTAGCAAAAGATCTTTTGAATATCTCTTATGAAGGTCTTAAGAGAAGAAATTTTAAGGATAGAAATGGGGTAAGTGAAACACAATTTTTAGACCCATTATTAAATATGTTAGAAAATCAAGAAACATCGGCCGATGAGTTGTTAAAAAAATTTAATAGTATTTGGGAAAAAGATATTAGTAAAATTTTTACAATTAATAACTAAATATTTGTTCCACCAATAGTAATGCCGTCCATCAATAATGTAGGTTGTCCAACACCCACAGGTACACCTTGACCATCTTTTCCACAAGTGCCAACGCCTTCGTCAAGTTTAAGATCATTTCCGATCATTTTAATTTTGTGCATTGCATTTGCCCCATTACCAATCAAAGTAGCCCCTTTTATAGGATACTTAATTTTACCATTTTCAATCATATAAGCTTCTGATGAAGAGAAAACAAAGTCACCACTAGTGATGTCAACTTGACCTCCACCAAAATTCACAGCATAGATACCCTTATCTACACTTTCAATGATTTCTTTTGAAGAGAAAGAACCATTATCAAGGTAGGTATTTGTCATCCTTGGCATAGGGCAATGAGCAAAAGATTGTCTTCTTCCATTACCGGTTGGATCAACATTCATTAAATAAGCGTTTTGAGTGTCTTGCATATATTTTACAAGTATTCCATCTTCAATTAGTAAGTTTTTTTGCGTAGGTACTCCTTCATCATCAATTGTTAATGAACCTCTTCTATTCATGATTGTTCCATCGTCAAATACGTTTACACCTTTAGCAGCAACTCTTTCTCCAATTTTATTAGAATACATTGATGTACCTTTTCTATTGAAATCACCTTCTAAGCCATGCCCAACTGCTTCATGTAACATAACTCCTGGCCAACCATGACCTAGAACAACAGGTAACTCACCTGCTGGAGCAGGTTTAGCATCCAAATTTAAAATAGCTAACCTTAATGCCTCTTTAACTTTTCTTTTCCAGTTTTTTTCATCGATCCATTCATCGTATAAAGATCTTCCCCCGTAGCCGGAAGACCCAGAAGATTTTTTATCATTTGATTCAACAACAATTTGAACATTCAATCTGACTAAAGGTCTTAAATCGGCATGATTTTCATAATCTTTTTTTAATATTTGAATATGTGAATAGCTTCCTGTTAGTGAGATTGAAACTTGGACAACTCTATTATCTAATTTTCTTGCAAAAATATTTATCTTTTCTAAAAGCATAATTTTTTTTGAAAATTCTAAGTTTGTCAGTGGATTTTTAGAAATATATAATGGTTTAATATTCTGATTTTTTTTATAAACTGTATCATCCTTATTATTTGAATTAATAATTGAATTAACTGTCTTTGAAGCTTTAATTATATTTTCATAAGAAATATTATCTGAACATGAGAAGGCTACGGTATCGTCTTTAATAGATCTAAAACCAAAACCTTGAGATGAACTTTGTGATATATTTTGTATTCTAGAATCTGTAAAATAAAGTGTTTCAAAATCTGTATTTTCAAAATAAAGTTCACCACCATTACAATTATTTAATGTACTATTAACACAGTCGAACGTCTTATTTTTAGAGATGTCATTATGTTCAAAAAATAATTTATCCGTTGATTTTATTGTATCTTGTTCAGACATAATTCCTAAATTCATTTTATTTGTATTATATTTTAATCATTAATTAAAAAAAAAAAACATTTTTACTAGAAATTTTATTTAAAAAGTTTAAATAATTAATATAAAAAATAAAGTATCCGGATATGTCTTATTTAAAATTTTATATATTACTTGCAACTATTAACTTATTACCCAACGTTGCATCTGCATCTGAACCTAAACCTTGGCAAATGGATTTACAACCACCATCTGGAATTATTGCTGAAACAGCAACGGATCTCCATAATTTTTTAATAGTTGTAATTACGTTAATTTCACTTTTTGTACTGGCGCTTTTGGTTTATGTTTGTTGGAGATATAAAGAAAATTCTAATAAAATACCGTCAAAAACTTCACATAATACAATCATAGAAGTTTTGTGGACAGTCATACCAGTACTAATTTTAGTTGTGATAGCTGTACCTTCTTTTAAACTTTTATATCTTCAAGAGACAGATAAAGAATATGATATGGTTGTTAAGGTAACTGGTGCTCAATGGTATTGGAATTATGAGTACCCTGACGAAAAAATAAATTTTGACTCGTATATGATTGAGGAAGACAAAATTAAAGATGGGCAAAAAAGATTATTAGATGTTGATAATCCATTAGTTGTTCCAGAGGGAACCAAAATAAAATTTCTTATCACTGGTAATGACGTAATGCATTCCTTTTTCATACCTTCACTGGCTGTTCAAGTTTACTCTATAGCAGGAAGAATTAATGAGGTTTGGACAGAGATACCTAAGGGTCCAAAAACATATTATGGTCAGTGCAATCAGATTTGTGGAGTAAATCATGCTTATATGCCTATCGTTTTAAAATCTGTATCGAAAGAGGATTATAAAAAATGGCTTGCTGATGCAAAATTAAAATTTGCTAATGTTGACAGCAATATCAAAATTGTAATGAATAATGAAAAAATAATTAAGGAGAACAATTGATGGCAACACTCACTAAAGCTGCTAATCACTTAGAACATCATCATGGTGCCCCTTCAGGTTTTGTGAAAAGGTGGCTTTATTCTACAAATCATAAAGATATAGGAACCATGTATATAATTTTTGCTATTATTGCTGCGTTTATTGGTGGTGCTATGTCTATTTACATGCGTGCTGAGTTAATGCATCCAGGTGTACAATATATGGCAGATGGGCATGTATGGAATGTTTTTACAACTGCTCACGGTTTAATAATGGTCTTTTTCGTTGTAATGCCTGGGTTAATTGGTGGATTTGGGAATTGGTTTGTGCCAATTATGATAGGTGCTCCAGATATGGCTTTTCCAAGAATGAATAACATTTCTTTTTGGCTATTACCTCCAAGTTTTGTATTATTATTATTGTCAGCTGTAATTGATGGAGGTGTCGGTGTTGGGTGGACTATATACCCTCCGCTATCTGGCTCTACTGGTTCACCAGGAATGGCTATGGATCTTGCAATATTTTCATTACATTTAGCTGGGGCATCTTCAATATTAGGTGCTGCTAATTTTATTACAACAATTTTCAATATGAGAGCTCCAGGTATGACCTTGCATAAAATGCCATTATTTGTTTGGTCTATGCTTGTTACAGCTTTCCTACTATTATTAGCTGTTCCAGTTCTTGCTGGTGCTATAACAATGTTGTTAACAGACAGAAACTTTGGAACTAATTTTTTTGTTGCAGAAGGTGGTGGAGATCCAATTCTATTTTTACATTTATTTTGGTTTTTTGGTCACCCTGAAGTTTATATAATGATATTACCTGCTTTTGGAATTGTAAGTCAGATTGTGTCAACATTTTCAAAAAAGCCAGTTTTTGGTTATTTAGGAATGGCTTATGCAATGGTAGCAATTGGTGTTGTTGGTTTTGTAGTGTGGGCACATCATATGTACACTGTCGGATTATCTGTAGACACTCGTGCGTACTTTACAGCCGCAACCATGGTTATTGCAGTTCCAACAGGAGTTAAAATTTTCTCATGGATTGCTACAATGTGGGGCGGTTCAATAACTTTTAAAATACCAATGTATTGGGCTATTGGGTTTATATTTTTATTTACAGTTGGAGGTGTAACAGGTGTTGTATTAGCTAACGCCGGATTAGATGTTATTTTACATAATACATATTATGTTATTGCTCATTTCCACTATGTATTATCCCTTGGTGCTGTATTTGGATTATTTGCAGGATTTTACTATTGGTTTTCAAAAATGACTGGATTTGAATATAATGAATTTCTAGCGAAATTACATTTCTGGGTAACATTTATAGGAGTTAATTTAACCTTTTTTCCTATGCATTTTCTCGGATTAGCTGGAATGCCACGAAGATATATTGATTACCCTGATGCTTTTGCAGGTTGGAATTATGTAGCTTCAATTGGTGCTTTTGTAGGTGGCATAGGAGCAATTATATTCTTAATTGTTATATTGGAAGCTTTTGTAAGAAAAAGGAAAACTGTTAATAACCCATGGGGTAAGGGAGGATCAACTCTTGAGTGGTCTGTGTCTTCACCACCAGCTTTTCATACATTTAATGATCTTCCAAAAATAAGATAATTAAATTTTGTGGTATTAAATTGACAACTATCTTACAAAAAGATGGAGAAATTTTAGAAAATAAAATTTCTTCAATAAGTGATTTTTTCCAATTGATGAAACCTAGAGTTATGTCTTTAGTAATTTTTACCGCATTAATAGGTTATTTCTGTGGAGTGTTTTCAACAGAAACGATCTTAAATCCTTATTTATCAATGATAGGTATTTTAGCTATTGCTCTGGGTGCAGGGTCATCCGGAGTCCTTAATCAATGGTATGACAGAGAAGTTGACTCAATGATGGAAAGAACCAAAAATCGTCCTATTCCAAAAGGAAAAATTGAACCATCAGATGCATTAGCATTTGGCTTGATTGGAAGTATTTTGTCAATTGTAATCTTAGGTTTGTGTATAAATTGGTTAGCTGGATTTTTACTGTTTTTTACAATAATTTTTTATGCGATTTTTTATACTATATTTTTAAAAAGATATTCTTATCAAAATATTGTTATTGGTGGTGCATCTGGTGCCTTTCCACCTGTAATTGGATATGTGTGTTCAACGGGTTCTTTTGGTGTAGAGGCATTAATTTTATTTGGGATCATATTTTTATGGACACCTCCACATTTTTGGGCATTAGCTCTAAAAACTAAGTTAGAATACAAATTAGTTAATATTCCAATGTTACCAAATGTTAAAGGTGATAAATCAACCAAGTGGCATATTTTTTTATATACTTTAATACTTGTTATATTTTCGACATTGCCTTATTTTTTTGATTTTAATTCAATTTTTTATCTTGCCTTTAGTTTATCTCTTGGGGTCAAATTTTTATTTGAAGCATATAATTTATTGAAAATTAAAAATTATGATGAAAGAAAAGTTTTTAACTTTTCAATAATATACTTGTTTTTAATCTTTTCGTTAATACTTATAGATAAAATTTTTGTAAGGCTAATTTAATGAACGATTTGAAAACACCTAATTTCATTGAAAAATTTTATAAAGACAGAAAATCAAAAAATAATGCTATATTACTTTTAATTATTTTTTTTGTCATTTTGTTTTTTTTTATAACAATACTTAGAATGAATATTACCTAAATGGAAAAAACAACCAAGTTTAAAAATATTTATTTTGTGTTCTACGTTTTCCTTTTTGCTTTTGGAATGCTAGGCCTATCGTTTGCATCTGTTCCTTTATATGATTTATTTTGTAGAGTTACTGGGTATGCGGGTACAACACAAAAAGCTTCTATAGCCCCAGGTCCAAAAGTTGATGGTAGTTTGTATAAAGTAAGATTTGATGCAAATATTTCTCCAGACCTAAATTGGAAATTTGTTGCACCTAGTAATGAAATTCAATTAAAACCGGGTGTTGAAAAAATTATTTATTATACTGCAAAAAACTTATCTAAGGAACCATCTACAGGCACAGCATCATTTAACGTGTCGCCTCCTAAAGCAGGATCAGTTTTTATGAAAATTGAATGTTTTTGTTTTATAAATCAGAAATTAATGCCTGATGAAGAAGTTAAAATGCCTGTGAGTTTTTATATTGATCCTGAAATTGACAATGATGATAATCTTAAATCCTTAAATGAAATAACTTTGTCATATACTTTTTTTAAAGTTGAATAATTAGGAATTTCAAGCCAAATTACTTTGATTTATACGAAATTTTAATTTATAAATATTCTAAGGAGTATTTATGAGCGGAGACCAAAAACATCAATATCATTTAGTTGAACCAAGTCCTTGGCCTGCAGTTGGCTCTGCAGCTGGATTTACTCTAGTATTAGGTTTAACAATGTTTATGCATGAATATACTTATTCCGTTTACATATTAGGGGCTGGTGTTTTAATGGTGTTAGCTACAATGTTTTTCTGGTGGAGAGATGTTGTTAGAGAAGCTGAATACCAAGGTCATCATACACCTATAGTTCAAATAGGTATGCGTTATGGGATGATGTTATTTATATCATCAGAGGTAATGTTTTTTGTGGCTTTTTTCTGGGCTTTCTTTGATGCAAGTCTTTATCCTGATACAGGTGTTTGGCCGCCCGCAGATATCACAACGTTTGATCCTTTTGATCTTCCACTAATAAACACAATGATACTTCTTTTATCTGGATGTACAGTAACTTGGTCTCACCATGCTTTACAACATGGCAATAGAAAAGATTTTATAACAGGTCTAGTTCTTACAGTTTTATTAGGTGCAGCTTTTACTGCATTGCAAGCGTATGAGTATACTCATGCAGCTTTTGGCTTCACAGACGGTATATATGCATCAACTTTTTACATGGCTACAGGTTTTCATGGGTTTCATGTTCTGGTTGGAACAATATTTTTAGCTGTATGTTTGTTTAGAGGAATTAAAGGTCATTTCACATCAGAACATCATTTTGGTTTTGAAGCAGCAGCTTGGTATTGGCATTTTGTAGATGTTGTTTGGTTGTTTCTATTTGTCTGTGTTTATTGGTGGGGTGGCTAAAGTCTTTTAGTCAAATGAAATCAATTCAATTTCGTCCATTATTATGGCCAACATTATTTAGCATAGTTTCTTTTTTAGTTTTAATTTCACTTGGTACTTGGCAGGTTAAAAGACTTTTTTGGAAAAATAATATAATATCAAATTATATAGAAAAATTTGAAAAGAATAAGATTTTATATGAAAAATCATTTAAATATGATGGCACACAGGAATTTAGAAGAGTCTTAATTAAAGGAAAGTTTTTAAACAATAAAGAAACTTTAATTATAGGAAAAACATATGAAGGAAATGCCGGATTCCATTTAGTTACACCAATTTTAACAAATGAAAATAAGGTTGTACTAATAAATCGAGGTTGGATTAGTGAAAAACTTAAACTACAAAAATCAAGGCCATTTACTATAATTAAAGAAGAAGTTACCATTGATGGAATAATAAGAAAGCCACAATTAAAGGGATATTTTGTTCCTAAAAATGATATAAAAGATGATTTTTGGTTTACAATAAAACCAAATGAAATAAAAAAAGCTCGTGAGTTAGAGAAATATAGTTTTGAAGAAAGCTTTTTTATAGATGCAATTAGAAATAAAACAAATCGAAAATTACCTATTGCTGCCCTTGGAAAACCAAATTTTAGGAATCAACATTTGTCTTATGCTATCACTTGGTATAGTTTAGCTTTAACTCTACTTATAATTTATTTTATATTTCATATTAAAGAAAAAAGATTAACATTTAAGAAAAGAAGCTGATGACCGAAATTAAATATTTAAGTACAAGAGGTCAAGAATCTAATTTGAATTTTGAAGATGTTCTTTTGTCAGGATTGGCAAGAGATGGTGGATTGTATTTACCTAATACTTGGCCAAGATTTTCTAATTTAGAATTAAATGAGATGAAAAATTTAGATTATATTTCTCTTGCTGATAAAATAATTTCGCCTTTTGTTGGTAAAGAAATTAGATCTAAATTGTATGAAATGTGTAGAGAAGTGTATAGTAATTTTAATCATGAAGAGGTTGTGCCAATTAAAAAGTTAGATACTAATTTATATGTCATGGAACTTTTTTATGGACCCACTTTTGCATTTAAAGATTATGCAATGCAATTTTTAGCTCACGTATTTGATTATGTTCTGAAAGAGAAGAAAAAAAAGATTTTAATTGTAGGCGCAACTAGTGGTGACACAGGATCTGCCGCACTAGAAGCTTTTAAAAATAATAAAAATGTTGATTTATTTATTTTATTTCCAAATAATAAAATTTCCTCAATTCAACAAAAACAAATGACAACAATTTTTAAAAAAGGGTGTCAATCTGTAGCTATTGAAACTGACTTTGATGGTTGTCAATCTATTGTAAAAAGTTTATTCAGCGATTTGATTTTTAAAGATGAAGTAAAGTTGTCAGCGATCAATTCTATTAATTGGGCGCGATTAATACCTCAAGTTGTGTATTATTTTTATGGAGCATTTAAGTTAGGAGCTCCAAATAAAAAAGTTAATTTTTCAGTTCCAACTGGGAATTTTGGAAACATTTTTGCTGGCTGGGTTGCTAAAAAAATGGGATTACCAATTAATACTCTTATTTGTGCTTCTAACCAAAATGACATTTTAACCAGATTTTTTAATTCAGGAACTATGGAAAGAAAGAGTGTAGAAGAGTCTTATAGTCCTAGTATGGATATTCAGGTTTCAAGTAATTTTGAAAGACTTTTATTTGAAATGCTGGAAAGGGATAGTAATGCACTTAATTTTTATATGGGACAATTTGAAAAAAATAAAAAATTTAATATTGATAAACCAATGTTGGAAAAATTTAATGATGATTTTGCAAGTTTCAAAGTTTGTGATATTGGCATAACAGATGAAATTAAAAATACTTATAATAAATCTCAATATTTGTTAGATCCTCATTCAGCTGTAGGTGTAAGAGCCGCAAAAACTGCAATTTTTGAAGGAAGAGTAGATGATAAAATTCCACTAATTTCTCTAGCTTGTGCTCATCCAGCAAAATTTCCAAAAGTAACAGAAAAAAGTTTAAATTTTTCTCCAAAAAATCCTCATGCTTTAGAACTAATTTTAGAAAAAGAAGAAAATTTTAAAATTTTAAATAATCAGATTCATGAAATTAAATCTTACATAAAGAACAATATGAGATAAATATGACAGCAAAAACAATTACTTTAAGTAATGGACTTACCATCCTTTTAGATCATTTTAACTCAAATACATTATCAATTGGTTTGTGGTTGAATGTTGGAAGTGTAAATGAAAATAATAAACAATTAGGTATTGCACATATGCTTGAACATATGGCTTTTAAAGGAACTAAAAATAGAAATGCTTTTGATATTTCTAAGGAAATAGAAGATGTGGGTGGAGACATTAATGCATATACAAGTAAAGAGAATACTGCTTATTATGTAAAGTTACTCCCTAGTAATCATGAGTTAGGTATTGAAATTTTATCTGATATTTTCTTAAACTCTACTTTTCCCAAAGAAGAAATTGAAAGAGAAAGAGGAGTTATAATTTCAGAAATTGGTCAGTCTAATGATATGCCAGATGATAAGGTCTTTGATAAGTTTTACTCTTTAGCTTATAAAAATCAATCAATTGGAAAACCAATATTAGGAACAAAAGTTTCAGTTGGTGGGTTTAATAAAGATGATTTAAAAGAATTTTGTAATCAAAATTATAATCCGTCGAATTTGATAATTGGTATTAGTGGTAAATTTGATGAAAGGAAAATTATTAATCAAATTACAAAGAACTTTGAATTTTTAAAATCAGGTAACAAAAGTACTAAACCAAAATATAAATGGAATTCTGGATTTCATTCTGAAAAAAAAGATTTACAGCAAGCACATATAGTTTTTGGAGTGGAAGGATTGAGCAATGTAGATAAACAAAGACTAGACCTTTCTGCATTATCTATAATTTTAGGTGGTGGGATGTCTTCAAAATTATTTCAAGAAATCAGAGAAAAAAAAGGTTTATGTTACAGTATTTTTTCCTTTCAAAGTCAATTTTTGTCTTCTGGTATTTTTGGTTTCTATTCTGCATGTAATCCAAATGATCTTGAAAATTTATTAGATACTTCTTTAAATGAAATTAAAAATTTGAGTAAAAACATTACTATTAATGATTTAGATAGAGCAAAAGCTCAATTAAGCTCAGGCTTTATAAGAGCACAAGATTTTACATTTAGTCGTTTAGAAAGAAATGTTAAAAGTCTTTTTACTCATTCTAAAATGTTTTCAGAAGATTACATTCTAAAAAAAATTAGCGATCTTAAAATCTCAAATCTTTTAGATTTATATGATAGATTATTCCATGAACCTAAAACTGTGTTATCTATAATTGGACCAGATCAAAAAGATTTCTCAAAATTAAATCTATAATTCATAAATTAAGCATTCCCATGATATGGATTTAACTTTTCCTTGACGATACCTGATTTTTCTACACAAATTTCCCATATTTTGTTGATCTCATTATTTTGAAAAATAATTTCATTTGAAGTATCCATTAAATGCCATGAATTTTCTAACATCTCATTGTTAAATTGTTTATATCCCCAAACTGAACATCCAAGAAAAACTTTATAAAATTTAGGAGGTTTATTTTTTGATATGTCTTCTAAAATTTTTAAAGAGGTTGTTAATCTTAGGTTTTTATTTATTGTTTCACTACCTTCATATTTGCATTCACTGGAATGTAATATAAATCCTTGACCGGTATGAACAGGCCCACCTATAAATACATCTTGATTAATTAATTTATCATTTACATCAAGCTTTATATTTTTTAAAATATTATGAACTTTAATGTTTTGCACTGGCTTGTTAATTATAAGCCCCATAATAGCTTTTTCTGAAAACTCACAAATTAAGATTACTGTTTTTTGAAAAAATGGGTCAATTAAATTAGGCATAGAGATTAAAAGTTGACCAAAATAAGTATCATTCATATATATATATTCTACACATAACATGAAATGAAAAAATAAAAATATATAAATATGAACATTTTCATAAAATTATTAAATTTAATAAAACTGTGGGTTACTTTTATTTTAATTTTATCGTCTTCATCACAAGCAAATTTATTAAATGAAAATAAACTCAATTATAAAGCTGACCTTCTGTTTGGTAACTTTAACGATAAAAAAAAATATTTACTTGCTGGTGTTAAAGTTAAATTAGATAATAATTGGAAAATTTATTGGAAAAACCCGGGTGAAGCAGGTTTGCCTCCCAAAATTACATTTGATAAAATCAGTAATGTATCAAATGTTAATCTGTTATTTCCAGAACCTAAAAGTTTTAAATTTTTTAATATAGATACATTTGGTTATGATAAAGAAATAATTTTTCCATTAAAAATTTATGTTAAAAATCCTGAAAAAATAATTTTTGGAAATTTAAAATTTTATGCACAAATCTGTAATCAAATTTGTGTTCCTATTGAAGAAAATTTTAAATTAAATTATTTCCCTATAAATTCACAAATTTCAAATAGTTCTCTAAAAATAAATGAAGCAATAACAAAAGTGCCTAAATTATATAATTCACAAAGTAATTTTTTTCAAAAAATTGAAATTAATAATAGTTTTGCAACATTGTATTTTACAAGGCCTATATCAAGTTTTCGAATTATAATTGAAAATAAAGATAATTTTATCTTTCCACAAAGTTATCAAACTTATGAAAATATTAGAAATAATTTCATAAAATTTAAAATTCCTCCAGAATTAAAAAATGAAATTAAAAATGATCAATTAAAAATAAATTTTTTTTCAAATGAAACAAACTTTTCTTATGATTTTAAAGTAAAAGATTTTTGGTCAACTGAAAAAACTTATTTATATTTTATTTCTATAGCTTTATTGGCAGGATTTATTCTAAATTTTATGCCTTGTGTTTTGCCTGTATTATCATTAAAAATTGCTAATTTTATATCAACTACAAATAGCAATGATTTTAAGCTTAGACGGAAAATTTTTAATCAAATTTTGGGAATTATTACGTCATTTTTTATATTATTTTTAACTATTAGTTTTTTTAGAAAATTAGGGAATTCAATTACTTGGGGTTTTCAATTTCAAAATGATTATTTTTTACTAATTATTTCATTAATTATTTTTTTATTAAGTTTTAACCTTTTTGGTTTTTATGAATTAAGGTTGCCTTTTAAACTTAATCAAATTTTGTCTAGACTTAATTACAAAAAGTACGAAGATTTTTTGTCAGGTTGTTTATTAACAATTCTTGCAACACCTTGTACTGCTCCGTTCGTAGGAACGGCTGTAATTTTTGCTTTATCAGGCAGTTATTTTGAATCTTTTTTAATTTTCTTTTTTATGTCAATAGGTATGTCCATTCCACTTTTTCTAGTACTTTTAAATCCTTATATATTTAATTTTTTCCCTAAAAGTGGCAAGTGGTTACTTTATTTTAAAAAATTAATGGCTGTAATATTTATGTTATCTGGTTTATGGTTTTTTTCTATTTTTCTTAATAATAATTTTAATAATACATTTACTTTTAATTATGATAGTCAAATTAATTGGAAAATTTGGGATTTAGAAAAAGACCCTAATTTGATCAAAGACTTAGTTTCAGAAAATAAAACGGTTTTTCTAGACATTACTGCTGACTGGTGTATCACTTGCCAATATAACAAATTAAATGTTTTAAATGATAAAGAGATTAAAGAAGTTATAAAAAAAAATGATGTTATTCTGTTACAACTAGATTGGACAAAAAAAGATTTAAATATAAAAAATTTCTTAATTTCAAAAGATAGATATGGTATTCCTTTCAATGAAATTTATAATTTTAAATTTAAAGAAGGGCTCTTATTGCCGGAGCTTTTAAATAAAAAACAATTAATTAATATATTAAATCAATAATTTATAATTCAGGAGATGAAAATGATTAAGGTTGGAGATGAATTACCTCAAGGTATTTTAAGAACTAAAACAGCAACTATACATGAATTGAAGACAGATGATATGTTCTCTGGTAAAAAAGTTGTTTTATTTTCACTTCCAGGTGCATTTACACCAACTTGTTCAGCAAAGCATTTACCTGGTTTTAAAAATTTATATCAAGATATTGTAGATAAAGGTGTAGACAATATAATTTGTTATGCTGTTAATGATCCACATGTCATGAAGGCTTGGGCAGAACAAAATGATGTATTTGGTAAAATTGAAATGATTTCTGATTCTGATGCTTCTTATACAAAGGAAATAGGTTTAGATTATTATACTCCTCATATGGGCATTAGATCAGTTAGATTTGCTATGATTATTGATAATAAAGTGATTACTCATTTGTTTGTAGAAGAGCCTGGTGTTTTTGATGTATCAAGTGCAGAAAATATTATAAAACATTTGTAGTTGTATAATTTTCTATATTATAACTTTTTTGATTTTTCATTGACAAAACTGCGTATTCATCAGCTAAATTATTATATGTATTAGTTTCATGAGCTTTTACCCAGTTCCAATTAATATTATACGTGTTATTCAAATCATAAAGCTGTAACCACAAATCTTTATTAGCGACTTCTTTTTTCTGTGAGGTTTTCCAGTTATTTTTTATCCAATTAAGAATCCATACTGTAATTCCATTTTTTACATAGTTAGAATCTGTATATAAATTAATATCTATCCTAGGGTCAATTAATTTAATAACATTGATTGTTGCCAATAGTTCCATTCTATTATTAGTAGTATTAGTCTCATACCCTGTTAATATTGAAATTAAATCATGAATAATAACTCCTGCCCAACCACCAGGGCCAGGATTTCCAGAACATGACCCATCGGTAAAAATATCAATTTCTTCTTTTGAAATATTTAATTTAATCATACAAAAAATCTAGTGTATTTGAATTAAAGTACATTAATTTATCAATATACTCTCGTGGATCTTTCCTCTTTACATAACTATTTTCAGGTGTATTGTACCAGTCAAATAATCTAGTAATAAGAAATCTCAAAGATGCACCTTTTGCAAGTATATTTAGAGAAAAAAGTTCATCTTTTGTTAAACTATTATGTAGTGTAAAACCTTTTATTAAATTTTTAACTTTCTCAATATTTAAAGTGTTATGTTGGTCAAAGCACCATGCATTTATGACAATAGCTATTTCATAAATCTTAATATCTACGCAAGAAAAATAAAAATCAATTACACCAGAAACTTTATTATTCAAAAAAAATACATTATCTGGAAATAAGTCACCATGTATAATCCCTTTTGGCAAGTGAATTGGCCATTTTACAATACAATCTTTTAAACTAGCTTCAATCAAATCGTATAATCCATCTCTTAAAATATTAATTTCTTTTTCTGATATAGAATTCTTACAGTCTTGGAAGATTTTTTTACAGTCTTCAAGAGATAAACTATTTTTTCGAATTAGATCACAATATCTACTTTTATTTTGAAGATTACCAATTAAATCTCCAATTAAATAACAATCATTAGGAGTTATATAAACTTTTGGTTTGCCTTCTAAAAAATTAACTAAAACAAATTTTTTTGTATTAAATTTATTTAAAATTTTTCCTTCTTTATTTTCTATGGGTTTGGGTGATATGAAGTCATTTTTATTTAGAAATTTCATTAAATTTATAAAAAAAGGGATTTCTTTTGAATCTACTCTATTTTCAAAAATAGTTAATATAAATTTACCTTTTTTTGTTCTAATAAAATAATTTGTATTTTCTATACCTTCTTGAATTCCTTTGTATTCAATTAAATTACCTATTGGATAATCATTGATTATAGATTTAATCTCTTTTTCATTTAATTTTGTATAAACAGCCAATTTTAAAACTATCTTAATGATTTTGGTAAATTAAAAATAATATCTTCTTTGACAACTTCATGATCAATTAAGTTAACTTCGAATTTTCTTTTTAATTTTGAGATAAGTATTTGAACTAATGTTTCAGGAGCTGAAGCCCCTGCAGTAAGCCCAATATTAATAGAATCTGTAAAATTAAAATTGTTTAAGAAAATATTTAAATCATCTTCATCTGAAATTAAATACGAATTTGAAACTCCATTTTTTTTTGCCACCTCTACAAGTCTTTGGGAATTAGAAGAATTTTGTGCACCAATTACTAAAATATAATCACACATATCTGCCATGGATTTTACAGCTAATTGCCTATTGGTAGTTGCATAACAAATATCTTCAGTTGAAGGCCCTTTTATATCAGGAAATCTTTGTGTTAAAACTTCAATTATTTCTTTTGTATCATCAACTGATAGAGTTGTTTGTGTAGCATATGCTAAATTATTTGTATCCTCAATATATATATTTTTTGCTTCATTCAAACTTTCAATTAAAATTACATTTCCATCTGGAACTTGTCCCATAGTTCCAATAACTTCAGGATGATTTTTATGACCAATTAATAAAATTTTTCTGGAACTATTGAAATGTTTAATTGTTTCATTGTGAACTTTTGTTACCAATGGACAAGTAGCATCAATTGGTAACATATTTCTTTTTTTTGCATTAACAAAAACAGATTTGGGCACTCCATGAGCCGAAAAAATTATTGTTGAATTTTCAGGTGCATCAGTTATTTCATCAACAAATATAGCGCCTAAACTTTCTAAAGACTTTACAACATCTTTATTATGAACAATTTCATGACGAACATAAATAGGAGATCCATATTTTTTTATAGCTTGTTCTACTATCTTAACAGCCCTGTCAACACCTGCACAAAACCCTCTAGGTGAAGCTAGATAAAGATTTATATTTTGTTTTACCATACATTAAATGTGTTATATTAAATAGATTATGATATTAGGATATTTGGTTAGAAAAATAAATATATTGTTATTTGTTTTTATTATAACAGGTTGTTCAACTGTTAAAAATAACATATCAAATTTAAACGAAGTTTTTTTTAAGGAAGAAGTAATTTGTCCTTTGATTATGACACCTAAGGGATCAGAAGAACTGATTGCTACTTCTCAGAAAAATAATAATACTTCTTATATTGGGTTTAGGGGAATAAAGAAAAACTGCTCATTAAGTGGTGATAAAATAAAAATGAATCTTGCTGTAAACCTTAGGTCAGTGAGAAAAAATTTTCAAAATGATGATTTAATAAAACTAAAAATTTCTTTAGTTTCAACAAATAATAATCTAGAAGAGTTTGATAGAGATGATTTTGAATTAGGTTTTTTTCTTAAATCAGGTAGTGAAATCGTTGAAAGAGAGTCAAATATGAGTGTTATTATACCTAAAGATGGAAAAGTATATATTGGATTATTTCAAAATTAACTAAAGCTTTTCTTTAAGTTTTTGTTTAGAATCTGAATATAAGGCTTTTTGAATTTTGCTATCTAACTCGTTTTGAATATATACTTTTGCAGATTTGACAGACAATTCAGCACTTATATTTTTAATGTTATTTAGTGCTTCTATTTGAGCATTATTTATTTTTTGTTTAGCCTGTTCTTCTTTTCTTTTAATTATAATATCAGACTTTTTTAGAGCATCAGCTTCAATTTGTTTAGCAGTAGATTTTGCATCATTAATAATATCTAAAACTTGTTTATTAATTTCTTTTTGTTTTTTTAAACTTGCATTTAACTCAGCTTGAGCTTCTTCTCGCAACTTTTTTGCCTCATTTAGCTCATTCTCAATCATCTTTTTTCTTTGGTCTAGACTAGTGGTTAAAGCTGACCATAATTTTTTGCCAACTAAAATAAAAAACAAAATGAAAGCTATTAAAACCCATGCTGTTTGACTTAATCCCATTGAAAAAACCTATGTTAAAATCTTCACTTCTTGTTTAAGAATATTTGTTAGTTTACTTTTATTTGATTTTATATTTGTAGTTTTAGATATAATAAGATCAGAAAGATCAAATGCTTCATTAAAAATATCTTTTAGAATTATAGACTTTTCCTTGTCAATATCTTTTAAAGATTTTTCAATTTTTTCATTTAACTTAAAATTTAAATCCTTAATTATTTTTTCAGAACTAATCTGACTTTCTGAAATAGCTTTTTCAATAATTGATTTGGCATCAATTTTTGTTTGATCTAATTGAGCATTAACCTTTTCTAAAGTATCATCTGATTCTTTCTTAAGGGCTTTAGCTTTAATCAAATCATTTTGTAAATGCTGTTCTCTATCATTAATTACATCAGATATCTTTGGAGTTATTACATAAGACATTACAAGATACAAACTTAATAAGCTAAGAATACTCCAAAAGATTAACGAAGGATAAGTTGTAAAATCTAGTTGAGGCAAACCTTTTCCTGCAGAATATGCGGGGCTTACTAATAAAAATGTTGATAGAGCTAAATTAAAATATTTAATCATTAATATACTTAGTTATTAATTAAAAAGTATAAAGTAATAACAACGCTATAACTAATGCAAATAACGCAACAGCTTCAGTAAGTGCAAATCCTAAAATACCAATTCCAAATACTTCATTTTTAGCACTTGGATTTCTTCCAATAGCATTTACCAATGCTGCAAAGATATTACCAATACCTACGCCAACACCTGCAAGGGCTATTACGGCTAAACCAGCACCAATAAGTTTCGCGGCTTCCATTTCCATTTTAATTTCCTTTCTTTAAAAGTTAATGTAGATGTAACGCATCATGAAGATACATACAAGTTAAAATACTAAAAACATAAGCTTGTAATGCTGCAACCAAAAACTCTAATCCTGTTAAACCAACTACAGCCAATAATGGTAATACAGCACCTGCTTTTAAAACACCTGAGGCAGATGTCATCATTATAATCAAACCTGCGAAAACTTTCATCATAGTATGGCCAGCCAACATATTTGCAAATAATCTGACAGATAAACTCACCGGTCTCATTAAATAGGATATTATTTCAATAGGTATTAATAAAGGTGCAAGAGCTATTGGCACACCAGATGGAAAGAAAAAAGTAAAAAATTTAAGTTTATGTTTTATCAAAGCTATTAAAGTAACACCAACAAAAATGATTAAGGCTAAAGTTATAGTTACAATGATCTGCGATGTAAAAGTATAACTGTAAGGGATCATTCCTAATAGGTTTCCAAATAAGATGAACATAAAAAGACTAAAAATAAACGGAAAGTATTTCTTGCCACCAGTACCGACATTTTCTTTAACCATATTTGATACAAACTCATACAATAATTCTACACTACTTTGAAAACGGTTTGGGATTAAAGAACTTTTCTTTATTCCCAAATATAAGAATAGCGAGGATAATATTACGGAAAAAACCATAAATAAAGATGCATTTGTAAATGAAATATCGTACCCAAAGGCTTCAAGAGGTACAAGTGTTTTTATAGTAAATTGTTCAACTGGTGACTTCATAATTAATTTTTTTTACCTTTATCAAAATAACCTATCTTAAAACCATTTCCTGACAGTTGTCTCCAGAGATTATATATACCTGCAAATGCTCCTAAAAAAAAGAAAATAATTAAAAATAATGGTTTTGTTTCTAGCCAATTATCAATAAGTAGTCCTAATCCTGTTCCAATTATTAACCCTGCAACAAGTTCTGTAGCAACTCTTGATAATGTATTTAAAAAACTTTTATCAACAGATTTTTTATTTATTGATACATTTTTTTTTGAGAGGGCTAAATCTATTTTTTTATCTAATTCTTTGTTCATTATTTATTTAACTGGCTTCTTTTATTTCGACTGCTTTTTCTAAATCTACTGATAATAATTTACTTATCCCTTTTTCTTCCATTGTTACACCGAGTAAATTATTCATTTTTGCCATTGTTAATCTGTGGTGAGTAACAATTAAAAAACTAATATCTTTTTCATCACATAAGTAATTAAGTATATCACAAAATCTACTAACATTAGTGTCGTCTAGTGAAGCATCAACTTCATCTAATATACATAATGGTGAGGGATTTGAAAGATAAACTGCAAATATTAATGATATGGATGTTAAGGCTTGTTCTCCGCCAGATAAAAGAGAAAGGGATTGCATTTTCTTTTCTGGTGGGCTGGCAAATATTTCTAATCCAGATTGTAATGGATCATCAGAACCAATGAGTTTTAATTCTGCATTGCCACCATTAAATAATTTAGTAAATATCTTTTTAAAATTATCATTAACTTCATCAAAGCTAATTCGTAACCTATTTCTACCTTCTTTATTAAGTTCTGATATTCCGTCTTCTAATTTTTTAATTGCAAGAGACAAGTCTTCTTTTTCATTTTGCATTTCTAAAAGTTTAGACTTAAGTTCATTGATTTCAATTTCTGCTCTTAAATTTACGGCTCCTAAATTTTCTCTTTCACGAACAAGTCTCTCAACACTTGCTTCTAATGAGTGAATTTCATTTTGATCAACACTTCTTAATTTTATTTTGTCTTCATTAGCGTCGAGTAAGTCCTTAAGACTAATGGATAATTTATCAGCAACTTTATCGTTAAGACCATCAACTTTAGATTTAATTATATTAAGTTCACTTTCCATTTTGATATTGTCAGTCTTATAAATTTCAAGATTAAGACTTTCATCTTTTTGTTCTTTTTCTATATCTCTAATTTCTGTTTCTTTTCTAACGACATCATCCTCACTATTTTTTTGATCTTTAATTGCTTGAATAAGTTGTTCATCAAATTTTTTTATATTTTCTAACATTTGATCAGGTAGTTGTACTAAATCATTTATTTCTCTGGATAGATTTTCTTTTTTTTGAGATAAGTTTTCACATCTTTCTAAAGATTGTTTTTTTCGTAATTCCCATTCTTTTTGTTCAATCAATAATTGGTCTAAGTTTTTATTTCTATATTCTTCATCAGAATTTATTTTTTTTTCATTTGATAATGCAACTTCAAAATCTGATTTAAGATTATCATTTTCGCTTCTGACTTTTAGTTCATCTGTTTGTAATTCACTAAGATTATCAAATTTATCTAATTGAATTTCTAATTCATTAATTCGTTTATCATTTTCTGCCGAAGAACTTTTAAATTCTTTGATGAAATCATTTGATTGATTGATTTTGTTTTTAGAAATTGTGACTTCAAACTTTGTTTTATTTATTTCTTTTTCTAGGTGATCTATTTTACCAATTTCATCTAATTTTTTAGATTTTGTATTCTCAAAATCTTCTTCAATTTTTATAATTTTATTATTTATTTCATTAAGTTTTATTTCACTTTTATTTAAATTTTCTAATAAACTTTTATATCTCTTTTTTTGAACTAATCTATTAGCGAAGCTATTTCTGCCATTAGGAAGTTCAACATATCCATCCCACCTCCAAAGACCACCTTTTGGGGTTGTTAAGACTTGGCCATAAGTTAATTCTTTTTGAAGTTCAAAAGCTTTTTCAGAATTTTTTACTAAACCGACACCTTTAAGTGAGTTTTTTAAAATTTTATGATCATTAATATCTTCAGTTAAGGGTTTACAAGAATTTGGTAGTTTAATATTTTCTTTATTTTCAAAACCTCTCAACCAAAAATTTTCTTTATTTTGATCTTTATTACTTACAATAGATGCTGAAAGTGATTCTCCTAAAACATATGCAATCGGACCTTCAAGATTATTAATTTTTTCAATTGAACTCTCTAAACTATTTTTGTCATCTAAAGTTATAAAATTCTTTATCGTTTCAATCTCAGTTTTAAAATTACTGACATCGGTTTCTAAAGTGATTTTTTCTCCTTTAAGAGAATTAAAATTATTTTCTAAGTATTTAAGGTTTTTTTCAGTTACTCTGTTAGTCATAATAACTTGTTTATGCTCATTTTGAATTGCTTTAATCTTTTCCTTTAATTCTTTCAATCTCAGAGATTCATTCTGTGTTTCAAGAGATAAGAGTTTCTCACTATTTTTTCTTTTATTTTGAAGTGCAATTTCGAGTTGTTCCTTTATTTCCTTTTTATTTGATGAAAGTGAAATAATTTTAGAATTTATATCTGTTAATTTTATTGTTGAATCTTCTAATTTTTTTCTAATTTGTGATGTATTTTTTTGTGCTTCTTCAATATTCTTAGAAAAATTAAAACCCTTTTCATTTAAAGATTGGATTTCATTTGAGAGATATTTAATTTTGTTTTTTGCATCAGTAATAAATATATCCTCTCTATTATATTCTTCATCAATCTGCGTTATTTGGTTTTCAAGTGATATTTTTCTTTGATTATGAGAATTAATTTCTTGTTCTAATTTAATCTTTCCTATTTTTAAATTTTGAACAATTTCAGTTTTCGAGTTATCAATTTTTTTTAATGATGGAAGTTCATTAAAAAAAATTAATTTTTTAGTTTCTAAATTACTAATTTTTCTCTGATAATCTTCAATAACTTTTGAATTTTCAGTAATTTTGTTTTTAATTTTGTCTTGTGAATAATCTAGCTCCACAAATTGGGTGATAAACAAAGAAGTCTCGGCTTTTCTTAATCTTTCACCAACAGATCTATACCTAGCCGCTTGTCTAGCTTGTCTAGATAAATCATTTATTTGGTCTTGAATTGTTAATTCAATATCTGAAAGACGATCTAAGTTATTGGCTGCAGAGTTTAATTTTAATTGAGATTCATGTTTTCTGTTATGAAGACCAGTGATATTAGCTGCTTCATCTAAAATATTTCTTCTTACTTCTGGCTTTGATTCAATTATCTCTGTAATTTTTCCTTGCCCTACTATTCCTGACGATTTTGAACCCGTGCCACTATCAGCAAAAATTAATTGTACATCTCTTGCTCTAGCATTTTTTCCATTAATTTTATATGTTGAACCTTTGTCTCTTTCTATTTTTCTAGAAATTTCTATTTCATTGATGTTTGTGTAAGGATAGGGTAATTTTTTTTCTGAATTATCTATTTTAATTATTACTTCAGCAAAATTTCTTGATGGACGGTCATTAGTTCCTGAAAAAATAATACTATTCATTTCTGGACTTCTCATTTGTTTTGGAGAATTTTCTCCCATTACCCATTTAATAGCCTCCACTATATTAGATTTGCCACATCCGTTTGGTCCGACTACTCCAGTTAATCCAGAAGTTAAATTAACCTCTGTGGGATCTAGAAAGGATTTAAAGCCAATCATTTTAATAGATATAATTTTCAAGAGATTTACCTTTTAATTTAACAACTCAAAATCTTTTAGTTTTTTTACAAACTCGTTATATTTTAAGGTTCCGGCGATAACATGTTTATCATTTATTACAAATGTGGGAGTTGAGGATATGTTAAATCGAGAGTTTTCCTCCTCCATCTTCTTTAAAATTTTTTCCATTAATTCTTTATTATTTAATATTTCATTAAATTTTTTTTCTGATATGCCAAATAGCTGTGACAATTTTAAAAGTTCTGTAACAGGATCCTTAGAATATGCCCATTTTTTTTGATTTGATAATAACAAACTTGTTGTTTCGACATAACTTTCACTCGGAATTGATCTAGCTATAGAAGCTGCGAACATAGCAAGTCTATCAAGTGGATAATCAATAAATTCAAATTTAACTTTTCCTGTATCAATAAGTTCTTTTTTAACCTTTGGGTATGTATTTTTATGAAAGCTTGCGCAATGACTACATGTAAGCGAGAAATACTCTTTGATGACTATAGGTGCATTTTTTTCTCCAACAACAATTGAAGGTAATTTAATATCATTAGCAAATGAAAAATTAAGTCCAATTAATAACTTGGCTAAGATCAAAATAAATGTATTTAATATTTTTAAAATCATATTTTATGTATATATTAAACCTTTTAGTCTGTATATCTTTAACTTAATTATAACCATTTTTAATAATCTTTATTTTATCAATAACTTTAAATCCAAAAAAATTATTTGCTAAATTTAAAATTTTGACTTGTTTCATTTGAATTTCTAGTTCGAACCCTCTTTTAACTTCTAAAACCAAAGTACCATTTTTAGCATTCTTTTTCATAAATTGGACTCTAATAGGTTTCACAAAATGAGAATATTTAGAGAAAATTTTATCCCAATTTAAGATTAATCTAGCTTCAAATAAGTTATTTTTACTTAAACATTTCTCAGCCAATGAATATGTTAAAGCATCTAATTTTTTCATAATTGATTTAAAACTTTTATGTATTAAAAATAAAGTATGCAATCATTAAAAATATCAGAAATTGTAATAAATTGGTATAAAAAAAATTTAAGAATACTGCCGTGGAGGCCTAAAAATTTTGATCAAAAAATAGACCCATACATAGTCTTTCTCTCAGAGTTTATGCTACAACAGACAACAGTAAAAACTGTTATACCTTATTTTATAAATTTCTTGAAAAAATATCCAACCATTGAGATCTTGGCAAAAGCTAAATTAGATGATGTTTTAGCAATTTGGTCTGGATTAGGGTATTACAGGAGGGCAAATAATTTATATAAAAGTACTAAAATTATTACTAATGAATTAAATGGTGTAATTCCAAATAATTATGAAGATTTAATTAAATTACCAGGCATAGGAGACTATACTGCAGCTGCAATTTGTGCAATTGCATTTGATAAAAAAGTAGTTGTAATTGATGGTAATATTGAAAGAGTAGTATCTAGATTATTTGAATTAGATTTAAGAGGGAATGATCTAAAAAAAAAAGTTAGAAAAATTCTGTTTTTAAATATACCTGGTAAAGAGAACTCTTTATTTACGCAGGGTTTAATGGATATTGGTGCAACTATTTGCAAGCCCAAAATTATAAATTGTGAAAGGTGTCCTTTATCAGAAAATTGTAGAGTTGCATTTAAAAATTCAGCAATCAATTATCCCTTAAAAATAATTAAAGAAAAAAAAGTTAAACGTACAGGAAATTTTTATTGTTTAATAAATTCTAAAAAGGAAATTTTATTTTTAAGAAACATCAATTTAGGTTTATTTGAAAACATGCATGTTTTACCTTCTGATGGATGGCTTAAAGATAATCATAATTTAGATTTTAATATATTTTCAATAAAAGAAAGATTTGATTGTGGTGTCATAAAACATAGCTTCACTCATTTTGACCTTGATAGTAAAGTAATTCTATTAAAAGTAGATGATAATCAAATTAAGTTAAAAGATAATTGCATATTCATTAAACTTGAAAATTTGGATATGTTTAGTATACCGACTTTATACCATAAAATAGTTAAATTAGTTTTAAAAAATATCTAATGTCTAAAATGTCTCATTGATGTAAAAATCATAGAGATGTTTCTTTTGTTAGCCTCGGCTATTACTTCATCATCACGAATGGAACCTCCAGGCTGAATTATAGCAGAAACTCCAGCCTCTGCAGCAGAAATAACAGTATCAGAAAATGGAAAAAAAGCATCACTTGAAAGTACACTTCCTTTTAAAGAAACATCTTTTTTTTCAGAATTTACCTGACTTCTAATAAATTTATCTTTTGCTATCATGACAGAATCTATTCTACTCATTTGTCCAGCTCCAATTCCTAAAGTTTGAGCACTCTTTGCAAAAATTATGGCATTTGATTTAGTATGTTTTGAAACAATCCAAGCAAACTTAAGATCTTTTATTTCATCTTCAGTTGGCTTTTTGTTTGTAACAATTTTAAAATTAATTTTTTCGAGAGACCCAATATCTTTATCTTGGATTAAGAATCCTCCAGATATTGTTCTAATAAAGAGATCATTTTCAATTTTATTTTTATTTTTTTTGCAAAGCAATACTCTTAAGTTTTTCTTTTTAAATAAAATCTCTTTTGCAGTCTCAGTTATGTCTGGAGCAATTATGACTTCTAAAAAAATATTTGACATTTGTTTAGCTACTTCCTCAGTAAGAGTGCTGTTTAAAGCAACTATTCCACCAAACGCACTTGTTTTATCTGTATTAAATGCGTTTTCCCAGGCTTTTGTAATATTCTGATTTTGTGAAACTCCGCATGGGTTGGCATGTTTAATTATGGCTACAGCTGGTTCATTGAATTCGTTTACTAATTCAAAAGCTGCATCAGCATCATTAAAATTATTATAAGATAGTTCTTTACCTTGAATTTGATTATAATGAGCTATTCCTGATTTACTTTGTTGATTGATATTAGTGAATAATCCTGCTTTTTGATGTGGGTTTTCTCCATACCTCATTTCAATTTTCTTGATTAAATTTAGATTTATTGTCTCTGGTAACGTTGGTTGATCATTACTACTATTAAACCAATTTGATATTGATCTGTCATATTCTGCAGTAATGTTAAAAGCTTTTGCGGCTAAAGACTTTCTATATTCTAAATCTATCCCCTCATTTGAACTTAATTTTTCGATTAATATATCGTAATCACTTATATCAATTACAACCGCTGTAAAAGCAAAGTTTTTAGCAGCTGATCGAATTAATGAAGGACCTCCAATATCAATATTCTCGATTATTTTATCATTAGAGCTTAATTTTTTTATAGTCTCATCAAATTTATATAAATTAACTATAACTAAATCAATACTTTCAATTTTAAGTGAATCTATTATTTTGAGATCATTTTCATTATTTCTTCTGTAAAGTATCCCGCCAAATATTTTAGGATGAAGCGATTTAACTCTACCATCTAAAATTTCAGGAAAATTTGTTATCTTAGTAATATCAATTACATCAATTGAATGAGATTTTAAATATTTTGCAGTACCTCCGGTAGATATTATGTTTATATCAAGTTCTTTTAATTTTTTTGCAACAATTTCAATTTTATTTTTGTCAGTTAAAGAAATCAGTGCATTTTTTATTTTAAATTTTGTCATTTTTTTTCTCGAATTTTAAAGACCATTTTATTATTAACTTATTTAATTCTCTAATTTTTTTTAGTTCAACTAAAATCACTATTTGCTTACTAAAATATCTTTCAGAATTCTGATACATTATAGTATTCTCTATTTCAATATTATCTGTGGATGAAGAAAATTTACCGATAATTTTATTTGTTGAATTTTGAAGCAATAAATTTTGATTTTGTAATTTAATAGGATTAATTTTATGATGTAAATGAAATCTTATTGTAGCAAATTTTGGTTTGATTCCATAATTACCTATAGAAAAAATTTCGTCTTCTCCAATGAAATCTGGAGATTTTTTTGAAATAAAAAGTCTTCTTTTATGACCAATTCCAAAAAGAGATTTATAAGCATCGTGTGATACTTGAACTAAGTATCCATTTTCATCTTCATTCTTTTTTACTTCAAGGTGATTGATTTTTCTTAGACCTGTTAAATCAAGGTTATTTCTATCATCAATAGACAGAGAGCTATGTGCAGCTGTTGAAGATATAGCTCTCAAATTATTATTGTTGTTTGATTTAAAATAAAAGCTACCAACATTTGTTATAATTTTAGCTTTTTGATAAAAAAGTTCAAAAGCAGATAGACTAGCCTTGTTATTTAAAATTTTATTATTAAAAAAGAGGTCTTTATTTCCTGCATCAAGGATCATATTTAAATTATTTGAATAAATGGAAATATAACCTGAGTATTTAGCAAATGAAAAATTCTTTTTAGTTCCACTTAATCGTTTTAAAGTTTCAGAAATTTTTTCTTTTTTTATTAATGAACCTGAGTTAAAGCTACAAAACGAATCCTTAGTTACACAAAAAATTTTAAAATAATCCCCCATAACTTTAACTAAGGTTTGAACAATGGGCGAGTTTAATTTTCTATTTGTTGCTATTGCTGATCTAATCTCTAATAAATCTCTTAAAACATCTAATTGGGTCATAGGGCATCTAGATAAATGTCCTCCATCCTTTAAAATAAAATTTTCAGATAAAGTTTTGAGCTGATTCAAGAATGAATTTATTTTATTTAAATCAGTAAATAAAAAAATATTTCCTATTATAAGGCCTTTTATTGTTTTGAAATTATATAAATTTATATTTTTTTTTAATAAATAATCTAATAATTCTAATTGAATATAAATTGACTTTAAATTTTTTTTTTGAAATTTTATGTCACCACTTTTTGCGTACCATGAATAAGTCATACACATAATTGTAATTCTTTCAGCTATTAAATTGGGCTTAAAGGATTTAGAAAATAAGTTTTTATTATTATCAATCCAATGATTGACAATATTTCTTGCTATTGTTCGGGTTTTCAAAATTCCACATGACTTTAGATCTCTTAAAAAGTCAAAGTTGTCTATGTTATGTATCTCATTAATTGGATATTTTGCATTAGTAATTAATTCTCCATTTTGAGAATTGCCACCCCAAATATCAGAGAAAATAATTAGTGGGTTATCTATATTTATAATTTTTATTTTTTTTTTAAATAAATAATTTTTTATCTTATTTGAGAATAAATTTATCATCTAAAATTTTCTTTCAATTATTGCAGAAAAAAAACCATTATTACCATTAAGATGATTATTTTGATGCACTTTAAAATCAATGGGAAGGAATTTTAAATAACCCATAGTGTTTAATTTTAAAGTTGTTTTTAAGTCTTGAATATATTGATTGAGATTTATAATTTGAAAATTAGTGTTTGTTTTCAAAAATTTATTTACAATATCTTCGCCCTCTTCTTCTTCCAAAGAACAAACAATATACATTAAATATCCACCTACTTTAATATTTGATGCAGCATTTTTTAGTAATTCTTGTTGTATTCTTTGAAGCTTCGTTAAGTCAATAATATTGTTTCGAATTAAAATATCAGGGTTTTTTCTAATTGTTCCTGTTGACGAACAAGGTGCATCAATTATTATTATATCTTGTTTTTCTGGGAATTTGTAAGTTCTTCCATCCACAGAAATTAATTTTGATTTAAAATTTAAACGTTTCAAGTTGTCCGACATTATATCTAATCTTTTTTTATTTATATCATTACTTACTAGTTCATAACCATTATCTAAAAGTTGAAATGTTTTACCTCCAGGAGCGGCACAAATATCAGAGATTTTTAAAAACTCATTATTTGTTTTTATTTTTTTTAATAATTTTAATAGATATTCTATGTGTAAATACGAGCTTAAATCTTGAACCCACCAAATCCCTCTATTGAAATATAAAATATCGTTTATTTTTCCTTTATAATTACTCCTAATTACATTTGGATGAATTTCATGCCCATCTAAAAATTTTATTAAATTATTTTTCATTTCAATATTCATTTTTTTAGAACAAATTATGTCTAAGTAAGGTTCTTTGTTTAAAACTTTTAATATTTTTATTGTTTTTATTTTTCCATATTGTTTTTCCCAACTATTTAACATCCATTTTGGATAATTGTTTTTTATATCCCAGTTACTTGAAGATAGGTTGTCTTTTTGTCTAACTATATTTTGTAGAACAGCATTAATGAAGCCCGAATATTTTACCCCACAAAGAATTTTTGATAAATCCACGTACGAGTTTAAAACTGCATAGTGTGGTGATCTTGACCAAATAATTTCTGCTGTACCTAATAAGAGAATTCCATCTAAAAAGTATAAGTTATTACTAACTTGTTTTTTTACAAACTTTTTAATAAAGAATTTTATTTGATTATGATTCCTCAATGCCAAATGGATTAAAAAGTAGATAAAAGATCTATCTTTGGAATTTAAGCTATTAAAAGATTTGTCATTTCTAAAGATATCACTCAGTTTACTTTTTTTAATAAAAAGCAATTCCCATATTTTTAATGCAACAAATCTTATATTTTTTTTGTGTTTTACATCAGAATTCATATATATAATTATATAGCTCTATTTAAAATAAAACCGAAAGGGTTTTTATGAAACAAGAAAAAAAAAATGAAAAAAAAATACTTTCAAATAAAAATGAAAAAATTAATAATTCAAAAAAAATTAAAATTACTCTTTATAATGAAATTGGTGGTCCTAAAGGAAAAGAGCCTACTAGATACGGTGATTGGGAAAAGAATGGAAGATGCAGTGATTTTTAATTAAAATGGAAGATAGTTTAAAAACAGAAATAATAATTAAATCTGTAACTAAAATTGCACAACAGGACGGAATTCCAGTTTTTGTATTAAAAAAGGGTGATCTAGACTCAGGGATCATTCTAATAAAAATTGATTTGTTGAATGGCAAAGGTCAACTTATAAGAAGAAATTATTCCTATTCTTTAAAAAAAAATAAATCAAAAATTGAATACATCAAGTTACATAAAGAAATAGAATTAGAATATCCAAAGCTTCAAAAATTAATTGAAAAAGAAATTAAAATTGACTCTGATGCTTGGGTGGTGGAGATAGAGGATAAAAAAGGAAGAAATTTTTTTGAAAAAATTTAATTTAAGATTTTTTCTAATTCTTCATTTTTTTCATAAATCCCTAACAATTCTCCTTTGAATTTAAGAAGATTATACATTTGTTCTAAATTGTAAGTATTTATATTTAACTTCTTACCAATTTCAATTATTGAGCCAATTATAGGATCAATTTCTAATGGTTTTCCTGCCTCTAAATCTTGTGCTGTTGAAGGTTTGTGACCTTGAATTGAAGTTGCGCCTTTTATTCTATCATCAATTGAAACTCTAAACTTTATACCAATTTTTTCTCCAACAATTTTACATTCTTCCATCATTTTTTTAATTAAATTTAATATTGCTGGATTTTTCCCAATCTCATCGAGCGTAGATCCTGTCAATGCACTTAAAATGTTAAATGAACAATTACCCCATAACTTAATCCAAATTTCATCTCTTAAGTTTTTCTTTTGTGGTGCTTTTAATCCACTATCAATTAAAATACTTGATATCTCTCTTAACCTTTCGGAAATCATTCCGTTAGGTTCACCAAGTGAAAATCTATCGCCTTCAGTATGTTTAATAATACCAGGGTCTAAAATTTCACAGGCTGGGTAAACCACACAACCAATGGCACTGTTTGGATTTAAGGTTTTCCAAATTTTTCCTTTTGGGTCTACACTTTCTAAATGTGTATTATCCAATTTAGTTTGAGTTTTTGCTTCGTGAAAATACCACCAAGGAAGTCCATTGACAGCGGATATAATAGTTGTATTTTCATCAAGTATAGGAGACAAGTTATCTAATATAAGTGGTATAGATTGGGCTTTAACACCTATAAAAATATAATCTTGTTTTCCTAGGTCACTTGCATTTTCAGATATATCAAAATGAAATGATTTTTTGATTTCATCTTTAATTAGAGTTAACCCCTTTTTTTCAATGATTTCTTTATGTTGACCTCTGGCAACTATTGAAATTTTATTATTTGTGTTTTTTAATGAGCATGCTAAATAACCACCGATGGCTCCAGCTCCAAATATACATATTTTTTTCATAAATTATTCTAGTCCAAATTTTTTGGCTAATCCAATTCTTTGTAATTTCCCTGTTGCACCTTTAGGAATATCTTTAACAATAAATATTTTTTTTGGAATTTTAAATTTGGCTAATTTTTCATTTGCATAGGATTTAATATCATCTTCCGTACAACTTTTATTTTCTTTTAGTTTTATTGCTACAGCAATATCTTCTCCAAGCATTTTATCTTTATATCCAAAGCATAACGCTTGATCAATTGGTGGAAAATCCATCAAGATATTATCAACTTCTAAAGGAGATATCTTTTCACCACCTTTGTTGATTATCTCTTTTAATCTGCCAGAAATTTTAAGATAACCATCTTCGTCAAAAAAACCTTCATCACCAGTCCTAAACCAATTATTTACAAATGATTGTTTGTTAGCTTCAGGGTTATTTTCGTATCCATTAGTAACATTATCCCCTTTAATACATATTTCACCAATTTTACCTTTGGGTAATTTTTCATTTTTATCATTCATAATACAAATTTCTGGACCTGCTGGCATTCCAACTAAACCAGGTTTTTGAATAGCAGGAGGCAGTGGATTTGATGCCATCTGATGAGTTGCTTCAGTCATACCATAAGCTTCTATTACAGGTGTTTCAAATATATCATTTAATTGTTCAAAGATAGAAGGTGGTAGTGATGCAGATGATGATCTAATAAAGCGTAAATTAAGTTTTTTTGCTTTATCTGAATTTTTTTGAGCCCTAAGTAAAATTGCTTGATGCATTGTGGGTACTCCGGAATACCAAGTGATATTTTGTGTTTCAGCTAAGTCTAGAAACTTAAGGGCATTAAAACCATTACTTGCACAAATAGATGCACCAACTTTTGCCGAGGCACTTAAGACAGCAATTAATCCATGTATATGAAACAAGGGCATTATATTTAGACAGTGATCTTCAGTTGTTAATTTTAAACTTTTTGAAATATTTACTGCAGATGTAAAAATATTTAAATTTGATAACGGAACTATTTTAGGTCTTGATGTGGTTCCTGATGTGTGTAGAACCAAAGCCTCATCATAATCGTTTGGATTTTTATAATCAGTTTCTTTATCAAATAATTCGAACGTTCCTAGGGGTTGATTATCAGAAATTTTCATTTCAAAAACAGGTATATTTAAATTTTTGGCGGCAATTACAGCTAAACTTTTTGAATTTGGTTCAACCAAGAGAAATTTAGGTTTGAGGTCGTTAAGATAAAATTCAAATTCTTCCTGTTTATATAAAGGGTTTAAAGGTGCTGCAGACATATAGCTTGAGATGCTCAAAAAAGAACTTGCCATCAGAGGTCCATTTGGTAAAACAATTGCAGCCCTATCGCTATTAATTATATTTGTAGCAGCTAACTGACGCGATATTTTTTCGTTAAAAATTTTAAATTCTCCGTAAGAGAGTCTTTCATTTTTTTCAGATGTAAGAAAAATTAGATCATCATTTTGTTGATTAATCATATTTCTAATTGTTTTTTCCATAATTCTCTCTTACAAATTAAAATAAACGAAGTCTGTATAAATTTTACAAATAAAAACTTTTAATGATTATTATATTTAGAAAGTGATTTTATGAAACAGATAATTGATAATATAGAAGCATTTGTTTTAACAGGGCCAGATGAAACAAGACCGCACTGGGTAAGTCATTTTATCGTTCCAACAGCAAATGAGTTGTTGGTTAAAGTCAAAACAAAGGAAGGCATTGAAGGCTTTGGTATATGCACTGTTTATGCTGATATAAATCCAATTATAAATACAATAAAATCAGGGTTTTTAGAACAAATTATTGGAATGGATGCAACTTCACCGGAGAAAATTTACGATAAAATTTTTGGTATGACAGCAAGAAAATTATCTTTTGAAAAAAAATGGAGTAAAGAGACTTTAATAAGAGTATCTGCTGCTATAGATATAGCATGTTGGGACATAATAGGAAAATTTTCAAATCTTCCTCTTTATAAATTGTTTGGTGGATACAGAGATCAAGTGCCTTGCTACGTAACCTGTGCCTATTATAGAGATGGAAAAGATAATATAGAGTTAAGAGATGAAATAAAGATGCTAGTTGAACAAGGGCATAGAGGTTTCAAAGGTAAAATAGGAGGTTTATCTTTAAAAGAAGATATGGAAAGAATGGCGATTGTTAGGGAAATCATTGGAGAAGATAATGATCTGATGGTTGATGTTAATAGAGCTTGGGATTTAAAAACAGCAATTAAAGGTGCAAAGGAATTAAAATCATTAAATCCGAGATGGCTCGAAGAACCTGTCAGATGGTCAGATGATAGACGTGAATTAAAATTATTATCTCAACAAACTGATATTCCACTATCTGGTGGTGAGAGTGAAATAACAATTTATGGATGTAGATCAATTTTAGAAGAACAAGCAATTCAGATTTTGCAATTTGACTGTACTATGTTTGGTGGGTTTAGTGGTGGAAAAAAATTGTCGGCCTTATGTGAATTAAATCACGTAGATATAGCACCACACCATGATTGTTTTATTCATGCTCATATTGTAGCAGCTAGTCCATCAGGTTTGATAGTTGAATCTTTTACAGATCCAGAAAGAGATCCTCTTCAAGCTGAACTTTTTGAAAATCCTCCAAAAATTAAAAATGGTATTTTATATATGAATAAAGAACCAGGCTTAGGATTAAAGTTATCTTCAGATGCTGTTAATAAATTTGGTAAAAAAATAAATTAGGTTATTTAATAAAATGACATTCTCTATTGCCCCAATGATGAAATGGACTGATCAACATTGTAGATATTTCCATAGAATTTTAACTAAAAAAGCAATTCTATTTACTGAGATGATTTCTGTTGATGCAATATTATATGGACCTCAACGCAAACTTTTGTCTTCAAACTGCTTTGACAATTCAACTGTAATTCAAGTTGGGGGGAATGATCCTAAAAAATTCGGTAAAGTTGCTAATATTGTAGAAAAATATGGATATACTGAGATCAATTTAAATATAGGTTGTCCTTCAAACAGAGTGAAGTCAGGTAATTTTGGAGCCTGTTTGATGGCAAATCCACAAATAGTATCAGATTGTGTGAAATCAATAAAAAATAATTCAAACCTAAAGGTATCAATTAAGTGTAGAATTGGAATTGATGACATGTCATCTCTGGATCTTGATAGGTTTGTGTCCATCACTTCCAACGCGGGGGTAAAAAAATTTATAATACATGCTAGGAAAGCTATATTAGGAGGTTTAAGTCCAAAACAAAATAGAGAAATACCACCTTTAGATTATCAAAGAGTTGAAAAATTAAAAAAAGACAACAATGATTTAATTATTATCTTGAACGGTGGAATTGTTTCTTTAAAGGCTGGAATTAAACATACTCGTGATTTAAATTTAGATGGCTTTATGATGGGAAGAGAAGCTTACAAAAATCCTTATATTTTAAGTTTTGCTGATAAATTAATATACGGAGCTTCAAATGGAGAAAATATATCTAGACGAACTGTTGCATTTAAAGTTGCTAATTATATAGATCAATTTTTGTTTGATAATAATGATCATTTAATAACAAGGCATATTTTGGGTTTATATAATAATATGTATTGTTCTCGTGAATGGAGAAATAATATTTTAGACAAAAGTTCTTTTAAATTAAAAGGCGACAAATTAAGGTTTGCTACGGATAAGATAGAAAAAATGATCTCTCTTAGACAAGCTGCATAATAAAATTAATGGAGAAATAAATGGAAAAAAAAGAGTCATATAGATCCTTATTGGAAATGGGACCATTGCTTTTATTTTTTGGTGTTAACTATTTCTATGGTATTTTTGCTGGAACGGCTGTTCTTGTTATAAGCACTATAATAGCATTAATTATATCTTGGTATTTTTTCAAAAATATTCCGATGTTAGCAGCATTTGGCTGTTTGGCAGTTGTTTTGTTTGGTGGCCTTACATTATTTTTTGATAATGATTTTTTTATCAAAATTAAACCAACCGTAGTTTCCTTAATTATTGCTTTAATATTATTATTTGGACAATTTTTAGGAAAAAACTTTTTATCTGTTGTAATGAGGTCTTCGATTAAACTGGATACGATAGGTTGGAATAAACTGACTTGGTTATGGATCGGAATGTTTATTGTAATGGCAATAGCAAATGAAATCGCTTGGAGAAATTTAAGTACAGATGATTGGGTTTCTTTTAAAGCTTTTGGTATACCTGTTTTGTCAGTAGTATTTGGATTATTTTCAATTCCAATAATAAAAAAATATCAACAAGAATAAATTATTTAATACTTAATTCATCTTTATAGATTTGATGCCATGGGCTTTTATCATCAAGAGTTTTAAGTATTTTTAAAAGTAAATTTTTAGACTTATTTTGGTTTCCATTTTGATTGAAATATTTAGCTAAAATAAAATTTGCACCTGGATCATCAGGGTTCTCTAATAAAACTTCATCAATTATTTTTTTTACAAATTCGTTTACAATTCCATCATTCTTTCTTAAATATGCTTGTGCTAGTAAAGATTTAACATTCGTTATAGGATTAATTTTAATAATTTTCTTTAAAGTTTCTATCTCTGTTTCAAGGTCTTGAATAATGGCTGCCATTGATGCTTTTGCTAATAACAAATTTAAGTTCTGTGGATCAGTTCTCAACATTTCATCTATTATCTTTAAGTCATTTTTAGTTTTTTCTATTCTTTGCTTTTGCTCTTTTTTAACAAGTTGTTTTTTTTCTTTAATTTCTAAGAGCATGGATTTTGATATATTTGGAGAGCCTAAAAAATAATAAGTGATTGAAATTGAAATATATGAAAGTATAAATAAGGATAAATAAACTGAAAGAAAATTTATTTTTTTAAACTTTTTAATTTCATTTGTTTCTAGTAATTTTTGTAAAATAATTAAAAAAATTAATCCTATAAAAATTAAAATAAAAAGATAATTAATCATTTTTTTTAAATTTTAAAAATTTAAAAGTAAAAAATATAAGTCCACTAATAATTAGTAAAAAAGGAAGTATCCATAATACTAAGGTATTTATTTGTAAGGGTGGCTTGAAAAGTATATATTCACCATATTTTGATTTCAAAAATTTATAAATAAATTGATCTGATTTGTTGTCTTTTAGATGTATCCGGATTATTTTTTTTATATCATTTGCAAAATCAGAATTTGAATCATAAATGCTTTGATTTCTACAAACCAAACATCTTACATTATTTGAAATTTCATTTAATCTCTTTTCTATAGATTGTTCATTACTTTGAGAAATTTTTGGATAGGTGAAACTAGTAGAAAAAACTAAACAAAATATAATAAATACTTTAATAATTTTTTTATCTTTCATTTTTTATTAAACCGTAGATATTTTTTTCTAATTCATGAATATCCAAGGGTCCAGTATATTTATAAATTATTTGACCTTTTTTATTAATTATAAAAGTTTCAGGAATTCCATAGACACCCCATTCAATTCCTAATAATCCATCTTTATCAATACCAATTTTATCATATGGGTTACCGTAAGATTCTAAGAAATCTAAAATATTTTTCTCCCTGTCTTTGAAAGCAACTCCAAAAACAGGTATTTTTTTTGATAACAATTTTATAGATGGAGCTTCTATTTTGCATGGTAGACACCATGAAGCAAAAAAGTTTATGGCATATAGATTACTATAAATATTTTTAAGTTCAATAATTTCATTTTTTTGAAAAAGTCTTATAGGTTTCTTTGGAATATTTTGATTTATTAATGGTGATTTAAGTTGATCTATTTTTTTATCTTCTTTACTTATGTTTAAGTTAATTGCGAAAATTAACATAAAAAAAGTTACAATTAACAAAGGTAAAAATTTAGAAAAGTTTATCTTCAACTTATATGTACTTTCTGTTCGCACTAGAAAATAAAGACAAAATTCCGCCTATAGCCATTATAAAAGCACCAAACCAAAGACATTTTACGAGAGGGTTAAAGTATGCTTTTACTACCCAACCCTCATTTAGATTACCTTCTCCCATAGTTATATAAATATCACTTAACATAAAATTAAAAATGCCTGCTTCAGTTGTTTTAGTTTTTTCTACAGGATAAAATCTTTGTTCTGATTTTATCTTTCCAACAAAATTTTCAGCCTTTGTGATTTTAAATAAACCAGTTTCAGATAAGTAATTATCTATTTTAAAATTTTTAACATTTTCAAGTTTTACACTATAATCTCCAACAGCAATAACTTCATTTATTTTAATTTGGCTTGAACTTTCTTTTTTGAAGAATTGTTCTCCTGTTACTCCAAATAGAAAAATTGCTAAGCCTAAATGAGCAACTAACATACCATAATAATTTAAAGGTAATGTTTTAAGATTTTGTAATTTTTTAAAAAATGTAAATCCAACTGAAAAAAATAAAAGAATTGATAAATAACCACATATTATTCCAAAAACAGAGGTAGTGTTAAATTTAAAAATGATGAAGCTAGAAATAAAAGCTAAAGTAAATAATATTAACATATTTCTTAACAAAGATTTTTTTGGAGTCTTTGTCCATCCAAGAAATGGAGCGAAAGCCATGATAATTATAAAGGGAATCATTATTGGAGAGAATGTTGCATTGTAATATGCTGCTCCTACAGAGATTTTTGAACCTGTAATTGTTTCTAAAATGAGAGGGTATAATGTTCCAATTAGAATTGTTATTGTTGAAGTTATTAAAAATATATTATTTAAAAGAAGCCCTGTTTCTTTTGAAAATATGAAATACTTTGTATCAATTCGATGAGTATTCTTAAATCCATATATTAGTAATGGTATTAGAGTAGATAAAGCTAATATGATCAGTATAAATACTCCTCTTGTTGGATCTGAGGCAAAAGCATGAACAGAAGTTAATAGTCCTGACCTTACAATAAACGTTCCTAACAAAGAAAAAGAAAAGCCAAAAATTGCTAACAAAATTGTCCAATTATAAAATTGGTTATTTTTTTGTGTTACAGTAATTGAATGAATCAATGCAGTAGATATCAACCACGGCATTAGGGAAGCGTTTTCAACTGGATCCCAAAACCACCATCCTCCCCATCCTAATTCATAGTAAGCCCACCAACTGCCTAAAGCAATGCCACTAGTCAAAAAAGCCCATGTTAGAAGTGTCCAAGGTTTAAGATAATTAAACCAATCAAATTCAACTTTTTTGTTTAAAAGAATTGCAATAGCGAATGAAAATGATACGGACAAACCCACATATCCAATATATAGCATAGGTGGGTGAAAGGCTAATCCAGGATCTTGCAATAAAGGGTTTAAGCCAAATCCTTCTAATGGTGGGTCTATATTCCTTGAAAAAGGATTTGAAGTGAATAATAAAAAAATACAGAATAAAAAAAGAATAATATTTTGAATACCTAATACAGTTATATGAAATTGAGAAGATTTTATAGATTTACTTTTTGCAATTAAATATGTGAAGAAAGATAAAATTAATATCCATAACAAAATTGAACCTTCGTGATTACCCCATAATCCTGAAATCTTATAAATTAAAGGTTTTGTAGTATGTGAATTATTGACAACCAGATCTAATGAAAACTCAGAATTAATAAAAGCATATTCAAGAATTAAAAACGAAATTAGAACAAAGAAAAAACCAATTTTAGAAAAATTTTTAATCAATGTAGAAAAAAAGGAATATTTTCCTATCAAATTAAAAGCAAATACTCCAGTTGATAATAAAGATAAAAAACTAGCTATTATGATGCTGATATGACCAATTTCATAAATCAATTCAATTTCCCCTTCCACTTTCCATTTTTCTTCAACATATCTGAAACTTCTTTTGGCATATAATTTTCATCATGTTTAGCTAAAATTTCAATCGCACTAAAGTTCATATTTTCTATTTTACCTAATGCAACAATACCTTGTTCTTCACGAAATAAATCAGGCAATATTCCATTATAGATCACTAAAATTTCATCTATTCCATCATGTATTTTAAAAGATATTTTTTTACCTTCTTTTAAAATACTATTTTCCTTTACTAAGCCACCAATTCTAATTCTTTTTGATAAATCAATTTCATTAGATAAAATTTTTTTATTTATGTCAGTTGGAGAATAAAAATAGACAATATTATCTTCTAAAGATTTTAAAACTAAAAATGTTGATAAACCCAGAAGAGTTAAGAAAAAAAATAAAATAATTAATCTTTGAGATTTTGGTTTCATTTTACTTTGAATTTTTGTTTTTTAAACTTTTTAACAAGTTTGAAGCTTTTTTGTATCTTGCATTAATAATTATAAAATAAACTAGTATTGACGTAAAACTTATAGAATAACTCAACCAAATATATAAATTATATTTTCCAAAATCTAAAACATCAAACATCTAATCATCCTAATTTAAGTATTTCAGATTGATATTTTTTGTATATCAAGTTTGTTTTAATATTTATTAAAATTATAAAAATTGACATAAATAAAAATCCTAACAACATAATAACTAGTGGAAGCAACATCTCTTGATTAATTGAAGGACCATCAAATCTAATAATACTTGCTGGTTGATGTAATGTATTCCACCAATCAACTGAAAATTTAATAATTGGGAGATTAACCATTCCTACTATTGCAAGGATTGCCGCAGGTTTTGAGCCATCAATTTTTCTTGGAAATGCATTTGAAATACCAATGTAAGCAAAATAAAATATACATAAAATTAACATAGATGTTAATCTGGCATCCCAAACCCACCATGTGCCCCACATTGGTTTGCCCCAAAGTGAGCCAGTTAAGATTGTTAAAATTGAAAAAATAAGGCCCAAAGGTGCAGCGGATCTAGCTATAATATCAGCAAAAGGATGCCTCCATATTAGAAAAAAAATACTTGCAATACTTATGCTTAAATAAAGAAAAGATGCAAACCATGCAAAGGGAACGTGAATATACATTATTCTGACAGTATCCCCTTGTTGATAATCTTCTGGGCTATTAAACAATGAAAGATATAAACCAATAAAAATAAATAAGAAACCAAAAACTCCTATACTAAACTCTATAGGTTTTATAAAATTTAAAAATCGATTTGGATTGGCTAAATAGTTAATCATTTATCTTTACTTTGTTAGTGCTATTTTTATTGAATAAGATGAAATTAAAGGTGAAATAATTAGCAAAATTAAACAAACTGTAATTAATAAATACAAGTTTGGTAACGGGTCATAATTAGACTTCACTGCTTCGACAACTCCATTTCCAAATATAAATATAGGAATTGCAAGAGGTAATATCAACAAAGGGGATATTAGATTATTTGATTTAGTACCAAGTGTTAAAGAAGAACATATTGAACCAATTAAACAAAATCCTAAACTGCCAATTGCAAATATAATAATGTTCCAAAAAATTATTAGAAAGGGGATGTTTAAAAGAATAGAAAAAATTGGAATAAAAATTGTTAAAGGAATTATTAAAAAAAACCAAAATACAAAACATTTTATTAAGATTATAATTTCTAATAGTAATGGGGAGTAATAATATTGTTCTAACCAACCGTTTTTAAAATCACTAATGTAAATTTTATCTAATGTTGGAATAATTGATACTATTAAGGCTATCCAAACAATTGCATTAGAAACAAGAGTAAGTTTTTCTTCTGATGGCCCCACTGTTAATGGAAATAAAATTATGATTGCTATCATAAAAACGATCATATTCATAAAATTATTTATTGATCGTAAATAAGATTTAAATTCTTTTTCGATTAATGCTATTAAAATATTTTTAAAATTAATTTTCATAGATCATTATAGTTTGATTATTTTAAAATTTTTATGATTAATTTTTTTTTCATGAGATGTTTGTAAAATTGTTCCATTCATATTTATGAACTTGTCCATAATTTTTTTTAAAAAAAGCTTACCATTCTCATCTAAATGATTTAAAGGTTCGTCAAGTAACCAACACTTCAATTTAAAACTTTCGTCAAAATTTAATTTAGATAATTCAGCTTTTTTTTTAATTCCTGAAGAACATTCGGAGACAAGAAAGTTTTTATATTTAAGTATACCAAAATTTTTTAAACTTTTTTCAATTTTATCAGTGTTAAAATCCCATCCTTTGAGGCCGCACCAAATTTTCAGATTTTCTTCAATAGTAAGCTCATCGCTTAAAGAACTATTTTGCTTTATTAAGATATGTTCATTCAGCCAATCATTTTTTTTTAATTTACCAAATCTAATAATTGTTCCTCTATCTTCTTGCAATAGAGTGGAGATCATCATTAAAAGACTAGTTTTCCCTGATCCGTTTTCACCTTTTATGATGTTTAATCCTGGACACAAAAACTCTATGTTAAGACTTGAAAAAATAGTTTTTAATCCTCTAGTCAAAGAAATATTTTTTAGAATCATATTGTCTTTCAATCTACTTGCCATGTAATAGTTAAATTATTCTTAAAGCATATATAATAATTTAATACTATTTTAACTAATTTTTTTAATTTAAAATAAAACATCTTTCAATCTACTAAGAACTCTTTTTTAGATACATGATTAAGTTATTTTTTAAAGTTCAGTAAACTTGACGTTACTGTTAGTAAAAAGTTATATTGATATAAACATTTTTTAATAATATTTTCATAACCAAAAAAAATAAAATACGGAATTGTAATGGAATTATACAAAAATTATCTTGATGAAATTGAGAGTAGAAAAAATCAATCTTTAAAACCAAAGCCAATTGATGATGGATCATTACTAAAAGAAATTATTTTTCATATAAAAGATAATAATAGTGAATATAGAAAAGATTGTCTTAATTATTTTATATACAACACCTTACCAGGCACAACTAGTGCGGCAGAAGAAAAGGCTATATTTTTAAAAGAAATTATCAGTAATAAAATATCTGTAAATGAAATATCAATTGATTTTGCATTTGAGCTATTATCACATATGAAAGGTGGACCTTCTGTAAAAGTTTTACTAGATTTTGCATTAGGTGAAGATATTGTTTTAGCTACAAAAGCTCTAGATATTCTCAAAACACAAGTTTTTTTATATGATGCAGATACCTTAAGAATAGAAGAGGCTTTTAAAAAAGCGAATAATGTAGCAAAGCAACTTTTAGAAAGTTATGCTAAAGCAGAATTTTTTACAAATTTACCTGAAATAGAAGAAGAAATTGAAGTTGTTACCTATGTTGCTGCTGAAGGTGATATTTCGACTGATTTGCTTTCTCCTGGAAACCAAGCCCATTCAAGAGCTGATAGAGAATTACATGGCAAATGTATGATTTCTGAAGAAGCTCAAGTTGAAATTAAAAAATTACAAGAAAAGCATCCAAATAAAAGAGTAATGCTTGTTGCAGAAAAAGGAACAATGGGAGTTGGATCATCTAGAATGTCTGGAGTTAATAATGTTGCATTATGGACTGGAGTTAAAGCAAGCCCCTATATTCCATTTGTTAATATTGCACCAATTGTAGCAGGCACTAATGGAATTTCACCTATATTTCTTACTACAGTTGGGGTAACAGGTGGAATTGGAGTTGACCTTAAAAATTGGGTTAAGAAAATTGGTTCAGATGGAAAACCTATACTTAATAATGATAATAGTCCTGTTTTAGAAGAAAAGTACTCAGTAGAAACAGGAACAATTTTAAAAATTAATTCTAAACAAAAAAAGCTGTTTAATGAAAATGGAGATGAAGAGCTTGCTGATTTAACATCTTCTTTTACTCCACAAAAATTAGAATTTATGAAAGCTGGTGGTTCATACGCAATAGTGTTTGGAAAAAAGCTTCAAAATTTTGCTTGTAAGGTATTGGATGTAGAACTTAATTCTGCATTCGCACCTTCAAAAGAAATTTCTCATAAAAATCAAGGATTTACTGCTGTAGAAAAAATCTTTAATGCTAATGCGTTAGGTGTTAAAGAGGGCTCCATTTTACATGCAGGATCTGATGTAAGAGTAAAAGTGAATATTGTTGGTTCTCAAGATACAACAGGATTAATGACATCACAAGAATTGGAAGCTATGGCTGCAACTATAATTTCACCTTCAGTTGATGGTGCCTATCAATCAGGGTGTCATACTGCTTCAGTTTGGGATTTTAAAGCACAAGAAAACACCCCTAAGCTTATGAAATTTATGAATGATTTTGGACTTATTACAGGAAGAGATCCAAAAGGAGTTTATCATTCTATGACTGACGTTATACATAAAGTTTTAAATGATATAACTGTTGATGATTGGTCAATAATCATTGGGGGAGATTCTCATACCAGAATGTCTAGAGGTGTTGCTTTTGGGGCAGATTCTGGAACAGTTGCTTTAGCTTTAGCAACTGGCGAAGCGTCAATGCCAATACCTGAAAGTGTAAAAGTTACCTTTGTTGGAAAAATGGCGGATCACATGGATTTTCGTGATATTGTACATGCAACACAATCTCAAATGCTTCAGCAGTTTGGAGATAATATTTTTCAAGGAAAAATAATTGAAGTTCATCTTGGTACTTTATTAGCAGACCAAGCCTTCACTTTTACTGATTGGACTGCTGAAATGAAAGCAAAAGCTTCAATCTGTATTTCCAATGACAATACGTTAATAGAATCATTAAAAATTGCTAAGAATAGAATTAATGTGATGGTTGATAAAGGGATGGATAATGATAACAAAATGTTAGAAAACCTTATTAAAATCGCTGATAAGAGGATTAACGAAATTCAAAATGGTACTAAGCCAGCATTAGCTCCTGATGATAATGCAAAATATTCTAATGAAGTAATTATTAATCTAGATGAAATTAACGAACCAATGATAGCGGATCCAGATGTTAATAATATTGATGTTTCGAAACGTTACACTCATGATACAATAAGGCCAATTTCTTATTATAAGGCTGAAAAAAAGGTTGATTTAGGCTTTGTAGGCTCCTGTATGGTTCATAAAGGGGATATCAAGATTGTGGCCCAAATGTTGAAAAATCTCGAAAAAGACAAGGGTAATGTTGAATTTAAAGCACCACTCGTTGTAGCAGCACCAACCTATAATATTGTGGATGAGTTAAAAGAAGAGGGTGACTGGAACATTCTTCAAAAATATTCAGGTTTTGAATTTAATGATGAAAAACCAAAAGAAAATGCTCGTCAAGAATATGATAACATTTTATACCTTGAGAGGCCTGGATGTAATCTTTGTATGGGCAATCAAGAAAAAGCATCTAAAGGAGATACAGTTTTAGCAACTTCAACTAGACTTTTTAAAGGCAGAGTTGTTGAAGACTCAAGTGAAAAGAAAGGTGAATCATTGCTCGCTTCAACGCCAGTAGTAGTTTTATCTGCTATACTTGGAAGAACACCATCACTTGATGAATACATTACTGCAGTTGAGGGAATAAATCTTACAAAATTTTCACCACCAAAAATGATGCCTAAAGACACTTTATCTGTTCATTTTTAATTGATGATTGTTTTAAAATGATACGACCATTAGAAGGTATAACGATTTTAGATTTATCTTCAATTCTCATGGTTCCTTATTGTACTAGGATACTTGCCGATTTAGGGGCTGAGGTTATCAAGATTGAATCTCTTGAAGGCGATAATACAAGATATATTGGTCCATATGAAAATAAATCTATGGGGGCTGTTTTTTTAAATTTAAATAGAAATAAGAAAAGTGTATCAGTTGATCTTAAAACTCCAAAAGGAAAGGAAATTATATTTAATCTTATAAAAAAATCTGATGTTTTTATTTCTAATATTAGAAAGTCTGCTCTTTCAAGACTTGGGTTTGATCATAAAACATTTTTAAAATACAACGATAAAATTATTACTGCCTTTGCTGTTGGTTTTTCTAGTAATGGACCTTATAGAGACTTACCTGCATACGATGATATAATACAAGCTGCGAGTGGTATGGCTAGTTATCAAGAAGCATATTCTGATCAACCATCTTATACATCAGGAGCAACTGCAGATAAAGCAACAGGTCTCATGTTAGCGTTAAGTGTGGTTTCAAGTTTATTTAAAAGAAATAAAGATAATAAAGATTTAGAATTAGAAGTACCTATGTTTGAGACAATGGTAGATTTTACCTTAGTAGAACATTTATATGGCTATAATTTTTTGCCTCCAAAAGATGATCCAGTTTATCCAAGACAATCCTCACCAAATAGAAAACCTTATAAAACTAAAGACGGATTTATTGCGGTTTTGCCTTATAATGACGAACAATGGTTAAGGTTTTTAAAATTTATTAAAAAAGAACATCTGATTAAAACAAAAAAATTTTCAACTTTAGAAAATAGAAATAAGAATGTTAATGAGCTTTATTCTTTGCTTGTAAAAGAACTTAAAAAAGAAAAAACAAATTTCTGGATTAAAAAACTTAGAGAAATAGATATTCCTTCTATGAAAGTAAATAAACCTGAAGATCTATTTGTTGATGAGCATCTTAAAAAGACCAATTTTTTTAAAACCTATAAGCATTCAACTGAGGGTGATTTGATGTATCCTCGCCTACCAGTGTATTTTAATAATGAAAGTGATAATGAAAGTGAATTTGAAGCGCCAAATCTTGGTAATAAGACAAAAGAAATATTGATTGATTTGGGATATGATAAAAATGAAATTGAAAATTTGAGAAGAGAAAAAGTTATTTTTCTGAATAATAATGGAGATTAACAGATGAAAGAAATAGGTTTTGTAGGTTTGGGTGCAATGGGATCAGCAATGGCTCCTTTATTATCTAAAGCAGATTTTAATGTATATGGATATGACATAAAAAAAACTAAGGATAATAATGAGATTAATATTGTTACATCTTTAAAAGAGCTTTCAGATAAAGAAGTGATAATCTTCATGTTACCTGATGGTAAAATTGTAAATAAAGTAGTTCAAGAACTTATAAATTTTGGAACTAAGTCAATTATGATAGACATGTCATCAAGTGACCCTAACGACACTCTAAATTTAGGAAATGTATTAATTAAAAAAAATATTGAGTTTATTGATGCACCTGTTTCTGGAGGAGTTGCAAGAGCAATAACTGGTGAATTAATCATAATGGTTGGTGGTAACGAAGTCACTATAAATAAAGTCGATAAAATATTAAATGTAATGGGCAGTGTAAAAAGGGCCGGACCTTTGGGTTCTGGTCATGCTATGAAATCATTAAACAATTACGTTTCTGCAGCAGGATTGATTGCTAGTTTTGAAGCTCTAAATACTGCTAAAAAATATGGTATTGAAGCAAAGGACTTTATTGCAATAATTAATGGTGCAACTGGAAAAAATAATACAACAGAAGTTAAGTTAGAAAAATTTGTAGTATCTCAAAAATATAATTCTGGTTTCGCACTAGATTTGATGATTAAGGATGTTTCGATTGCTGATCAATTAATTAAAAAGATGAGTTCTGATAATCCATTATCAAAACAAGTGCTAGAATACTTAGAAAAGTCTTATAAAATAGTTGGAAAAAACTCTGACCATACTGAAGTTTTCAAAGTCTTAAAGAATTAGTCTCTAATTTTGAAGTTCTTCTATGGTTGTAGTACTAGTATTAATTTCTAAACTCATATTATACTCAATCAAAACCGATTCATTTAGATCAATCGCTTTTTTTAAAGTAGGTTGAATCTGATCAATTGAATTAATTGTAAAACCTTTAAGTCCAAAACTTTTTGCATATTCTGCAAAATTTGGATTCAAGAGTGTTGTAGCATAATGTTCTCTTTTAGGGTAATGCACCTCTTGGTGATATCTTATGGTTCCATAATGATTATTATTAGCAACAATTACAATAATTTTTGCCTTTTTTAGTGATGCTGTAGCTAGTTCTGATCCTGTCATTAAAGCACCTCCATCTCCAACAATCACAAAGACTTTTTTGTCACGGTTTCTTAATGATGCGGCAATGCCAGCAGGTATACCCATTCCCATTGCACCAATTTCAGATCCTATTAATTTCATTTTAGATTTAAATGGAAATCTATGATGCATCCAGCTCGTAAAGTTTCCTGCATCGTTTGTAATAATGCTATCTTCAGGAACTTGTTTTCCTAATTCATCAATTAAAGCTCCAAAATCTAAACCATCTTCTGCTTTTCGAATGTCTAAGGTAGCTTTATTATTCAAATATCTATCGTGACATTCATTAACCCAATCCGTGTTTTTATTAGATATATAATCAGTGCTGTTTAGTTTATTTAAAAAGTTTTCTCCTTTAGATATTATAGAAAGATCAGTTTTAAATAATTTATTAAAAAATTTCTCTTCAGGTAATACATGAATGAATTTTTGTGTATCACTTGGAAATGTGTAACTCATATTTGGAACACCATTCATTTGGTGACCAATACAAATGACTAAATCTGCTTGAATAGCATTTTGTTTTATGGGTTCAGGTGGTCTTAATCCTAATTCTCCAGCATAGTAAATGCTATCATTATCAATTAAATCCTGATGTTCATAAGTACATAAAACAGGCAATGAAAATTTTTTGGCTATTTCTTTTATGAGATCTTTGGATTTCTTTGAGAATTGCAGTTCACCTCCAACAACTAATATTGGTTTTTGAGCCTTTTTGATATGATCAAGTGTTTCTTGAATTTCTTGATTATTAGGTTCAGGATATATCAAACTGATTGGATGTTCTGACTTGTTTGAAATTTCTGCCTCAAGTATATCTGTTGGAATCGATATAATAACAGGTCCAGGAATTCCTTCTTTAGCAACTTTAAATGAGTTAGAGACTATTTTTGGTAAATCTTCAGGATTTTTAACTTCTTCAACTAATTTTGTCATATCTGCAAATGTTTTAGTAAAATCCATTTCTTGTAAATGCATTTTCCCTAAGTTTTTTCTACTTACTTGACCTACAAATACTATCATTGGAATACCGCCCTGGTGTGCTGAATGAACGGCAATTGAAATATTTGTTGCTCCTGGGCCTCTGCTAACATAAGCTATTCCTGGTTCTCCAGTACACTTAGCATCTGCAACTGCCATGAATCCAGCGCCACCCTCATGTCTACAGGTGACAACATCAATAATTGGATTAGAAACTAATTCATTCATGACAGGTAAATAAGATTCTCCTGGCACACAAAAGAACCTATCAACTTTGTGATTTTTTAGAGTTTCAATAAATACTAAAGATACTTTTGGCATTTTTTTCCTATATTTTTATATTGTAGGTTTTATTCCACCATCTAATGTTATAGATGTTCCATTAATATGTCTGACATTTTCTTTACATAAAAAATAAGTTAACTCTGCTACTTCTTCCGGTGTAGAAAATCTATCAAGTCCTGAAGCTTTTAAAGCATTTTCTTTAGCTTGATCAAATGATATATTTTCCCGATCCGCAGTAGCTTGAATTATAGAAATTAATCTTTCAGTTGATGTTAGTCCTGGGTGGATAACATTTATATTAATATTGTCCTGAATGCCTCTTTTGGATAGAGCTTTACAGACATTTTCCAAGGCTGAATTAACAGCCCCACCAACCGTAAAATTAGGATTTGGTGTATTTGCCATTTGACCGTTTATTGCAACAATCCATCCTTTTTTTTGTTGTAAATTTAACCATAAACCTTTCAGTAATCTAACAACACTATAAAACTTCAGATCAAAGCCATCAAAAAAATCATTGATAGGCTGAGATAAGAAATCACCACTTTTTGTATCACCAGCTGAAAAAATTATAGTATCTAAATCTTTGAAGTTATTTTGCATATCTGCAATTACATCGTTACATCCTTGCTCGGTTTTAAGGTTAGTAGCAAAATAATGTATTTTAGAATTGTTATCTTCATTAATTTCTTTAGATGCGTCTTGAAGTGTTTTTTCATTAGAAGAAATCAGATATATTTCGCAGTCATCATGCGCAAATTTCTTTGCGATAGCTTTTCCTATTCCTTTACTTGCACCAGTAATAACTATTTTTCTATTTTTCATATTATTGTTCCATTAATTTGATAATGCTCTAACTTTATTATAAATATTAATTAATACAACAAAACATAAAATTAATGTAATGAACAACCCTGATTTTAAAGACAATAATTTAAAGGCTATCCTTGGCCCTACAAATACGGGTAAAACTTTTTATGCCATGGAACGAATGCTTTCACATGCATCAGGAATGATAGGATTTCCACTCAGACTTTTAGCTCGAGAAAATTATGATAAGGCAGTAAATGTTGTTGGATTAAATAAGGTGGCACTTATTACCGGTGAAGAAAAAATTGTTCCAAAAAACGCAAAGTATTTTTGTTGTACAGTTGAAGCGATGCCTATTGAAAAAAAAGTTGCTTTTTTATGTGTTGATGAAATTCAACTAGCTTCAGATTTAGAGAGAGGATACGTATTCACGGATAGATTATTAAATGCAAGGGGTGAAGAAGAAACACTGTTTCTAGGCTCAGAAATTATAAAAAAAATAATCCAAAAATTATTACCAGATTGTAAGATCGAAACCAGGCCAAGACTTTCAACACTTAGTTATGCAGGCGTAAAAAAAATCACTAGATTAAAAGAAAGGTCAGCAATTGTAACTTTCTCGATACCGGAAATTTATAGAATTGCTGAATTAGTTAGAACTCAAAAAGGTGGTGCAGCAGTTGTTATGGGAGCATTATCGCCTAGAACTAGAAATCATCAAGTTGAAATGTATCAAAGTGGCGATGTGAATTATTTAGTTGCTACTGATGCTATTGGTATGGGATTAAATTTAGATATTGATCATGTTGCATTTGCATCAGACATGAAATTTGATGGAAATAATTCTAGAAAACTCTTTGCAACCGAAATTTCACAAATTGCTGGAAGAGCTGGAAGATCAACCAAAAATGGTTCATTTGGTGTTATTAGCTATGAACTTAAATTTGATAAAGATATAGTACAAATGGTTGAAAATCATGAATTCAACTCTTTATCACATATTTGGTGGAGAAATTCTAATTTAGATTTTTCTTCAATTAAAAATTTGCTTATCTCTCTTGAAGAACAACCAAGCGAGAATATTTTAAGAAAAAAAGGAAATGCACTTGATTTTTTGTGTTTGGGAGAATTGTCTAGATTAGAGTATGTGAATAAAAATAAAAATAATAAATTTTTGAATGAATTATTATGGGATATTTGTCAAATCCCTGATTTTGGAAATATTTTTTCAGATAGACACATTAAATTATTAGAACAACTCTATACTATATTAAAAGATGGAAAAATTGAAGATGACTGGCTTAAGTCTCAAATAAAGCCACTTTCAAGATTAGATGGTGAAATAGATACACTGATTAATCGAATTTCAAATATTAGAACTTGGACATATATAACTAATAAAACAAATTGGATAAAAGATGCAAATTTATGGCAACATGAGACAAAAAAAATTGAGAACAAACTTTCAGATGAATTACATGAAAGGTTGACAAAACGGTTTGTTGATAAAAAAATAGCTATATTATCTAAAAAAATGAATGAGAAAATAGATTTAGAAGCTGTCATAAAATTTGATGGCAAAGTGTTAGTTGAAGGCCAAGAAGTTGGTTATTTAAGAAATTTTGATTTCATTCCTGAAATTTCAAGTTATGAACATTCTTCAAGGATTTTGACGGCTGCAAGAAAAGCTTTGCCAAAAGAGTTAGATAAAAAAGTTAATGAATTTATAAACTCTTCTGAAGAAGCTCTTAAAATAGATTATAGTGGTAATATTTTATGGATGGAAAGTTCAATTGGAAGATTGGCTAAAGGAGATAATATTTATACTCCTAAAATAATTTTAAAAAATTTTGATATGCTCTCTTTAGATCAAAAAACTAAAATTCAAAAAAAATGTGAAGAATCAATTTCAGAAGTAATAAATAAAACTTTAGCCAGTTGTCTTAAGTTAAAGAACTTAGATAAAATTGAAAGTGATCATGATGATAAAGTAATTGAGTTATCTTCAAGAGTAAAAGCAGTTAACTTTCATATTTTTGAAGGTTTAGGACACACATTAGTTAAAAATATTCCATTTCAAATTCAAAAAATTAATGAAAATGACCGATTGGCAATTGCAAAATTAGGAATTCGTCTAGGAGTTAATCTTATATATTTGCCTTTAGTTTTAAAACCAAAAATAATAAAATTAAAAGCAATTCTATGGTCATTATATAATAATGAATTTTATGTTGATCATGTACCTGATGAAGGTCGTGTTAATTGTAAGTTTAACAAAAATATTAAAGCAGACTTTTATTTTTTTATTGGATATATACCTTGTGGTGATATTTGTTTTAGAATAGATATTTATGAGAGATTAGCAGCATTGGTCAGAAATGAAGCAAAAAAAACTAAGTTCAAAATCACAGAGGAGATGCTATCTATTGCAGGCTCTACTAGAGATAATTTAAAAAATTTTATTACAGAAACTTTGAAGTATCAGTTTTTAAAAAAAGATACTTCTGAAAGTGATGACGAATATTATTTTAAAAAAATAAACAATAATAAGTTCAAAAATACCAGGAAACCTAAAATAAAAAAAAATAAAGTTAGTAAATTTGATTTAAATAAAGATTCACCCTTTTATATTTTAAAATCATTAAAATCATGACAACTAAAGATCTATCAGATTTAAATATTAGGCTAGATCAACTACTATACTATTTAAGGATTTTTAAAACTAGAGGAATGGCAACAAAAGCAATTGAAAAGGGTTCATGCAAAGTAAATAATTTTTTAATTAAAAAGAAAAATAAAGTTGTTGAAATTGGGGATGTCATTAACATTAAAAATGAAAAATTAATTAAACAGATAAAAATTTTAAAAATTCCATTACGAAGGGGTCCATTCAAAGAAGCTATTGTTCACTATAAAGATGTAACACCGATTTTTATAAGAAATAATAATGAAAATAAATTTACTAAAAAGATAAGTTTTGGAAGAAGACCCACTAAATCACTTAGAAGAAAATTAGAAAAATTTATGGGTAGAAACTTTTAAAAAAAGTATTATATATACCATCGCATGACATATATAGTTAATGAAAATTGTATCAAGTGTAAATTTACTGATTGTGTAGAAGTTTGCCCTGTAGATTGTTTTTATGAAGGTGAAAACATGCTTGTAATTCATCCTGATGAATGTATTGATTGTGGTGTATGTGAACCTGAGTGCCCTGTGGATGCTATACAGTCTGATACAGAAGATGGAGCTGAAAAATGGCTGGTTCTTAATAGAGACATGTCTGAAAAATGGCCAAATATTACTGAAAAAAAAGATGCCCCACCTGATGCTGATGATTTTGTTGATGTTAAAGACAAATTTAAAAGATTCTTTAAAGAATAATATATGATTTCAATAGACTTCCGTCTTGTTTTGTGATATAAGCTTACTTTTTAATCAAAATAATATACAAATTTTAACTTTATAGGTGATTTAATTGTCCAAACTTAAAGATAATAGTTTTATTCCTGGGGATTTTGTTGTTTATCCAAGTCATGGTGTTGGCAAGATTATCGGAACGGAAACAAGAGAAATTGATAGTACAAAGCTTGAATTATTAGCTATTAGATTTGAGCAAGATAGGATGACACTTAGGGTGCCATTAGATAAAGCTAAAGTTTCTGGTTTAAGAACACTTTCTAGCAAGGCTCAAATGGATGAAGCTATTACGACACTTCAAGGTAAAGCAAAAGTAAAAAAACTTATGTGGTCAAGAAGAGCTCAAGAATATGAAACTAAAATCAATTCTGGAAGTCTAGTCTCTCTGGCTGAAGTTGTAAGAGATTTATATAAAAAAGAAGATCAAGGCGAACAATCCTATTCTGAAAGACAAATGTATCAAGCTGCATTAGAAAGACTTGCAGGTGAGTTTGCAGCAGTTCAAAATGTTGATAAATCTGATGCTGCAACAAAATTAGAAAAAATTATCGATGATAGCGCTGAAGAAGCTGCTTAAGTAAACTATTAAGTAAGGTCTCGTTTTGACTTTTAATAAAGGTCACTTAAAAGTCAGTAATATTCATAAAATATATTATGAAGAATTTGGTAATCCAAATGGTATTCCTATTTTGTTTTTACATGGAGGCCCTGGCGCTGGTTTTTCATCTTTTCATAGAAAGTTATTTAATGTAAAAACTCATAGAGTTATTTTTTTTGATCAAAGAGGTGCTGGTAAAAGTTTACCTTTAGCAGAATTAAGAGACAACAATACGAACGAATTAATAAAAGATATTGAAAAATTAAGAAAATACTTAAATATTGATAAATGGTTTATTTTTGGAGGATCTTGGGGAAGTACACTAGGTATATTATATGGGATAGAAAACCCAAATCGTTGTTTAGGTTTTATATTACGAGGCATATTTTTAGGAACAAAGAAGGAGATTGATTGGTTTTTATATGGAATGAAAAGTTTTTTTCCTGAAGCACATAATAACTTTACTAGAAAAATATCTCCAGAAGAGCAAAAAGATATTTTGAAATGGTATTACAAAAATCTAAATCAATCTAATTTAAAAATTGTTCATGATTTAGCATCAAATTGGAATTCCTATGAAAGTTCATGTTCTACATTAAAATATGTTGAAAGAAAAATGTCTGGAGAACAATCATTAGCAATCGCAAGAATTGAAGCACATTATTTTGTGAATAATTGTTTTATAAAAGATGGTTTTATTTTAAAAAATATAAATAAAGTTAGTAAAATACCATGTGACATTATACAGGGCAGGCATGATATAATTTGTCCGCCTATCAATGCTTACAAACTATCAAAAAATTGGTTGGCATCAAATTTAAGAATTGTAGAAGAAGGATCTCATTCAGGTTTTGAAGATTGCATGTTTAAACAAATTCGAGAAAGTTTAAATCATATAATAATTGACACCTCTAGATAAAATTATTTATCGTAATTTAAGGAACAAAATGAAAAAAGAATTATCATTTGAAGAGGCTTTAAAGGAGCTAGAAGATATTGTAGTCAATCTTGAAAAAGGAGATATTTCTCTTGATGATGCTATCAAAGCTTATGAGAAAGGATCAATTTTAAAAGACCAATGTGAAAAAAGATTAAATGAAGCCAAGCTAAAAGTTGAAGAGATAGAAGAAAAAGAAAATAAAAATAAAAATCTTAAACAAAGTTTAGATGAGTGAATTTAAAATTTAAAAACTTCCAAAATACATTATTAAAAAATAGTGAAGAAGTAGATTATTTTATAAAAAAAAATTTACCTAGAAATGTTGGTTTAAACAAGAAACTTATACAAGCTATAAAGTATTCTATATTAGGAAGTGGAAAAAAAATTAGAAGTTTTCTTGTAACTGAAGTTGGCAAAGTTGTTTCAGACGTTAATAATTTAACTTTTGATAAAAAAAAAAAGGATGAACTCATTGTCATAGCTTCAGCTATAGAAGCCATACATACATATTCATTAATTCATGATGATTTGCCAGCCATGGATAATTCTGATTATAGACGAGGAAAAAAATCAACACATAAAAAATTTGATGAGGCTACTGCAATATTAGCTGGAGATGCACTCCAAAGTTGGGGTTTTGAATTGATTTCAAATCCAAAAAACTTTGAACATAAAGATAAAATTTCACAATTAGTTTTTGAGTTATCAAAAGCTATTGGTTTTTGTGGTATGGTTGGAGGACAACAAGCAGATATAGATTTTACATACAATGATTTAATTGAGGATAATATACTTTGGATTCAACAAAAGAAAACAGGATCTCTTTTAGAATGCTGCGGGACTTTAAGTTCAATAATCTGTAATGCAAAAGGTGATCAAATAAAAAAGCTACAAAATTACTCTAGAAACTTGGGGTTAGCTTTTCAGATAAAAGATGATTTATTAGATTTAAATAGTAATTCAAAGGAACTTGGCAAGCCTGTTCATCAAGATCAATCTAACGAAACGCCAAACTTTGTAAATTACTATGGTGAAGAAAAATCAATACAAAAAATGAATTATAGTCTAGAAAAATCAATAGAATCTTTAAATATTTTTGGTAATCATGCAAAAAATCTTGTATTACTAGCAGATTATATAGTTAAAAGAAGCCATTAAAATAATGATAGACAAAAAAAAGAAAAAATTATTTTTAGAAAATATAAACTCTCCTGAAGATTTAAAAAGTCTTAATATTGAAGATTTGAAAATTTTATCCACAGAGTTGAGAGAGGAATTAATAGAGATTGTATCAAAAACTGGTGGCCATTTAGGAGCTGGTTTAGGTGTGGTTGAGTTAACTGTAGCGCTTCATTTTGTATTTAATTCTCCAAAAGATAAATTGATTTGGGATGTAGGGCATCAAGCTTATCCACATAAAATTTTAACTGGTAGAAGAAAAGATCTTCACACTTTAAGACAAAAAGATGGTATCTCTGGTTTTCTTAAAAGAAGTGAATCAATACATGATCATTTTGGTGCTGGACACTCGTCAACATCTATTTCTGCTGGATTAGGTATGGCTGTAGCTAGAGATATCAAAAAAGAAAAAAATAAAGTTATTGCTGTAATTGGTGATGGAGCTATGAGTGCTGGATTAGCATATGAAGCTATGAATAATGCAGGTATATTAGATAGCGATATGATTATCATTTTAAATGACAATAGGATGTCAATAGCTCCTGCAGTTGGCGCTTTAAGCAATTATTTGTCTAAAATAGTGTCTAGTGAACCCTTTAATTCTGTTAGAGAAATCGCAAAAAAAATGGTTGAAATTTTCCCTCAACAGATTAGTCAAACAGCAAAAAAAGCTGAGGATATAGCTAGAAATATTTTAACACAAGACAATACATTTTTTAGCCAAATGGGGATGTTTTATTTAGGCCCTATAGATGGTCACGATGTTGAGACTCTAGTTAAGGTTCTAAAAAATTTAAATGATGGATATAGACACGGACCTATTTTACTTCATGTTGTTACTGAAAAAGGAAAAGGTCATCCGTTTTCAAAAGTGTCAGATGAAAAATATCATGCTGTTTCAAAATTTAATGTTGTGACTGGAAATTCTACTAAATCTTCTTCAAATGTTCCAACTTATACTGAAGTTTTTGCAGATACATTATGCAATATCGCAGAAGACAATGAAAAAATAACAGCAATTACAGCTGCCATGCCATCAGGCACAGGTCTAAATAAATTTAAAGAAAAATTTGAAAATAGATTTTTTGATGTTGGTATAGCTGAACAACATGCTGTTACATTTGCCGCTGGACTTGCTTCGCAAGGTATACAACCTTTTGTTGCAATATACTCTACTTTTCTTCAAAGAGCTTATGATCAAGTTATTCATGATGTAGTAATACAAAAATTACCTGTAAAATTTATGTTAGATAGAGCAGGCTTAGTTGGTGCAGATGGATCTACTCATGCTGGAGCTTTTGACCTAGCTTATTTACTATGTTTGCCAAATGTTGTTGTCATGGCTCCAAGCGATGAAAACGAATTAAAAGACATGGTTTATACATCCTCTTTATATAATTCGGGACCAATATTTTGCAGATATCCAAGAGGCGAAGCCACAGGAATGGAAATTTCAAAAAATCTACTAAAGCTTCCAATTGGAAAAGGAAGAATAATAAAAGAAGGAACAGATATAGCTATTTTATCTATTGGAACTTTATTAGAAACAGCATTAGAAGTTTCAAAAAAGCTTGAATCTGAGGGATATGATATAACTGTAGCGGATGCTAGATTTGCAAAGCCAATTGATGAAGATCTTTTATTAAATCTGTATAAAAATCATAAAATTTTATTTATAGTTGAAGAAGGTTCACGAGGTGGTTTTTCCTCTCATTGCTTAAATATTATTACCTCTAGTGATTTATTAAATGTAAATTCTAAGATAATCAGAACTTTAAATTTGCCAGATTTATTTCAAGAACATGCCTCTCAAAATGAACAATTAACAGAAGCTAACTTAGATACAAATGGTATTTATAATAAGATTAAATTTGATATAGAAGCTCAAAAAATTAAATTAAATTTAAAGATCAACAAAGGTTATAAAAATAACTAAAGTCCGTATTGATAAATTGCTCTTTGATAAAAATCTTGTAAAAAGTAGACAAGAAGCAATCGGACTAATTTTATCAGGTAATGTATTTATTGATTCACAAAGGATTGATAAGCCAGGCACCAAAGTCGAAATAAATTGTAATTTAATTTTAAAACAAAAAGATAAAATGTGGGTTTCACGTGGAGGCTACAAACTAGATAAAGCTATAAATGACTTTGAAGTTGATTGTACTGGTATAATAGCAATGGATATAGGTTCTAGTACAGGAGGTTTTACAGATGTATTAATTAAAAAAGGAGCAAAAAAAGTTTATAGTGTGGATGTTGGTTATGGACAATTAGATTGGAATTTAAGAAATAACGCTCGTGTAGAGGTTCTAGAGAAAACAAATGCAAGGTATTTAGATAGTGATATAGTTAGGAATGAGTTAGATGCTATTGTTTGTGATGTATCATTTATATCTTTAAAAAAAGTCATTAAACCAAATATTAAATTCTTAAAAAATAATGGCTGGGTAATTAGTTTAATTAAACCACAATTTGAAATTGGAAAAACCCTTTTAGGAAAAGGAGGTGTCGTAAAAAATACTGAACACCATCAGATGGTTGTGGATGATATAACAGCTTTTTTTGAAAATGAAATTGATTTTAGTATAAAAGGTATTATTGACAGTCCTATACTTGGGCCAAAAGGCAATAAAGAATTTCTAATTTATGGTAAAAAGTAATTTGAAAATTTATTTAGCTAAAGAACCAATTTGTGCTTCATGCATCATAATTTGATCTACTAATATAATAGCCATCATAGCCTCAGCTATTGGTACAGCTCTAATTCCGACGCAAGGATCATGTCTACCTTTAGTAATAATTTTTGTTTTTTGATTTTGAATATCAACCGAATTTTTTTCTATTAATATAGAGCTTGTTGGCTTTACAGCGAAGTTAGCAACTATTGGTTGACCTGTTGAAATTCCACCTAAAATTCCACCTGCGTTATTTGAATTGAAAATATATCTACCGTTATTGTCTGGAAATATTTCATCATTGTTTTCACTTCCAGTAGATGATGCTGATTTGAAACCTGATCCTATTTCTACCCCTTTTACAGCATTTATCGACATCAATCCTTCTGCAATTTGAGAATCAAGTTTTTTATAAATAGGGCTCCCTAAACCTTTTGGGACATTTTCAGCTACAATTTCTATAATTGCACCAGTACTATTTCCACTTTTTCTTAATGAATTCAAATCTTTTTCCCAAACTGGAACCGTTTCTTTGTCCGCACAAAAAAATGGGTTATTATCAACTTCATTCCATGAAAAATTGTCTTTGTTAATTTTGTGTTTTCCTATTTGAATTACATTAGCTTTAATGAATAGTTTTGGAAAACGTTCTTCAAGTATTTTAAAAGCAATTGCTCCAGCAGCAACTCTCACAGCTGTTTCTCTTGCACTTGATCTTCCACCACCTCTATAATCACGAATTTTATATTTTTCATGATAAGTTATATCAGCATGACTTGGTCTAAATTTGTTAGCAATTTCGTTATAATCTTTACTTCTTTGATCTTCATTTTTTATATTTAATGCAATGGGATGGCCAGTTGTTTTATTTTCAAATACGCCTGAAAGAATTTCAACTTTATCACTTTCTTTCCTTTGACTTACAAATTTTGATTGCCCAGGTTTTCTCCTATCAAGAAGTTTTTGGATATCTTTTTCACTTAGGCTAATATTTGGTGGAACTCCATCAACTATGCATCCAATAGCTGGTCCATGGCTTTCACCATAGCTTGTAAATCTAAATAAATTACCAAATGAGTTATATGACATAATATCAATTATTTTTAGGTGGTGTCATGTCAGGGGCATCAATTGATTTCATTCCAACAACGTGATAACCACAATCTACATGGTGAGTTTCACCAGATACACCGGTTGACATGTCAGAAAGCAGATATACAGCACTTCCACCAACATCGTTCAATGTTACATTTCTTTTCATTGGTGAATTATATTCATTCCATTTTAAAATATATCTAAAATCTCCAATTCCACTAGCAGCAAGGGTTTTAATTGGCCCTGCAGAAATACTATTTACTCTAATTTTATCTTTACCTAAATCCGTAGCTAAGTATCTAACTGAAGCTTCAAGAGCAGATTTAGCTAAACCCATAACGTTATAATGCGGCATCACTTTTTCTGCACCATAATAACTTAAAGTTAATAATGAACCTCCATCAGGCATCATTACGGATGCTCTACGAGCAATTGCTGTAAATGAATATACGGAAATATCCATAGTATTTATAAAATTTTCTCTTGATGTATCAATATATTCACCTTTGAGTTCCTCTTTATCTGAGAAAGCAATAGCATGAACTAAGAAATCAATTGTAGGCCAGACTTTTTTTAGTTTATTAAAAGTGTTATCAATATCTCTATCATTTGAGACATCGCAGGGAAGAACTATATCAGAATTTACGCTATCTGCTAATGGAATAACTCTTTTTTTTAATGCCTCGCCTTGATAAGTGAATGCAAGCTCTCCACCTTGGTCAGCAATAGCTTTAGCAATTCCCCAACCAATGGACTTGTCATTAGCAACTCCCATAACTAAGCCACGTTTATCTTTCATTAAATTATTCATATAGATACACTTTGTATAAGTTTATTTACTATAATAGATAATTATAAATTTAAACAGATAAAATTATTTAAATTAATCTATAGAATAACTAATTTTTTTCCTAATGTTTACTGTATCGCCGGGATTATAAGACTTATTACTTATGAATTCTAAAATTTGGCCGTCAATATCAATATTCAATTTGTAACCGGTTATTTGCTCGGTTGTCTCTGTATATGTAATTGTTTGAATTCTACATACTTCTTTTTCAACAAATTCATTATTGCTTGCTCTAGCTTGTTTATCATTTCTTACTATTTCTGAGCCAATCAAAGCACCTATAGCAGTAGATCCTTGTTTTCCACCACCTTCACCAATTTTATTTCCAATTGCACCCCCAATTAAAGCTCCAATCAAATTATCGGCTCCAAACCCTTGAGAAGCTTTTTGTAAAGGTACTCTTTTAATCTCACACACTTTTTCTCTTTTAGGTATATTCTGAGTCACATATTTTTTTAAAACTTCTACTGATTCTATATATCCATTTGTTTGTGTAGTTATAGTTTTTGAGAAGCTAACAGTAGATAAAAACATAAATAAAATACTAAATATAAATTTCATTACTTTAATTCCTTATAAATCAAATTATATAATACCTATAAATATGGCAAAAATTTGAACATAATAAATTATGGAATTAGATAAAAAAATAGATCCAATCGAATTATTTCAAAAATGGTTCAAAGAGGCACAAGATAAAGAAATCAGAGATCCTAACGCTATGCAAATAGCTACTGTTTCCAAAAATGGATTTCCATCTGTAAGAACAGTTTTGTTGAAAGATATTATTAATAGAAACTTTGTTTTTTATACAAATTATGAAAGCAGAAAATCTAGAGAAATCTTCGAAACAGGTAAAGTTGCATTGTGTTTTTATTGGAAGTCTATAAATCGTCAAGTAAGGGTTGTTGGTGAAATTGATAAAATCCCCGAAAAAGTATCAGATCAATATTTTGAAAGTCGGTCACTAGGCAGTAGAATAGGTGCTTGGGCTTCTATTCAATCACAACCGTTAAAAAATAGAGAGACCTTATTAAAAAGAGTTGAAGAATTCAAAAATAAATTTGATGAGAGTGTCCCAAGACCAAAGCATTGGGGTGGTTTCAAGATTATACCAAATGAGTTTGAATTTTGGCAAGATGGAGATTTTAGATTACATGATAGGTTTATTTTAAAACCGTCAGATCACTCTAACCTTTGGGAATGCCAGAGATATTATCCTTAGTGCTTTTAAAATACGTCATTATAAAATAATTAATTAATAAAATTATTATTAAACCAAGAAAAACACCAAAGCTTACTTGGTAAGAGAATAATGAGTATCCAGTCATTTTGCCTGGATCAATAAATTGCATTATTGCTCCTATCGCATATTGAGCAATGAAGGCAACCATAAATGTTATTAAATTTACAGCTGTTGAGACTCTTCCTGCGTAATTTAATGGAAAATAGTCACTTAATCCTGAGTATGATAATGTTGCACAAAAAGAGGTTAAGCTAAACAAAACCCACGGCCATATTGCTTTTGGAAGCAACCCGAAAGTTATAACTACAGTTGGGATGATTAATATAATTATCATTCCAACCATTACACTAATCGTTGAAATATTTTTTCGTCTTAAATTATCTGATATGATACCCATAAGTATAATTCCAATTGTCATAGATACTGTGAACAAAAAAAGGATTTCAGCTATTTCTGTTTGACTAAATTTTCCAACATCAGCAAGCCATGGCCCTGCCCATAAGCCTTGAATTGCCATTGTTGTTCCACCTACCAAACCTGCTAAAGGGCCAGCTCTCCAAAAATGATAGTTAGTGTAAATTATTTTAAGAACTTTTAATACTGGTTCTTCTTTTTCATATATAATTTTTTTTTCTGGCACAATTATAAAAATTAAAAAACCAACTATAAAGGTTGTTAAAGATAAAGCAAAATAAATAGTTCTCCAATCAGTTATTTGAAGTAGATATTCTAAAGGTGATGATGATGAGATTGCTCCTAATCCTCCCACAGCTAAAAATAATGCAACTAATAAACTTAGTCGTTCTTTTGGAAACCAAATAGACATCGCTTTAAAAGCGCCCATTAGAGCACCAGAAACGCCTAAGCCTATTAAACCTCTTCCTACCGTTAAAGAAAATATAGAATCACCTAATGCAAATAATGATGCACCCAATGATGCTATAAAAAACAAAACCGTTTGTACTTTTCTTGCTCCAAATTTATCAAGTAGAATTCCTAATGGTAATTGAAATAAAGCAAATGTTAAAAAATAAACTGAAGTAATTAGGCCAAGTTGTTCCGCATTAATTCCTAAGTCTTGGTTAAGATAAGGAGCTAAAATTGCATTAGTAGATCTGTAAACATATGACAAAAAGTAACCAGCTGAAAAAGGCAAAAAGACAAATAACATTTTTTGAGTTAACGTACTTGGATTTTTCATTTAAATATATATCTACAGAAACATTTGTTTTTTAGCTTATAATCATTATACTCAAACACAATATTAAACAATGAATATTTCAGAAAACATTAAAAAGATTCATGAAGAGGTCACCACTTGGAGACATGAACTTCACGCTAATCCAGAACTTTGTTATGAAGAAAATTGGACTGCAGATTATATTACTGAAAAGCTAAAATCATTTGGGATAGAAGTTCATAATAAGATCGGAAAAACAGGCGTTATAGGTGTTTTGAAAGGTTCTAACTCTCAAGAACATAAAAGTAATCGTTCAATAGGGTTAAGAGCTGACATGGATGCACTTCCTATTGAAGAAGAAAATGATTTTGACTATAAGTCAAAGTTTTTAGGAAAAATGCATGCTTGTGGTCATGACGGACATGTCGCTATGCTTCTAGGCGCAGCAAAAATTCTTTCAAAAGAAAAAAAATTCAGTGGCACAGTATATTTTGTTTTTCAACCAGCTGAAGAAGGGGGTGGTGGTGGTTTAAAAATGATTAATGATGGTCTTTTTGATAATTTTCCAATGGAAAGTGTATGGGGATTGCATAACTGGCCAGGTTTAGATGTTGGAGAAATAGCTGTTCACAAAGGGCCCGTAATGGCATCATTTGATCAATTCAGAGTATTAATTCATGGTGTTGGAGGTCATGCTGCTTCTCCACATCATGCATCTGATCCAATAATTGCTTCTTCTGGCGTGATACAATCTTTGCAACAGATAGTTTCTAGAAAACAAAATCCTCTTGATCCAGTTGTTGTTTCCGTTACTAAAATAGAATCTGGTACAGCTTTTAATATTATTCCACAAGATGCTAATTTTATTGGAACGATAAGAACATTAAATCCTAAAACAAGATCCTTAGTTAAAGAACAATTTATTGATATTTGTAATTCGACTGCAAATGCTTACGGTTGTACTGCAAAGGTTGAAATTAATGAGGGTTATCCTGTTACTATTAATACTTCGATGGAAAGTGACATTGCTATTGAAGTTGCAAAAAAAGTAGTAAAAACGAAAGATGTTAAAGATAATCTTGCACCATCTATGGGTGCTGAAGATTTTGCTTATATGCTTGAAAAAAAACCAGGAGCTTATATATGGTTAGGAGCAGGTGAAGGAAAAAGTGGTTGTATGTTACATAATTCAAAATATGATTTTAACGATGAAATTATTCCATTAGGTATCTCTTACTGGTATAATCTTGTTGAAAATCAGTTGTCAGTAGAAAGTTGATTTATACTTATGTTTTCTAGCAAAAATAAGATAATTATATCTCTTTTTTTAGCAGTATTACTTCTTGTATTATATTTTGCTGTTAAACTATGGTTTAATTGGGCTTTTATAAGTATTAGTAATCATGGATTTTTTGCTATTGTAATTTGCATTGTTATGTCTTTTATTATTGGCTCTGGTTTAATGGCCTTGGCATTTTTTTCATCAAAACATGGTTATGACGAAAATGTTGACCATGATCTAGAGTCATTAATAGATAAATATAAAAAATCTTAATATTTTTTTAATTACTGTTGAAAATACTTTTCAATCACTTTTTTTTTATGTATAAATAGAACAAAACATGAACAAAGAGGAATTAAATGATTGAAAGTATAGAAAAAACAAAAGAGATATTAATTTTAAATGGACATTATTCACCTCAAGATAGTGTTAAAATATTTGATTTACCTAATTTCTTGAAAGATAAAGCAGTTCATTCAGATTCAGAATTGCCCTTGTATAGTTGTAAAATATCTGCTGGGTTTCCTTCACCTGCAGATGATCATTTAGAGAGAAATTTAGATTTAAATAGCCATTTAGTTAAACATCCAGCTGCAACTTTTTTTGTTCGTGTCACTGGAGATTCTATGATCGGCGCTGGAATTAATGATAATGATATATTGATAGTAGATAGAAGTTTAAAACCTTCACATGGCAAAATAGTTATTGCTGTAGTTGATGGTCACATGACTGTTAAAAGGCTATATAAGGAATCTGGAAAATTAATTTTAATGCCAGAGAATACTTTATATAAACCAATTGAGATAAAAGAAGATATGAACATTGAAATTTGGGGAGTAGTTGTTACAGCTATTCATTCTGTTTACTAAAAAAGGTAAACAAAATTGTACGCATTAGTTGATTGTAATAATTTCTATGTATCCTGTGAAAGGGTTTTTAATCCACTTATTAATGATAAACCTGTTGTTGTTTTATCAAATAATGATGGATGTATCATAGCTAGATCAAATGAAGCTAAAGCTTTGGGTATTCCTATGGGTGCACCACTGCATTTATGGAAAGATTTAATCAAAAAAAATAGGGTAATAGTTTATTCATCTAATTACACTTTGTATGGAGATATGTCTTCTAGAGTAATGAACTCTTTTTATCACTTCACACCAGACGTTGAAGTCTACTCTATAGATGAAGCTTTTTTAGGTTTAGATGGATTTAATAAAAGTAATATTTATAAAAAAATGATTTTTATGAAAAAAAAAATATATCAATGGACAGGTATACCCGTTTCTGTAGGAATAGGGCCAACTAAAACGTTAGCAAAATTAGCTAACAGAATAGCAAAAAAATATGTAAATAAAGGAGTTTATAACCTTCAAGATGCAAACCAAATTACTCAAGTATTAAATGATTTAGAACTTGAAACAATCTGGGGAATATCAAAAGGTTGGGCAAATAGATTGAAAAAAATTGGTATAAATAATGCCTTGCAATTACAGAGAGCTAATCCCAATCACATAAAACAACATATTTCTGTTGTTGGGAAAAGAATAGTGTATGAATTAAGAGGTATTTCAGCTTTAGATTTAGAACAAGTTCATTCTAAAAAATCTATCACGGTTTCGCGTTCATTTGGAGAAATGGTAACTGATTTACAAAGTTTAAAAGAAGCATTATCAAACCATATCTTTAGAGCAGCTGAAAAACTTCGATTACAAAGAGGTTTGTGTAGCTCTTTATGTGTTTTTATTAATACAAACAAGTTTAAAAAAAGTGAATCACAATACAGTAACTCTGGAGTAATAAATTTTGATGAGCCCATAAATAACACACCTGATTTGATCCAAGGTGGATTTAGAATATTAGAAAAAATTTATCGGTTGGGGTTTAGTTATAAAAAAATCGGAGTTACGCTACTTGACTTAAACATTAAAAGTGTAGAAATCAATTTAAATGAAACTAGCTCTTTTTATAAATCAGAAGATTATATTATTCAGGGTAGTTTATTTAATAAAAATAAAAAAGATGATATATCATCAAACAAACGAATGATAATGCTAGATTATATTAATAATAAAATGGGTTCAAAAACTTTATTTTATGGATCTCAAGGATTATTAAAATCAAAAAAGAACAAAAGTAAATGGAATATGAAATCTCATTTCAAATCCAAATCATACACGACTAATTGGAATGAACTTTTGATTGTTAAATAAAATATTAATTTAGGCTTTTTTGAGGTAAAGGGATACAACTAAGTCCTGATGACCATAGTTCAGCACAAACAGATCTTGCTTGATTTTCAGCTAATTCAATAAACCTAACTCTCCAGAGAGATCTCTTTACTTTTAAGTTTTCTAGAGGTTCATTAATTTTTTGTAAAGAAGCAGGTAAATTACCAAGTTGTTCAGGGGCTGCATTGCGAGCTTTTTTTGCAGCAATATGTGCATTAAGTTTGTTTCTAAAAGCTCCTATTTGTATAAACCAGTCTTCTGATTCACTAACGGTATAAACAGAGAAGTTTTTTGGTTTTTTTACAACAGGATATGAAATAAAATCTGGTCTTTGGGAAGGTATTTCAGAGAGCTTAGCAGTTCGTACAACAGGGGTTTTTATAAATTTATTTAATAACTTAACCATATGCTTGTCTCTAGTTCTTGCAGTTTTCCCACCAAAAACGACTCCGATTATTCTTTGGCCATTTCTTTCAACAGAAGCAACTAAATTAAATCCTGATGCTTTGGTATAGCCTGTTTTAATACCATCTGCACCAAAATAAGAGCCAAGTAAATTATTATGATTACGATACTCAATACCATTAAACACAAATGATTTTTTATTAAAAAAATAAAAAAATTCAGGAAAGTTTTTTCTAATAGCTACTGCTAGTTTTGCCATGTCTCTTGCTGTAGAAAGTTGACCTTTGTTTGGAAGTCCGGATGCATTTTTAAAAATAGTACGATTAAGACCAATACTTTTAGCTTTTCTGGTCATTTTGTATGCAAATCTTCTTTCAGTTTTTTCAAAATTTTCAGCAACAACAGTAGCAACATCATTTGCTGATTTGGTAACGAGTGCAAGAATTGCTTGTTTAACAGTGATTTTTTGACCTGGGTATAATCCTAGTTTTGATGGGGGTTGCCTTGAAGCTCGTTTAGATACCTTAAGTTTAGTATTCATTTTAATTTTTTTGTTTTTTAATTTTTCAAAAATCATGTAAATTGTCATTATTTTAGTAAGTGAAGCAGGGTAATTCCTTGTATCAGCATTAATTGAATGATAAACCTTTCCTGATTTTTCATTAATAATAATTGATGCGTACTTTCCGTAAGAAGGTTTATTAAAATAAAATGAACTTAGAAAAAAAAGGAATAACATCAAAATTTTTATGTATGACGCTTTAAATAGGATAATAATATTCATTTAAAATTTTGAGTATAATAAATTATAATACATTATGTTGATATATATGTATATGTATATACAATATTTAGATGTTTAAAAAGACTTAATTTATAAAATATTTTCTAAAAGTATTGATACCAAAGTCTTTAATTATTAAATTAAATATATGAAAAGAAAATATCTCAATATCCGATCTGAATCAGAAGATAATAATAATCAAACTGATGGAAGTGTACTAACAAAGGTAAAACCTAAAACTAAAAAACCATCTTTATATAAAGTTTTGATGTTAAATGATGATTACACTCCAATGGAATTTGTTATTGAGGTTTTAGAAAAATTTTTTGGAAAAAGACAAGATGAGGCTACACAAATTATGCTTCATGTTCATCAAAAAGGTATTGGTGTTTGTGGTGTTTACACATATGAAATAGCAGAAACTAAAGCAGTACAAGTTACAAATTATGCCCGTAAATATGAACATCCACTTCAAATGCAATTAGAAAAGGAATAAATAATGTTATCAAGATCATTAGAGGAAACTTTAAGACGTGCAATGAATTTAGCATCCTCCAAAAAGCATGAGTTTGCGACTTTAGAGCATTTATTGTTTTCATTATTAGAAGATAAAGATGCAATAGAAGTATTTAAAGCTTGTGGTGTAGATATAAAACTTCTAGAAGATGATCTTAATGGTTATTTAGATAAAGATTTAAAATCAATTGTTAGTTCAAATGAAGATATAGATACTCAGCCAACATCAGGGTTTCAACGTGTTGTTCAAAGAGCTGTCATACATACTCAATCATCAGGAAAAAACGAAGCAAATGGAGCAAATGTTTTAGTTGCTATGTTCTCTGAAAGAGATTGTTATGCAGTATATTTACTTCAAAAGCAGAATATGAAAAGACTAGATGCTGTTAGTTTCATTAGTCATGGTCTTGCAAAAGATCCAAACTATTCTCAATCTAAAACTGATGAAGATACGGATGTAGAGACTCAAATAAATTCAAAAAAAGAAAGTGCATTAAAAAAATATGCTATTGATCTGAATGAAAAATCTGCATCTGGAAAAATTGATCCAGTCATTGGAAGAGAGAAAGAACTTAATAGAACCATACAAGTTTTATGTAGAAGAACAAAGAATAATCCCTTATTGGTTGGGGATCCTGGTGTAGGAAAAACAGCTATAGCAGAAGGACTTGCAGATAAAATTGTTAAAGGCGAGGTTCCAGAAGTGTTATTGAAATCTGAAATTTATGCTCTTGACATGGGGGCACTTTTAGCAGGTACAAGATATAGAGGGGATTTTGAAGAACGTTTAAAAGCAGTTATTAAAGAAATTGAAAAGAATGAAAATGCAATATTATTTATTGATGAAATTCATACAATAATTGGTGCTGGCGCTACGAGTGGTGGTGCAATGGATGCCTCAAATTTACTAAAGCCTGTTCTTCAAACAGGGACACTTAGATGCATTGGTTCAACTACATATAAAGAATATAGAGGTTATTTTGATAAAGACAGAGCTTTAGTAAGAAGATTCCAAAAAATAGATGTAAAAGAACCTAATGTTGATGATGCAATCAAAATTTTAATGGGACTTAAATCAAGATACGAAGATCACCATAAAATTAAGTTTACCAATGACGCAATTAAAACTGCAGTTGAATTATCTTTTAGATATATAAATGAAAGAAAACTTCCTGATAAGGCTATTGATGTAATTGACGAAACAGCAGCTGCACAGATGCTTCTGCCTCAAAACAAAAGAAAGAAAACAATTGATAAACAAGAAATAGAAGAAACAGTTGCTTTAATTGCTAGAATACCTCCAAAACATGTTTCTAAAGATGATAAAAAGGCACTTTTAAATCTAGAGAGTGATCTGAGAAGAATGGTTTATGGCCAAGATAAAGCTATATCTGCCTTGGTTTCAAGTGTAAAATTGTCAAGGGCAGGTCTCAGAGAAGGAGAAAAACCAATAGGTTGTTATTTATTCTCTGGCCCTACTGGAGTTGGGAAAACTGAAGTGGCAAGACAGTTGTCTGAGTCATATGGTATTAAACTCACTAGATTTGATATGTCAGAATATATGGAAAGACATACCGTTTCCAGGTTGATAGGTGCACCTCCGGGTTATGTTGGTTTTGATCAAGGAGGATTATTAACTGATGCAATTGATCAAAATCCCCATTCAGTATTACTTTTAGATGAAATTGAAAAAGCACATCCTGATTTGTTTAACTTATTACTTCAAGTGATGGATCACGGTAAATTAACTGATAATAATGGTAAGTCAGTAGATTTTAGAAATGTTATTTTAATTATGACTACTAATGCAGGGGCTTCAGAGTTATCAAGATCATCCATTGGATTTTTAAATGACACAAAAAATGATGCTGATACACAAGCAATTGAAAAATTATTTACTCCAGAGTTTCGTAATAGGTTAGATGCTGTTATACCATTTGACTATTTAGATATAGAAGTAATTAAAATGGTAGTAGATAAATTTATAATGCAATTAGAGGCACAATTATCCGATAAAGGGGTTTCTATAATGCTTTCTGATGAAGCAAGACATTGGTTAGCTAAAAAAGGATATGATAAGATTTTTGGAGCAAGACCTTTAAATAGATTAATTCAAGAAAAAATTAAAAAACCATTAGCTGAAGAACTTTTGTTTGGAAAGTTAGTAAAAGGGGGTAACGTTTTTGTAGATAACAAAAAAGATGAATTAATTATTAAATCTGAGTCTTCTACTAAAACATCAGATAATAGAAATACAAAAATTAAGATTTAATTTTTTAATTTAAAAGGATTATCATGATTATTAACATAATCAATGTTTTCTTGAATATGTCTTTTTTCATCATTTATAAAAGATGAAACAGCATTTCTAAATGAAGAGTTTGGAAGATAATGATAACTAAAAGTTGGTTTAGCTAAATATCCTCTTTTAATTTTATGATGCCCTTGAGCACCAGCTTCAACAATCTTTAATTTTTGATCAATTGCATAATCTATAGCCTGATAATAACACATCTCAAAATGAAGAAAAGGGACATCAATTTTAGATCCCCAATTTCTACCATATAAACAATTTTTATCCATGAAATTTAGAGCACCAGCAACTATTTGATCATCTTTTTCTGCTATAATGAGAACAATTTTTTTATTTAACTTTTCTGATATAGATGAGAAAAAATCTCTTGTCAAATAAGCACTTCCCCATTTTTTATCTATTGTATCTAAATAAAATTTATAAAATTGATCCCAAATTATCGAATTTAAATCATTACCACTAATCCTATTTATAACAATACCTGTTTTTTTAATATAATCTCTTTCCTTTTTAATCATTTTTCTTTTCGAACTTTTTAGCTCTTCTAAAAAATCTTCAAAACTAGAATAACCATTGTTTCTCCAATGAAATTGTAAACCAACTCTTTTTAACCATCCTTTTTTTTCTAAAATGTGATCAGTGTTTTCATCTAAAAAATTTATATGAGCAGAACTTAAATTATTTGTATTCGCAAGATCCATCATAAATTGGCTAATACTTTTAATAATGATTTCTTTTTTACTTTCTTTATATAAAAAACGTGGTCCTTTTACAGGTGTAAAAGGTATAGCTGAAATTAATTTAGGGTAGTATGAACCTCCTGCTTTTTGATAGGCGTTTGCCCAGCTGTGATCAAATACATATTCTCCATAAGAATGGCTTTTAAGGTAATTAGGTAAAATTCCTATAATTTTTTTATCAATATCTTTTACAATTATATGTTGAGGAAGCCAACCTGTCTCTGCACAAACAGACTTAGATTCTTCTAAAGCATATAAGAAATCATAACTTGTAAATGGATGATCATTGATATTCAAGTTATTCCAAGCTTCTGAACTAATCTTAGATATATTTGAAATTATATCCAAATTCATTTTATTTTATTTAAGCTCAAAAATTCCTTCAATTTCAACCGGGGCATTTAGTGGAAGACTGGAGACGCCTACTGCAAATCGAGAATGCTTTCCTTGTTCTCCAAATACTTTAACCATAATATCTGAGGCACCATTAATTACTGTAGGTTGTGATGTAAAAGATGAGGCTGAGGCGACAAATCCACCTAATTTTACTACTCTTGAAACTTTATTAAGGTCTCCATTACAAGCTAATTTTAATTGGCTGATTAGTGCTAGAGCGCATAATTTTGCCATCTCAATCGCATCTTCTGAACTAACTGTTTCACCAACAATACCTGTTATAGGTATCTTTCCTTGTTTAAATGGTAATTGACCAGATATAAAAACAAGTTTGCTAGTAATTATGTAAGGTACATAGTTCCCAGCTGGCGTTGAAGCATCTTCTAATTCTATCTGATGGTTTTTTAAATTTTCTTCAATATACATAAATTATATACTTTCACTAATTAAGAACATCCAGAGGTAGCACCACATGTATTGCATTTCATACATGTCCCATTCCTGACTAATGTAAAATTACCACATTCTCCACAAGCCTCACCTTCAAAACCTTTGATTTTAGCTTCAATTTCTTTAGATATAGCTAAGTTTTGCTTTACTAGCACTTCGCTAGTTTCATCTTCATTCATATCTGTTATCTTGTTTTCGTATGTATCTAGATAGTCTTTAGTTTGAAAAACTGATACATTATCAGCCCCCCCTCCAGATACAACTTTAAGTTCTCTTCTCACAAACCCTCTTGACGCAACTTTATGAGTTGTTTCATCTCCTCTTACACCAACACCTGTTGGACTTGTATCAATATTATTAACATCAACATGCCCCAGGTCATTTCTATCAAGATAAGAAATTGCTAATTCTCTAAAAATATAATCCAAAATAGATGTAGACATTTTGATAGTATCATTTCCAGTAACTATACCTTGCGGTTCAAATCTAGTAAATGTAAACGCCTCAACAAATTCTTCTAAAGGGACTCCATATTGCAATCCAATTGAAACGGCAATTGCGAAGTTATTCATTAAAGATCTAAAAGCAGCACCTTCTTTATGCATATCAATGAAAATTTCACCTAACTTACCATCTTCATATTCACCAGTTCTGAGATAGACCTTATGACCTCCTACTATTGCTTTTTGAGTATATCCTTTCCTTCTATGTGGCAATTTTTCTCTTTCTGCTCTTAACACTCTTTCAACTATTTTTTCAACAACTTTTGTTGTCTTTTCAGTAACTACTTCTTCATCATTAATATCTTCATCTTCAATCAAACTTGAGTTAAGAGGTTGACTTAATTTTGAACCATCTCTGTAAAGAGCATTAGCTTTTAGGCATAACTTCCAAGATAACATGTAAGCATCACTGCAATCTTCTATTGATGAGTTATTCGGCATGTTAATTGTTTTAGAAATAGCACCTGAAATAAAAGGTTGTGCTGCTGCCATCATCTTTATATGGCTATCAACTGATAAAAATCTTTTGCCAATTCTTCCACATACATTTGCACAGTCAAAAACGTTAAGGTGATCTTCTTTTAGATGAGGCGCTCCTTCTAGTGTCATAGATCCGCAAACATGAATATTAGCAGCATCGATTTCTTCTTTTGTAAAGGACAAAAAGTTAAGCATATC